>NZ_LAZU01000005.1 GCF_000987955.1 Paenibacillus sp. DMB20
CCTGGCGCTGTGCCGGGGGCTGCAGAGCCCCGGCTGGAACGGGCCCGCACGGCGGCCGGGCCGTGGCCTGCTCTCCCGTCCATCGATTACGCTCCATGACCCGATGAAGCTGCACGGGGGGACTTGGGCCCGCACGACCCGGCCTCCGGCGAACCGGCGGGCGCCTGATTGCGGCCTTGGCCGCGTCCGCCTTGTATGCGGTCTCGGCGGCCGCCGTATGGATCCCGTCCCGGTCCAGGTGGACAGGCGGGGGAGAGACGCTGGGGGCTCGGGAGCTTATGTATCGGGATGCTTGGGAGCTCGCCGGAGCCGCTCCCTGGTTTGGGCAGGGCGGAGAGACCTGGCGGCATGCCTACCGGGCGGTCCAGTCCGAGCCTTATGTGGGCGCCGAAGTGCACAGCGGATATATCGATCTGCTGCTGAACACCGGAATCTTCGGTTTTCTCATGGCCTTTGCGCTGTTGCTGGCGACCGCCTTCCGTCTTGGTCAAACAGAGCGGAGGCTGCTGCCGCCTTTATCGGTTCTCCTGCTGCACAGCGCCTTAGACTTCGACTGGAGCTACGGACTGGTCTGGCTGTTGATCGTTTGGCTGGCGGTCATGGCGGATGGAGAAAGCAGCCTGTTCCAGGGGCCTCGTTCTCCCGCCGGGATATCCCAATCCGGCCGGAGACGCCAGAGGGTACGACCGCCGATCCGCCTCGGGCATCAAATCCTGTCCCTGAGGCTTTATTGGAAGGGAAAGGGCACGGGAAGGCTTGCGCTGTTTTTGGCCTGTCTTATCGGATGGACCGCGCTTTCAACCGTTCTGTGGAAGGGAGAGCAGTATTTCAACCGGGCGCAAGGGGAGCAGCAAACGGGGGGAGCGCGCCCGCCTGCTGCAGTCCGCTCTCGCCTGGAATCCGGCCTCGTCGGAAGCCGCTTGTCAGCTGGCAGAGCTGCTGCCGCCGGACAAGGCAATCACCCTGCTGGATCGGAGCCGTTCTCTTTCGCCGGGGCATCCGGCCATTCTCTGGAGTCTGGCGACTATTTACGCTGAGCAGGGGAATTCGGTCCAGGCCGCCTACTGGTTCAGGAACGGTTTGGAAAGGGACCGCCATCATGCCGGCAAACGGACGCGCGCCATCCTTACGCTGGCTGCGCTGGCCCGGTCCCAGCAGGCGTCGGGAGACGAAGCCGCAGCTAAACGAACGGCTTCGTCCGCCGCGGAATTGTATGCCGACTATCGTCGTTTGTCGAAATCCATAGAGGATTCCCACGGGATTCGGAATGACCGTCGGTTCCGCATGACCCTCCCGGCTGAACTCGAAGGAAGAAGGATGGAGCAGTGGGCTCGCCGGAAAGAGCCGCTGTCAGCGTCAGCATCCGGGGATGGATCCTAAGACTCGGTTTTTTGCCGTGAAACAGCCTCTCCGGCGACAACCCGCCGGCTATCCGCCAAAAGCATCCCTGAAGGCGGCTTTCAGCGGTTTTTCGGGTACCTGCCACAGATCGGCGAGCTCCGGCCCGACCTCCTTTTCCCACCAGTCGCAGAGCAGTTTTTTATTGCTGTAGTTTTCGTGGATCCAGATCAAATTGCCGATCACCTTACGGTAGTACAAGTCCTCCCCTTGTTTTACCAACTCCGGCGATACATACTGCTTCAGCCGTTTCATGGTCCGGTACAGCTCTTTGCTGCAGGCCCTCCGGATGCCCCGCGGCGTAGGAGGGCGTACCCCGGCCTGTTTGTCATGCTGTATATGCAAGAAACCTCACTCCCTTTTATCCTCACCATATGTGGGATTCCGGGCGGCAGTCACAGGCGGGCCCCGAATTGGGCGTACTAGAACGCATGTCCAAAGCTATGGTAGAATAGGCTAATATAGAAAGACCAATGCGTTTAGGAAGAGGGGAGACCGTGGATTTCGTTTATGAAATAATCGGCCGATTATTTGAATGGATTCAAAGCCTCGGCTATTTCGGCATTATGCTCGGACTGATGGTGGAGGTCATTCCGAGCGAGATCGTACTCGCGTACGGAGGGTTTTTGGTTTACATGAAAGAGATCGGCTTTTTCGGGGCCCTTGTTTTCGGTACGGTCGGCGGGGTTCTGGCGCAGCTGTTCGTGTATTGGATCGGACGGTATGGCGGCAGACCTATTCTGGAGAAATACGGGAAGTACATTTTAATCAAGAAAAAGCATATCGACTATGCCGAGGAGTGGTTTACGAAATACGGCACGGGCGTCATTTTCACGGCCCGTTTCGTTCCCGTCGTGCGCCATGCCATCTCCATACCGGCAGGGATTTCCAAGATGAACGTTTGGCGCTTTACCTTTTTGACCACGCTGGCGGTTATCCCTTGGACGGCCCTATTTTTGTATCTGGGCATGGTTCTTGGCGACAAGTGGGAGACGATCGATGAAATAGCGGCTCCGTATGTCCGTGAAATCCTGCTTGGCGCTTTGGCACTCATGATCATTTATTTTGTCATCAAATGGTTTAAATCGAGAAAAGGGAGGACTCATTATGGCAATTAATCTGGCTCATAAGTTTGGAACCGGCATATCGCCGAAGCAATTTATGGACGGCATGGAGAAGAACAAGGAGGAATTCCGATCCGGATATGATCAGTTTGCGTGGAGCAGCGAAGAAGACCGGGAGTTTTTTCGAAAGCCTGAATTACCGCGATGATCTTCGGGTGTTAGTGCTCGCGGCCGATTGGTGCGGCGATGTAGTCCGGAACGTCCCGGCCGTGTTCCGAGCCTGGAAACGGCGGGGATCGAGACGGAAGTGTTCGTCATGGAGCAGCACCCGGATGTGATGGACCAGTTCTTGACCATGGGCGGACGCTCGGTGCCTATCGTAATTTTTGCCGACACGGGCGGGCATGTTCTCGGCCAATGGGGACCGCGGCCTGCTCACGTGCAGCGGTTTATGATTGAATTCAAGAAAGAAAACCCGGATCGGGAAGCTCCGGACTATCAGGACAAACTGGCCGAGGTACGCAAGGATATCATCAAGGCATACGGCGAAAGAAACGAGTCTCACGCGGCAGTAACGGCCGAGCTGCGGGAACTGGTCTCGGGGTTTTAATACGATGCTGACGATAGAAACCTTCAACCTGGGACCTCTGCAGACGAACGCGTATTTGTTAACCGGATCGGATAAAGGAAAGGCCGTCATCATCGATCCGGGCATGAATCCGGGCCCGCTGGTCAAACGGATCGCCGATCTGGAGATCGAAGCCATCCTTCTGACCCATGCCCATTTTGACCATATGGGCGGCGTGGATGAAATCCGGAAGATGAAGGATTGTCCGGTTTACCTGCATGACCTGGAAAGGGATTGGCTGGGTAATCCGAAGCTGAACGGTTCCCTGATGTGGCCCCAGGTCAGTCCGCCGCTGACTACGGATCCCGCGGAGTACGAGCTTGCCGCGGGACAAAGGCTGGAGCTGATCGGACACGGCTTTACGGTGTATCATACGCCCGGCCACTCGCCGGGAAGCGTCAGCTTCCTGAGCGGAAGCCATCTTTTTTCCGGAGACGTGCTTTTCAAAATGGGGGTCGGCCGGACGGACCTACCGGGAGGTCGGGAGCGTGACCTCTATGACTCCATACAAAACACGCTGTTTACGTTTCCGGATGAGGTAACGGTTTATCCCGGTCACGGCCCCCGAACGACGATCGGCTACGAAAAACAGCGAAATCCGTATGTAAGCTGATGTTATCGGAACTTAAGGCGACAAATTTCGAGAATTTGTTCTGGACAAGACACGACAAGATTGATACAATGATGTTAATTAAATGTTACTTTTGCGAAGCACGCAGACTGAGGATTCATTCCCGGTTTGCGTTCTTTTATTTTTGGGACATTTTCGAAGAACGGTCTACCTATGAGGGGGAAAAGGAATGAAGTATGATCGGTTATCACACTTTGTCGACACCCATACAGCTGGACATACGGGAAAAGGACAGGGGGAAGCGGCAGATTCGGTTCATCGGGAGAACCGATCCGCTGTATGGTTGAGGCTCCTGCGGGGAAAAAAGACGGGTTATCAGCCATGGCAGGAAAGATTGAAGGGCCATCGGTCCGGATAAAGTTAGTTTTCGATAACGGTGTATAGCATTGGAGGTCTCTTAAGGGTTAATCTTAGGAGAGCTCTTTTTTTTTGTTGGTATCGAACGATATCAAGAGGTTGAACGTAATATTATCGGAATGTGAAAAAGAAGGTGATCAGGCCCAGATGAACGCAGAAGAAGAACAACGGATCGCTCTTGCTAAGAAGGGCGACACCACGGCAATGGCCGAGCTGTTTCAGCAGCATTATTCTTTTTTTATACAAGTATCTGCTTAAAGTGACGATGAATCCTTCCACGGCAGAGGATACGGCGCAGGATACGGTCATCCGCTGCATGGAAAATATCGCCCGCTATAACGGGACCTCTTCTTTTTTCGTCGTGGATGATAACGATCGGTACGCGTATTTACCTGGATCAAGTCCGAAGGAAGAAGAGGGAACGGAAGTGGTTTTTGCAGGAACGGGAGCAGGGCATTCGGAAAATGCGCTGGCAGATGCAGAACCGGAACGAGAAATGGAGCGATCTGCTTGATTCGTTGTCCCGGCTGTCGGACGATCACCGGATCGCTATTCTGCTGAAGCATTATTACGGATATTCCTACGAGGAGATCGGAGAAATGCTTGGCGTTCCGGCGGGAACGGTAAAATCGCGCACATCCTACGGGATTAAAATACTGCGGGAGGAGATGATCCGAAATGTCTAAAGGACCTGAGATGGAAGAGCAGCAATTTATCGAAAGCCTGAAGGTGGAGATCGACCGCATGGATTCGGCCTGCCGCGAGGAATATAGTCCATCGCTTGCCGCATTCGAAGCCCTGGCCTCCCATACCCAGCTGCGGACGCTCCGCAAAAGGAGGAGAGAATTCGCACTCTTTCTCATGATCGCCTTTCTACTGGTTAGCGGAATCTTTCTCACGGCGTGGAACCGGCCGGGCCTGCTTCTCCTCATCCATGGACTCAGCATGCTGGCCGGAGCGGTTGTGCTGACGATAGATCTTCGTGCCCGGGAAAGCAGGGATCGTCATGAATGAGCTTCAACAGGCACCCATTTGGATTCTGGTCGCAGCGTCCGTGCTTGTGTTGTCCCAAGGATCTTGGCTTTTCATGAACGCTAGAAAACGCGGGCTTGGAAAGATGGCCTGGTTCTGGGGCATATGGGGCTCGACGACCGTGCCGCTGCCGTTAATTCTATACTGGGTCATTGTCATCCGACCCAAACGCGAAAAGCCAAAAACCTAAACACGGGGAAAGGGGGATAAATCATGGCTATCAACTGGAACTTGATCTGGCCGCTTATTGCGCTGCAGGTTATTCTGGCGGTATTGGCGCTTGTCTCGCTTTTTAAGGCCGATCCGCAAGCGATTCGGGGCAGCAAGCCGATGTGGGTGCTGATCATTTTGTTCATTAGCCTATTCGGCAGCATCTTATATTTCATTGCGGGGAGGAAAGATTCGTGAGCACCGGCTTATTGAACATAAACAACCTGAAGAAGTCCTTTGGTGCACTCACGCCGGTTAAGGGGATCTCGTTCCACATTAACCGTGGCTCCTGTACGGCTCTTCTTGGACCGAACGGGGCGGGCAAAACGACAACCCTGCGGATGCTGGCCGGATTAATCGAGCCGAGCGGCGGCACGGTAACGTATACAGGGGAAGGCAGTCCGGCGAACTGGCGAAGGCGAATCGGTTATTTGCCGCAGTATCCGAAATTTTACGGCTGGATGACGGGACGCGAATACGTTGCCTTCAGTGCCCGGGTCTCCGGGCTAAAGGGGAGCCAAGCCGCCGAACGGACCGAGGCGGTCCTTGAGCAAGTAGGCTTGAAGGACGCCGCCAAGCGGCGGATTTCCGGTTATTCCGGCGGTATGAAACAAAGGCTCGGGCTTGCGCAGGCTCTCGTTCATGATCCGGAAATACTTTTGCTGGATGAGCCGGTCTCGGCGCTGGATCCCCTTGGCCGCAGGGAAGTGATCGAACTTATCCGCCAGCTTCGTCGTGAAGAGGTAACGATTCTATTCTCGACCCATGTCCTGCACGATGCCGAAGAGATCTGTGATGAAATGGTCTTTATGGTGGACGGCAGCATTGCGGAGAAAGGAACTATGACGGAGCTTCGCGATAAATACCGGCAGCCGGTGATCTATTTGGCCGTTGAACCCGGCGGGGACTGGACATCGTGGATATCGTCCCTTAAGAAACAGCCGTTTGTGACGGAGGCTGCAGCGGGTTCAGATCACGTCAAGCTGACGGTAAATAATATAACCGAGGCCCGTTCCGTGCTGATGCAGGAATTGACTTCATACGGCATACCGCTCGTTCGCTTTGAGGCGGGCATGTCGACGCTGGAAGATATGTTCATGAAGGTGGTGGGAAAGTGAAATCCGCTTGGATTTTCTATAAAAAGGAAATGCTCGAGGCTGCCCGCAACTATAAACTGATATGGGTGCCGATCGTGTTTTTGATGCTTGGAATCATGCAGCCGCTCTCCACCTATTATTTGCCTGATATCTTATCCATGTCTGCCAACATACCGAAGGAAGCGGCAGCTCTTTTTGAAACGCCTCCTCCGGCGAAAGTGGTGGCACAGACGATGAGCCAGTACAGCACGGTCGGCCTGTTGGTGCTTGTCCTGGCGGGAATGAATACGGTGGCGGGGGAACGCTTATCCGGTACGGGAGAGCTGCTGCTGGCGCGTTCGGTTTCCCCGGCTGCGATGATCTTCGCCAAATGGGCGGCGATGATGACTTTGCTTGTCATCTCGCTAGCGCTCGGACTTGCCGGGTCCGCTTATTATACAGAGCAGCTTATCGGTTCCGTGGAATGGATCAAGGTCGCCAGTTCGGGCAGTCTTTACTCCCTGTGGCTGGCATGGGTTTTAACGCTGCTCCTTCCGCTCGGGACGGTTCTTAGCGGACCTGCCGCAGCCTTTATTAGTTTGGCTTCGGCAGCGTTGCTATCGCTGTTGTCCGGCTGGTTCCCTTCCTATATGGATTGGAGTCCCGGCCGCCTGAGCGGCTTGTCCGCGGAATGGCTTGTTGGGGGAACGGGCTCGGCGTTTCTCCCGGCAATCACCTCGATCGGCATCATGCTTTTGTCGGCTGTTGCGGCGTCAGCTTTGCTGCGCAGAAACACCCTTCCGGGCTAGGAGACGTGCGGGTTCGAACCGTATGACCGGCAGCGCATTCCTTTGCCTTTTCACAAGTTTTAGGCGAGGCTGAACCTTTTCTTCTAACTTCATGGACAATCCTATCTTTTTTTTAGTAGACTATGGAGATAAGGAAAGACAACTCAGGAGGTAGACGATGCTGCGTTTAGGGGAAAGAGTCACAATCGTCGCAGACGCCTTTGAGCAAAACCTTCCGATCGGTCAACACGCCTATGTGATCGCTTACGACCGAAATCCGGACAATGCGTTCGATTACGTGATTCGGATTCCGTATCTCAACCGTAATTTTTTTTGTTCCGGCCGGTGACGTTGAGCTGGAGGCCGTCGTGTTGAAGCAGGAAGCCGAGCGGATCGAGCGGGAGGCGCTCATCGATTTCGCCCTGTCGACATATAATGAAAAGCTGTTTCATCAAGTGATGAACGGCGAGCTGCAAACTGCTGAAGAAGAAGAGAAGGAAGCGAAGGAGACTTTGTCTCAAGCGGACTTCATCAAGCAAATAAATCTTCGAGCATGGATTTAAGGGAGTCGGCCTCTGGCCGGCTCTTTTTTTGCAGTTCGGTGCGGATTGAATTGTCCATGCTTCTACAATATAATGAGAAAAGTTATCCGCGACTTTATCCCTTTAATTCGGAAGGGAAACAAGAGGAGTGAAATTCATGAGCATTACCGCGAAAGACGTTCAGCATGTGGCCAAACTTGCCCGGTTGAACCTTACGCCAGAGGAAGAAAACATGTTTACCGGACAGCTGAACGCGATTTTACAATATGCCGAAAAGCTGAAGGAATTGGATACGGAAGACGTGGAGCCTACAACCCACGTGCTTCATCTCAGCAATGTGATGCGCGAGGATGTGGCGCGCGAAAGTTTGCCGATCGAAAAGGTGCTTCTTAATGCGCCGGACGAGGAAGACGGCCAGTTTAAGGTGCCGGCCGTACTGGAATAGAACCTGAGGGGAGGAAACGCACTTGAGTCTGTTTGATTATAAATTAACCGAGATACATAACAAGCTCCATGGCAAGGAGCTGTCGGTCAGCGACCTGGCGGATGAGGCTTTTCGGAGCATCCGGGATCGCGATGAGAAAGTAAAAGCGTATTTAACGCTCGATGAGGACGGTGCACGCAGCACAGCCAAACGGCTGGACGACAAGCTGGTTTCCGGTGAAGACCGCGGACTGCTGTTCGGTCTGCCGGCAGGAATTAAGGACAATATCGTGACCGAAGGACTGCGGACGACATGCGCGAGCCAGTTCTTGTCTAATTTCAATCCCGTCTATGACGCTACCGTGGTTTCCAAGCTTCGGAAGGCCGATACGGTAACGATCGGCAAACTGAACATGGACGAGTTTGCCATGGGCGGCTCGAACGAGAATTCCAGCTTCTATCCGGTTCGCAACCCGTGGAATTTGGAGTACGTGCCGGGCGGATCCAGCGGCGGCTCAGCTGCGGCGGTTGCCGCAGGCGAAGCTTATTTTACGCTGGGATCGGACACGGGCGGTTCCATCCGCCAACCCGCTTCCTACTGCGGCGTGGTCGGTCTGAAGCCGACTTACGGCCTTGTTTCCCGTTTCGGGTTGGTGGCTTTTGCTTCTTCTCTCGATCAAATCGGACCGATTACCAAAAACGTGGAGGATTCGGCTTACGTGCTGCAGGCCATTGCAGGTTACGATCCGATGGACTCCACTTCGGCGAAGGTGGATATACCCGATTATGTGAGCGCCTTGAACGGGGACGTTTCCGGACTGCGCATCGCCGTGCCTAAAGAATATCTGGGCGAGGGCGTGGATGCCAAGGTCAAGGAGACCGTGCTTAACGCGCTTAAAGTGCTCGAAGGTTTGGGAGCGGCGTGGGAAGAAGTGTCCCTTCCACATACGGAATATGCAGTGGCTACCTACTATCTGCTCGCATCTTCCGAAGCTTCCTCCAATCTGGCCCGCTTTGACGGCGTGCGTTACGGTCAGCGCGTGGACCGTAACGGCAGCTTGCTGGAACTCTATCATGAATCCCGCAGCCAGGGTTTCGGCGATGAGGTAAAGCGCCGGATCATGCTGGGGACGTATGCGCTTAGTTCCGGTTATTACGATGCCTATTATTTGAAAGCCCAAAAAGTGCGCACGCTGATCAAACAGGATTTTGACCAGGTGTTCGAGAACTACGATGTCATCATCGGACCGACGGCTCCTACGACGGCCTTCAAGCTTGGAGCGCAGGTGGACGACCCGCTCACCATGTATTTGAACGATATTTTGACGATTCCGGTCAGTCTGGCCGGCGTTCCGGCCATCAGCGTGCCGTGCGGATTCGCGGAAGGCATGCCGGTAGGCATGCAGATCATCGGCAAAGCATTTGATGAATCCACCGTTCTGCGCGTGGCCCATGCCTACGAGCAAAATACAGAACATCACAAACGGCGCCCGGAACTGTAAGCCGCGGCAGAGAAGGAGGGAAATCCAAAATATGTCTACATCCAAATATGAAACGGTCATCGGGCTTGAGGTTCACGTCGAGCTTCATACGAATTCCAAAATTTTTTGCGGCTGCTCGACGGAATTCGGCGCCCCGCCGAATACGCATACCTGTCCGATTTGCTTGGGGCATCCGGGCGTTCTGCCGGTTCTGAACCGGCAGGCCGTGGAATATGCCATGAAAGCCGCGATGGCGCTGAACTGCACCATCGGGGATATCAGCAAATTCGATCGGAAAAACTATTTTTATCCGGATTCACCCAAAGCCTATCAGATTTCGCAATATGACCAGCCTATCGGTCTTAACGGCTGGATCGATATCGAAGTGGACGGCAAAACCAAACGGATCGGCATTACGCGTCTCCATCTGGAGGAGGATGCCGGCAAGCTGACGCACGTCGACGGCGGTTACGCGTCCCTTGTAGACTTTAACCGTGTGGGTACCCCGCTCGTGGAGATTGTTTCCGAACCGGAAATTTCTTCGCCGGAGGAAGCCAAAGCTTACCTGGAGAAAATGCGGGCGATTATGCAGTACTGCGAAGTGTCGGACGTCAAGATGGAAGAGGGATCGCTGCGCTGCGACGCAAACATCAGTCTGCGCCCTTGGGGACAAAAGGAATTCGGAACGAAAGCCGAACTGAAGAATATGAACTCCTTCCGCGGCGTCCAGCGGGGCCTGGAGTATGAAGAATACCGCCAAGCCGAAATTTTGGATGAGGGCGGAGTGATCGTTCAGGAGACCCGCCGCTGGGATGAAGCCCAAGGCAAAACCCTTTCCATGCGGGGCAAGGAAGAAGCGCACGATTACCGTTATTTCCCGGATCCTGATTTGGTTAAGGTCCATATCAGCGAGGAATGGAAAGAGGCTGTCCGTGCCACGATTCCGGAGCTGCCGGATGCCCGCAAAGCCCGTTATACCGCCGAATACGGTTTGCCGGATTATGATGCCGGCGTGATCACATCGTCAAAGGCTCTGGCTGACTTTTTCGAAGACAGCCTGAAATACACGCAGGATGCCAAGTCCGTGTCCAACTGGATCATGGGTGAGTTGATGGGGTATTTGAACGCCAATAACCTTGAACTGTCCCATGTGAAAATTACCGGACAAGGTTTGGGAGAAATGATCGGGCTGATCGAGAAAGGAACGATCAGCACCAAAATCGCGAAGACGGTCTTCAAGGCGATGCTGGAGACGGGCAAGCTGCCGCAGGCGATCGTGGAAGAGCAGGGCCTCGTGCAGATCAGTGACGAAGGCGCCATTAAAGCGATTGTCGAGCAGGTGGTTGCGGCCAATCCGCAGTCCGTTGAGGACTACAAAGCCGGCAAGCAAAAAGCGATCGGCTTCCTGGTCGGCCAGGTGATGAAAGAGAGCAAGGGCAAAGCGAATCCCGCACTGGTCAATAAACTGCTGACGGATGTGCTGAACGGTTGATGTGCTCCCAAAGGGAAAAGGGGCTTGCCCGGATTGGGCGAGTTCCTTTTTCTATGCGTACGAACCCTTTTTGTTGCGGATGAACTGTTCATGCCCGTTATGATTTTCTGCTCATGTGATTATATATATGGTATTGTACTGGCCTGTTTGCACATGGGCCCTTTGTACAATCAGGAGGTTAGATATGATGATTCATTTGTTATCGTTAGACAACCGCGAGACCGTTCAGCAAATTTGGGCTCTGCAGCACATGGCTTATCCGCTTGAGGCGGAAAGGATCGGTTTTACGGAGCTTCCTCCGCTCATGGATACGTTTGATTCGATCGCTTCCTGCGGCGAAACTTTTTACGGCGTTTTAAGCGATGAAGGTGAACTGATCGGCGCAATCGCCGTTGAACCGGAGAAGGAGCAGGTGACGATATCCCGAATGATGGTGCATCCCGGCCATTTTCGCAAGGGGATTGCGGCTAATTTGATACGTCATGTATTGGACACGTATTCCGATGCGCCGTTCATGATCGTTTCAACCGGAACGAAGAACACTCCCGCCGTCGCCTTGTATGAGAAATTCGGCTTTAAACCGGCGAGTGCCTTTGAGGTCGCTCCGGGTGTAGAACTGACGGAGTTTCATCTCTCGCGTCAACCGTAAATTGTTGATAAAATGTCCGTGCTGACAACAGGCAAGGGGGGAAACATTCTTGGGTAATCCTTGGGTTATAGATAATGTGCACATCCTGCTTCGTTTGATGCTTTCCCTGCTCCTCGGGGGGCTGATCGGCTTGGAGCGGGAACGTTCCAATCACGCTGCGGGTTTGCGCACGCATATTTTGGTTTGCTTGGGCTCCACATTGATCATGCTGCTGTCCATTTACGGATTTGCGGACTTTATCGCGGAAGCCAACGTCCGTATTGACCCGGCGCGTCTGGCTACCGCCGTTATTACGGGAATCGGATTTCTTGGAGCAGGAACGATCCTCTTTACCGGAAAATCCATTACCGGCCTGACGACAGCCGCTTCGATCTGGGTCGTGGGAGCCATTGGCCTTGCTGTCGGGGCAGGGTTCTATTTTGCGGCGGTGGTTTCGACACTGCTTATTCTTTTGAACCTGATCGTGTTCAACAAGCTGGAGCAGCGTTATATCCGCGGCAGCAAATTGCATTTGATCACGCTGCACGCAGCCAATACCCCCGGACTGCTGGACGGATTGTCCGACATGCTGAAAAACGAAGGATTTGAGATCAAAAAAACTGATTGTAAACGAGCGCAGCCCGATCCCTTACGGAGAGCTCCAGCCGGCTATTCCGGGCGTGGAGATCTCGCTCCATGTTTTGACGGACCGGAAGTTCGATCCGATCGAGCTGACAAAGCAGATTCGCGGGCTTGGCGGGGTCACCATGGTGACCTCCGAATAAAAAGCTGTACGGCATACGGGCCGCCAACCTGTGAAAACAAGGAGGGCGGCGCTTTTTTTTGTTTGATAAAAGAGCGGCGTTCAGCCGGTTCATCCAGTTTTTTGCCAGTTACTGCGGCCATGGTTTAGGGTACTATCAAGAGAGGAAACGTGAAAACGAGTCGAAAGGAGAAAGGGCAATGACGCCGGAACATCAACCCGCTCTGAACCCCAAAAAACCGAGAAAAAGAGTGACGCCGAAACGGCATCCCGGGCTCTTGCGGAAAAAACGAAAGCTGCCAGCCCTGCTGCTGGCTGCGGTGTTTCCGGGAATGGGACATGTTTACCTGGGATTGTACCGTAAAGGAACCATGTTCATCATGATGATGATGCTTGATGTTTCCGCTTTGCTGTATTTCTCCTCGATCGGCATGCAAATTAACGTGCCCCTCCTTATTTTACTGGGACTGACGATTCCCGTTGGATATTTCTATAACGTCTACGATGTTCTGCAGAGCGCGGATTTCATATTGTCTAAACGCCGGCGAAGTGAAGCCGCTCCGGCTTCGGCAGATGCAGGGAAGGCAGGGGCGCGCTTCAAAAATCCGTTCAGGGCGGAGGGCGGCTTGTCCTTCGGCCTGATGATGGTTGCCGGCGGAGCGATGCTCATTCTGCTTCATCAGAAGCCGCCTTGGCTGCAGACGGGAATTCGCGATTACGGAGCCGGGATTATCGCCGTATTTCTTATGCTGGCAGGAATCTGTCTTGGCTTGAATGAAGCGACTCGAAACAAAAAATAAAATGGACGTCATTCTAATTAAGTGTTTCGGGCTTTCTGGGGGGGGAGAACATGAAGCATAAAATCAAAATCGGACGATATACCGCTGGCCTTCTGCTTTTCTGCACGGGGGCCCTTTTGCTGGCTGACGAATGGAATAAAACCGACCATATTTTCCTCCTTCTTACCTGGTGGCCCGCGCTGTTTGTGCTGTGGGGAGCGGAGTATATCCTGAGGTATTTCGTTTCCCGGATCCGGGGACGTCGTGGGGAATTCCGATTCCGGCCCGATCTCAAAGGGATCATCGTTTCCGTGCTGGTGGCAGCCTCCGTATTCATCGTTTCCCAGCAGGAGCATTTCTTGCATCTGTGGAACCGGGTCAGCTTAAACCTGACGGCAGCCGGCGTGGACTACAGCGAGGCCGTGGATAACCGTTTTGTCAAAAGTCCGCTGGAGATTCCCGTCGAACTCGAAACCTCGAAGATCATCGTGGATCACTTGAACGGCGATATTGCGATCCATCGGGTGAACAGCGACCATATCACCGTCAGAACCGAAGTGTGGGTAGATCAGGAGGAACCCGGATTAGCCGAAGCGATCGCGGAACAGTCGGTCGTGGAAGCGGATGACGGGAGTATCGTTTCCATCCGCTCCCAAGGGAAACCGTACGGCCAGTCGGGAAAACGCCAGCCCCGCATGAATATGGACATAGCCATCCCGGATGATCGCCGTTTTGACTTGGAAGTCCGTACGATGAATGGAGCTCTTGCCTTGCTGAACGTAGAAGCCATCAACCATATCTCGCTGGAGAGCGGGAACGGACCTATAACGCTAAGCCGTGTATATGGAGACGTTACGGGGAAGACTTTAAACGGCAATGTCAGCATCCGAAATGTGACAGGAGATATTGAGCTGTCGACGAACAGCGGCAGTATCCAGGCCTACGATGTTGCAGGAAAAGCTTCTTTAACGACACAGGTGGGCAACATTAAAGCGAAGCGAATATCCGATGACACGGATGTTAGAACGAAAAACGGCAACATTATGCTGACTGGCCTTCAGAAGGGGTTGAATGCGGAGTCCCTGAATGGCGGAATCGATATCCGTTCCGGAGTTGTCGGAGGCGATTGGACCATATACAGCGCTGTCGGCGTGATGAATCTGCATGTGCCGTTGGTGGGGGATTACCAGCTTGAGGGAACCATCAGCTACGGAAAAATCCAGTCGGACATCCCATTTTTCATGGTTGAGCAAAAGACGATCGAGGGAACGCTTGGCAGCGGGGAATATGTGGTCAAGGTCGAAGGAAACAGCGATCTTCATATATACCGGAGTTACCCGGAGCCCGGGGACAAAAAGCGCAAACAGGGGCAAACGCCTATGCCGCATTGACAAAATGAAAAAAGTAGCCGTACAATTAAATGAATAAAATCTTTCAACGATTAAGACCAATTTAAAGGCGGTGGGCATATATGGCAACGTCCGTGCAGCATGCATTGGAACAATTGAAAACGACCGGTGTCCGCATCACGCCGCAACGTCACGCGATTTTATCCTATCTTGTGGAATCGATGGGCCATCCGACGGCGGATGACATATATCGGGCTTTGGAGCCGAAGTTTCCAAGCATGAGTGTAGCAACGGTATACAACAATTTAAAAATGTTCATTGAAGCGGGCATGGTGCGGGAGCTCACATACGGCGACAATTCCAGCCGGTTTGATGCGAACGTATCCGATCATTACCATGTGATATGTGAAAAATGCGGCAAAATCGAGGATTTCAGCTATCCGCCGCTTTCGGATGTTGAGCTTCAGGCGGAGAAGAGCACGGGGTTCCAGGTGAAGGGACACAGAATGGAACTGTACGGTGTCTGCAAGTCCTGCAAATAAATACAGTTCCTTAAATAACGTGCGGAATGAAAGATTCCTCACGTTTTTTGTTTTTAAGGATCGGATAGTATAACGAAATACCATGATACGGATCGTGGTAAGGATTTGGGGGGGAGCGTCATTGGCAAGAAGAAGACGGGGGAGGCGCCGCGGCGCACGGAAATCCGTACTTTTGGGAATGATACTGATTGCGGCGGGAGTATGGTGGACCGTTACGGAACTGCTGCCGAATTACAGCCATACGGAGCCTGACTGGAGGGGGATGGACCAGCCGATTTTTGTCCAGGGGGCAATGATGGATTATCCCGCGATCGGCACCGGAGAACAGTTGAAGCTGCCGCTGCCGGTTTTGCAGGACAACGTCGATTCTCATATTCGTTATGAAAAGAAAACGAAATCGGTTATTTTGACTTCGTCCGCATCGGTTGTCCGGATGGAGCTGGACAGCAAGCAGGGCACAAAGAACGGTAAAACGGCAACATTTGCCGAAACCGCCGAACAGATCGGCGATGTGGTTTATATTCCTGTAGAACCTTTAAAGAAAACCTATGGAATCGCGATTCATCAGGACAAGGATACCGGTGCGGTTATCCTGATGAATGCCGGCGACCGCATTTCGATGGCGAAGGTCCGTGCGGCAAATGAGGGGGATACGGTCCCCATGCGGAAGAGTGCCTCCATTAAGTCTCCGATCATCATGGATATGCAAAGCGGGGAGCGGCTTCGCATTTGGGAGCAGGAAGGCGATTGGTATTATGCTCAGACCGATAACGGATTCACGGGGTACGTGAAAGCGGCCCAGATCGAATCGGCCGGCGAAAAGAAAATCGATGAACGGCCGCGGCCGGTTACGAGAGCCCGAAAGGAATGGAAAGGGAAGTCCGTGAATTTGGTGTGGGAAGCGGTGTACTCCCGAAATCCGGACACGCAAAGAATCGGCAAAATGCCTGGCATCAATGTGGTAAGCCCGACCTGGTTCAGCATCGTAAATGGCAACGGGGAAGTTAAATCGCAGGCTGACCCTTCCTATATTTCCTGGGCTCATGGTCAACAAATGGAGGTTTGGGGACTTTTAAGCAACAGCTTTGATCCCGATATCACGACTTCCGCGCTGGCCGACTTCGATACGCGGTCCCGGATTATCGAACAAATGCTGCAGTATTCAATGCAGTACAAGCTTGACGGCATTAACATCGATTTCGAAAATGTATACACGAAAGACAAGGACAACCTGGTGCAGTTCATGAGAGAACTGAAACCTCTTGCGGATGCGCGTGGCCTCATCGTTTCGATAGACGTCACACCGAAATCCAACAGCGAGATGTGGTCTGCTTTTTTGGACCGACGAGAGCTTGCGCAGGCGGTCGATTTCATGATCGTCATGTCTTACGATGAGCACTGGGCTGCGAGTCCAAAAGCCGGTTCGGTATCCTCGCTTCCTTGGGCGGAGGGAACCATGCGGCGAATTATGGAAGAAGACGACGTTCCGTCGTCCAAGCTTATCCTCGGGGTTCCTTTATATTCCCGCATATGGACAGAGGAAGGGGAGGACGGGGGAGGCAAAGTATCTTCCACAGCGGTCGGCATGGATAAACTGCGAAATTTGCTTAAGGAGAAAAAGCTTAAGACGACTTTTGACGAAGCTGCCGGTCAGAACTACGTCGAGTATAAAGAGAACAAAACGCTGAAAAGAATTTGGATCGAAGACGAAACCTCGCTTAAGGCCCGAATAGAGCTTGCAAAATCGCTTCAATTGGCGGGAGTCGCTTCCTGGAACCGGAGTTTGGCCGTACCGGAGGCGTGGGAGGTTATAAAAGGCATTCATAATTAGACTATGCTCAAAAAAATGTTAGGGAAATTGATTGCATACGAAAATAACCGTCTCTCTGTTTAAGAGAGACGGTTATTTGTTGTTCAAGGAATGAAGAATCATTGCGCTCGGCTTTCATGCTTCCGAAACTTTCCTATGCGTTTATGCTTTGCTTTCGGGCGATTGAGGCGCATGATTTGGCCCGCCCTGTTTAGCTTCAAGTTCATCCGCCGTGATATTGGCGATTGCGGGATCCTGCGTAAGAACGGTTTTGCAGAACATACAGCGGTCGGTTTTGCCAAGCATCTTGGTCAGTTTTCCGCATTCAGGGCATTGAACTTGTACTGCGCTGGTGGAGAGCATCCCGGCCCAGAAATATATGCCGAGGCTGCCCATCATGGTGATAAGGCCGAAAACAAGGCCGATTCCGGCGATAACTTTTCCGGCTTGCCCCCAAAAGACGATGCCGGCGGTTCCCAGTACCATGAGCCCCATGCCCATCATGGTAAGCAGCAGGCCCCAAGTGCGGAAAGCATTGATTTTAGCGGTTTTAAAAATCATAAATAAGGCTCCCTGTCATTCAAATAGTGATAAGAAAACGCTCGTCCAATAATTTAAGACAGACCGCATATAAAGTTTTTGCGATACGGGTAGAAAATTCCAAGACGTTCACATTCCTATATCTTAAAAAGAAGGAACTTACATGGACATGTAGAATTACATTATAACTGAATTGGCTTGATTTAGCCAAGGAATGTATGGAGGGAATCGTGGAATTAACCAACTTTTCTTTATATTATAATAATTCGGTTGATGAGAAAGCCTTGGGCGCGGTTGCTTACCGTAATCGTGTTAAATCGTTTCATGGTTCGCTCGTCCATGATTTTGAAATTAACGTGGTAGCGGTATACGAGGGGGACGTCTTTGAGCCGTCCGTCCAGCATTATAATTTCCGTGGAGAGCGCTGCCAGCTGTTAAGCGTAAGCCTGGAGGAACTGGAGCGCGGACTTATGGAAGGCTGCGACGATGTATTGTTAAAATGCCTCCTGGAGGGAGATATTATAAAAGATAGTGATGGACGTTTAGCCCGGATACGAAGTCATTTCCTGCGTTTTTCCGGATCGATGAGGGAGGAGAAGCTTTTTAAAGCTTTTGCCCGTTTTTTGCAAAAATACGTAGACGCCAAAGCGCATATGAAACACCGGCATGTCCTGGATGCTTATCAGAGCATTCTTGGAGGTCTTCATCATTGGGCCGAAGTCGAGCTCATCGAACGGGGGGATTCATCCGGAGTCCGCTGTATGGGAACAGCTTGTCGGTCTTAACACGCCGGTCCGGAAGTTGTATGAAGAGCTCACGGAGAGCACCGAAACCCTTGGACAACGGATTGAACTGGTCTTGCTCGCTTGCGAATTTTATGAGAGTTCAAAAATGGCGGACTGCTCGGCCGTGCTTCTCCGTATATTGCGGAGCAGAAGACAACCGTGGACGATTCAGGAATTATTGGAGCATCCGTTGCTGGAACGGGTTCGGGCGGAACTGCCTCTGGTCCTGCGCAAGCTTGTTTATCGTTCATTGGTAAAAGAGACGGTCCCATGGAAAGAACCAGGGAAAGTTGGATGCGAATATATCCGATATTACGCGGAGTAATGGAAAGGAGAAGAAGGGCGACCAGCCCTTCTTTTGTTTCATTAGGATGAACGTATCAGCATTCATTTATCCATGGACTTATTTCACGTTGAAACTTACATCCCAGTTGGAAGGAGACGAGTCGCTTTTGCTCTGAGGCGAGCGTAAAAAAAAGTCGAAAAAAAACGGTTGACGGTTTACTATATCCTGTGATAAATTATAACTCGCCCCTTTCGAGAGGAACAGAAAGATTGGTCCTTAAAGAAATGTCGTTTTAAAAAGTTGAAAAAAACTTCTTGACGAAAACACTGGGCGATATGATATATTATAAAAGTCGCCGCTGAAATTAACTTAAGGCGATGAAATGAAAAAAAGTTGATCTTTGAAAACTGAACAACGAGTGAGTTAAACCGATTTTGCGTTAAGCAAGATCATAAATGAGAATTTTTAATTCTCGTCAGTTTTTCTAAATGAGCAAGTCAAACTTCGGATGGAACACCTCATCACCTTCGGGTATGAGCCTCCTTCCGATCCTTATTGGAGAGTTTGATCCTGGCTCAGGACGAACGCTGGCGGCGTGCCTAATACATGCAAGTCGAGCGGAGCTGATGAGGTGCTTGCACCTCAGATGCTTAGCGGCGGACGGGTGAGTAACACGTAGGCAACCTGCCCTCAAGACTGGGATAACTACCGGAAACGGTAGCTAATACCGGATAATTTATTTCGCCGCATGGCGGAATAATGAAAGACGGAGCAATCTGTCACTTGAGGATGGGCCTGCGGCGCATTAGCTAGTTGGTGGGGTAACGGCCCACCAAGGCGACGATGCGTAGCCGACCTGAGAGGGTGAACGGCCACACTGGGACTGAGACACGGCCCAGACTCCTACGGGAGGCAGCAGTAGGGAATCTTCCGCAATGGACGAAAGTCTGACGGAGCAACGCCGCGTGAGTGATGAAGGTTTTCGGATCGTAAAGCTCTGTTGCCAGGGAAGAACGTCTCATAGAGTAACTGCTATGAGAGTGACGGTACCTGAGAAGAAAGCCCCGGCTAACTACGTGCCAGCAGCCGCGGTAATACGTAGGGGGCAAGCGTTGTCCGGAATTATTGGGCGTAAAGCGCGCGCAGGCGGTTCTTTAAGTCTGGTGTTTAAACCTGGGGCTCAACTTCAGGTCGCACTGGAAACTGGGGAACTTGAGTGCAGAAGAGGAGAGTGGAATTCCACGTGTAGCGGTGAAATGCGTAGATATGTGGAGGAACACCAGTGGCGAAGGCGACTCTCTGGGCTGTAACTGACGCTGAGGCGCGAAAGCGTGGGGAGCAAACAGGATTAGATACCCTGGTAGTCCACGCCGTAAACGATGAATGCTAGGTGTTAGGGGTTTCGATACCCTTGGTGCCGAAGTTAACACATTAAGCATTCCGCCTGGGGAGTACGGTCGCAAGACTGAAACTCAAAGGAATTGACGGGGACCCGCACAAGCAGTGGAGTATGTGGTTTAATTCGAAGCAACGCGAAGAACCTTACCAGGTCTTGACATCCCCCTGACCGGTACAGAGATGTACCTTTCCTTCGGGACAGGGGAGACAGGTGGTGCATGGTTGTCGTCAGCTCGTGTCGTGAGATGTTGGGTTAAGTCCCGCAACGAGCGCAACCCTTGATCTTAGTTGCCAGCACTTCGGGTGGGCACTCTAAGGTGACTGCCGGTGACAAACCGGAGGAAGGTGGGGATGACGTCAAATCATCATGCCCCTTATGACCTGGGCTACACACGTACTACAATGGCTGGTACAACGGGAAGCGAAGGAGCGATCTGGAGCCAATCCTAAAAAGGCAGTCTCAGTTCGGATTGCAGGCTGCAACTCGCCTGCATGAAGTCGGAATTGCTAGTAATCGCGGATCAGCATGCCGCGGTGAATACGTTCCCGGGTCTTGTACACACCGCCCGTCACACCACGAGAGTTTACAACACCCGAAGTCGGTGGGGTAACCCTAACGGGAGCCAGCCGCCGAAGGTGGGGTAGATGATTGGGGTGAAGTCGTAACAAGGTAGCCGTATCGGAAGGTGCGGCTGGATCACCTCCTTTCTATGGAGAATCGTTCTCTGCGATGAGAACATTCAAATAAGGAACTTCGGTTCCGCCGACTCACTCGTTGGTCAGTTTTGAGAGTTCAACTCTCAATTTGATCCTTGAAAACTAGATAACGAAACGAATTTGCGTTTTAGAAATATCCTTTTCTGATGATTTTAAATTTGGCTTGCGTCAAATTGAAATTCATCATAGCTGAAACTTGTGTCAACAAGTTTTAATAAAGGTAGCAGCGAAGATTTTGGGATCATCGATCCTTTGGGAGTTTGTTTCCACATCTGAACGGGTTTACCCAATCAGGGAAACAAGCGGACAACAGAGCGAATGAGCACAAAATCGGAGCGATAGGTTAAGCTACTAAGAGCACACGGAGGATGCCTAGGCGCTAGGAGCCGAAGAAGGACGTGGCGAACAACGATACTGCCTCGGGGAGCTGTAAGCAAGCTTCGATCCGAGGATGTCCGAATGGGGAAACCCGGCTGGTGTAATAGCCAGTCACCGCTGCCTGAATATATAGGGCAGTAGGAGGCATACCAGGGGAACTGAAACATCTAAGTACCCTGAGGAAGAGAAAACAAGAGTGATTCCGTCAGTAGCGGCGAGCGAACGCGGAACAGCCTAAACCAGAGAGCTTGCTCTCTGGGGTTGTGGGACGTCTCACATGGAGTTACAAAGGAACATATTAGGCGAAGAGGTCTGGAAAGGCCCGGCATAGAAGGTAAAAGCCCTGTAGCCGAAAGTATATTCCCTCCGAGACGGATCCCGAGTAGTGCGGGGCACGTGAAACCCCGTATGAATCTGCCAGGACCATCTGGTAAGGCTAAATACTCCCTAGCGACCGATAGTGAAGCAGTACCGTGAGGGAAAGGTGAAAAGCACCCCGGGAGGGGAGTGAAATAGAACCTGAAACCGTGTGCTTACAAGAAGTCAGAGCCCGATCTATGGGTGATGGCGTGCCTTTTGTAGAATGAACCGGCGAGTTACGTTCCCATGCAAGGTTAAGGCGAGAAGCCGTAGCCGCAGCGAAAGCGAGTCTGAATAGGGCGACCATAGTATGTGGACGTAGACCCGAAACCGTGTGATCTACCCCTGTCCAGGGTGAAGGTGCGGTAACACGCACTGGAGGCCCGAACCCACGTATGTTGAAAAATGCGGGGATGAGGTGGGGGTAGCGGAGAAATTCCAATCGAACTCGGAGATAGCTGGTTCTCCCCGAAATAGCTTTAGGGCTAGCCTCGGAAGTAAGAGTCGTGGAGGTAGAGCACTGATTGGGTGCGGGGCCCGCAAGGGTTACCAAGCTCAGTCAAACTCCGAATGCCATAGACTTATATCCGGGAGTCAGACAGTGAGTGCTAAGATCCATTGTCAAAAGGGAAACAGCCCAGACCATCAGCTAAGGTCCCCAAGTGTGTGTTAAGTGGGAAAGGATGTGGAGTTGCACAGACAACCAGGATGTTGGCTTAGAAGCAGCCACCATTTAAAGAGTGCGTAATAGCTCACTGGTCGAGTGACTCTGCGCCGAAAATGTAACGGGGCTAAACACACCACCGAAGCTATGGCTTGAATCGACTTCACTGCTTCTTTGAGGTAGTGAGCCTGGAGTGATCATTTTTGTCAGACTTGAGATACCAACAAGGATGACCAAATGCACTCAGGGGATAGACACACTTCGAAGCTGGAGTGAAGTCGATTCAGGGGTAGGGGAGCGTTGTATGTAGGTTGAAGGTGTACCGTAAGGAGCGCTGGACAGCATACAAGTGAGAATGCCGGTATGAGTAACGAAAAGATCAGTGAGAATCTGATCCGCCGAAAGCCCAAGGTTTCCTGAGGAAGGTTCGTCCGCTCAGGGTAAGTCGGGACCTAAGGCGAGGCCGAAAGGCGTAGTCGAAGGACAACAGGTTGAAATTCCTGTACCACCGTAAACCGCTATGAGCAATGGGGTGACGCAGGAGGGTAGTGACGCGGACTGATGGATGTCCGTCCAAGCAGTGAGGCTGATGTGTAGGCAAATCCGCACATCGATAAGGCTGGGCTGTGATGGGGAGTGAAAATTACAGTAGCGAAGGTCATGATCTCACACTGCCAAGAAAAGCCTCTAGCCAGGTGAAGGTGCCCGTACCGCAAACCGACACAGGTAGGCGAGAAGAGAATTCTAAGGCGCGCGGAAGAACTCTCGTTAAGGAACTCGGCAAAATGACCCCGTAACTTCGGGAGAAGGGGTGCCCCGGTAGTGTGAATAGCACGAGGGGGCCGCAGTGAAAAGGCCCAAGCGACTGTTTAACAAAAACACAGGTCTGTGCGAAGCCGTAAGGCGAAGTATACGGGCTGACGCCTGCCCGGTGCTGGAAGGTTAAGGGGAGCGGTTAGGAGCAATCCGAAGCTGTGAACCGAAGCCCCAGTAAACGGCGGCCGTAACTATAACGGTCCTAAGGTAGCGAAATTCCTTGTCAGGTAAATTCTGACCCGCACGAATGGCGTAACGATTTGGGCGCTGTCTCAACGAGAGATCCGGTGAAATTTTAATACCTGTGAAGATGCAGGTTACCCGCGACAAGACGGAAAGACCCCATGGAGCTTTACTGCAGCTTGATATTGGATTTGGGTACGATCTGTACAGGATAGGTGGGAGCCTGAGAAACAGGAGCGCAAGCTTCTGTGGAGGCGCCGTTGGGATACCACCCTGATCGTATCTAGGTTCTAACCTAGTACCGTAATCCGGTGCGGGGACAGTGTCAGGCGGGCAGTTTGACTGGGGCGGTCGCCTCCTAAAGAGTAACGGAGGCGCCCCAAGGTTCCCTCAGAATGGTTGGAAATCATTCGAAGAGTGCAAAGGCATAAGGGAGCTTGACTGCGAGACCTACAAGTCGAGCAGGGACGAAAGTCGGGCTTAGTGATCCGGTGGTACCGCATGGAAGGGCCATCGCTCAACGGATAAAAGCTACCCTGGGGATAACAGGCTTATCTCCCCCAAGAGTCCACATCGACGGGGAGGTTTGGCACCTCGATGTCGGCTCATCGCATCCTGGGGCTGAAGTAGGTCCCAAGGGTTGGGCTGTTCGCCCATTAAAGCGGTACGCGAGCTGGGTTCAGAACGTCGTGAGACAGTTCGGTCCCTATCTGTCGTGGGCGTAGGAAATTTGAGAGGAGCTGTCCTTAGTACGAGAGGACCGGGATGGACGTACCGCTGGTGCACCAGTTGTTCCGCCAGGAGCACGGCTGGGTAGCTAAGTACGGAAGGGATAAGCGCTGAAAGCATCTAAGCGTGAAGCCCCCCTCAAGATGAGATTTCCCAATTCGTAAGACCCCTTGAAGACGACGAGGTAGATAGGTTGGAGGTGGAAGTGCAGCAATGCATGGAGCTGACCAATACTAATCGGTCGAGGGCTTATCCTAAAAACACTGAAAAGTGGTTAAAACGCAAAACGTTTCGTATCTAGTTTT
>NZ_LAZU01000013.1 GCF_000987955.1 Paenibacillus sp. DMB20
GGCCCATCCTCAAGTGACAGATTGCTCCGTCTTTCATTATTCCGCCATGCGGCGAAATAAATTATCCGGTATTAGCTACCGTTTCCGGTAGTTATCCCAGTCTTGAGGGCAGGTTGCCTACGTGTTACTCACCCGTCCGCCGCTAAGCATCTGAGGTGCAAGCACCTCATCAGCTCCGCTCGACTTGCATGTATTAGGCACGCCGCCAGCGTTCGTCCTGAGCCAGGATCAAACTCTCCAATAAGGATCGGAAGGAGGCTCATACCCGAAGGTGATGAGGTGTTCCATCCGAAGTTTGACTTGCTCATTTAGAAGCTAACGTATTCACGTTGCTTTTGTTTCATTGACGTGTTCCATTTGTTCAGTTTTCAAGGAACTTGTTACGCCTTGTATTTCGTTTAACAACGACTCATCAGCGTAGGTACTTATTATATCAAGTGTCTCGATTGCTGTCAACACTTTTTTCGACAACTTTCGACGCCAGCTAAAAGTTATTTAATTCAGCGTCAGAAGCGACAAGAAATAATATATCACGGCTGCAGTTATATATCAAGCACTTTTCTTAAAATAATGCATTCCAATTATATCCTGCAGATCCGCATCGTTAACCAAGCGACATGCTTATTTCGACAAAATAACAATCCAGCTACATCTGCGCCCTCTCCGCCAGTGAGGCTGTTACATCATCTCGCGGATATATTCCCTCTCCTCCCTTCTGCTTATAAATTAGAAAACGAATGATTAAGAGCCACGCAAATTATTTCAAAGCCTGAGGCTTGAGCATCTTTATAAAAACAAACAGCAAATACTTTTGCATTGATTTCCATTAGAAAAGGTTTTAATGTAAGTTCATCGCATTCACTATATGAAACCATAAGTAACGAAAGGAGTTGAATGGAATGGCGGATAAACCGCTGAGCCTCGCCAAACCGGCTTCATTGCCCAAATCTGCTCCAAGCGGCACGGGGCAGGAAACGGTATACCGGATTTTGCTGGCGATCAGCTTTGTTCATTTATTCAATGATTCGATCCAGTCGGTGATCCCCGCTATTTTTCCGATATTAAAGGATAACCTGCTGCTTACCTTTACGCAGATCGGCTGGATCTCCTTCGCAATCAACTTTACTTCTTCGATCATCCAGCCGGTTATCGGCTATGCGGCCGACCGAAAGCCGACGCCGATTCTTCTTCCCATAGGGATGTGTTTCACTTTTGCCGGAGTATTTATTCTGGCTTATGCGGGATCCTACATATGGGTGCTTTTCTCCGTCGTGCTGATCGGACTCGGTTCCGCAACCTTTCATCCGGAAGGGATGCGGGTCGCCCATATGGCGGCAGGAATGAGAAAGGGCCTGTCCCAGTCCATATTTCAGGTTGGGGGAAACGCAGGACAGTCCTTGGCACCGCTGCTGACCCGTTATATTTTTGTTCCTTTTGGCCAGATCGGGGCACTCGGCTTTACCATCGTAGCTGCCGCAGGCATAGTCGTTCAAAGCTATGTAGCCCGCTGGTATAAGCAAATGCTCGATTCCGGCTACACGTTCAAAAAAACGCGCTCAGGCCCGGTTAATGGACCCTGCCCGGCGAAAAAGTATCTGGAACGCCACCATGGTACTCGTTATCCTTGTTTTTGTGCGTTCCTGGTACGGAGCTGCCATCAGCAGCTATTATGCCTTTTATCTGATGGATGCCTACAAAATATCGATTGACGATGCCCAAATCTACATTTTTCTGTTTCTGGCTTCGGGTGCGCTCGGCACGTTCTTCGGCGGACCGCTCGCCGACCGTTTCGGTCGACGGAATATGATCATGCTTTCCATGATCGGCACGGCTCCAATTGCAATCGTTTTGCCTTTTGCCACGCCTTTCTGGGCGGCTGTTCTGCTTCTTATCGGCGGATTTATCCTGCTGTCGAGCTTTTCCGTTACTGTCGTGTACGCCCAAATGCTGCATCCGGGAAATATCGGCACCGTTTCGGGCCTGATTACGGGCTTTGCCTTCGGCATGGGCGGCGTCGGCTCGCTGGCGCTTGGCAACTTTGGGGACGCATGGGGTATCGGCAACGTCATGATTGCGGCCAGCTTTCTCCCGCTGCTTGGTCTGCTCGCCTTCCTTCTGCCATCTGATGCGAAAATTGAGCAGTGGTCCAAAGAATAGCATCACGTGCACAAGCGAGTCAGAGGTTGATACAGTCTTGCCGTGGCGCCTGTTTTTATCCATCAATACTATGAAGACACTTATCGGCTGCACAATCTGGTCATACCCCTGTCAAGTAGACAGAACAAAAAAGACACTTTTAAGCAGCAACCGTTTCTCGGTATTCGACCGGGGAACGGTTGTTTAATTTTTTCTGAAATCTACTTTGATTATAAAATGAAATATACTCGCGTACCTGTTGTTCTGCCTCAGCTAAGGTTTCGGGTTTGCTTAAAAAAATCTTTTCCGTCTTCAGATGAGAAAAGAAGGACTCTATACAGGCATTGTCCAGACAGTTTCCGCGTTTGGAATGGCTTCCGAGGATCCCAAGTCCTTTAAGTTTATGGTTGAATGGCTTGGAGGTGTATTGAAATCCCTGATCTGAATGGAGAATAACTCCCTCCAAATTTACGTCCTTACTTAGTGCCTCTAATGTTTCGCTAACCAGGGCAAGATCATTTCGTTCCGAAAGACGCCAAGCCACGATTTCGTTGTTAAACAGATCTTGGATAGCCGAAAGGTAGACAAAACGCTCTCCAACACGTATGTATGTAATGTCGGTAACCAGCTTAGATAAAGGAGCATCAGCCTGAAATTGACGTTAACTAAGAAGCCTTCTTTCCGTAAAGCAACGGTCATACGCAGATAACCAAAATAGGGATGAAGGCGGTAGAGCGACAACATATGAGCTTCCAGTAGGTTTTCCTTTTCTTTACGCTGTCTGGCAGTCTGCTGAGCTTTTCTCCCATTTGTAATAGCCCGCCCGTGAAACATTTGCTAACTCCAATAACCAATTCAGCGAAAATCTCTTTCGCATTTCCTCGATGATTCCGTACCTAGCTGCTCTCTTCGTCACTCCTTGTGTAGATTGGGATACTGCTTTTTTAAATATTCAATCTCCGCCCGTAGGTATGCCATTTCTTCTTCAATACTGGAAAACTTCGTTTTCGGCCGTCCTCGTCTTGTGGCAGTTGGCTCTAAAATCTCGCCTGTTCGATATTTCGCCGCCCAGGTTTGTACTTGAGATTTACTACGAATGCCCAACTG
The DNA here is from genome assembly GCF_000987955.1 of Paenibacillus sp. DMB20. GTDB lineage: Bacteria > Bacillota > Bacilli > Paenibacillales > Paenibacillaceae > Paenibacillus_AQ. The sequence goes on from NZ_LAZU01000013.1 coordinate 3,244, forward strand.
TTTCGCCACTTCACGGATGCTCATATGCTCCTCATACACCAACCGGACTGCCTCCATCTTTAACTCCAAGGAGTACTGCCGAAAGGTTTGTCCTTTTTTGGCCATGAAAAATCCCCTCCGTTCAACAAGATTAAATCCATCTTACCAGATGTCTTTTTTTCTCTTGTCTACTAGAAGGGGATAATACCAAGGACTTGTAATTCCTTACCGTCTTTTTTAAAATTTAATTACCTTTACAATTTATTTACTCGTTCAGCAATCGCACAAACTCTTCTTCATCCTCAATCACCTGGATGCCCAGTTGCTGTGCTTTGGCCAGCTTGCTCCCCGCCTTCTCTCCGGCAATGACCAAATCCGTCTTTTTCGATACGCTGCCGGTCACTTTGGCGCCGAGCGCCTCGAGCTTTTCTGTGGCTTCCTCACGCGTAAGGAGATGAAGCGTACCGGTAAGAACGACCGTCTTGCCGCTGAAAAAAGAGTCCGTACTCACAGGGCGCGGGGTCTCCGGCGCCTTCGCCTGCACGCCGAGGGAAAGCATTTTCTCGATGCTTGCTCTTGCAAACGGGTCGGCAAAATAACCGGCAATGCTGTCCGCTACGATGCCGCCAACGTCCGGTAGCTCCACAAGTTCCTCTGCGGTCGCCTCCATTACGCGATGGAGATCGCGGTAGTGATCGGCCAGCATTTTGGTCGTGGATTTGCCTGTATTCGGAATGCCAAGCGCGTACAAGAACGACGCCAGATCCCGCCCCTTGCTCTTTTCGATCGCATCCAACAGATTCCGGGCCTTTTTCTCGCCGAAACGTTCCAATTTGACCAAGCTTTCAAAACCAAGCGTGTACAGATCGGCCGGCTCGCGCACGCCCAGCTCTTCGTACAGCTGAATCGCAGTTTTATCGCTGAACGTCTCGATGTCCATGGCATCGCGGGAAGCAAAATGCGTGATCCGCGCAACAATTTGCGGCTTGCAGCCCGTCTTGTTGTTGCAGAACAAATGCGCGCCCCGCTGCTCAAGCGGGAAACCGCATGCCGGGCAAGACTCGGGATACAGAATCTCTTCCCCGTCGTTTTCCTCCGTCACCTTGCCTAGAATTTCCGGGATCACGTCGTTGGAGCGGCGGATGAACACGCGCGTTCCGAGGGCGAACTTGAGGTTTTTGCGTTCAATGTCGCCGACGTTATTCAACGTGCAGTTCTGAACCGTTACTCCGGCAAGTTCCACCGGCTCGACCCGCGCAAGCGGCGTGATTTTCCCGGTTCGTCCGACATTCCAGGTCACGGATTGCAGGATGGTTGTCGTTTCCTCGGCCTCGAACTTATAAGCAACCGCCCAACGGGGGAACTTATCCGTATATCCCAAAGCCTCCCGGGTCCGGAAATCGGTCAGCTTCAGCACCGCTCCGTCGATCAGGTAGTCCAGTTCCGAACGGCGGGTTTCAATATCGGCCAGTTGCTCCATCACGTCGTCAAAATTCTCAAAATAGAAAATGTACGGATTGACCTTTAAACGGTTCTCGCTCAGGAAATCCATCATTTCTTTATGGTCCTTGAACTTCTTGTTGTCGGAGTAACCGACGTTGTAAAAATAGGCGTTCAGCTTCCGCTCCGCCGTCACCTTCGGATTCAGGTTGCGAAGCGCGCCAGCTGCCGCATTGCGAGCGTTCTTGAGCGGTTCGGCCGCGGTTTTGTTGTACTCCTCCAGCACGGACAAATTCATGATGCCTTCGCCTTGAACCTCAATCGTTCCTTGATTATAGGGAATCGTCAGCGGCACCGATTTAATGGTCTTCACCTGGGCCAAAATGCCTTCCCCGACAACCCCGTTGCCTCGAGTTGATGCCTGTACCAGTTTGCCGTCCGTATAGGTAAGATTGAGGGTAAGGCCGTCAAATTTCAGCTCCAGCGCGTAGCAGGGAGACGGAAGAGGATTGTCGGGATTCTTGTTGTTGAAGTCGGTGACCAAACGGACCACACGGTCATGCCAGGTCCGGAGTTGCTCGATGTTTTGGGCCTTGTCAAGGCTCCACAGCGGAGCCAAGTGGCGGTGCGGCACAAAGCCTTTCAAAATCTCCCCGCCTACCCGCTGGGTCGGGGAATCCGGGAGCGTCGTTCCGGTCTCCTGCTCCAGCGCTACCAGCTGGTCGTACAGCGCATCATACTCTTTGTCGCTCACAAGCGGCTGATCCAGCGTGTAGTAATGGTAATTGTAATTGTTCAGCTCCGCAATGAGCTTCTCCATCTTTTCCTTGACATCCATGCAGGGGCAATCCTCCTTAAATTTATACAATATACGCAGCAGGGGTGCTGGACTCATGCGCAGCAAGGCGGCTGGTCGCATGCACAACAGGGCGTTGGGCTCTGGTATGGGACTCACGGCACGGGCGTTGGGGCGACCCTGGCATTCCACTGAGCACGGGCGTGGGGACGTTCCTGGCATTCCACTGAAAACCTAACGGACATGAGATCCGTTAAATCGGATTTTGAAGCCAAAATTAGATTTTAAAGGACATGAGTTCCGTTATTCGAGTCATTCTGGCGTATTTCCCGCCAATTGTTTACTTTAACGGATCCTATGTTCGTTAAATTTGCTTAACCTCAACCCCATAGTCTATTTCATAGGCTTCCCACGTTGTCTCAGGTTTAAAAAGCCGACCACACGCCCTTCACATGCTCACGCGCATTTACACGCATTCGCGCACATCATCGCTCGCCGTGGCGCCTTTTATACTCGCTGGATATGATCGTGACGGATTTGGACTCGTCCAAACCCTCCACTACGATATCGTCTGTGACGTACTATTGTACTCGGTAGTCTCATCCCGCACCTTAGTCGTACCATCACTCGCCCCGTAGCGCCTTTAGACGTCTATGGCACACCATCTTCTCACCCTAGCCTTTTGGACATCTGTGGCACACCATTGCTCACCGTGAAGCCCTTTTGCACATTTGTGGCATACTATCGCAGCCGACGGCACCTTTGCAGCCCATGATGCACCATCACATGCCGGTGACGTTTCATTCCTCGCCACCACTGCCCTCCGCTTGCTTTTATTCCACCTTGGTAATCGGCGCAAACCCGGCAAGCAGGCGTTTCACGCCCACCGGCGCCGGGAACGCAATCTGCAGTTCCATATCATTGCCGGTGCCTTTAACGGACACAATCGTACCGGTTCCCCATTTGCCGTGGGATACTTTATCCCCGGCTTTGAAGCCGCCTTCGCTGCCACCGGCCGCCGCCGATCTCGAAGGCGCTCCCGTTGTAACGGTGACGCGGCTCTTTTGCACAGCAGCAGCCGATGCGGTTGAGCCGCCAAGCGACAGGTCCCGGGCTCTGTTCCCTCCCCCGAAGTTGCTGCCTCTCCCGCTGCCAAAACCGCGACCTGCATACGAACCGCCGACGTTGCCACCCCGGCGGTAGCGGTCGTGCGCGATCTGGGTGTCTTCCTTCAGTTCTTCCGGAATTTCATCCAGGAAGCGGGACGGCGGGTTGGCGGTCGTTCGACCGAACAAGGTCCGCATCCGCGCACAGGAAAGGAACAGCTGTTTCTCGGCGCGGGTAATACCTACATAGGCAAGACGGCGTTCTTCCTCCAGCTCCTCGTTATCCATGAACGCACGGCTGTGCGGGAACACGCCCTCCTCCATGCCGATGATGAAGACGACCGGGAACTCCAGCCCTTTGGCGCTGTGCATAGTCATGAGCACGACCGCGTCGTCGCGGTCTTCTTCCTCGTCGTTCATGGAGTCGATGTCCGCGATCAGAGCCAAGTCGGTCAGGAAGGAGACCAGCGATTTATCCTCGTTGTTCTTTTCGAACTCCATCGTGACGGACAGGAACTCGTCGATGTTCTCCAGCCGGGAGCGGGATTCGATCGTATTCTCAGCCTGGAGCTCCGTACGGTAGCCGGACATCTCGAGCATTTTTTCCGTCAGCTCCGTCACCGACAGGAACTCGACCATCCGGTGCAGCTGAGCGATCATGTCGTAGAACTCGACCAGCGCGTTGCGCGTACGGCTGGCAAATCCGAGATCGTCCACCACTTCAAGCACGCGGAAGATCGACGTTCCCCGTTCCCCCGCCGCAGCCGCCAGCTTGCCGACGGTCGTGTCGCCTATGCTTCTTTTGGGCACGTTGATGATCCTTGTCAGGCTGATATCGTCGTCCGGGTTGGAAATGAGGCGCAGGTACGCAAGCATGTCCTTAATTTCTTTGCGGTCATAGAACTTGATGCCGCCGACGATCTGGTACGGAATATCCGACTTGATCAAAATTTCCTCGATCACCCGGGACTGGGCGTTCGTGCGGTACAAAATGGCATGATCCTGATAGGATTTGCCTTCTTTGATGTTTTTGTTGATTTCGGATGTGACGAAGTAACCTTCATCATGCTCCGTGTCCCCGCGGAATACTTTGATTTTTGGCCCTTCCCCTTGATCGGTCCACAGGTTTTTCGGCTTGCGGCCCGTGTTCAGGGAGATGACATTGTTCGCCGCGTTCAAAATATTGGAGGTGGAGCGGTAGTTTTGTTCAAGCAGGATCGTCCGGGCTTCCGGGTAATCCTCTTCAAAATTCAAAATATTGCTGATGTCCGCTCCGCGCCAGCGGTAGATGGACTGGTCGCTGTCGCCGACCACGCAAATGCGGTGATGGCTGTCGGCCAGCATCCGGCAGAGCATGTACTGCGCCCGGTTGGTATCCTGGTATTCGTCAACATGGATGTACTGGAATTTGCGCTGATAGAAATCGAGCACCTCCGGCACTTCCTTAAACAGCTGAATCGTGGCCATGATCAGGTCGTCGAAGTCGAGCGAGTTGTTGCTCTTCAGGCGCTTTTGGTACTCGGTGTACACTTTGGCGACGATGCCTTCAAAATAGTCCCCCACTTTCTGCTCATACTGCTGCGGAGTCACCAGTTCGTTCTTTGCCGTGCTCATGGCGGCTTGAATCGCTTTCGGCTCGAATTTTTTTCGTGTCAATGTTAAAATGCTTCATGCAGTTCCGGATAACCGACAGCTGGTCGGTGGAATCCAGAATGCTGAAGTTGGATGTAAAGCCGATCCGATCGATGTCCTTGCGCAGAATGCGGACGCACATGGAGTGGAACGTGGACACCCAGATATCCCGGCCTTCCTCGCCGACAAGCTTGGACACCCGTTCCTGCATCTCGCGCGCGGCTTTATTCGTAAACGTAATGGCCAAAATGCTCCACGGCGGAGCTTTACGCGTGGCGATCAGGTAAGCAATCCGGTGCGTAAGCACCCGAGTCTTGCCGGAGCCCGCTCCGGCCATGATGAGCAGCGGTCCGTCGGTCGCTTCGACCGCCTGCCGCTGCGGAGGGTTGAGGCGCTGAACCGCCTCGTGTATGTTAATCGGCTGCATATTACAGTTGCCTCCTGCTTTTGTTAGTATGGTGGGTAAGTGAAGCACGGTTGAAGTACAGTAGATGAAGAGTTACGAGGTCCATTTTCCAAAACGAGCTGGTTTACGGTTGAACGACGTATTCGTATCGGCTCGGCTATACGGTATCGTAAACCTTCTCTCGGCTGGAGCCTTTGTCGATCAGCTCGTTGCCAAACGGCCGGAGAACGGAACCCGCAGGTACGATCGATTTTGCGCTAGAAAATTAATTTTCCCAATCTCTTGGACGTGCGACATCCTCGGATCCTCGGGAATCTTGTCAGGTGTCAGCCTTTAACGGCTTTTACGGTGGCAAGCGCATGATCCAAGTTGTCATATACGATATTGCCGACAATAACGGTATCCGCAGCAGAGGCTGCTTGAGCAGCCTGTTCGGCCGTAGTAATGCCGCCGCCGTAAAACAGCTGGGCATCCTCGATGGATCGGCGGACTCTTTTCACCGTTTCCATATCTCCGAAAACACCGCTGTATTCCAGATAAACCACTGGCAAATACATCAGCTTGTCCGCAATCTGTGCATACGCCGCCACAGCCTCTTCGCTTAAGGAACATTCGGCCTTCGTCAGCTTCGCCACGGTAGCCTCCGGGTTCAGCACGATATAGCCTTCGGCCACGACCAGATCCCAAGGGATCATGTAGCCATAACGCTCGATGCCCTCGCGGTGTCGATCCAGGATCCAGGTCGTATCGGACGTATTTAGTACTACGGGAACCATATATAGATCAAAACCCGGCACGACGGCTTCCAAATCGGATACCTCCTGCACGCACGGCAGTTCATAGCGGCGGACGCGGGACAGCAGATCCACGGTATTTTCATACGTGACTCCGGTGGAACCTCCTACCATAATCGCATCGGTTCCCGACATGCATACCCTATCTAGCGTTTCGTCATGGATTTCTTTTTCGGGATCGAGTTTGAACACATGCCTCCAGGGCTTGATTAAGTCTTTCAACGTCATTCCTCCACGTTAACGGGTAACCTACTAAAACAAGTCTATGATAGCACGGGGATCAAGTCAATTTGATGTTCGCATAAAATGCGAACATTTTTTTCTTACAAATGGGCATAGATGGACGAAAAAGCCCGTCCTCCCATAGAAATAGGAAACGGGCTTATGATGGTTGTTCGTTTTTGGGTTAGTATGCGTTTTTGAAGCCGTTGCGGATCGTGCGCAAAATGATTTTGATATCAAACAGAATAGACCAGTTTTCAATATAGAAGATGTCATGCTTGATCCGCTCTTCAATGGAAGTATCTCCGCGGAGCCCGTTGCTCTGCGCCCAGCCCGTAATGCCCGGACGCACATGGTGCTTCACCATGTATTTCGGAATTTCCTCACGGAACTGCTCGACATAATATGGACGTTCCGGCCTCGGACCGACCACGCTCATGTGGCCGAACAGCACGTTGAAAAACTGCGGCAGCTCGTCGAGACTGGTTTTGCGCAGGAAGGAACCGAACTTGGTGCGGCGCGGATCATTGGCGACCGTCCAGCCCGTATCCTCCACGCCCTCCGGAAGAGGTTTCATGGAGCGGAATTTATACATATAAAACGTCCGGCGGTTTAACCCTACGCGTTCCTGCTTGAAAATCGCGGGTCCCGGGGAGGTCAGCTTCACCCCGATATAAATGCATATCATCACCGGCAGCGTGATCAAGATCGCGATCAAGGAAAAAGCGATATCGAACATCCGCTTAAACAGGCGGTTACCCACCAAATCGAGCGGGATGTCGCGCACGTTAATCATCGGCATGCCCGCAAAGTTGTCGAACATCGGCCGGGCCGGCAAAAAGTCGAAGAAATCCGGGATGATCAGCGTACGGACGCCGGCTTTTTCGCAGGCGTTAATGATATCCGGGTATTTATGATGGGCATTCAGCGGAAGCGCCAGCACGACTTCGTCAATCAGTTTTTGGCTCAGGATGGCATCCAATTCGTCCACCGTGCCGAGGATAGGCTTATAGCGCTTCGCCTCTTCCTCGCTCCACTGCTGATAGTCGTCCAGAAACCCGATGACCTCGTAACCCAGCTCGGGGTATTGTTTAAGATTGCCGTAAAAGGTTTTGCCGAGCGTACCCGCTCCGACGATAAGCACGAACTGGCGGTTATAGCCTTTTTCACGGTAATGCTTCAGGGTTTTCTTGAGGAAGTAGCGGTATAAAATGATGCTGATCACGTTAAGGACCATATAAATGGCCAGGTACCAACGGGAAATATTGACCTCTTTGACGAAGAACATCAAGCTGAGCAGGATGAACATGCCAATGAAGTGGGTCTGGAAAATTTTCAAAAACTCATCGGCAAACCGCTTCTTTCGCTTCGGCGAGTAGAGCGAAACCATGACCCCCACCGTGATGGCTACGATGCCGTACACGATGCTCCACATCGCATACGTCTCGATCGGCAGCGGTCTCTCATAAGGAAACCAGGCACTTTCGAACTTGATCCACCACGCGAGCAGAAACGACAGCTGGATAAAGACGAAATCCGTCAGCATATACAGTTTGGTCAGAAAGCCTTGATTCTTGCGGATCATGATTTCACCTCGACACCCGATGATGATGCGGCTGGCCTGACGGCCGGACGGGCGGGTTTGATGCGGTTGGACAGCAGCGCTAGCAACATTTTCAGCCCTACGCCCAGGTAAACCGCTCCGTTAACGAATATGTTGTATTTCTTGCGATAATGCTTGCGGTGAAACAAAATCATGGCCCGGTGAAACTCGTAAATGATTTTCACGGGCCGACGGCGGGCGCTGCCGCCTTTATAATGAATGATCTGCGTTCGCGGATAATAGTGAATGCCCCAGCCCGCTTCCTTGATCCGGTAGCACCAGTCGATGTCTTCCCCGTACATGAAAAATTCTTCGTCAAGCCCGCCAATCTGCTCGATGGTTTCCCGGCGTACAAGCATAAAAGCCCCGACCAGGCAGTCGACGGGATATTCCTGATCCGGGTCCAGGTAACCGAGTTGGTACTGGTTAAACCTCGGCTTGTCCGGAAACAGCTTGCTGAACCCGAAGGCATAATAAAAGGAAGCCGATGGCGTGGGAAAGCCTCTTTTGCACGCTTTATCCAGGGAGCCGTCCGGCAGGACGACCTTGCAGCCCGAAGCTCCGGTCATCGGATTGTTGTCCATGAAGGCCACCATCGTTTGGAGCGTGTCCTCCAACACGACCGTATCGGAATTAAGCAGCAGGATATAACGTCCTCGGGATATAGCCATCCCCTGGTTGTTCGCTTTGGCAAATCCCGTATTCTCCCCGTTCACGATGAGTCTCACCTGCGGAAACAGCTCGCGTATCGTCTCCACCGACTTGTCCTTCGAATGGTTGTCGATCACGATGACCTCATAGTCGTATTCCGTCTTGGACGAGAATACCGACCGCAGGCAGTCCACCGTTAACTGACAAGTATTGTAGTTGACGATCAAAATGCTTAAATCCATGGTTTTTCAGATCTCCTGACAAAAAGTTCAATCTATCGACATTATAGCATAATGGGAGCTTATATATCGGTGTATTTTGGCAACTGTAGATCTATATAAAGCCTATTATAATTAAAATTTTGAATAACAGGCTCTCTGCTTTGGATTGCCTGTGCAATTTGCTGTTTCGGACATACCTGATCCGTTGGATAAGCCGGGGCCGGGGCCTTAGGAACAAGTCCAACTGCTCTTTCAGATCAGGGTTTAGTAGCTCCCCATATATACGGTTAAACTCCGAGGCTTGGAGATGGAGCAAGCCTTTACCTGTATGCTTTTGAAAGCTTCTAAGTTTGCCTTTTAATTTCCCGATCGGAGAGTTGCTGCCCCCTACCACATTGCTGCCATGCTGTCGATATAGCATGGATGGCTCGTGATCGTAAATCACCTGTCCAAACGAAGATACGAGCAAGTAAAACCACCAATCGTGCATCAGTATCTTTCGGCTGTCTGGTCGATCATGATCCACGAAAAGATTACGGACCGCCTTGTTCATCGTAATCGTAGCCCCAATCGCCACGTTTTCATAGAGTGCATTGTAAAAGGACGGCTCTCTTTGCTGCGGTTTCGGCCAGATCCCTTTTGGATTCAACTCACCGTCTGTAAGCTCAGTAGAAGTAAACACCATCGCTGGCTGCTCGGTCTCGGTACTTGCTTCCAGCCTCGAAACGGCAGTCTCAATTTTGTGGGGGAGCCAAACATCATCCTGATCACAGAAGCAGTAGTAGTCGGCTTGTGAATCGGATTTCGCCAACAATTCAAAAAAAACTACCGACCACGCCGAGATTAGAGCCCTGAATGAGCTCAACTCTGCCGGGGTGCTCTACGGCTGTACGTTTAACGACGTCCACAGTGCCGTCAGTCGATCCATCATCCCTGACAAGCACCGTGACCTGGGGCCAGCTCTGCCCCATAATGCTTTTCAACTGCTCTGCTATGTATAGTTCACCATTGTAGGCGGACAGCAAGACCTGTACTCTTTTCATGATAAGGCGACCTCCCTAAAACCAACGAGCATGCTCATACGAAAAAGCCCGATCATACAGATCCGGCTTCATCAATCGCTGTATTACTGTAAGTATAAGTCAGGGTCGTGTCGCATAGCCAGCAAAAACTGTCTCAACCCTTCACGCCAGTGCGGCAAATCCTCAAAACCGTTCGTACGAATAGATAAATGCTCCATAACGGAATTGGCCGGGCGCGGAGCCGGCCTTGGGAACTGGTCCGTCGTGCATGGCTCCAGCGTAGCTGTAATTGGCCATCCCAGCAATTCACGTGCCTCTTCCATAATCGCCTCGGTGAACTCATACCAGGTACAAGCGCCGCTATTGGAAGCATGGTAGACGCCATATTTCTCGGTAGCTGCCAGGTCCAGTAAAAAACGGGCAAGATGGACGGTATAGGTCGGTGAGCCTGTCTGGTCATGGACCACCTGCAGCAACGGCTTCTCCCGGCCCAAGCGGAGCATCGTTTTGACAAAATTGTTGCCGTACAAACCAAATGCCCAAGAGGTCCGCACAATAAACCACTTGGAGCAAAGGTTTTGCACCAAAATCTCACCTGCACGTTTGGATTTTCCATAAATGCTTTGCGGATCGGTATTGTCGTACTCGTGATAAGACTGCTCGCCCTTGCCGTCAAAGACATAGTCCGTGCTGATATACACCAGCTTCGCCTGAGCATCTTCAGCGGCAAGCGCGATATTCCGCGACCCCACGGCGTTCACCAGATAAGCACCGTCGACGTCGGTTTCTGCTGCATCAACGGCAGTATATGCAGCGCAGTGGATAATGATTTTAGGGCCATGCGTGGATACAACCTTCCGGCTCCGTTCCAGATCCGTGATATCTAACTCCTTCCGGTCGCAAGCGATAACATCATGGCCAGCCTTTTGAAATATGGTAACGACATCCTGGCCAAGCTGTCCCCGGGCTCCAGTTACGAGTACCTTCATTGATTTCCACCCAAGCGGCTGCCGTATTGTTTGGATACGTACTCGCGGTAAGCACCGGATTGAATCCGGGTCCACCAGTCTTTGTTGTTCAAATACCACCGAATCGTTTCCTGAATACCGGTCTCGAAGTTAAACTTCGGCTTCCAGCCAAGCTCTTCCGTAATTTTTGTAGGATCAATGCCGTATCTACGGTCATGGCCAGGACGATCCTCAACGTACGTAATTAGCGACTCCGGCTTACCAAGCTCGTGTAGGATCGTTTTCACGATGTGCAGATTGGTACGCTCGTTGTTCCCCCCGATGTTGTATACTTCCCCGCTCCGGCCTTGATGAATAACCAGGTCAATCGCGCTGCAATGATCCTCCACGTACAACCAGTCTCTGATATTCATGCCATCGCCATAGATCGGCAATGCCTCGTCGTTCAGGGCACGAGAGATCATCAGCGGAATAAGCTTCTCTGGAAACTGATACGGTCCATAGTTGTTGGAGCAGCGGGTAATGTTAACAGGCAAGCCATAGGTCTCATGATAAGCCCGAACGAGCAAATCACCGCCTGCTTTGCTAGCAGAATATGGACTATTCGGTGCAAGCAGCGTTGTCTCCGAGAACAAACCCGTTTCGCCTAACGAACCGTACACCTCATCCGTAGATACCTGAACGAACTTGGTTACTCCGTATTTTTTTGCGGCATCCAGAAGTACTTGAGTGCCGAGTACATTCGTATTCACAAACACTTCCGGCTCCAAAATACTGCGGTCCACATGGGATTCGGCTGCAAAGTTTACGACTACGTCAATTCCCTGTTGGAAAATCCGATCCACAGCTTCTTTATCCGCAATATCCGCTTGAATAAAGGTATAGTTTGATTCATTCTCAACCGTTTTCAGATTTTCCAGATTTCCTGCATACGTGAGAGCATCCATATTGATGATCTTGTACTCCGGGTGTTGCTGCATCATATATAAAACAAAATTACTGCCAATAAAGCCGGCACCGCCGGTGACGAGCATCTTCATGAAAGAAACCTCCCTGAGAAATGCAGACGGAGTCTAAGCTCCATATCAACAAAGACAATCACCATACAAATTATGCATATCCAATTCATTGGGTGATTGTTCATTTCCAAAGAGGTTTTAAATTTAAAATGTATTAATTTTTATTCTGGTAAGAACCATTGAGTATTTCAGTCCACCATTGTTCATTTTCAAGGTACCACTGAACAGATTCTCTAATGCCCGTTTCAAAATTATATAGTGGCTGCCAGTTAAGTTCAGATTTAATTTTAGTTGCATCAATGGCATAACGTTTGTCATGGCCTAAACGGTCCTCCACGTATTCAATTAGAGAATCCGGTTTATCAAGCAGTTCCAGTATAAGTTTAACGATATTTATATTCGTATACTCATTATTCCCGCCTATATTATAGACTTCACCCGAAACACCGTTATGAATGACCAGATCAATCGCACGACAGTGATCCTTCACATGGAGCCAGTCCCTTACATTAAGTCCATCCCCGTACACTGGGAGTTTTGTGTCATTCAATGCATTGATTATCATCAACGGTATCAACTTTTCCGGAAACTGATAAGGTCCGTAATTATTAGAGCATCTAGTAATATTTACAGGTAGGCCATAGGTTTCATGATAAGCTCTTACAAGTAAATCCGCTCCCGCTTTACTTGCAGAATAAGGACTATTAGGAGCAAGCGGAGTGCTTTCGCTGAATAAACCCGTTTTCCCCAGAGAACCATAGACCTCATCTGTAGAGATCTGGACATATTTTTGTACATTATATGTTTTGGATAACTCAAGCAAGGTTTGAGTGCCTACGATATTAGTCATTACAAAAATGTTAGGATCCATAATACTGCGATCTACATGCGATTCGGCTGCAAAATTGACTACTATATCTACCCCTTGCTGAAACAGTGTTTCCAATTCATCTTTTTGAGTGATACTCAATTTATAAAAAATGGTAGTTTTGTGAATTTTCGACAATATTCAAATTGTTTAGATTCCCTGCATACGTTAAACTATCAACATTTAAAATGGTGTACTCGGGATAAGCCATGCTCATATATCGAATAAAATTACTTCCAATAAAACCAGCACCGCCAGTAACCAGCAATTTCAATTTAATTCCTCCCATTTGAAATAAACAAAAGGTTTACTATGTTTTTTAATTCTATTTTGAAAAACATACATTTTTATTGGCACGTCCACATTTTTAAGAAAAACTCTTAATGAATAATTATTAATACTAGTGTCGATACTAACCAGATCAAACTCAAACGAAACAGGATGGTGGTTATTAATTTTCAACGCCTCAACTGACGAAGAAGCAATTATTCGGTTAGCATTTTCAACAATTTCAATACCCATCATTCCGTTTTGAGGCTGAATTCTACAACTAATAGCTAAAGATATGCCAGTTAAACACCCTGATGGTAGTTTACCTAACTCAAACCAAATATAGTTAGTATTTGGGACACATTCTCCTAAAACTAATCGAGATTTTTTTGATTTGTATCCATAAATTAAAGATTGATCTTTAAACAATTGAAACGGAGACCCCACCAATGGCCATAAATCTGCTGCAGGATTAAAAAAATTGTTTAAACCTCATATATTTACTTGCTTTTAACGATTCTAACTCTTCCTCAAGAATTTTACTTGAATTAATTTGTTGTTGGTATTTACATTTGAGATCGGAATACGATTGATCCATCGTCCTAAATTCTCTTAATAATTCTTCCTTTTGCTGTGTAAGTTGTCCAGTTTTCTCCATTGTGCTTTTGATAGTTTCAAGACCTTCATTTAACTTATTCTCAATCTTTTGTTTAGCCTGCTCTATGCTTAACAGTTGTTCTTTCAGTATGATGTTTTCCTCAGCCAAAGCATTTAACTTATTGGATTGTACTGTTGTTTTATCTTTTAGTCTTCTATTACTTATTAGTGGAGGATCATACCATGATATTTCTTCTACCATTTTACATAGTTGATTTTCATCTATTTCCTCTTTGACAACAAGTAGATGATACATAATCTGATCACATACATCAATTTGGTGTTTTCTAGCTTGAATTTGATCTTCCTGAGATAAATTAATATATTCTGGAAAATAAAAAAAACTCCATTTTCACACATCTTAAATCGATATTAAGTTCATGATGATCACTCTCGCCTAGTCCCCAGGCCGATGCATGGGGATGGACCCATTGTTCTTGGGGTATTAAAGTATTCGGTGATGTAGTCCAAAACCTAGGTGTATGCTCATTAAAGCAGTGTAAATGATAAGGATTGGAAATATTCAACTTCTGTTCACTATAAGGAGCCACGATACAGATTTGTGCCCCGTGTCTACATACTCTATAAATTTCTTTCATTGCACCTGTTAAGTCCAGTACATGTTCCAATGAGTGGGAAGCAAATATTGTATCTATCGAATTATCATCAAATGGTAATCCCTTATCTATATCTGCTACTACATCAACATCTGGTAAAGGAAAACGATCTACTCCTATAAATCCCATCTGTTTATTAGTTCCACATCCTAAATCCAGTTTCATTATGGAATGCACTCCTAGCTTTTATATATTAACCTACCTACTAAAAGTTCACCTTTACGTCTAAGTTGTTTTTTGAATAGATGCTACTCTATTACTTCTGATTCCCTGCTCATATAAAGCTATTTTTTTTCTTTTTTTTTCTTATAATGAAAAAACAAAATCAATGTGAAATTGCTGTTCTTTGGAATTTAAGATCGGTTCAAATATAATATCATGAAATTCGTTATCTTTAAGTGTACCCATATCTATGGAGACGGTTCTCATAGGACTATAAGTGTTGTTCGTCGAATAAACAAGGATATCAATACACCCATCATGAATTTCACCATGTGTTCCTGCTATAAAAGAGAAACCACACCACTTGTTTTTTTTGTATTTTTAATATCGTAAGAACGTCTGTTTCTAATTAATGTTACCGGATTAAAAAAAATCATTTTCAATATCCAACTTTTTATCTTCATAGATATAATTTTCATGTCCGACATCATATTTATTTATATTTTCATTTTCACCCTTACTCGTCATGAGATTTAAAATTTTATTTTTTAAATGCCTTATTGTATAAGCTTATCAACTCGTAAGCCACTCTATCTGATTTGCATTCATTCCTTACTAATTTATACGCATTTTTTTAATATTCTAGAGATTTTTTTGTTCATCAAATGATAATGCTCTCATAATTCCGTCTGAAATATTCCAAGGCTGGTTATCTTTAATAATTATTCCTGTATAGTTGTCTATAATCATCTCCGGTATTCCTCCAGCAGGAGTAGAAATAATTAAAGCGCCTGCAGCCATAGCCTCAAGAACTGCCTGAGGTAACGATTCAAAATCACTTGTACATAATAGAATATCAGCATTTCGTAAATACTCTACTGGTCTATCCTTAAAACCATGTAAAAAATACATTGTCATGTAGATTATACTTGTGTATTTCCTTATAGCATTCCTCGATATATTCTGGAAAAAAAGTTTTTATAACCAAACAAGTGAAGCTCAACATTAATACCTTTAAGTTTCAACTCACCTACAGACGTTATTGCTTGTAGTTGGCCTTTTCTTGCTTGAAGTGTTCCGGATATTACAATTTTTTATTTTTTTCTTTAGAAAAGCGCAAAGTACCATCTAACTTCTCTTGTCCAATCTCGAAGTATTCCTGAGGAATCCAACTGCGTATACATTTACTAGGAACATCGAATATTCTCGACCAAATATTGGAGTAAAGAACTGAGTCTGAATGAACAACATCACTAAAAGAATTCCAGTCCCCATGCCCCTCTCTTAAGTTAACTGCATATAAACTAGACACCAAGGGAATATCGAGAATTTTAGCAGCGGCAGATAGTTCCGGCATAAGGGTAACTGAGTGAACAAGCGAGATATTTTGAGTCTGAAGCCAAGCTGATAGTATGGAAACACTTTCTTTATTTAGCTCAAAGTTTTCGGGTTCTGTCATTACCCTTATTGGCAGATAGGCAATATCAAAACCTAATTTTCTAGCTATTTCAGTGTTTTTCTCCTCAATACTACTAAAATAATCCGGCAAGCACCAAATCGGCTTGATACCATATTTGAGCATAAGTTGAGCATGTCGCAACAGATGATTCTCTCCTCCTCCCAAGTAGGGAGAATGGCAGAAAAAGGCCACCTTGGGCTTTCCTTCAGCATTTCTTTTTACTTCTAGTTTTAGCATGAAACACGGCCGCTTCAATAGCCGCTAACATACCATATACTTGTTCTTCACTAGAATAATTTTTTTATTACATCTTTTCTAGCATTCTCAAATAATCTTGATCTATTCTTTTGGCCCATTACTAGAGCTTTCTTTATGCCCAAATACCATTCCTCAGCGGTATTCCTAGCTTTTATACCCGTCAATCCGTCAGTAATATCTCTATACGGAAATACATTTGAATATACTCCTATTGCTCCTGCTGCGGTAATCTCCAAATACTTAATAGGACTCTTTGAAAGTTTAACATTGTTATCATCAAACAAAGGGGCCAGCATTACTTGAAAACAAGCATCAGTTAAACAATTTAGATATTCATTATAACTTGTAGTAAATGGCTTTGTATAAGTAGGAGAGTTTAACGGTTGCATCTCTGATATATCTATTCCCCAGAAGTGAAATTCAACTTGATCTTTATATTCAATCGAGATTCGCTCCAAAGCAGGCCAAAGAGTCATAAATTCTTTATTCCTAGCGCTACCTCCAGCAAATGCAATCTTAATAACATTTTCATCTTGCTCATTATATTCTTTGTTTAAAAACTTACTCTGGATATTAGTTTTTAATTCTATTACTCGCGAATTATACTTTTCTATAGAACTTGTTATATGAGGAGAGTATGAAACAACAATATCTGATTGCTGTAATTGTCCCTCCAATTCTTTGTACATTTCTGATCCTGGGGCAAGATAAGAAAAAAGATTCACTTAATTTGTGAAAAGATAGTAAATCATCATCAAGAGAGTATATTGAAGCATTCCCATAATTTATGCTATCTTTTAAAAATAAACTACTATTATTACTACATGTTCTGTTTAAGAGAACCACATCAATTTTTATCATGCAACTTGGATGTTAATTGTGATTCAGGAACAAAAGTTGTGAATAATAAATTGCTCCAAAAATCGTTAAAATTATTAATTGTAATATCAATATTTGTATCATATTGAAATTTCGTTACTAACATAGTTTTTAATTCGTCTAATGAGTATGATACCTCAATTCCATTTTCCTTCAATATGGCCCGATGCCTTAAAGCCCAGGGTAATATTTGTTGTGTATATATTTTATTAAGTTCTGTACGTCCAACATAATCCTTTAAATGTTCTACAGAAAAACATTCATAAGACCTTAATGTTTCGGGTGTTAATTTATAATCCCTATTTAGATTATTTACCACTCTAAAGGTCGTCAAGTCATAAGGAACTGTTTGGCCCAAAGAGAATTCCTCTCCAGCTTCTACGATGCTAACAGTTTTATTAATATGTTTAAATGGAACTTTTTTAGCCCATCTTATCCAAAGATCCCAATCACATAATCTCCTCATTAAGACATGGCAATCATACCCGCCAAAATGTTTAAATAAAGTGATTGGATGCATTACCGTATTATTAGCAATTATATTTTGTTCAATTAATGTTGAATAACTGAAAGTCCCACCAAAAATATATTCATTACCATCCTGTCTATAAATGCAGTTACCATAAACCAGAGTAGGCGTTGTACAACTTTCACTTTCCTGTAATAAAATATCGAGTGTCTCTTTAACCCATTGATCATCATCAAACTGATATGCTACATATTTCCCTCTGGCAAGCATTAATCCTTCGTTGACCCGTAAAGCCGGCAAACCGCAGTTCAAGTCATGTCTTATGTGTATTATTCTGTCGTCACTCTCTTGAAATTTCTTAATAACGCCTGATGTGCTATCAATTGAACCATCGTCAACTATTATTAATTCGAAATTTTCGTAAGTCTGATTTAACACACTCTCAATAGCTCTTGCCAGCATACCATTATCTCCCCGACAATAAGTAGGCATGATTACACTAACAAGAGGATTTTCTATAAAATTTTCAGGATAATTAATAACTTGATCTTCTAAAAATATATCCGCTTTCAACAAAATTCTTTCCCTCCATCAGCCGTTTGGCAGCATAGCTTCGAGATATGCCCGAGATACTTCCTCAGTGCCCCCGATCATTCTTACTTCACCTTTCTCCAACCAAATACATTTATTACAAAAATCTTTTAACGATTTCATAGAATGCGTTACAAACACTAGAATTTTAACACTGCCCATTAGTTCTTTCATTCTTCTTTCGGCTTTTTCTAAAAACGCGGCATCACCAGCAGCGATAACTTCATCCAACAGTAGTATGTCCGGTTTAATAGCTGTTGATATGGAAAAAGCCAGTCTCATAAACATGCCTGAGGAGTAGTACTTAACTGGAACGTTCAGATAATCACCTAACCCACTGAATTCCGCAATTTCTTTCGTTTTACTTTTTATACTTTTAGGATGTTCACCTAGCATTAGTCCCCTAAGATATATGTTATCCCATCCCGTAGCTTCCATTTCAAAACCTGTGGCTAGTTCAAATAAACATGCAATATTCCCCTCAACTTGCAACTTTCCTCCTGTAGGTGGGTAAATACCAGCAATTAATTTAAGTAATGAACTTTTTCCAGCCCCATTATGACCAATAATTCCAACACGTTCACCATCTCTAATAGTTAGATTTATTTTTTTTTAACGCATTAATTTTTTTGTCCTGGGGATTGAACAGTGTTTTTCCGAAATAAAACATCTTTCAAACTAGCGTCTTTTCTGATATGAAATGTCAAATCTACCGAATCTAGATCTACAATGCTCATAAATTTTAACCCCTTTTATAATCTAAACGTAATTTTTCTACCGACATACTTCATCATCAGAGTTGCACTTATAAGCATGCTAACAATAACTATACATGAGACCAGCCAAGCCAATGTGGAAGGATAATTTCCTAATAAGGGTTGACGGATAATTTCTAATATATAAAATAATGGATTCCACTGATACAGCCATTCGAATCTACCGCCTTGTAGCAATTTAGCAGGAAAAACAATTGGCGTTGCATAAAATAAGCCCTGCATTAATAAAGATTGAATATGAATAAAATCCCTAAAATAGGTATTGACTAGACCGGATAACATTGAGACTGCAATACCGAATAGCAACCATAAGCAGAGAGCCGGTATAGCCAAAAGCATTTTATAGCTAAAAGAATTAATATCAATAAACAATTCAATTATCAAAAATGCGGAAAGGGAGATCATTAACTGAATAAAAGCTCCTAGGGTTGTACGCAAAGGAAATATTGCGATTGGGATTCTTGTCTGTTTTATGTAACCTTCAGCATTAAGAAAGGTCATTGTCCCTGCATCTGCACACTGGGTAAGAAACATCCAAGGAATAAGACCCGAAAAAAGATATGGGATAAATTCTTTTAATGGTTGGCCCATGATTTGCGAAAATACCAACCCAATGATTGAAACCAAACCTAATGGGTACAGCAAAGACCATCCTATTCCTAGAATTGAGTTACGATATTTATTTTTTAGATCCTGTTTCACCAAACTTAGTAGAACAAAGCGAAAAGAAATTAAATTTTTTAATCAATATAATCAATCCTTTTTACCCAGTCTCTGATAAACTTTTTTTTGCAATATACAGTGGTGCCCGAAGCCCCATGGATTTAACAATATTATATAGCTTGCTAGTTATTAACACTTTACTACCTAAAAATAAGTTTAGTTTACTCGGTTTGCAATAAGGGGCTTTATAGAGCGTCAACTCTCCCAATTTGGTTTCAATATCTTTTGCAATACATTGAGTAGTAAATTCTTTTTCTAACTGAATTCGAGCTGATGAACTAACTTTTAACCTGAGTTCCTCATTTTCTATGAGGGTAGATAAACCAGCAATCCATGAATCCTCTGTGTTTTCAACAAGGAGGCCATTAATTTCATTTCTAATTATTTGTTTATACGGGTCAACGTCACTATAAATCCCAGCTGCATTTATGGCTCCATATTCTAGAAATTTATTGTAGTATTTACATGCATGAAAATCACTGTCAGGCAATGGAGCTACCCCAATATCCCAATCGATTTTACTCATTTGGCTAATATAATTATCGTACTCCGATTGATAAGGGATGTACCTATACTCGAAATCACCACCGAAGTCAGGCTTTGCACCCATAAATTCGAATTCAATTTTGTCGCCGTATTTAGATTTCAATTGATAGAGTGGATACTTTAATAAGGTTTCCAAGTTAGCTTTATGATCGGTTCCACCACTAAATCCAATTTTAATGACAGGTTTAGAGATACCGGAAGTCTCTTTAGGTTTAATAGATTTCAAAAGCAAAGCAGGAGCTTTAATAATATAAGCTCCCTTTTGAACATATTTTTGATATTTCTCTTTAATTCTAACGTTATTTGTTAAAAGATAATCACATTGTCCAATAATTGAAACAATATTATTTTTGACTAACTCACTATTGAAATACTCGGAACTTGCCGCATTCAGAGGGATATTCAACAAATCATCATCTAAATAATAAATAATAAGTTTCCCTGCTTTTTTACATTCATTAACAATATTTAATTCATATGAATCAGCCGATCTAATACTGATAATAATATCAGCGTCCGCAAGTATTTCACGAGTCAATTCGGCCGCTAAATAAAAACTGAAATCGATCTTGCCTTCTTTTTGAAGCTCAAGCATTGGCTCAACTATTCCTATTCTGGCAGAAGGGATATCCCCAAGGCAAAAAGAAACCACCTTCGTCAAACGCATATCAAATTCTCCTTAACCAGCAACATTTTAATGACTTCCTTACCCTCCCTAGAGTAATGTCTAACTGATTCAAAGCCTACTTTTCTATAGATGCCATAAGCTTTATTGTTTTCGCTTAAAACTTCAAGTTTAATTTCTTTAAGTTCTAGCTGATTAAAAGCAAAATCGCAGAGCATAGATGTAATTACAAAGCCCAAACCCCTGCCTCGGGCAGACCTTTCACCAATTAATAATCTACCGAATTCTGCAGTTCCTTCTTCGTTATTTATATCGTATAAGCCTACCATGCCAATCCTGGTTTTATTTCCAGTTAAATCATTGATAATAAACATAATATCATCTGATTTTTCGAGATACCTCCGGTACCATAATTTCTGCTGCTCAGCATCAATATATGAATTCATTAAGAAACTTGCATTATTAAGAGGGGAATTTCTCCATCCCCTCATAATTTCGATGTCATCTTCACAAATAGGCGTAAGAAGGATATCCCCAGACTGAATGGTATAATTGTGTCTCAAACAACTTTACCTCCCTCACATACTTGTAAATCTAATCACGTGTTCGACCACTCGATCTACATCTGCCTTTTGCATTCTAAGGTGCATCGGTAAAGAGATAATTCTTTCGCTAATACTATGAGAAATAGGGCAGGTTCCTTTTGCATATTCGTACATTCTATATTCTGTGTTATCTCTGTAGTGTACTCCAGGATAAATTTCGGATTCGTTCAGAGCCAGCAACAATTCATCACGCTTAGCAACTTCAATTACATAAAGGTGTCTGGAAGAATCACAGCCCGGGGCCATTACCACAGGTTTAATATGTGTATTACCTCGGAAGCCGTCATCATACCACTTAGCAAGTTGTTTCCGATAAGCATTGTCTTGATCCAAATACTTCAATTGTACAAGACCGATTCCAGCCATTATAGAATTCCCATGATACTTATATCCCACATATTCAACATCGTATTTCCATTTGTAGGCACCCTTATCGTTAGAGCGAGCATAAGTATCTTTGTTAATTCCTAGCCAAGTCAACTTCCTGCAAAGCTCATCATTGTCTTTCTCTTTAAAGCAGATCATGCCGGAATCAGCGGTAGGCAAATTTTTGACCGCTTGAAATGAATATACGACAGCATCTGCTTCACTGCCGGGAACCTTGCCATTCAATCTTGTACCTGCCATATGGGCAGCATCAAGAACTAGAGCCAAATTATATTTTTTGCAAAGTTCGACTATTTCTAAGTATCTGCCTGTATTCCCACCTATTCCAACAAACAATATTGCTTTTGTCTTTGCCGTTATCTTTGCTTCGACATCCTTGGGATCAAGACACAAAAATTCATCGACATCAGCAAACACAGGCTTCAAACCTTCATATAAGATTGCGTGATTTGTTGAGACGAATGTTAGAGGGGTAGTAATCACTTCAGCTTCGTCATCCCAACTATTCTGCATCTTCAGAATTTTAAATGCTAAACTTAATCCAACAGTTGCAGAATTTAAAAAATGAGCATTCTTAAGCCYCGGCAACGTCTTTGCTGTACGGGTATTTGATTGCAAACGGTCTGGTTGAACCCACGGAAGCCCTGAATCAATTTGTGGAGATGGTGCGCCTGTATGACACCTGGGAATGGGAAACCGAGAACAAAATCGAAGCCAAGCGGTTGAACGACCTATTTTACATGGTGTCCCTCGATGAATTTGAAGCTAAGATGGTCGACCGCCTACGAACCCGGCACGAATTCTCATTCGATGAGTTCGAAGAAAAGATTCTTGATATGGAAGAAGACAAAATCGAGCGTTACATCCGCCGGAAAAGAAGGGAGATGGTTCAGACCTTCATCGGTGACGAATGTGTCGGCATCGTATATGCGGAATCTTATCATTCCGAGCTGGCCAGCGAGCTGGGAACAAGCAATCCTCATCTGGATTACATTGCCATCCTTAACATGGGCGGCCGCAAAATGAGCCTGAGGACCATTCACGATCACATCGATGTGTCAGCCGTTGCGATGCGTTACGGCGGAGGCGGACATGCCAAAGCATCGGGCTGCACGATAGGCGAGGAAGTGTACCGATTGTTTGCAGCCGAACCGTTTGAATTGGAACCGCTGCGAATGGATGCCACCCGAAACCAGTTCAACATCAAAGGAGCCAAAAGCGGGGTCCTGTACGAAAGCTGGGGAGACGACCAAATCTTTGTGTACATGTCACCAACAGGGGAGTGGCTCGTGGAATGGAACGGAGAACCGCTTCTGTTTCATTTTTCGGACTTTGAGGGGGCGGAGCGGCACATCAAACGCAACTACGGAGCTTGGCTGGCTAGGGATGAGGCTTACGTAAGCATGCTGACGGAACATATGCTGCGCAGTAGGGCGGGCGATATCCAGCTGCTTCCCGATGATGACGATGAAAAGACATTGGAGGATATTTAAAATTTAATCCTTGCAAAAATTCCACACTTCCCACACGGTTTCCACATAAATGTCGGGTAAGTTGATAAAAGCCCAACGTTAAACAAGGGAATACATTTTGTGGAGGGATCAATCATGAAAAAAATGTTTACCGCCGGTTCGGCAGCCGTTCTTACGGCCGCTCTATTGGCAGGCTGCCAAAATACCGGCAATACCGTGCCTTCCGAGCCTTCCGCAGGAAGCGCAGACCTATCCCAAACCGAGATTACAACACCTTGGATCGGCACTAAAAATACGACAAGGATCAACACCTCCGATCCGGTTCAGGCAGCCGCAACGGCTTCCAAATCGCTATGGACCGCCACGGGAGACAACAACAGGCCGGGAAGCGTTGTGCTTGTCGATTCGGAGAATTGGCAGGTTGCGGCGGCCAGCGCCGATTTGATTCATCATCCCAGCAACGGGCCGATCCTTTTTGTCAATAAAGAGGGTGTGCCGGAGAGCACCCTAACCGAGCTGAAGCGCCTTAAACCTAAAGGTTCCGAGAGTAATGAAGGCATTCAGGTCATCGTGGTCGGCAAAGTGGCGGACAAGGTACACGAACAGCTGAAGGAGCTTGGCTATAAAACGGACCGCATTGAAGGGGATCGGCCGGCAGCCGTAGCACAGGCCATCGATTCTTATTACGCCAAGGTATCCGGAAGCACGCCGGAGTCGGTCATTGTCGGCTCCATGGACAGTCCCGAATATACGCTGCCGGCGGTAAACTGGATTGCCCATATGCCGGAACCTCTTTTGTATGTGAAAAAAGACGAAATTCCGGATGAAACGGTACAAGCGCTCGCAACACGCAACGGCAAAGCAAGCATCTATGTGATCGGTCCGGAATCCGCCGTATCCAAGCAGGTGGAAGAAGACTTGAAAGCCTACGGCAAAGTTACGCGGATATCCGGCAGCGATCCGTATGAAAATGCTGTCAACTTTGCCAAATTCAAAGATCCGGCAACCGGTTTTGGCTGGGGAATCGATTCTCCAGGTCATAATTTCTCATTCCTGCCGGGGGATAGCACGATGCTGACCATTGCAGCGGCTCCTTTTTCTCATTTAGGCAAGCATGCCCCGCTTCTCTTTACGAACAAGGACGCGATGCCGGAGTCGGTTATGAAGTTTGTGATGTCGATTCAGCCTAAATTTGAAACAACACCGACGGAAGGGCCGTACAACCATGCCTGGATTACCGGGGATGAGGCTGCCATTTCCGCCAAGGGACAGAGCGAGATCGATGATATGTTAGAAATTGTTCCGGCTTCGGGCGGCGATGCCCACAGCGGTCATTAATTTGTCACAGTCGCTTCACAGCCAGTTCACAGACTTCACATCAAAAACACATGATTTTTCGATATCCTGAAGACAAAAATAAGGGGAGGAGAAATCATCGTGAAGAACAAATTATTCCTCGGTCTGGGAGCTGTTGTCCTAACGTTTGGAATCGGTACGGCAGTCTATGCAGAGGCAAACTCCGTTCCATTTGAAGACATGCTTCCGTTTATGAAGCAGATGCATCCTCAGGCCACGGAGCGGCAGTTGAACGACATGTACCAGAGCTGCCACGGCAACAATGGAGGCATGATGCAAGATTGGACCCAAAACCGCAGCAGCGGGATGCAAGGAAACGGCCCAATGATGCGCGGATACCAGGGAGGCTCGATGATGGGGAACGGACAAGCCGGTCCCGATCAGGACTTGCAGGATTTCTAACAAGCTGAGCCACCTGAAATCAAAAACTACATTTTATGGAAATACGCCCGTATCTCTGAATACGGGCTTTTTCGTATACATAGTGCCTCTTCATGATTTCAACATATTTTTAACTTATAATAAGGTCAGGAACGTCACAAGAAGCAGGTGGGACCTTTAATGAAAATAAAAGTATTGATCGTAGACGATGAATGGAATATGCGGAACTTGCTTCGAATCTACCTGATGAAGGAAGGATTTGAGGTGAAAGAGGCCTCGACCGGGCATGAAGCTTTATCCCTTGTAAAACAGCATTCGTTCGACCTGGTTTTATTGGATGTGATGATGCCTGACATGGACGGCTGGCAGGTGTGCAAAAAGATACGGGAATACAGTCAGCTTCCCGTTCTGATGCTCACGGCAAGGTCTGAGACGAAGGACAAGGTCCATGGTCTCGGCATCGGCGCGGATGATTATCTCACGAAACCGTTTGAGGTCGAGGAACTCATTGCCCGTATTTATTCCTTGATCCGCCGTTATACGCTGGCTCGAGCCGCCGTCCGTCCGGAGGTAAAGCTGCACTATCCGGAATTGTCCATCCATCCCGAAGGAAGACAAGTGATGATACAGGACCACTCGGTCGATTTTACCCAAAAGGAGTTTGATCTTCTGCTTACCCTGGCCCAAAACTGCCACCGCGCATTTTCCAGGGAAGAATTGGTTGAGCGATTGTGGGGCATTGATGTTCATGTGGAGACAAGAGTGGTGGATACCCACGTGAAAAACATTCGCGAGAAGGCGCAACGCGCCGGATTAAGCTATAACCCCATCCAGACGGTATGGGGGATCGGATACAAATTTCACTCTCCCGGTGAGACGGCATGATACAAAACCGGATCGGGTTAAAGCTGGGATTGTGGATGATCTCCCTGTTTCTTTTGGTCCTCGTGTTTCTTGGCGCCGCCATTGACCGGATATTTACTAATTTTCATCATTCCGATATGGAGAATAGCGTGAATGAAATGACGGCTCATTTCGTGACCATGGCGTCTTCCCCGGAAACGGCGACCGATCATTCGCTGGATGCTTTTGCCGACTTCTCGGATGTCAGCATGTTTTTTGTGAACAGAAACGGGGAGGTTGCCGCCCATTCGGGAGATCATGATCCCATGGATCGTGCGTTTATCCGGAAATCCGACGTGAGCAAGGTATTTTCCGGTCACGCTTTAAACTTTACGCATACCGATCCGTATGGTAAACGATACCTCGTATCCGTTATGGGTGTGCCGTCGGACGAGAATGGCGGAGCTGCCGACAAGGCTCTATATGTATTGGCATCCACGGCGCATATGGATGAATCTATTTCGCGCATACGGCAACTGCTGATCATCTCGGGTTTGGGAGCTTTTTTGCTGGCCATGGGCGTGGTATGGATTGCAGCACAGGTATTGTCCCGTCCACTGCTTCAGATGCAGCGGGCTACGCGCAAGATCGCGGCCGGCGATCTCGAAACCAGGCTAAACATCTCGAGCAAGGATGAAGTGGGTTCTCTGGCAGGGGCCATCAATGACCTAGCCCGGGACCTCCAGCGGTATCGGGATACGAGACAGGAGTTTTTTGCGAATATTTCACACGAGCTCCGGACGCCGATCACGTACCTGGAGGGATATGCAAGGGTAGTCAGAGAGCAGCTGTATGCTTCCGATGAAGAGAAAGAGAAGTATCTTGAAATCATTCAGGAGGAAGCGGTTCGGCTTCAGAGGCTGGTAAATGATCTGTTTGAGTTGTCCAAGATGGAGGAGGGCAGAATCAGCCTTACCATGGAATGGATCGATCTTAAGGAAATCGCCGGCAGTGCGGCCCGCAAAATGGAGTGGAAGGTGAAGGAAAAAGGTCTGGTCATGCGTACGGTGCTGGAAGGCGAAGTTCCATTGATCCGCGGCGACGGACTCCGAATGGAACAAATTTTATTGAATATGCTGGATAACGCCGTCCGATATACCGAGCATGGAGAGGTGGCCTTAATTGTCCGAGCGGACAGCTCTAATGTATGCGTAGCCGTTGAAGACAGCGGCGCCGGCATTCCGGAAGATGAACTGCCGTTAATATTCGACCGCTTTTACCGGGTGGAAAAATCGCGTTCCCGGCAGCATGGAGGCACCGGTCTTGGGCTCGCCATTGCCAAGAAGCTCGTTGAGCTCCAGGATGGAACGCTGAATGTGAGCAGCAAACCGGGTGTCGGCACGAGATTCGATATTTGCTTTCCTGTACCGGCAGGAGAGGAGGAGAAGGCATGAGAAAGCTGATGTGGTTTCCCGCGATTGCCCTTATGTTATTGGGAATAACATGTCTGGTCTTCTCGGCTTCCTCCGATCCGGGCAAATTTCTCATACCGATCGGGACGTTCCTGATCAGAATTTTCCTGCTGTTTGGTTTAATCCTTCTCGCTGGGGGAGCAGCTTATGTTTGGAATGTGCGGAAGCGGAAGCGATAGAATAAGAAAAACGTCTATCGAAGCACTTCCTCAGAAGACAGACCGCATTTAGCGGAAGTTTTTCTTGCGATATCAGGAAGGCCCATGCTTTGAAGTTTATGCTTTCTGATATCTAAAGAAAAAACGTCTATCGAAGCACTTCCTCAGAAGACAGACCGCGTTTAGCGGAAGTTTTTCTTGCGAGATAAGATGGCAAACCTCTGAAGTTTATATTTTCTTATCTCTTAAACAAAACAGCCTTCCTTGGAAACCAAGGAAGGCTGTTTCTATGCCGTTTTCGTCTACAGGGCTTTTAGTTAGGAATACCAGCCCCATACGAAGATGAACAGCGTGCCGAATATCGTAACGAGCGCCACGAACAGGGCATATGCGATATTGATATACAGCGATTTTTTATCGCCCGATTCGCCGATGTGCATAAACAGGACGAGCTGGAGGGAAGCCTGCAGTATTGCCGTTACCAGCAGTATTCCCATTTCAGCCGCAGCCGGCAAATCCATGAGCACGACCAGCGCAATGGCGGAAAGGACGAGGGAGGAAACATAACCAACTACGTGCTTAATCGGAAACAGCTGTTTCATCATGTCACATCAGTCCTTTCAGGTAAACAAAGCTGAAAATAAAGATCCAGACCACGTCCAGGAAATGCCAATACAGCGAGAAGATAAAGGACTTGTTGGCCGTTCTGTGGTCCAGGCCGTATTTCTTAATCTGCAAAAGAATGCCTGTGCCCCAGAGAAGACCGAAGGTCACGTGGGCTCCGTGCGTTCCCAGCAACGTAAACAAGCTGGACAGGAACGCGCTGGTTGAAAGGGTAGCCCCTTCATGAACGTAAGTGAAGAACTCCATGATCTCCACGGCAAGGAATCCTGCGCCGAGGAGCAGGGTGATGACCATAAAGATCATCGTCTGCTTTTTCAGTCCAAGACGCATGCTGTGAACGGCAAGACCAATCGTAAAGCTTGACGTCAGCAGCAAAAAGGTTTCGATCAGAACGGGTCCGATTTCGAATATTTCCGCACCGCTCGGACCGGTCGCAAAGCGGTCAACCAAAACGAAGTAAACCGTAAACAGGGTTGCGAAGAGTGCAATTTCAGCTCCAAGGAAAAGCCAAAAGCCAAAAATCTTGTTGCTGTTCTCCTCTGTCCCGTATTCAAGCGGCTGAGTGGCATCTATTTTCATACCGTTTCACCCCGCAGTTTCTTTTCTGTTTGAACAACCTCTTCAGCCGGGATGTAATAACCGTCATCGCGGTCGGAGGACATGGTTGCCATAATGATCAATACTCCAATGCCGGAGATAATGGCCGGAGTCCACCAACTGAATACCAGGAAAAAGCCCAGGAAGAAGAAGGCGACGCCGAGAATAAACGGTTTGCCGGAATTGCTCGGCATGTGAATCTTCTGTATCTTTTCGTCCGAAAGCGGCTTTTTATTCAGTTTGGAGAACCAGAAGGCGTCGCGTTCCGTAACTTTTGGCGTTACAGCAAAGTTATATACTGGCACAGGACTAGGCGTAGACCATTCCAACGAACGAGCGTCCCATGGATCTCCGGTTTTGTCCCGAGGTTGGTAACGCGTACTCCAGTAGATGTTGTAGCACAGAAGAACGAAACCAATCGCCAAGCCGATTGCGCCGACCATCGAGATCATGCTGAGTGGCCCGAATCCGGTCTCAGCCGAATAGGTGTACATCCGGCGCGTCATCCCTTTCAATCCCAGGAAGAACAGCGGGAAGAACGTTACGTTAAACGAAATGGCGATGAACCAAAAGGAGGCTTTGCCAAGTCGCTCGTTCAGGCGGAAGCCGAACACTTTAGGGAACCAGTAATGGAAACCGGCGAGTACGGCGAACACGGCACCTGGGATGAGCGTGTAGTGGAAATGCGCCACCAGGAACATCGTGTTGTGATACTGATAGTCCGCGCTGGCCATCGCCAGCATGACGCCTGTCACGCCGCCGATCGTAAAGACCGGAATAAAGGCCAGTGAATAAAGCATCGGCGTCGTAAAGGTTATTCGGCCCTTACGCATCGTGAACAGCCAGTTGAATATCTTGACTCCGGTCGGAACGGCAATAGCCATCGTAGTAATGGAGAAGAAACCGTTGACCATAGCGCCTTGGCCCATGGTGTAGAAATGGTGAGCCCAGACAAGGAAAGACAAACCGGAAATCACGGCCATACTGATAACCATCGATGTATATCCATAAAGATTTTTTTTTCGAGAAAGCCGAAATAATCTCACTGTAAATACCGAAAGCAGGCAGAATAACAATGTATACTTCAGGGTGTCCCCATACCCAGAACAGGTTGGCCCACAGCATATCCATGCCGCCGTTCGCCATCGTGAAAAACTGGGAACCGAAAAGTCGGTCAAACATCATCAGAAGCAATGCAATCGTCAATACCGGGAATGCAAAGATAATGATGACACAAGTAATGAGAATGGACCAGGTAAACATCGGCATTTTCATCAGAGTCATGCCTGGTGCGCGCATTTTAAGAATGGTAACAATAAAGTTTATACCGGTAAGCAGTGTCCCGATCCCTGATATTTGAAGGGCGAGGGAGTAATAGTTCATACCTACGCCCGGGCTGAATTCATTGCTGGCCAGAGGGAAATATGCGGTCCAACCTGCGTCAGGCGATCCTCCGATAACGAAGGCGAGATTAAGGAGCATGGCTCCTGCGAAGAACAACCAGAAGCTGATTGCGTTCAGACGCGGAAAAGCAACGTCACGTGCGCCAATCTGCAGCGGGATGATGATGTTCATCAGACCAAAGATGAATGGCATGGCCATAAAGAGAATCATGATAAGGCCATGTGTCGTAAATATTTCGTTGTAGTGCTGTGCGTCCAAAATTTTCATATCAGGCATGGAGGTTTGAGCACGCATCAAAAGTGCTTCAGCACCGCCGCGGAACAGCATAAGTAATGCAGATATGATATACATTACACCTATTTTCTTATGATCTACTGTAGTTAGCCATTCCCGCCACAAATATCCCCATTTTTTGAAGTAGGTCAGACCTACGATAATTGCGAGCGAGACGAGTACGATACTCACCATGGCGCCATAGATCAATGGTTCACCGGTAACGAAAAATTCGTCCCATTTCATAAGGGCTTAACTCCTTTCTGGATGTCCGAAGTGCATTTCGTTTGAAGGAGGAACAGATCCTCCGAAACATTAATGCCCTTCATGGTTTGTTGAGCTATGTTCGTCCGGATTATCACTAGGTTCACTGTCCGGATCGGAATGCTCTGTTTCGTTCTCCTGATGAGCTGCATTTCCGTGATGGCCATGCTCTTCAGGTGGAGGGCTGAAAGTCAGGTGGTTATTCGAGAAGGACATTCTGCCGACGTGATCCGTTTCAAGAAGCTTCTTGAACTCGGTTTCGGTTAATTCGGGCGCAGTCTCCTTAACGTCTTTCACCCATTCATCAAACTCGGCAGGAGTCATTGCCAGTGCTTCGAATTCCATGTGCGCGAATCCTTCGCCGCTAAAGTTCGAGTTCTTGCCCATGTAAGATCCAGGGACTTCAGCAACCAGATTGAGTTTAGTTATCATGTCGCTCATGGCATACTTTTGTCCTGCCAGCTGAGGAATCCATAGGCTGGTGATCGGCCCGAAGGAATAATTCCGGAACTCGATCGGGCGATTTGTCGGAATGTTCACATAGTTAACGGTCTCGATGCCTTCCTCCGGATAACTAAAGTGCCACTTCCAGTCCGAGGATGAGGCGTAGATAACAAGAGGTTTCTGGTCCTTATAGCCCTCTGGAACGTTTTCAACGGCAACCGTGGTCTTCACGGTTACTACCGACAGAAAGGCTACAATAATAATAGGAATAGTAATCCAAGTTATCTCTAACCATTTGCTGCCCTCTTCATGAGGCGGTGTATAACCTTCATTGGATTTCTTGGCCCGGTATTTTACCAGCATAAAGACAAATAAGGCGTAAACTACAGCCAAAACTCCGAGCATCATAATAATGGAAAGTATGATGGTTTCGGATAGGGTTCTTGCAGCTGGTCCTTTTGGATCTAATACCGTGATCGAACTGCATCCCGATAATAGCAAGGTTAAACTAAGGAACAATGCAAATAACGGCCCTCTTTTTTTTCATGATGTACCCCTTCCTTCAATACTTCGTTCTTTAAGCGTTGTTCAATCCTAAACCTATAGTAAGAAGTATCTTTGGGTATTGCAAAATGCATATACTTGAATCAATTACAAATAATGGTTGAAACATGGCAATGTTTTTAACATTGTGTGTTCAAATTGTTACAGAACCCTACGTCTATGAGGGAAATCACAGTATTCATGCGGGTTTTGGCGAGTTCAAACTTTGTTCAAACATTCACGAGAATTACCAGATTCG
The DNA here is from genome assembly GCF_000987955.1 of Paenibacillus sp. DMB20. Taxonomy (GTDB): domain Bacteria; phylum Bacillota; class Bacilli; order Paenibacillales; family Paenibacillaceae; genus Paenibacillus_AQ. The sequence continues at coordinate 35,085 of NZ_LAZU01000013.1, forward strand.
TCACAAATTCAGGCTCCGATTTTTCGTTAAATCCTTACTGGGCAAGCCTTTGAGCCTCATATGCAATTGAAGGAAATCAAGGCAAAAGCTTGGGCGGATGGTAATGCTCCACTCTGTACAGATTCTATAAATCTTTCAAACGCTCTGTACAGCAGTTTTTCAATCTGCCGACTTTTTAAAGAATTTGCGGGCAATGGAATCCTTGAAACAGGGACGGGAAGCCCGTCCAAAAGAGAAGCCGCAAGCCTTTCATATAGAAGGCTCGCGGCTTTTATAAGGGATCGTTAAGGGAAGAGTGTAGACTAAGCGCGTTATCAATCACCGAGACGATCGAGGTTTCTTAAGACCGTCCAGCAGATGCTGAAAAGCTAATACAGGGCGGCGATATACCATGCGGGGGCCGGAATACCGCATCACCTCTTTGATCCGTTCGCGCTTGTCCGGCTTGTAGCAATGAATGGGGCATTTGCCGCAAGTCGTTTTGGTTTCGCCGAACCGGCAATGACTAAGCCGCTTATGCGCATACTGATGCAGTTCGGCGCATGAATCACATAACCCCTCCTTATGTTCGAGGTCCGCATGATGCCTTTCGCAATAAAGCCGGATCATGTAAGCGACAGTCTTTTTTTCCCTCGCGATGCGCGGTCCATCCATACAACATCCTCCTTGCTCACTCTCATTTTCATGGCTTTCATTCGGATTATAGTAAGAATCGCGAAGGAAGAAGGTGATTGAGTTAACAAAAAACGGATTAAAATTCATGCGTTCCCCAAGAAGTCCGTCAAGTGCATCCTGGTAAGAATTTTAAAAAACGTTCAAGAGAATATATTGTACGGTTGTACAGGAATGAATTGTCTATTTATACTAGACATAGATATCCATTAGATGATATTGTGCCGTTTTTTGTGAGGGAAGGAGGGAATTGCTTTGATCTTATGGATAAACGGTGCATTCGGAGCCGGCAAAAGCCAGACCGCCTATGAGCTAAAGCGGCGAATTCCGGATTCATTTGTGCTCGATCCTGAGCAAGCAGGATATTACATACGTAAAAACTTGCCCGATGAAGTGAAGAAAAGCGACTTTCAGGACTATCTGATGTGGAGGGAATTCAACTATGCCATGCTCCGCTACCTCGATGCTAACTCAACCCGAATCATTATTGCGCCCATGACTATTACGAACCCGGCATATTTCGATGAAATTATCGGGCGATTGCGCAAGGATGGGGTAGACGTCCGGCATTTCACGCTTTTTGCATCGCGAGAGGTTTTGCTGAAGCGGCTGAAGAGTCGGGGAGACGGGGAAAAGTCTTGGCCGGCGCAGCAGATAGACCGGTGCGTGAAAGAATTGTCCCAGGATGTCTTTAAACACCGAATCGACACGGATCAGATGTCCATCGATGAAGTCGTGGAGAAAATTGCCGAAATGGCGGAAGTCTCCCTGCTGCCGGATCACCGAGGAAAGATCAGAAAAAAAATGGGATCGGCTCAGGACCCAACTTGGACAAATTCGTTTATTTTAATCATTTTGCATTCGAGGTGAAAAGATTGAATCATCCTATTCTTTTGGATTTCCCCGAGAGGTTCGAAACCGAAAGGTTATTGGTCCGTGCGCCCCAATGGAGCGACGGAGAGCTGGTTAATGAAGCTATTAGAGAAAGTGCCGAGGAACTGCGAAAGTGGCTTCCTTTTGCAAGAAACATTCCTTCGCTGGAGGAGTCGGAATCATTCGTAAGAAAAGCGAGATTGAATTTTTATGGAGAGGACCGACATGGTGCTGCACCTGTTTGACAAGAACGGCGGGGCCTTCGTGGGAAGCAGCGGGCTGCATCGGATCGACTGGGAAGCGCGGCGTTTCGAGATCGGTTACTGGATCCGCAGTTCCCGCTCCGGAAACGGTCTGATGACCGAGGCGGTTAACGGTATTACCGCCTTTGCCATCCGGTACCTGGAAGCAAACCGCATCGAAATCCGCTGCGACTCCAGGAACAGCCGCAGTGCCAGCGTAGCCAAACGCGCAGGCTTCACTCTTGAAGGCGTTCACCGCAATTGGCAAAGGGACGTGGATGGCGCCCTGACCCATACCATGGTATTTGCCAAAGTCCGCGGCGATGAGTTTTAAAATAACGGCGTTCAACGTAGCCGGCGCTTGATATGAAACTTCGATTTGAAACCTTCCTTTTCAAGGGAGGCCTTTCAAATCGAAGTTTTTTTTTAGAGATAAGTAAATATAAACTCCAGAGGATTGCCATCCTTACCTCGCAAGAAAAACATCCGTTAAATGCGGTCTGTCTTCTGAGAAAGTACTTCGATAGACGTTTTTTGTTAAGARATAAGAAAGATTAAACGTCAGAGGATTGCCATCCTTACCTCGCAAGAAAAACATCCGTTTAAATGCGGTCTGTCTTCTGAGAAAGTACTTCGATAGACGTTTTTGTTAGTAAATCTTTTTAATATAACCCTTGACAAAAGACCAAATTGAAATTAATTTGGTATCAAGAACATATTTTGCACTAGGGAAAAACATTTGTTGTTGTCCACATAAGTTTTAAGAGGGCATAATCTGGTTCCCGGAAGCAGGAGGAGAAAAGGGTGAAGAGAATGAAACGGAAATCCATTAAGTTGGCAAGCGTAATGATCTTGGTCTTATCGATGGTGCTGGCCGGTTGTGCTTCCGGTGAGAAAAAAGCGGAAGGAGCAACCGATGACGGGAAAATAACCATCGTGACCACGATCGCCCAAATTGCCGAGCCCATCTCCGTGATCGGCGGGGATAAAGTCAGCGTACAAAGCCTGATGGGGCCAGGCGTGGACCCGCATTTATACAATGCGACGCAAGGGGACATCCAGAAGCTGGAGGGTGGAGATATCGTATTTTACAGCGGTCTTCACCTGGAAGGAAACATGATCGGAGTATTCGAGCAAATCGGCAAAACAAGGCCGGTACTGGCCCTCGGGGATGCCATACCGAAAGAAAAGCTGTTGAAGGACGAGGGGGGCGCCGTTGACCCTCACATCTGGTTTGATATTGATCTATGGAAACAGGGGTTGAGTTCGGCAGTCGACGAGTTGAAGAAATACGCCCCGGATCATGCGGAGTATTTTGAGAACAACAAGGTTAAATATTTCAAAGAACTGGATGCCCTGAGCCAAGAATCCAAAGCTAAGCTCGCGAAGATCGAAAAAGACCAACGGGTCATCGTCACGGCCCATGACGCTTTCGGTTACTTTGGCAGAATGCATGATATGAAGGTTGTCGGGCTGCAGGGACTTAGCACGGAGGATGAAATCGGCATTTCCGATATCGACGATACGATTCAAACGCTGCTGGAATACCGCATACCTGCCGTGTTCGTGGAGAGCAGCATCAACCCCAATTCGATCAAAGCCGTCATAGAGGGAGCTTCCAGCAAAGGGCTGGAGGTTAAGCTTGGAGGAGAACTGTTCTCGGACGCCATGGGGAAAGAAGGCACGCCGGAAGGGACGTATATCGGAATGTACCGTCATAATGTGGATACCATTTATAAAGCTTTGACAGGAGAAGGTGAGTGAATATGTCAGTCTTGAAGGTACAAGGATTAACGGCCTCATACCGTAAAAATAAAGTGTTGAACGATGTCACGTTCGAAGTACAGCCGGGCTCGCTGACAAGTATAGTCGGTCCTAACGGCGCCGGCAAATCCACGCTGCTCAAAGTGATGCTGGAACTTCACCCCAAACTGTCGGGCTCGGTCAGTTTTTTCGGCTCGACGCTCAGCCGGATGAAAACGCGTGTCGGGTATGTGCCGCAGCGGGGCTCTGTCGACTGGGATTTTCCGACGAATGCGCTGGATGTGGTGATGATGGGTCTGTACGGACAAGTGGGTTGGCTGAAACGGCCAAACCGCAGTCATCGGGAAAAGGCCATGGCTTCTCTCGATCAGATGGGAATGGCCGATTATGCGGATCGGCAGATCAGCCAGCTGTCCGGTGGGCAGCAACAGCGTGTGTTTCTGGCACGCGCGCTCGTGCAGGATGCGGATTTGTACTTCATGGATGAACCTCTTGCCGGCGTTGACGCCGCTACGGAACGGGCCATCATGACAACCCTGAAGGAATTGAAGATGTCCGGGAAAACCGTAATGGTTGTTCATCATGACCTGCAGACGGTTGAGGAATATTTCGACCATGTTCTTCTCTTGAACCGGGGGGTCGTGGCTCACGGCCGGACGGAGGATGTGTTTACGAAGGATAATGTTTACCGCGCCTACGGCGGTACGCTCCGCTGGATGAAGGAGGCGTAACGGTTATGGAAAACGTATTATCGCCAAATACGCAGTGGGTGCTCCTTAGCACCCTGATTCTCGGAATGGCGGCGGGCATGATCGGCTGCCTGGCTTATTGGAAGCGACAAAGCCTCATGAGCGACGCTTTATCCCATGCCGCACTGCCAGGTGTCGTTATTGCATTTGCGCTTTCCGGAACGAAGAGTTTACCCGTCATGATTGCCGGTGCGGCGGTCAGCGCGTTGATCGGCGCGTTCATGATCCAATGGATACGTACTTCCAGCCGCATTAAGGAAGATACGGCCATGGGCATGATACTCTCCGTATTTTTCGGCCTTGGCATCATGCTGCTGACGATTGTCAACCGGTTGCCCGGCGGCAATCAGAGCGGACTGGACAGTTTTATTTTCGGCCAGGCGGCGTCCATGGTCCGCCAAGACGTATACACGATGACGATTCTTGCACTCCTCGTGATGCTGGTTGTATTTATTGGATTTAAAGAATGGAAGCTGTTTCTGTTTGATCCCGATTTCGCCAAGGGTTTAGGTTTATCGGGGCGTTGGATGAACAGCATCTATCTGGGGGTTCTCGTTCTTGTGATCGTTATCGGCATCCAGGCCGTCGGCGTCATCCTGATGGCAGCCCTTCTGATCATACCGGCCGTCAGCGCCCGCTATTGGACCCATTCATTTAAATGGATGGTGGTGCTCTCTGCCATATTCGGCGGGGGAGCCGGGATGACCGGCACGATGATCAGCACGCTTGGAAAAGGATGGCCGACCGGTCCGTTTATCGTTGTATCCTCCTCCGTGCTTTTTGTTGTATCCCTTGTGTTCGGAGCGGAAAAAGGGCTGCTGGTTCAGGCGCTTCAGCTGCGCACCCAGAAAAAAAGGCATCAAAACCAATCGCAGAGATGGTCCGGACAAACGGCAGCGATCAAGGAGGCGGATTAATATGACCTATACAGGATGGATACTGCTGACGGCCTCGTTGGTCGGGTTGTCCTGCGGCATGATCGGCGTGTTTTTGATCCTGCGGAGAATGGCGATGATGGCCGATGCCATCAGCCATACGGTTCTGCTGGGGATTGTGACGGCCTTTCTGATCACGCGGGAGCTAAGCGGAATTCACATGCTTATCGGGGCGATCATAGCCGGACTGCTCACGGCGGTTCTGGTGCAGTGGTTTCATTCCCGCGGAGTGCAGCAGGACGCGTCGATCGGCGTGGTATTTACGACGCTTTTCGCGATCGGGGTGATCCTGATTGCCACCCAAGTCGGAAACGCTCATCTCGATACGAAACATGCTTTGATGGGGGAAATCACCTTTGTGCCGTGGGAGAAAATATCTGTGCCATGGCTTGGAGAAATCCCGGAAGCGACATTTATTTTGGCGGTCGTGCTGCTGGTTGTCGTTCTGGTTATTGCAGCCTTCTACAAGGAATGGAAAATCACTTCGTTTGACCCGGCGCTTGCAGCCAGCATCGGCATTCCCGTGGTGCTTATGCATTATGTTTTCATGTCGCTCGTTTCCGTTACAACCGTGGCGGCATTTGACGCGGTCGGGGCGATTATGGTGGTCGCCATGCTGATTACGCCGGCAGCATCCGCCTATCTTTGGACCGACCGGTTATCGGTGATGCTGGTCCTCAGCGGAGCGTTCGGCGTTCTATCGGCGATTACGGGATACTATGTTGCGGTATGGCTGGATACCTCCATTTCCGGTTCGATGGCTTTTGCCACCGGCGTCGTGTTTTTGCTCAGCTTTCTGTTGTCGCCGAAGCACGGTATGATCTCACGCTACTTGCGTCCGTATACGGTATCGGATTTGTAAGATCGCTACAGATATTTATGTTTGATTCTAAGGGACTTATTCAGATGCACGAATGAATGTCTCGTAGCCGGCATGAGCACCAGGCCGGCTACGGTCTTGCCGCCCCAATAATCCGCAAGCCAAGCGGACTTTTCCGATAATGCCCCTTGTTCATGCAACCGGGCAAGCCGTGCGGCTTCAACTTTTTGTTTAAACTGTCCCGGCTGCAGGGATTGAACGATTTCCCGTGTTCGGCGGGCGACGGCGATCCGGTAATCAAGGAGTGCATCAATATCGATAGCTTTGCTGAACGCAGCGATTTCATGGGACTCCATTTCGTTGCCGGAGTGCTGGACATTCACCTTCATGCGATCAAACCAGGCGCCGGTATGGGCAATCTGGCCACTCCCTTTTACTAGAATGTTCATCGTTATGTCTTCGATGCGGGTAATATGCCAGAGATGCCAAGCGATGGAGTTCCGGGTGTCTTTCATCACAACAGGATATTTGCGGAGCAAGTCTTCACTCATATCGTTCATCAATTCATCTTCAAACGTAGGATATGGCGTATTCGCCATTCGGGATGCGTAAAGCAGAGCGTGCTGCTTTAAAAACAAATCAACGGCTCTTTCATGCTCTGCTGGCTTTACAATCATGCCGGTTAATATTTTATGGTTGGCATTCCAAACCTTTCGCTTATCTGCATTCATTTTAAACCCCCGAGATTATATCATGTTATTGTTGTATCTTCCCCGGAGAGATAAGACTCTCCGGGTTTTTGTGTTTAAATTGCGAGAGTAGGATTCATCTTCGGTATGTAAGCAACTTCCATGATACAATAGACAGAAATTCCTGGGAATACGTTTTTCCTTTGCTATGCTCTGGCACGAGTTATGAATTGTGTACTGTATTATATAGAAGAAAAAAAGAAATCTCTTCGAGTTCGGGCAGTACAGCAATGGAACTGCTAGATATCCAATGAAGGAAAAATTTGCGTCAGGAGGCGTCTAAATGTTGATTGAAACCGAAAGGCTTATCCTTCGCGATTTTGTGGCGGCAGATTGGGAAAGCGTTCATGCTTATGCTTCAAATCCGACGGTTTCGAGGTTCATGATCTGGGGACCCAATAAGGAAGACGACACCATGGCTTTCATCGAATCCGTCTTGTCCATGCAGTCCAAAACTCCGCGAGCGGGATATGAGCTTGGGGTAGTCCTGAAAGATCAAGGACAATTGATTGGCGGATGCGGGCTGCACCTCGAAGGGACCAATGCGGAGATAGGCTACTGCTTCCATCCGGATTACTGGGGCAAGGGATATGCGACGGAAGCGGCCAAGGGCTTGCTTGGTTTTGGATTTGAGCAACAAGGCATTAACCGGATTTATGCAACCTGCCGCCCTGCCAATCGTCAATCCGCCGCGGTAATGGTCAGGATCGGCATGCAAAAAGAAGGCCATCTTCGCCAGCATATGCACCACAAGGGGGCATATCACGATTCCTATTTATACTCCATTCTAAAAGAGGAATATGAGAGGGAGAGGTGAAGAAAACGAAACAAAGGAGAGAAGTCGGCTAAAAAGCATGGTCGAAAGAGGGTGCTGCCGGCGCAAAGAGGCCCATATTATTTTTGCTTCACTAGCACCACGCCTGCTGTAATCATGCCAATGCCGACCCACGTTTTCCAGGAAGGGGTTTCTTTGAAAAACAGGTAACCCATCATTAAAGAAATCAAGATTTCCAGACATTTCGCCCCGATAAGAACAAAGCTTAAATGCCCAGTAGTTTTATACCCGAATCGCACGCCGTAACCAACGCTCGTGTTGGCGATCAAAAACAGGGGGATCATCATCAGCTGAAATTTGATGGTGGTCCAAAAGTGGGGATCGATATGCTTGCTTTGATATGAAAATATGAAGTTGATTAGCGTCAACCCTCCGGCCAAAAGTGCAAAGCTGTAAAAGAAATACATCTTCTCCTTATGCGCTCCTTTCCACCCAAATGGGTACCGCAGGTTCTCCAGAGCTTTAGAAGCAACGCAGAACTCGTGCCGCAGTGTTCCCCAGTTCAACCTTAATGTTTCCGTTAGGAAACTTATTTATCCCTATGCATCACTTCCACAGGCTGCCAAAAGAGACAGTAGGCCAATGTAGCGGATGAAATGATCATTTCGTTTTGAAAAGAATTTTTTTTCTTTATGAGAGGGAACCTTTCCTCAGCCTGTATCGTGTTAGGGCCGGTAAGGAAAGGGGATTACATATGAACGAGAAAGTAACCGTCTATATTCAAGGATTGACCAAATGCTACGGTAAAAAACAGGCCCTTAAGCCGCTAAACCTGCGGATTGCCGAGGGAGTAACCGGACTCTTGGGGCCTAATGGAGCCGGAAAAAGCACGCTGATGAATTTGCTGGCCACGATAGAACAGGCAGATCAGGGACATGCCGAGATATACGGCTATGATCTGTCAAGGGACGGAGCCCATCACATCCGCAGTTTGCTAGGCTACGTTCCGCAGAGAGTTCAAGTGCCGATCAAGCTGACGGGGTGGGAGTTTATGAATTATGCCGCGACGATGAAGGGAATCTCTGACCCTGCAGCAAGAAAACGCGAGGTTGAACGCGTCCTCGCCGAAGTTCATTTAACGGATAGGGCAGGTGACCGATTAAAAAGCTATTCCGGAGGCATGCGCCAGCGTATCGGCATCGCTCAGGCTCTGCTGGGCGATCCAAAGCTTTTTCTGTTTGATGAGCCGACAACGGGTTTGGACCCCTCGGAACGCATTGCTTTCCGAAACTTACTGCGTGCACTTGGGCAGAAATGCACCGTTATCATTTCTACGCACATCGTTAGTGATCTGGAAACCACCTGTGATGAAGTCGTAGTGTTTCACAAAGGATATATGCGGTTTCAAGGTCGCCTTAAACAGTTGGCGGAACAGGCCGAAGGCAGCGTATGGGAAAAGACAATGCCTGTACATCAAGCAGAAGAATGGTTTGAAAAACGAGTCGTCGTTAACAGCATTCGCGAGGCTGATGGCATGAGAATCCGTTTTATAGCCAGTCCGGAAAGCGTATCGGATGCCACTGCTGTAAACCCTTCTTTGGAAGACGGATATGTAGCGGTTCTAAAGGAGCTTGAATGATGCAATCCGTACGTGATGTTTTCAAATTTGAATGGCTGCAGCTTCGACGCAGTCCGATCTGGTGCTCCCTGCCCTTTATGCACATTATCCTCTGGGTCCTGCTCATAATTCGCTACGAGATCGGAGCTTCCGGCCAGGGGACAAGAGACTATTACTTCTATGAACAATGGTTGATTCTGATGCCCGTCGTTATGCTGCTAACAGGATTGTACGCGAACTATATGCTCTACAGGGAACGTTGCAACGGAATGGATGTTTTGCTAAGATCTTGGCCTCGGCACGGGTCAAGCCTGGTCATTGGCAAATGGCAGCTGGTTCAGATGTATGGATTGGCCTTTACCTTTCCTTTGGTTTTTGCGCAAACCGTTTGGCTGGCAATGTCGGGTTACCCGCAGGAGATGGTACTGCTCTATGCGATTTACACCGGGGTTCAAACCGGGGCGGCAGTTTTCACTTTTTCTTCACTCGGAATGTGTCTTGGCGGACTCGTTCGCAACAAGTTTTCTTTTCTTTTATTGTCATGTTTATGGATCATTCCCGTACTGGTGCAGCTTACATCTAAGACTGAGACTCCTCCGCTGCATGTGTTTTGGCGTTGGTTTGCCCCTTATGACCTGACCCGCTTCCGGTATAATCCGGTACTAGACAGTTATGGACTGTGGGGCGTTGAATGGACGGTTATCCATCAAGCCGCCGTGTTGTTGTCGGGAGTGTTTTTTCCTCGGTTTAGCGTGCATAAGAACATATCATCGTCGGTGTGGAAGGAGAGAATCATTCATTGTAAAATCCTTCTGTGCTTTGGCGCTGTTTTTGGCGATAGGCTCCGGATGGACAAGTTATCAAGAGTTCTTGCAAAGGGTAAACCTTTATATTACGGATGGTATAAGCAATAAAACGGACGGACCGAAACCCGCCCAGACCGATGGACTGGCTGCTGTCCAAAGTGATTTTCGCGTAGAGGAGATGAAACTGAATCTTCGTTTAAATGAAAAAGAGTCCAATTTCCTGTCTGTGGAGAGCGAGCTGAGACTGGAACAAACAGGGAAGAAACAAGCCGCCCAATTATTTCTTACCTTGAATCGGAGACTCGAAGTGACCGCTCTGAAGGGAGACAAACCGCTGCAATGGAGCCGTCAAGGGGACGTACTGGAGATCGTGATGAATCAACCCATAAATCATGGCGAATATATCGATGTAAAGCTGAACTATGCCGGTAGTATAGATACTTACCGAAGCGAAGGTCTACGGCAGTTTTCCGGAATAAGCAAAAATAACGTACTGCTTCCCAAGTCAGTGGCCTGGTATCCGCAAATCGGGCAAAGGCAGTTGATCTTCAGCCAGGAGCACAATAATGCGCCACTTGGTTTTATAATCAAAGAAGGCCTGAGTTATAAGGAGCCCGGTGTTACCCGTTATGATGTGATCATTGAAGGTCGTGCGGATAAACCATTGGTTATGCCTCTAACTCTCTCGGATAAGGAAAATATCATTGAATTCAGAGGAAAAAACAATACAGGATTATTCCTATATCAAGGCGTTACCAAGGAGAGTTCGGTTCAGGGTGTAAAAGTGGTGGACCATCCGGACAAGATGAGCCAAAGTCAGAGGGATGTGAAAACTCAGCTGAATCAGATGGAATTTTTGAATGTTTGGCTGGGATTGTCGCTAAAACCTGCTGATTTATATAGCGGTTATATTTTTTCAGGGGGCAGTCCTGATTTCCTTGACCCGGACAATGAGGTGTATCGAATCCGTTATCCGTGGGATTTTCTGAAGCCGCCGACTGTGAAACCTATTATGTTAAACACCTTGTTAAGCTGGGTGTATGAACATGAATATCCGGGAAAAAGCAAGGAATGGAAGTCCGGCTTTCACGATTACTATGTTAATGTAAAATCCACCAAAGGAATACCGGGGCCAAATTCGTTGTCTGATGAAGAAGTAAGGCTTGTAAAGGAAATCAGCCGGCTAGCGGAGAAAGACCGGGATCGGATATTGGATATTTCAGGCCATCTTTACCGGAAATATGAAGCCAGCCCGAATCAGGAGGATTTTGATGTACTAAAAGAGCTTGATCATATCCTGTTTCCAGCTAAAGCAGGTGAGGCTCCATGAGTTCCCGCATGCGAATGGTGTTCGCCCTGTGGATGAAACTTCTTGCATGTTCGCCTTGGTTCTGGCTACTCTTGGTCTGCAACGGGATTTCGGTATCGATTCTAATGAACGACATATCGACGGAACGGGTAGCCGTATCGGTTATTTACGAGAAGTTGGGGATGCTTATTATTGCATTTACGATGATCTCGGTCTTTAGCCTGGATATGGACTCAGGATTCATGAATTTGCTTCGCTCTTATCCGGTTCGCCGAATCGTATTGCTGATTGAGCGGGGGGCTATCGGTTATTTCGCAGGGATAGCCATAGTTCTGTTATCCGGAATACTGCTGCCGGGAAACATCCCTTGGACTCTGCATCTCCGTTATCTCTTGTTCATGCTTCCCGTCTATTGGACTATGGGAGCACTAACCGCGGCGGGTACGCTTCTCGTTCAACATACCGTTGGAGGACTTTTTGGAGCTTTAATGTTTTGGTCTGCAGCCATGAGTCAGGTTGGCGGAGAATATTCCCCCATCCTGCTTAACTTTTCAGGTGTGCATTTGGCGGTGATTCATTGGTGGACGCAGACTGAGGCGGCGTGGGAAAACTGGTTGGTCTTTAACCGGTGGTTTTACTGTGCAGTGGGCATATTGCTATGGTCCTTGGCTTGGTTTGCTATAAGGATCTGGAAAAAAAGATAACCAAACGAGTGAGGAGGGAATCGCGGGCCATGAAAGACGAGGAATTGCTGCGGGAGCTGGTCATGGGCTGCGACTCAGCGGTCGACGCACTCATTCTCCGGTACCACCAGCCTTTATTCGGTTATGTGTACAGGATGACGATGAACGAGCAGACAGCGGCTGACATCGTGCAGGAAACCTTTGTAACTCTTTATCGGCAATCCCGGAGAGGACAAGTCCCTGAAACGTTAAAGCCCTGGATCTATAAAATTGCGACCAACCTGTGCCGCGATTTTTGGAAAAAGGCTTCGACCCGGCACGAAATCCTGTGGAAGCGGGATCGTGATCTTGATGAAATGAGGGCCATTAATTTCATGGATCACCAGGTAGAACGGCAGTGGATGCTGGATGCCCTAAACGATCTTAGCATCGATCATCGAACCGTCATCTATCTACGGTTTTATCAAGATCTTACATACGAGCAGATTTCCGAGACGCTGGAGATACCCGTAAATACGGTGAAGTCCAGATTGTACCGCGCGTTAAAGCAGCTAGAACTCAGGCTGGAAGATGACGATGCAGATCGTTCAAAGCACCCAAGGCCAGCGAATAGAGGTGGATGAGATGGATGACGACTCCAAAAAGAGTGGAAAAAGCAAAATTAAGCACAAAAGATGGGACAGCGGCCAAGGAGCAGAAGAACTTTTCGAAGAAGGGCGTGTCATCGATCAAGGGGGAATGCTGGAATCCCTCGAGGAGCACTGGAGAACGAGACTGCTTAGCGTGAAGGTTCCAGAACCGTCGCGAGAGGATTCTATTGCACTAATTGATTCCGTGAAAAATTTGGGTGCGCAGGAAAGAGAAGTCTTGCCGTTTAACGTTATTGAGACACTGAAAGCCGAGACAATGTTTCACCCACAAGCGGAGTACCCTAAATTACCGGACGAAACGATCGGTCAAAAATTTCTCAATCTTGTAATATCCCAATGGAATGTTTATGGAACCCGGAGCTGGGGGGCAACGGGCGCTGCCATTGCTGCGGCAGGATTTATCGCCTTGAAAGCTCAAAATGACAAATACAATGCTCTTTTCATATGGATTATAGGCTTGACGGTCACGGTGCTTGCAGCAGTAATTTATGCGTTTCGGTCGCGAGATGAAGGCACCGTTATTCTGCAGAAGCTGGGAAAATACAGTATGATGGAACAAACGATGGCCCGTTTGGTCCTGGTCACCATTTTTCAAATTTTTGCCGCTCTTCCGCTGTCCTATATTCTTTTTCGCCAAGGTGCAGAGGTTTCGCTAGCGGATTTTCTGTTGGGATGGAGTGTTCCGGTGATTTCTGCCGCGGTCATTTGCTTTGTATGTATCCAATGGTTTGGACAATGGGGAAATGCCATTATACTGTTCGGTACGGCTGGACTCTTGATCGTTTCGCCAGAGAACGCTCGATTGAATTTCATGGATATGATCTCTCAACCGCAGACAGAGAGCTTTTATGCTGTCCGAGGAATAATGTTATCCGCTGCCGCGCTGTTGATGTTAATCCATCTGATCCGCTGGAGGAACGGAGGGAAAGAGGTTGCATGAAGCAGGTTGTAATCCGGTGTGACCATGTAGGGCTGGAGCAGGATCATCGAATGATCATCGAGGGAATATCGCTTATGCTCACCGTGGGCATTACCTATTTAACGGGACCGAACGGCTCCGGAAAAAGCGCATTCATCCGTCTCTTGACCTCGGTCGTTCCCCCTACCAGCGGAACCCTGGTATACCAAGAACGTGAGCGGGAACATCCGTTTGGAACTCGAAGTTTAAGTGTACAAGAGGCACGCGGCATGATAGGATATTTGCCGCAGCATTTTACAGGCTACAGCGGAATGAGCGTAAAGCAGTATATCGTTCACCAGGCTTTGCAGAAAGGGATGCCCTTACGAATGGTCAAGCGTCATATTCAAGCTTGGCTTACGCAAGCGGGCTTGTGGAACGTGCGGAGAATGAGGCTCGGCAAGCTATCCGGCGGCCAGAGGCAGCGCGTGGGACTGTTGCAGGCCATAATAGGGAACCCTCGGATTTGCTTGCTCGACGAGCCCTTCGAGGGCTTGGATATCATGGAAGCCATGGTATTCCGGCATCTCATTCAAAAGCTTGCCGGATCGTGCACAATAGTCTTGAGCACCCATCGGTTGGAATGGATTGAGCCGCACGGAAATGACCGTATCGTAGAAATGGAGCACGGGAAGGTCATTTCGGTTTATGATAGCATTGATCATTCACTCTATTAACGATCGGAGTTGTTTAAACGAATGCGAGATCGAATGGAAGAGATTTTGGAACAGACCGGGAATTTCGTGAAAAAGGAACTGGAGCAAGACAGCAGCGGACACGATTGGTGGCATATCGTCCGGGTGACAAGGACGGCCAAAATGCTGGCCATGCTTGAAAACGCCGATGAATACATATGCGAAATGTCCGCGCTGCTGCACGATGTGGCGGATGAGAAGCTGAACGAATCCAAAGAAGCCGGGATGGATAAGGTCAAAAGCTGGCTCCTTTTGAGCGGGGTCGATTCGAAGGATCAAGACCAAATTCTCGGGATCATCGCCGAGATGTCGTTTGGAAGCGGCAGCGGTAAACCGCCGGTGACGCTTGAAGGCCGGATCGTTCAAGACGCGGACCGTCTGGATGCGATCGGAGCGATCGGGATCGCCCGGACCTTTGCCTATTCCGGCTGGAAAGGCCAGCTGATGTATGACCCGGCACTCAAGCCGCGGGATCAGTTCACCAAGGAGGAATACCGGAACGAACGCAGCACGGCGGTGAACCATTTTTACGAGAAGCTGCTGAAGCTTAAGTCCCGGATGAACACCGAGGCAGCTCAGGTCTTTGCAGAGGGAAGGCATGAGGAGCTTAAACGTTTTCTGTGGGCGTTTGATAGGGAGTGGGGCTTCGCCAATGAATCCAGTTTTGAGGAATCGGTAGGACAACGCGGCGTAGTCTCCCGAATTCATGTTGCATTTGATGCCTCCTCGTCGGGTTCGTTGAAGCTTATGCTTCGTGGAAAGCCGGATGAACGTGTCGTATCGCTGGAGGATAACCTGATGATCGGCCCGCTTCCCGATAAACAGGATGCCGGGAGTACCGCCATGCGATGGAACTGGTTTCTGGGTCAGATGGAAACGTCCGAAGAACGGGATGATTTCAAGGAAATGCTGATGAGGGCTGCCATTGACTGGAGAACCCTGCCTTGCCAGCTGGCAAAATATCAGCTCGGTGGTGTGGGCAAGCGGATCCGCGTTCGAGCAAACGGGGCTTAGAAGACTGATGGCATCCCTGCCGGAAGACGCGGACGTATCCGTCATCAACGCCACAAATGCTTTGAATTCCGAGGCCGTGCAGTATTCCCATACCGGTGAAATTACCCATGAGAAGTTGAGGTCGCTTCTAGGTACTGAAAAGTCATTGACCCGAGAGGATAAGAAAACACTGGCTGAGGACTGGCATCGGCTGGTTGCCGAACAAGGAATGCTAAGGATCATGGAGAACGGCAAGGTTCAAACGGTGCCCGAGGATACTTTTGATCGCTCTATTATCGATGCGGCTCTGGAGCTGGGAGCGTACAAGGGGAAGTTCTTGAAATCCGCGCGGATTATCGGACAAGTGATCGGGTATGCCGAGCAGCGGGTCTCGGACTTTTTTTATAGAATACCGGGTCAAACAACTGATAAAGCAGGAAGTGTTCGCCTTTGAAGGCGAGCTGTCTGCGATGAGGCTGTACAGTATCTCTTTAACCGAAACGGGAAGAAAACGTGCGCAGGCGTCCGCTTCAAACCCTGCCTCAACCGATCCGGAAATGGCAGGGATGATCCAAAATATCGCGAAATCCCACTTCGAGTTTAAAGCCGTTCTGGATGAAATCCGCGAGTTTATGTTAAGTGATCGCTCGTATGACGCCCAAGAGGACAATGAGCTTTACGAGGCGATTAAACAAGCGGCATCCTTGTACGAACAGCAGTTTAGGCAGCAGGCGGCGATCCTGGAGCAGCTTACGAAGGCCGTCCGATAAGAAGACGATCGGGGGAAACGAGTCTGCCTTTTTTCCGGTATAGGTACGCGAAAGCTACGGCCTCCATCTGGACAGAAGTGCCATCCTATTGGTATGCTTATGTTTTGACACCCACCCATATGGTTAGTGGGAACGTTATTTTTGATTCGACAATATACCAAAAGGAAGATGGATATGAGCGTAACGACTTTGCTCCTCGGACTCATTATTCTGCTGAATATTACTCTCGCGTTTGTCGTCATTTTCCAGGAGCGAAGGGATATCGGCTCGACCTGGGCATGGCTGCTGGTACTTCTGCTGATCCCGATTGCAGGATTTATTCTGTACATGTTTTTTGCCCAAAATTTCAGACGAAAGCGTCTCTTCTACTGGGATGAATTCAAGAAAAGCGGACTGGACCGCGGACTGAAATCCCAGGTTTCCCAGTTTAGGGCCCATAGGTTCAATTTCCGGAACTCGATTTCGGAGCGGAATAAAGATTTAATCACGATGAACCTGTTGAACAATCAAGCCGTTCTAACCGAGGACAATGAGGTCGAGATTTTCACGGACGGCAAGGAGAAATTTGAGGCGCTTTTTAAAGATATAGAGGCGGCAACGGATTTCATTCATGTTCAGTATTACATCATACGCAGAGACGATCTCGGCAAAAAGCTGATGGAGCTGCTTTCTAAAAAAGCCAGGGAAGGCGTACGGGTCCGTGTCTTGTACGATGAGCTCGGTTCACGCGGTATCGGCAAAAGATTCCTGAAGGAGCTCCGCGAATCGGGCGGACAGGCGGAAGCCTTCTTCCCGTCCAAGTTTCGGCTCATTAATCTACGCTTGAACTATCGCAATCACCGCAAGCTGGTCATTATCGACGGTAAAGTAGGATATATCGGCGGTTTTAATGTGGGAGACGAATATCTCGGCTTGGACACCAATTTCGGATATTGGCGCGATACGCACCTGCGAATCCAGGGAACGGCGGTTTATTCGATTCAAACCCGCTTTATTCTGGACTGGAACCAGGCGTCCCATGATCATGACATTACCTATTTCCCTAGCTTGTTCCCGCACCTGCCAAACCAAGGCACTGTCGGCATACAGATCGTGTCCAGCGGTCCCGATTCCGAGTATGAGCATATAAAGAACGGGTATCTGAAAATGATCTCTTCCGCAAGAAATTCCATTTATATTCAGACGCCTTACTTTATCCCGGATTCCAGTATGCTGGATGCTTTGCGCATCGCTTCATTGTCGGGCGTAGAGGTCAATTTGATGATACCCGACAAGCCGGACCATATGTTTGTATACTGGGCCACGCTATCGCATGTCGGCGAGCTTCTGCAAACCGGAGTCAATGTCTATCTGTACAACAACGGTTTTATCCATGCCAAAATCTTGGTGGTTGATGAAGAGATCGCTTCGGTGGGAACGGCCAATATCGATTTCCGGAGCTTTAAGCTGAATTTCGAGGTTAATGCTTTCCTGTATGACGAAGGCATCGCCCGAAAGCTGAGCGAAGACTTTCGAAACGATATGCGCGTATCATCGTTATTGACGATGGAGCAATACCTTAAGCGTTCAAGAGGGGTTAAGATCAAAGAATCGATTTCGCGTCTGCTGTCCCCGATATTGTAAGAAAACAACGATCGGCAAAATATAAAGAGAACGCCGATCGGCATATTTCGGAATAGATTGTCCCCGTGTAGATCTGCGGCCCGAAGTTTCCGGCGGGCTGTTTTTTTGTTTCCCGCTTTGGACGGACAAGTTGTTCGAGTTGTTCAGGGTTTCCTGCCGAAAAAGGATGATGATGAGGAAAGCGGTGAGAAAAATGTTATTTACGAACCAGCAGATCGATATGCTCCGGGAGCAGTCGCTGCGGATGGATCAGGAAGGAACCCCAACGCCGGAGGTCCTCCGGTTCATTTATGATGAACGGCTGTTTCATTTGTTTGTTCCGGACGGGCTGGAAGGACGCATGTCCACATTGCCGGATGCCGTACGGATATTCGAGGAGTGTTCAAGGATTGACGGCAATCTGGGATGGCTTGTGACGATCGGGGCGGGAGGAGGCTTCTTTGTTCCATTCATGCCGGAGGATATCAGCCGGGAGGTGTACGCCCGCCGCGAAGCGGTCATCGCCGGCAGCGGCACACCTTCAGGAATCGCCCGGCGGGTGCCGGGGGGCTATAGGGTAAGCGGAAGCTGGAAGTACTGCAGCGGATCGAGTCATGCCACCGTATTTACGGCAAATGCGGTTATCGATCATCCTGATGCCGCCACGGACAAGGGTCATCCGGGAGAACCGGCGATACGTTCTTTCATTTTGCAGCCGCATCAGGTCCGTATCGATCACGACTGGAAAGCGTTTGGACTAAAGGCGACCGCCAGTCACCGGATAGCGGTGGAGGAAGCCTTCGTACCTGAAGAAATGACGTTTTCCATTGCCGAGATGAGGGCCTATCACGGGGAAGTCATCTACAGGTACCCGTTCCTGCCGTTTGCGCAGGCTTCATTTGCGGCGGTTGCTCTGGGCATTTCCCGGCATTTCATGGAGGCAGCCGATGAGCTGATCAAACAGCGGGGGAGTCATGAACCTTTGGTACATCGGTGGAACGAACAGATGAAGGTTTTGGAGCAGGCCAGGTCCGCATTTCATGAAACCATTGAGGAATCATGGTCCGAACTGCTGGATCATGGTGCTTTAACACCGATCGTGGAAGAAAAAGTTTCATCCGTTTGCATATCCACAGCGGGATTGTCGCTGAAATGCGGACAAACATTATTCCCTCTTTTGGGTCTGGCCGCCGCCATGGAGAATACCGCGGTCAATCGTTGCTGGAGAGACCTGCAAACGGCGTGTCAGCATGCTTTGCTGCGAGCGCAATAGAATCATCATGGATGCATTTCTTCGAGGAATGCATCTTTTTTTGCGAAAAAAGTCAATTGGAAATAACGTGCCTGCCAAGATTCGACATACACAACGGCACCGATTATCCCGGTGCCGTTTTCTTGGGGGGGAAGAAGAGGCTGTTACCGATGCCAAGGTGGTGCGGGGCTAAATGCATTCGCCTTGAAAAGAGGCGCAAAAACGGTTTGACATCGCTTACACTAATGCGCTGTAACTAATAAGCTTTTGCAAAGCATTTACGCTTATCCAGGCTGTCGGGAAATTCCCTGCAGCTGTTTTTATATTATCGCTTTCATAACGAAACTGAATGATTCATTTCCATGGGGACATAAATTTGTTTACACGGGAACAAATGTTCTATGTAATAGTGCGTGTAGCTTTGTCTTTGATTTATCTTCCTTTGTTTTATAGCGCAGTGAAAATATGTATTCCCAAGATGTGAATCAAGGTATAATGGAATACGCCTTTGAATCGAAGCCCCTTCAGAATTGCAATATGGCCACTTACAAGAAACCGCGAGTTTTTCTTCACCGGTACAACTTTCAATACATAGAGCAACAGACAGCATTTTAGGCAAGCCGACCATATCATCGTTCTTTCCGGCGGGGAAATCGAAGCGGAAGGGACAGCCGAGGAACTGCTTGCCTCAAGCGGGAGCTTCCGTCAGTTATGGTATGGGGAAGAAACCGGGTGATACCCGGTTTCTTATAACGGGATAGAATCGCTCCTTTTCGGACGGCAACGCACTTGACTTTAGCAAAATATCAGTTTAAAATGATATCAACTTTCACTAAGGAGAGATTTTGATGTCTGAGGTCGTTCTTAACTAATCAAATTCCATACATGAAGTTTTCAGGAAGCTCCGTGAACCTATGGCAGAATTGTCCAGGTTTATTAAACATGCGATCTTGAAGCTTCGGAATTAGTTAAGAACAACGGATAAAACTAGATCCTTAGGGGATGCCTATGATTTTGCGGCCACATCCGTGCTGAGTTCAGCGCGGATTTTTGTTTTTGTGGAGCTTATATTAGGCGTTATAAAAGGGCAGGGATGACGTGTGTTCATCCCTGCCCTTTTTTTATTTATTTTTGGAAAAGGAGCGATAACGATGAAATTTTTTTATTAAACAAGCAAGCGAGCATGTGCAGCTGCAAGAAGGACCGCCGGTGATTGAGCAGCTGCTGATCGAATGTTACCTGAACCCCGGCATTTCCACGAAAGAGCTGGCTCGCAAAACACTGCTGCCCATTCCGGTTGCCACAGCCATCAAAAAAAGAGCTGATCAAGGCGGGAGCGCTTATGCAGGACCGCGGTGTCCGTTGCACAGATGAAGCATCACAGCGGATTGAACAGGAATGGGGCTATGCGGGGTTGGATCGGAGGTTGCACCAAGCCCTTCTCCAAGAGTCGGAATGGACGGATGCATTAAAGGATATTTTGGCCATATTGGAGGCATTGTTTCCGTTACGGCCGCAAGTAAACGTGCAGATTGACCAATCCAAGTGTACGCCGGAAACCAGTTTGCGCAGAGCGGTTCTTTGCTTAAAGCAACACGCGTTGATCGGAAAACGGATTTTGTGCGTAGGTGACGATGATCTGGTCAGCGTGTCGATCGGCCTGCTTTTGCAGCGCCTGTTTCCGACAGGCCAACATGGGGCGACGAGGGTTGACGTTCTGGACATTGATGAACGCTTTTTGCAGTTTATCGGAGATGTTTCCAAAGAACGAAAGCTGCCCATCGTGTGCCGGCAGATGGACCTGCGGGATCCGCTGCCGGAGTCGCTTCAAGGGCAATATGATTGCTTTTTCACGGATCCGCCTTATACCCTTCAAGGCATGAGCTTGTTTGTTTCGCGCGGGATCAGCGCGTTGAAAAAAAGAAAAAGGGTTGCCGATATTCTTGTCCTTCGCGCACAAGTCGCCGGCGTTCATGCTGGCCATGCAGCGCGAATTCGTCCGCATGAGCCTGACCGTCAGCGCCAATTTTCCGAGATTCAACGCTTATGAAGGCGCGGAAATGATCGCAAACCGGAGTCAAATGTTCATTCTCCGCACAACGGATCAAACGGCTCCGGAATACGACGAAGCTTTCACGGATGCCTTGTATACGGGCGAAGTTAAACAAACGCTGAGAACGTACCGCTGCAAACAATGCTCAAATACCGTTTATGTCGGCATCAAAGAGGATATCGCCACGATCGAACAGCTAAAAAACGAGGGATGCCCCCAATGCGGCAGCGACACGTTTGATATGGTGGCAAAACAAAGTATTTCCGGTTTTTAGATTAGGAACCGTCATAAGCATAATCAGAATAATTTCAGCCCCCAGATATTCGCGGTTTTGTTATTAAGCCGCTAAACATGGATAGCTGGGGGCTGAACATCATGACTCAGATGACGGCACTTCAAAAAAGATAAAGGAACCTGTACTTGCGATCTGTCACGAGTTTGTAAGATCTCCTCGCTATCATAGACCGTATAAGGAGCCAATATTATTTAAAATTGATTTAACGGAGATGATAGCTTTGGCGATACTGAGAACCGAAGGATTAACCAAATACTATGGATCCGAACCCAATCTCGTGAAAGCACTGGATGGCATTAATCTGGTGATCAACGAAGGGGAATTCGCAGCGATCGTTGGAACGTCAGGCAGCGGCAAATCGACTTTGCTGCATATGCTCGGCGGACTGGATCGGGCCACGGACGGAAAAGTAATCGTTAACGGTAAAGCGCTGTTTTCGATGAACGATGAGCAGCTGACCGTCTTCAGGAGACGCAACATTGGCTTTGTATTCCAAAACTATAATCTGGTCCCCGTGCTGAACGTATATGAGAATATGACCCTTCCCATCGAACTGGATGGCGCCACGGTTGATAAGGCTTATCTTGACCATATCGTCAGCGTGCTAGGTCTGTCCCATAAGCTGAACAACCTTCCGAACAACCTGTCCGGCGGACAGCAGCAGCGCGTAGCCATTGCACGCGCACTTGCCACGAAGCCGGCCATTATCCTGGCGGACGAGCCGACGGGCAATCTGGACAGCAAGACCAGCATGGAAGTGATGGGGCTGTTAAAAATAACAAGCAGCAAATTTAATCAAACGATCGTCATGATCACTCATAATGAGGAGATCGCGCAGCTTGCGGATCGCATCATACGGATCGAGGACGGTAAAATTGTCGGAGGTGGCATTGGATGATGCTGCCTAATAACAATCGAGCGATTATCAAAAAACTTACCGGTCGTACCTTGAAGGCGAATAAGACGCGTAATTGGATGGTCATGATGGCGATCGCGCTGACAACGTTTTTGATTGCATCGGTGTTTAGCATCGGAATGAGCTATCTGAAATCGTATCATCTTCAGCAAATCCGCGTCATGGGCACTGCCGCGCATTCCGCATTAACGAAAGCGACGGATGGCCAGCTTGAGCAGCTGCACGAATATGATTATGTGGATTCCATAGGAAAGCAGGCGATGGCAGGGCGGATCGTTAGGCTTCCGGAATGGGGCCCGCTCACAGTCAGCTTATACTGGTTTGACCAGACGGAATGGGAACAGCATCGTAAACCCGCGATGACAGACATAACGGGTCAGTATCCACAGCAGGAAGATGAGGTCATGATCGCCACCTGGCTGCTGGAACGTATGGGGATTAAGGAACCCAAGCTCGGCACGGAGATTGAATTAACGACCATCCCGGATGATAACGAAGGAAGAAAATCGGAGGCTGTGACAAGCCGATTTAAATTATCCGGGTACTATACGGAATACATGAATGTTCGCGCAGCCAACCAAGGGATCATCCTGGTATCCGAAGCATTCGCGGATAAGAAGGGAATATCCGTTGAAAAATCCGGCAGCCTTACAGTGAAATACAAAGATGGACTGGATGTATCCGATACATCGTCTCGGCTGGAACGGGACCTGCAATTAAATGAGCAAAGCCGGCAAAAGGTCAAAACGGTTCCTCTCTATGCCTCTTCAGACTCCAATTCAGGGCTGATGATCGGATTCGGCTGTCTCATTTTGTTTATTATGCTGAGCGGATATCTGCTAATCTATAATGTTCTCTATATTTCGGTATCGAAGGATATTCGCTACTATGGCCTTCTCAAGACGATCGGTACGACCCCCCGTCAGATTAAGCGTATCGTTATGGGGCAAGCGTTCCGCTTATCTTTGATCGGAATTCCAGCAGGACTGGCCGTAAGCACGATTGCATCTTTTGCGATTGTACCCCTCGCCCTTAATACTTATAATGTCAGTGAAACCGGGATTGCCATATCGTTCAGTCCATGGATCTTTACAGGAGCCGTACTGTTCGCACTATTAACCACATGGGTCGGCTGTGTCAAGCCTGCGCGTCTGGCTGCGGGAATCTCTCCAATCGAAGCTGTCCGTTATACGGGCGTAACTATAAAGCGCAAGCTTCAACGGGGAACCCATGGCGGTCATCTCCGTCGAATGGCTGTACGAAACATGTTTCGCGATAAGAAGCGTGCGGTTCTTGTTTTCATATCCTTATTTATGGGCATAACCACCTTTATGACGGTGAATACGGTTGTGATGAGTCTGGACTTCGATCATTTCGTGGAGAGCTATATCGATAATGATTTTGAGCTTTACAACAATTCGGCAAATCGGACAGCGACGGGTGAGCGCACTCCATTTATTACGCAGCAGCTGATCGCCGATATTCAAGACATCCCTGGCATTACGGATGTGAGGGCCACCACCACCGAGCCCATTCAACTATTCTATGATCCTGAACTTTACGGCAAGCATAACGAAGCATTTGCGAAGGATTTCGATATCGATCCGGTTACGGAGGAGCAGATAAAGGATAATCCCGAGATGTTCTGGTCCCTTGCGGTCGGAATAGATTCCAAATATGTGAAGGAGATCAATCGTTCGAAGGCACCCATGGATATCGCTGCCTTCGAACGAGGGGAAATCGCTTTAATTTCCACGGATAATCCCGAGCTTTACAAGCTGTCTTCCGAGATGAATTTTAAAATCTTAAACAATGAGAGGCAGTATAAGATTCGACTAGGCGGCTTCCTTCCGAAAAATTTTCAAGTCAGCCGCGGCGGATTGGCTCCCAACATTTATATCAGCGAGCAAGCCATGGATCGGCTGGTGGATGAGCCCTTCGTTGAGCGGGTCAATATCCAGTCTGACGATAAACAGGCGGAATCCATTCTGGCTGAGCTGAAGGGAACGGTGGATTCAATCGGGGGCCTTACCATCAATGCCAAAATCGAGATGGAGGAGAACTTTGCTTCGCTAAAGCTCATGCTCTCTATTCTCGGGGGCGGATTATCCGCCATTTTGGCCCTGATCGGTATTCTGAATTTCATTAATGTCATGTTCACCGGCGTAACCGTAAGAAAGCAGGAGATGGCCGTGATGGAGAGCATCGGGATGACCAAGAGACAGCTTCAGAGGATGTTGGTCTACGAAGGCCTGGGATATGCCATCCTTTCCTCGGGCCTGATCATGACATTGGGCAGCTTGATTACTTATGGCGTGTTCAGGCTGTTTCGGACAGAGGCGGATTATGCCGTATTTACTTATCCCTATGTTCCCACCGGAGCCGCAATCGTCTTTATTTTTGTTGTTTGCCTGTCCGTTCCCGTTGCTGCCTATAAGAGTTCTTCAAAAGAGACGGTTACGGAGCGGCTGCGGAGCAGTGAAGGATAAAACTTATGACCGGGCACATGATGTGTCCGGTTGTTGCGTTATAATGCGTATAAGGGAGATTTAGCGGGAGGATAGGCATGATACAACTACTCATCGTTGAGGACGATCGATTATTGAATCAGGGAATAACATTTGCTCTGAAAAAAGCAGGCTACGAGACGATCAGTGCCTTTACTTATAGCGAGGGAATGAAACTCTATCGACAATACCCTACCATCGGCCTCATTCTGCTGGATGTTAATCTGCCTGACGGCAGCGGCATAGAACTCTGCTCGTTGATAAGGTCCGGCTCGGAGGTGCCGATTATTATGCTGACCGCGAACGATACGGAGCAGGATATGATACTGGGTTTCCAAACGGGCTGTGATGATTACATGGCAAAACCGTTCTCCATCGAGGTGTTAAAGCAGCGCATTCAAGCCGTACTGCGACGTATGAAGAAGGATGATGCCCCCACGAATCGATTCACTAGCGGTGCCTTAATGATCGATTACGACAAAATGACCGTGACCAAGTCAGGCAAGCCTGTTCACTTAACGGCGACGGAATACAAGCTGATGGAACTGCTGACACGCTGCAAGGGCCAGGTATTGACTCGGGAGATGATCGTCGAGAAATTATGGGACATTGACGGCAATTTTGTGGAACCTAACGCTTTGAGCGTTAACATCCGACGTCTGCGTCAAAAGATTGAGGAAGATCCGAAGCATCCATGTTATGTCCGAACCGTATTCGGCATTGGTTATACATGGGGGGAGGAAGCATGGTGAAGAAAGAGAGAATGCAGCATCTGAGAAATAGGTTTGCACTTCTTTATTTCATCCTGCTTGCCATATGTACGGGATTTACCGTATACCTATGGGTAAAGCTTCAACAGCCTGCGATCGCTTGGCTGTGTATAGGCTTCACAGCGATGATCACGCTGCTGTTTGCAGTGGCCATCGGAATGATGCGTCGTTATATGCGAGACCTTATCGTACAATTGTCTGATATGATAGCCGCCATAAGTGATTTAAGGGAAGAGGAATTCATCTCCGTGTTGGATGATAAACTGTTATCCAAGCTGCAGTCCCAGGTGCTTAAGCTGACCCGGCTCATGCGGGTTCATCAGGAGAAGTTGGAATCCGAGCGGGATGAGATGAAGTCACTCATATCGGATATTTCGCATCAGATAAAGACACCGCTTGCAAATTTGAACGTGTATTGTACCTTTTTGCAGGATGAGGACCTGGATGAGTTGCAGCGCAAAGAATTTTCGGTTCATCTCCAGAGTCAGCTGGACAAACTAAGCTGGCTGATGGAAAGCATGATCAAGATGTCACGCCTGGAGAGCGGGATTATACAGTTGCATATAGCTCCGCAAAATTTAAACAATACAATACTGACCGCGGTGAAGCAGGTGCATGAGAAGGCGGTTCAGAAGGGGATTACCATCCATTTTGAACCTGAAACTCAAGTGCTTATGCTTCCGCATGACTCTCGCTGGACAGCTGAAGCCGTCTTTAACCTGCTTGATAACGCTGTTAAGTACACATCCAGCGGAGGTCAGATCCATATTCGCATGGAACCTTATGAACTGTATGCCCGAGTGGATATCGAGGATACCGGTACTGGACTTGTCGAGGCGGAGATCCCACTGGTTTTTGGCCGCTTCTATCGCGGCAGGAACAGCCGAGATACGGAGGGCGTTGGCATCGGTTTATATTTGGCTCGTGAAATTATCTCGCGGCAGGATGGATACATCAAGGTCAGCTCGAAGTCGGGATGCGGAAGCACTTTTTCTATATTTATGCTGCAGGAGCAGAAAGCCTCGGAAGTTAAACGGAGTTCTTGATGACGATTTATTCTCGTACAGGAATCAAATTAAAACTAACTAGTCTTTTTATAGAGCCTGCCTGCCGGGCTTTTTTATTTTTGCCGGCATTGCAATTATAAGATAATCACCGTATTATTTTTTTGCGGTTTAGGACAGATGTCCTTTTTCAAACGCCTTGATCTGTCTTTTAATAATAGAGCAAACCTAATCATTGAGGAGTCTAAGCATATGAAAGGAATCTTTTTTTGCGTTGATCGCCGGGGCATGCATAACGTTGCAAGGCGTAGCCAATGCACGGATAAGCCAAGATATTGGAACCTGGCAAGCGGCAACGGTGACCCAGTTAACCGGTTTTATCCTGGCCTTGATGATTCTGTTGTTCGTCAGGGACGGCGACCCCCGAGCTTTTAAGCAAGTGAATCCTGTCTATCTCACGGGCGGTGCCTTGGGAGCTATCATTATTTTCAGCGAGGTGTCGGCCATTCAAAAGGTAGGCGTTACCTTGACCATATCCGTTTTGCTGATTGCCCAGTTGTGCCTGACTTTTATCATCGATATTAAAGGATGGTTCGGCGTGACGAAGAAAAAGATGAGCCTGCCGCAATTCATCGGCATCGGAATGATGATCGCCGGCGTGGTGATATTGAAAATTTGAGAAATCCATGAAGCAGATGCAGGTTATCCGGCTGGAGGCGAATAAAGGAATGAAAAAAAATAGCGTTCATGAACAATTGAGTGCCTATTTGAAAGAACATCATATCGAATCGGCATTTAATGAACAATTAAAGCCTTACTTGACACTTTACCGCTTCAATCCGGGAGAACTTATCTGCAGGCAGGGAGAGCCTTTCGAGGTGCTGTACGTGTTGGTTAAAGGGAAAATAAAAATCCATACCACCACGGCTGAAGGCAAAGCGTTGATCCTCTCCTTTAAAACGCCGATCGAGGTGATAGGAGACGTTGAATATATTCAAGGAATCGAGATGATCAATACGGTTGAAGCCGTATCGCCGGTCGATATGATTGGCGTTCATCATCAATGGTTAAGAAAACACGGTGCCGATCATTCCCCTTTGCTGCGTTTTTTTATTGGACATCATTACGAAAAAGTTCTACATCAAATCCAATACCTTAAGCTTCAACCTGATGCACCCCGTGGAAGTAAGGCTGGCAAGCTACCTGCTTTCGGTTTCCTTTGAAACATCCGATTCTTTTGAAGGGGAATATGCGGCTATCAGCTTGACGGATACGGCGAATCTCATTGGGACCAGCTACAGGCATCTGAACAGGGTCATCCAGAAATTTTGCGAGGACGGTCTGATTGAACGGCGCAAAAGATCCATTCTTATTAAGGACAGAGAGGGCTTAAGCGATATCGCGGGCCGCAATATTTACGAATAGGCGGGAAGAGAGAGGGAAAGGGACTATTTTCTCCATCATCATAAACAAAAAGAGGGTGATTGCTATGCTGCTGGGCTTATTCTTGGCGGTGATCGCGGGTTCTTTGGTCAGTTTGCAAAATATTTTCAATGCCAAGGTCAATGAGCGAGCCGGTTCTTGGGCCACAACCACATTGGTTTTAGGTCTGGGATTCGCCGCTTCATTGGCTATCAGTCTTATGACTGAAGGCTTAAATACATTTCGTCTGCAAAAAATGGAGTCATGGTACTGGTTTAGCGGTTTGATCGGCGTTGGCGTCGTGATCTGCCTCGTGAAAGGGACAAGGCTGCTTGGTCCAACATACGCCATTTCCATCGTGATGACATCTCAGTTGGGCTTTGCTTTGCTGTGGGACTCGCTTGGTTGGTTAGGGCTGGAAAAGGTTCCTTTTACCTTTAACCAGCTGCTTGGCGTACTTGTCATCCTCGGCGGCATCTTTGTCTTTAAACTCGGGGGCAGCCGCGAGACCAGGGATTCATCTCCCTTGGCCTCGAATTAAAGCCCGTTCCCAGGTTCAATCCCCATCCAAGGGAATGCTGCAGCGAATGACTAATGAATAAATGAGAGGGTCCGTCCCAGTGGGATTAAGTGGTTTTGGTCGGCCCATAAGATGAAATATGGGTACAAGTTGCCTTGAATCACAATGGGATATGGATATCTGACAATGAGTGCCGCCTGATTTCTCATTTCAACGGGCTGGTCTTCAGAAGGAAATATCAAACAGGCCTCTTGGGATTGCACTATGGCAGGAACGATTCGTGGATTGGATCCATAGGGTTTTAATATGTGGAACGCTTCCGACCTGCATACTTCATGAATTCCCTCCTCAGAGGAGATCGCGGATATTTGAAAAAAACCGTCGCTTCCTTCGAAGCGTTCCTCGGTGACTTTTTGCCAGCTTGCCGGATAATAGAAGGATACTTTGTAATCGGGATTGAGGTATAAGGCATAAGGATGAACATCATGTGTTCGCGGTGACCATTTCAGTGCTGTGATCCGTCCTGCTTCAATGGCTTTCATCGGGTGAACAGGGTTTCTTGCATCAACGATCCAAATTTGATCTGCTTGCTCTTGAGTAGTGCATCCCGATAAGTAAGCGATTCGATTTCCGTCCGGCGACCAACTCACGGGGGTGGCGAAGCAAGTTGAGGACGCCAATGTTTTTTGTTGTCCTCCAACCCTGCTGTCGGTCTGGATTAAAGAAATATATCGATTCTCCACCAAATCGGTAGCGCTGTAAGCGATAAGCGAGGAGTCCGGTGACCATTCGGGGAAATAATTTTTAGCCTGCGGTCCGCCTTCAATAGAGTAGCTTTCACCGGTTGCCAGGTTCACTGTGGTTATCAAGGATATGCTGACTCCTGGCGATGTGTATAGGGCAAACTGTCCGTCGGGTGATAACCTGACATTGTGGAGCGGTCCTTGCGTATTTTGAGTCAATTGCCGTTTGTTCGTGCCATCCCGGTTGATTGCGTACAGCTGAACGTTTCCGGCTTCATCCGGCGTGGCAAAGAGAAGAGCCGTTCCTGAAGGAAACCATTGGACATCGGCGGCTCCTTCTTGAATAATCGTACTGCTGGCATGGGAGACAATGTTGTAAATCACAATGCGTCCGTTTTTCACATAACTCAAGTATTGGCTATCCGGCGACCAACTAAGCAAAGTATAGGGTTCAATTTGATCGATTTGCGCCATTTCCCTACGGGCTAAACTCATCACGTAAACGATATTGTTTTTTCCGATGAAGGAAAAGTATCTCGTATCCGGTGACCAATAAGGAATCGAAAACTCCTCGCCCAGATTTTGGGTCAGCTTAAAAATGTGACCCGTTAAAGGCTGATAAAGCCAAATGTCGTAGGAAACTCCCCCATAATTTGAAGTAAAGAGGATAGCTTCACGGTAACGAAGATCCATGTTTCATTTCACCCTCCACGTTTAATCTCCTTACAGTGTATTCAAGAGAAGCAGATAGGCGAATGCCGGGAACATGGCCTTGCTTTAGCGAGGAAGGCAGGATCAATTCGACTTGTCCAGATTAATTTACCAGAGCTTGATCAAAAAGGCGTACAACTCTTCATGCACGTCGTCTTTTCGCGAACAAGTATAGATTCTTTAAACTAAAATCGGCTTTCTCCTTTAACGAAGGGGAGGCCGATTTGTTATTTCCCGCTGTCTAAATACCAAAACCAAACCATCAATGGATTCTGATGCCTAATATAAAGAATAAATTCCTTTTTTAGGGGGGATATATAATTATCTATTATAAGATGACTAGGAGGCAGGGTTATGGTTTTATTTAAAACCATGTTTTTATAACAATCAAAGTATAAGAAGCATTTCGTAAATGCATCCTGTTAAGGTAGACCGGACGAAGGCGAGGCCGAAGGTAAGCATTATCGGGGAGTTTTGGGCGATGACGACGGAGGGAGACGGCATCGATCAACTGCAGCGGTTTCTGGAAAATGAAGGGGCCGAGGTAGAAGTTCAATCGGTTACGGCCTGGATTCTCATTCGGGCTGGCGTTACGATACCCGCTCCATCTTCATGAAATAGGGAAAGGGCATGTTCAGGCTCTGTGTCACTTCCCGCCAAATTAGCATTCAAAGGAGGGGAATCCGATGTTTCAGAGAATTAAAAATGCCACTATTCTCGTTTTATGTCTAAGTTTGCTTGTTAGTGCTGGTTGCAGTAGGACGGAAACCGGCGAACGGACAACTCAAATGAAGACCAAGCCAAATATCACGTCAAATCAATCTGCCAAACCTGTCGTATTGATCATGATTGATTCTTTAATGGACAAGTCCCTCCATAAAGCGATTCAAGCCGGCCGTGCACCCGCATTAAAGCATTTGCTCAATAACGGGCAATATTTTGAGAAAGTCGTGAGTTCTTTTCCCGCGATGTCCGTAACGATTGACAGCTCATTATTAACAGGGACGTATGCAGACCAGCATCATGTGCCTGGACTTGTTTGGTATAGCGATAAAGAAAACCGCATGATTTACTATGGCAACGGTGCCAAGGAATCGCTTAAAATTGATCAACTTCAAGTATTAATGGATGCGGTTTATCAGTTGAATCAAGTTCAATTGAACAAAAAAACGAAAACGATACATGAAGAATTAGCCGAGAAAGGAAAAGTTTCCGCATCGGTCAATGCCATCGTTTTTAGAGGGAATACGAAACATACCTTAAATGTGCCGCGATGGATAGCTTACAGTACGCGGTTGCCTGAACACGTCAACGTAACGGGACCAAAATGGTTATCGTATGCGGCGCTTGCGCAGCAAGACCCAAAAAAACGACCGGAATACTCGAGTTTGGAAAAAATTCGGCATGAATAACGATTTTTCCGCCCAAGAGCTCGCATATCTTATTAAACAAAATAAGCTTCCGAACGTAACCATTGCTTATTTTCCGGAAAATGATAACACCCTCCATAGAAAAGGCCCTACAGAGTTGGAAGGTATCGAAAAAGCCGATCAAGCGCTTCAGGAGGTGCTTAACGCTTACGGTTCATGGGAGCAAGCATTGAAGAAAGCGGTATGGATCGTCATGGGAGACAGTGGACAAAGCTATGTATACGATGATCGCGAAAGATCCATTGTTGATTTACGGCAATTGTTGAACCGTTACCGCATAGCAAAAATAAATCAACCCATAGGGACCGAGGATCAAATCGTGATATCCGCAAATGAACGAATGGCCTATGTGTATGCATTAGATTCAAAAATTAAATTATCCGACATTGTGAAGCTTTTGAAAAAAGAGGAAAAGCTCGATATCATCGCTATAAGAGATGGAAAAAATATTAATGTTACTAAAGGGAAAAGCGATAAAGTTTTTTCTTATTGTCCTGGCGGAAAATATGTGGATGAATATGGTCAATCGTGGTCGTTATCAGGCGCCCCCGAACTTGCGGATATTACGATTACGAGCAATCGGATCAAGTATGGAAAGTATCCTGACGTACTTGCGAGATTATACGGAGCTATGCATTCTCATGAGGGAAGATATGTTGCCGTTACGGTACAACCTGGTCATGAAATCATTGGCGAAAGTTCCCCGACCCACGTCGGCGGGGGCGCCCACGGTTCGTTGCATGAATTGGATTCCCTCGTTCCATTAATCGTATCCGGAACGAATAGCCGGCCGAAGACTCTACGAATAATCGATATTAAAGACTGGGTTCTGAAGTTGGCAGATGAATGAATCCAGAGGATAAATTGAAGCAGCCGGTATTCGGCTGCTTATTTGTTTCCCTTTATAAATGTCATCTCTGCGGTGAAAATCAAAATAAAGAAAATGCCTACCTTTGATTTTATTCAAAGATCAACTAATTATCTCCAGTTTAATCTACGTCTTCGGGTGATACCAAGGGCAGCAGCACCAACTCCTAAAGCTAATAAAGAAATGATCGTTTTACGATTATTCATTCTCCCGAGAATGGACGTCATCCATTGCATATATGCTCACCACCTCTTGATGAATTGGATCAAGCCGATTTCCCCAATCCGTAAGATGGGAAATCGGCTGAAAACGTATCAGGGGCGAATTCATTAAAAGCCTTTATATTGGGGCTCTTCGTTTTCCAATTGTTGAACGCGGCCTTGCACTTGCTGAACGATTTGGTCCGTTTGCTGCGCTGCATTTGTAAAAAGCGTTTTAGCTTCTTGATTTTGAGTTGATAATGCAAATTGTTCAAGGCTCGCTTGCGCGCTTTTCAAAGAAGCGAGGCAAGTTTTAACTTGGGACGCAACTGTCACCGATATCACCTCCTTTCAAGGAGTTAGCTATAGTTTCATGCGTAAAATGATCAAATGCAGTTCCTTTTTTTGTAGCGGAAAAAAAGATTTCATTATAAAGAAAGCATTTTGTAAACTTCTTCAATACTTGGCACTCATATTGAGCAGATTGAAACAAGTCCAAATAACTCTTCTCGTTTCGTATATATTCTCCATCATCATACCAATTCATGAATCGGTTATTCCATTTCCTTCGATCACATAGATACGGCTCCATGACAATCACTTTTCCGCCCGGTTTCAAGATCCTTTCGAATTCAAGCAGATACCCCCTGATTTGCTCGTCATCGATATGATGAAGAACGGCTAAAATGAAAATATAGTCAATTGAATCATTTTGGGCTGGAATGCGATTTTTCTTTAGTTTTCCAAATGGAAATGGTTTTTTTATATGTTCATGGATATATATTTTTGTGTGAACCACTTCGGACGAACAAACCAATGATACATTCGTGGAGATAAAGGCACCTATTCACCACCTTTGATTTTATGTAACAAAAAGTAATATAACTCAGTTACCGGGTAAACATTCAAGGAATAAATTAGCTTTACCCATATTCACTACATTTACGGCCATAATAATGTAACTCAATTTTCCCAACGACATTCAAGGGAAAAATTATATGAACATACAAAATTTACTTTATCAATAGCCCAGAAAAACGTTTTCCTTTTACGGAAAACAATTATAAGTTTGATGTCCGTCTTTTGGACAAATAATTTAATTTGTTCAGAAATAATGTTGACTGGAGGAGGATCAAACTGTGCCGGAATGGTTAGGAATTGCCTTTCGTACATTATTGGCCATAGCCGTCCTTTTCTTGATGACGAAATTGTTGGGAAAAAGGCAAATTTCCCAGCTTTCGTTCTTCGAGTACATTACAGGAATTACAATCGGCAGCTTAGCAGCGTACATTTCGTTGGATTTGGAAGCAAATTGGTATCTTGGAATAATTTCTTTGGGGGTTTGGGTTGCGGTATCTGTCGGCATTGAATTTTTACAGATGAAAAGCAAAAAGGCCAGGGACTTTATAGACGGCAGAGCTACGGTGCTCATTAAAGACGGTAAAGTATTAGAAGATAATCTGAAGAAAGAACGTCTCAGTACCGACGAATTGATCGAGCAACTCAGAAGCAGAAATGTCTTTAAAGTGGCGGATGTTGAATTTGCGGTAATGGAGCCAAGCGGCGATATCAATGTGTTGCTCACTAGAGAAAATCAACCGTTGGCGCCAAATCATCTTGGCATTAAAGTCGGAGCTGAACAAGAACCGCAAACCGTAATCATGGATGGCAAGATCATGGATGAACCTCTGGCAACAATCGGATTAAACAGGGAATGGTTAAATACCGAACTGGAAAAGTTAGGAATTGCCGTCGAGAATGTATATCTTGGTCAAGTGGATTCTTACGGGCAATTTTATGTCGACTTGTTTGACGATCAGATTAAAGTTCCGGAGCCTCAAGTCAAGGCGACAGTATATGCTACTTTGAAAAAATGCGAAGCAGATCTAGAGCTGTTCGGCTTGTCGACAAAAAACAAAGAGGCTAAAGAAATGTACGAGCAGTGCGCAAAACAACTGCAATCCGTTATTTCTGAAGTAAAGCCGTCCTTGCACAATTGAAATGAATCCCATAAGGGGGTAGTTGAGATATTATGTCAAATGATAAAAATAAAGAGCTGACTCCGGTACAGCAGGAATATCAAGAACTTGCTAAGAAAAGAGAGCCAGCCAGACCGATTTTTCAAAACTGCATACGGGCTTTTATTTCCGGCGGCACGATCTGTTTAATTGGACAGGCTATACAGGAAATGTTCGTTCATTGGGCCGGATTTAGCGAGAAAGAGGCCAGTGACCCAACTGTTGCCGTAATGATTTTAATCTCAGTTATTCTTACTTGCATGGGCGTATACGACAAAATCGCGCAGTGGGCAGGAGCCGGTTCTGCCGTACCCGTTACAGGGTTCGCCAATACGATGGCTTCCGCAGCAATTGAACATCGAAGCGAAGGAATGGTTCTTGGGGTTGGAGGAAAAATGTTTAAGCTTTCCGGTCCTGTCATTGTATTCGGTGTAGTGGCGGCTTTTTTTAATCGGAGTCCTGCATTTGATTTTTAATCCCGGCGCTGTGGGGGGATCTTAAATATGCTGAAAGGTCATCAAAGCTGGATTTTCGAAAACCGCCCATCCATACTCGGCACCGCGACCGTCGTCGGTCCGTTCGAAGGACAAGGGCCGTTAGCCGAAGATTTCGATATCATTCACGGGGATTTGTACTTGGGACAAGATAGTTGGGAAAAAGCGGAACGAACCTTGTTGGAAGAAGCGGCCAAGCTCGCCATTGAGAATGCGGGATTAACGCAAGAGCAAATCAATTTCTTTCTCGGCGGCGATTTGATGAATCAAATTATTAGTTCCAGCTTTGCTGCAAGAACGCTAACGATTCCTTACATCGGCATATTTGGGGCATGCTCAACTTCAATGGAAAGCTTGGCACTAGCCGCCAATCTTGTCAATTCGCGTTCAGCCCAGTATGCATTGTCCAGTGCATGCAGCCATAACGCGACAGCGGAAAAACAATTTCGGTATCCGACCGAATACGGCTCCCAAAAGCCACCAACTGCACAGTTTTCTGTAACCGGAGCAGGAGCTAGCGTTGTTTCGCAGACAGGTAAAGGACCTTATGTTACTTCCGCAACGATTGGCCGGGTCATCGATATGGGCATTACGGATCCATTCAATATGGGAGCCGCGATGGCTCCTGCGGCAGTAGACACGATCCAAGCCCATTTCCGTGATTTTCGGATCGAGCCCGGGCATTACGATCTGATTGTGACAGGCGACCTGTCTAAAGTGGGATATGAAATCGCATGTGACTTATTTGAGAAACATAAAGTGCCAATGCATCAAACGGAATATAAAGATTGCGGAATGATGATTTACGATTACGAAAAACAGATGGTACAGGCTGGAGCTAGCGGTTGCGGATGCTCGGCGGTCGTCACGTATGGCCACCTGCTGAAACGATTGCGCAACAATGAACTAAACCGGATTCTGGTTGTGGCAACCGGAGCGCTGCTTTCACCGATTTCTTACCAGCAAGGAGAAAGCATTCCCTGTATCGCACATGCTGTTTCGATCGAAAACGAGGTGGGGAAAATATGATTTTTCTATGGGCGTTCGTGATTGGCGGTGCTATTTGCGTATTCGGTCAAATATGCTTCGACGTTTTCAAACTGACTCCAGCGCATACCATGACATTACTTGTCGTTCTTGGGGCTGTCGGGGACGGATTGGGTCTTTACGATCCATTCATCGAATTTGCCGGAGCCGGCGCTTCCGTCCCGATTACAAGCTTCGGCAATTCCCTAGTGCACGGTGCCTTGGAGGAAATAAAAACGAGCGGCTGGATCGGCATTATAACAGGCATATTCGAAGTCACTAGTGCGGGCATCTCAGCAGCCATTATCTTTTCATTTTTGGCGGCTTTGTTCATTAAGCCCAAGGGATAAATCGGTATGTATAATATATTACTCGATACGATAACTCCCATCTTAGCAACAGGCCAAGATGGGGGTTATTTGAATTCAGACATTTGATTGTGTTTCTAAAACAATAAAACCGTACTCCTGCTTGCAGCAATTTCTAATGTCTAACCTCCTTGCCCAAAGGATTAGGGTACTTTTGTATAGAATGACAAATCTTTACACAAGATACTGTAATAGATTTTTTGGAAAAAGGAGAGTAGGGATGGAAAGGAATAGGCAACGATCAGATGCTTTAATCATCGGCATTGACGTTGGTTCGACGACCGTCAAAGCAACCGTTGTGGATCCGGCAACCCATGAGATTTTGTGGTCGGATTATCAGCGTCACCATACTAAGCAGGCGGAGAATGTGCTGGAATTTCTGGTTACGATCTGCAACGAATTTCCCAACGTCAAGCAGGAAAACATCCGCGTCTTTATGACCGGTTCCGGCAGCGGACCGATCGTGGAACATATCGGAGCAAAGTTCGTTCAGGAAGTGAATGCCGTTACGATGGCTGTTGAGCATCTTCATCCGGACGTGGGGAGTGTCATTGAACTCGGTGGACAGGATGCCAAAATCATTATTTTCAAGGTGAATGAGGAAACCGGCAACAAACAGGCGCTAACATCCATGAACGACAAATGTGCATCAGGCACAGGCGCAACGATCGACAAGTGCATGATAAAAGTGGGAATGCCCATGGAAGATGTGGGCAAGCTTCACTTCAACGATTCGAAATTGCACCATGTAGCTGCCAAATGCGGCGTTTTTGCAGAAACGGATATTGTCAATCTGGTGAAGAGCGGTATTCCTTCCGCCGAAATCATGTGTTCCTTGGCGGACGCGATCGTCATGCAGAACCTTTCTGTGCTGACTCGCGGAAACACGCTACGACATCGCGTACTGTTGCTTGGAGGTCCCAATACATATCTGCCATTTCTACAGGAATGTTGGCGCTTGCGCATTCCTCAAACCTGGCGGGACAGGGGATACGAGTATCCCGAAGACATGCCGATCGACGAATTGATTTTTGTTCCCGACAATGCCCAGTACTACGCCGCTTACGGAGCCGTCATGTACGGCATGCATGAACCGGACGACGTTGACAATTACAAGGGCTTGGAAGCTTTGAAGCAATTTATCGCGCACGGCCGGAAAGCGAAACTGGGAGATAACGCCGGTCCGCCACTGGTAGCCAGCGAAACGGAGCTGGAACAATTCCGCCGGACGTACAGCATTCCCCGCTTTACGCCTGCAGTCTTCGCACCCGGGCAGAAGGTGAGGGCGGCGATCGGTCTGGATGGAGGCTCCACCTCGTCCAAAGCCGTTCTCGTCAACGAAAGCGGAGAGATTCTTCTTAAGGAATATCAGCTTTCCAAGGGCAATCCGCTCGAAGATACGAGGGAGATGCTGAAACGTATTCGCGACAAGGTGAGAGAGCAGGGGACCGAATTGGAGATCATCGGTTTCGGTGCCACTGGATATGCAGCAGACGTACTTGAAAAAACGTTAAAGGCCGACGTCAATATTGTCGAGACCGTCGCGCATATGATGAGCGCCGTTAACCAATTCGGCGATATCGACGTTATTTGCGATATTGGTGGTCAGGACATAAAAGTACTCTTTCTGAAAAACGGTGATTTCCGGGATTTTAGGCTTTCCAATCAATGCTCGGCCGGCAACGGCATGCTGCTTCAGGCGATGGCGGATCAGTTCGGCATACCGATTCAGGAGTACGCGGATACCGCCTTCGCGGCAGACCTCAGTCCAAAATATTCATACGGATGCGCCGTATTTCTCGATGCGGATCGGGTTAATTTTCAGAAAGAGGGGTATTCCAAAGAGGAATTGCTGGCCGGACTCGCGCTCGTGCTGCCGAAAAACGTATGGCAATATGTCGTACAAATACCGCGGATGGCGGAACTCGGCCGGAAATTCGTTCTCCAGGGAGGGACGCAATACAATTTGGCCGCCGTCAAAGCGCAGGTGGACTACATTAAACAGCGGGTCCCCGATGCGGAAGTTTACGTTCATCCTCACCCGGGGGAAGCGGGCGCGATCGGGGCAGCGATGGAAACGCTGCGGGTGGTGAAACGACGCGGATATTCCACGTTTTTGGGATTGGAATCGGCGATCATGCTGAGCTATGTGTCACGCAACGACGAATCCACTCGCTGCTATTTCTGTCCCAACCATTGCAGCCGGACCTTTATCGATTCCCAAACCCCGGATGGACAAACGGCCCGCTACATCTCCGGCTTCAGCTGCGAGAAGGGAACCGTCGAAGACCAGGAAGCCGTCGTAAAACTGACCAAGGAGCGACAGGAGCTAAAGAAACATTACCCGAACCTGGTCGAATACGAAGCACGCCGGATGTTTCAGCGTTTTTATGACCCGGAGCCGCTACCCGAATCCGATTGCCAAGTCCAAGAAGAACGATTGCGGCGAAGCTGGTTAGGACGAAGAAAAACGACGGACCGGCGGGTTTTTAAACGTTCTCCCGCTGAAGCGGCAGAGCTGCGAAGCCGTATCCGCATCGGCATTCCGAAGGTGCTGAACATTTGGTCAACAGCGCCATTTTGGCGGACCTATTTCGAGACGCTCGGCATCAACCAGAAAAACATCGTGTTCAGCGACAACACGAGCGAGGAAATGTGGCAGCAAGGCGGTAAATACGGATCGATCGATCCTTGCTATCCATCAAAGGTCGCCCAAGCGCATGTTCACAATTTGTTATTTAAACATCATGAGAAAAAACCGCTCGATTACATTTTCTTTCCTTGTATCACGCACATTCCGACCCATCTCCATAACGTGATGGATTCGGCCAGCTGTCCTATCGTTGCCGGCGCACCCAATGTAATCAAAGCCGCCTTTACGAAAGAAGTCAATTTCTTTGAGACTAAAGGGATTGTCTATCTCGATCCGGCGGTCACCTTTACGGAACCGAACCTGCTCAAGAAGCAGCTGTTCGAAGCGTTAGGGGACTGTTTGTTAGTTACGGAGGACGAGAGCGATTTTGCAGCCGATCAGGGCTGGAAAGCAATGGAGCTGTTTGATACCGAGATGCAGGAGAAGGGCCGTTCTATTCTGGAGCAGGTAGAACAAGACAATCGTCTCGCCATTCTGTTGATCGGCCGACCCTATCACTCCGATCCGGGCTTAAATCATGGCGTATTGGAGGAGTTTCAGGTACTGGGCTACCCCGTATTATCCATGCGCTCTATCCCCAAAGACGAAGCATGGCTTCAACGGTTTTTCAAGAGCGACCTGCAGAGCGGGCGGGTGGAATATGCGCTCGAAGTGACCGACGTCTGGCCTGAAAACTTCAGTTCAAACAGCGTGCAGAAGGTGTGGGCGGCCAAATTTGCCGCGCGTCATCCGAATATAGCGGTTTTAGACCTGTCCAGCTTTAAGTGCGGGCATGATGCCCCCACCTACGGATTGATCGACTCGATTATCTCCACCGCGGGCACGCCATATTCGGCTTTGCACGATATCGATGCAAACAAACCTAGCGGTTCGATTAAAATACGCGTCAAGACATATGCCCACAGTCTAGGGCTTCATGAAGAACGCTTGCAGGATTTGGCCAAGAAAAAGGCGGAATTGCAGCAACTTATCGAGCAGAAGCGTTCCGAGCTGTTGAAAAAAACCATCTAAGGGTAATAAGGAGTGAAACGAGTTATGGTAATGGAGAAAAAGAATCTTGAGGACGAGCTTCGTTTGTTTCAGGAAGAACAGGAGAAGGCGCTCGGTTTGGCATCAAAGCATCAATGGTTCGATCCGGTCCCGCGTCGTTTTTTTAGCCAAAGACAAATCATCCACGACCATTCTGTTCGGCGGATTGACGATGGCGCATGATTATTTGGTGGAAGGTGCTTTGTCGGGGCTAGGCTACCGCGTGAAGCATATGGATTGCCCCGATAGCGAATCGCTGCGGTTCGGCAAGGAGTTCGGCAACCGCGGACAATGCAATCCGACATATTTCACGGTAGGCAATTTGATTAAATACTTGCACCATCTTCGCGACGTTGAAGGAAAGTCAAAGGAAGAAATCATTAGCAATTACCTGTTCGTAACAAGCGGATCCTGTGGTCCTTGCCGTTTCGGCACATATGTCACGGAGTACCGGAAAGCGCTACGCGATGCCGGTTTTGACGGATTTCGAGTTCTCTTGTTTCAACAGACGGACGGTTTAAAACAGGCGACCGGCGGCGAATCGGCGCTTAAATTGGATACTTCCTTTTTTATGAGCTTCCTGAAGGCCGTTCTGTTGGGGGACATTCTAAATGCGCTCGGTTACCGTATTCGTCCCTATGAAGTGGAGGAAGGTTCGACCGACGCCGCTTTGACGTGCTGCAAACAGGTTTTGCATGATGCTTTAAGCCAGAGAAAACGTTTGATTCCAGCGCTTATCCGATGCCGCAAGGAATTGAAATCCGTGCGGGTAGACCGGACGAAGGCGAGGCCGAAGGTAAGCATTATCGGGGAGTTTTGGGCGATGACGACGGAGGGAGACGGCAACTATCAACTGCAGCGGTTTCTGGAAAATGAAGGGGCCGAGGTGGAAGTTCAATCGGTTACGGCCTGGATTCTCTTTCTTATCTGGGCTGGGCGTTACGATACCCGCAAGCGAATGAACTTGCGGGAGGCGGATTCCGGACGCCATGGATTGAGAGGGAAGAATCCCGTTTTAAGATTACGCATGTTGGCCCTTGCCGACCGGGGGATTCGGGTCATTTTTCAAACCTATGCCAGATTGATCGGTCTTCGGGGCTATCATTTGCCCGACATGGAGGAAATCGCCCGGGTTGCAAACGACCATTATAACAACCAGTTGCGCGGCGGAGAAGGCCATATGGAAGTAGGCAAGCTGATTCTGAACGTGGTCAAACGGAAAGTCAACATGACCGTCTCCGTCAAGCCTTTCGGATGCATGCCGTCTTCCGGCGTATCGGATGGAGTCCAATCGTTGATTACGGAAAGATACCCTGACGCTATCTTTCTCCCGATTGAAACGACCGGCGACGGGGCGATCAACGTATACAGCAGGGTGCAAATGATGCTGTTTAAGGCCAAGCAGGCGGCAAAGAAAGAGCTTGACGAAGCGCTGACGAAGAAGGGTTTTACAGAAGAGACACTGCCGCGAAAATCCAAGTTTTCCGATCCGTTGAACGCAAGCCGTCACGTCGTAGCTTGTACGGCTGCAAATATGGTTTATGACATGCCTTCGGGATTTTTAAGCAGGTTTTCCTTCCGAAAAAGGGAGATGGAGAATGTATAGTAAAGTTGATCGACTGATCAAAAGCTCCCATATTTGCGATTCGTTGATTAATAATCATTTCGCTTAAAACGAAAAGACTCGCGCTCGCTTTTCAGTGACGCAGAGTCTTTTCGTTTTAGCACCATAATGCGATTGTCCAGACCGCATGGCAGGGCCGGTTATTTGTAACGCATCCCCAAACAGCTCCGTATGGGAAAACATCCCTGCGGGCTGCTTTATTTTAACTATATAATTGGCGATGCAAGATCTTAAGAAACAGGTCCTTCCATGAATCTAAGACCCTTATAGCCTATTTGTTTTGTAATATTCTTGTTGAATGTTGAGTAAACATCCTAATATTACGGGGAGATCAGGATGAAAGGACTCGATATTTTGAAAGCGATACAGTTTAATGTCAGCATACCACAGTATGTTTTCAGTAAAGCGCTAGGGTCGCTTATTCCATCCATATATATTGGACGATTATCATGTACTCGTTATCGACCTGATGAAGAATGGGTAAAAGTCAAAGTAAAATACGGGGGTATTTGCGGCAGCGATCTGAACCTTATTTTTCTTCACGACAGCCCGGCTACCTCTCCATTTGCTTCCTTTCCCTTCACGATCGGGCATGAAGTGGTGGGCGTAATCGATGAAGTGGGGCAGAGAGTGTCTGGTATTCAACGAGGGGAACGAGTGATAGTGGATCCGATCTTATCATGTATGGCCAGGGGATTCCATGAACCTTGTCCGGCGTGCCAACGAGGTGACTTGAGTCTCTGCGAACGCATGGCTTCGGGACATATCTCACCTGGACTGCTCATCGGAGCTTGTCGGGATACAGGGGGAAGCTGGAGCCCGTATCTGGTCGCTCACCAGAGTCAGATCTTCAAAGTGCCCGCTAAAGTCAGTGATCGAAATGCGATCATGACCGATCCGTTTGCTACTGCTTTACATGCGATCATGCGGGATCCGCCGCGCGAGAGTGATACAGTACTCGTGATTGGAGCGGGGGTTATCGGCATATGCGTGGTAGCTGCCCTTCGTGCCCTTGGTTATTCCAACCGAATCATTGCATTGGCGAAGCATCCTTTTCAGATGAAAATGGCGCGGCAGTATGGAGCCAGCGAGATTTTTCAATTGACATCCGGTTCCGACTGTTATGAGCAATTAGCTCAACTCCTCGGCGCTAAGGTATTGACACCTCTCTTCGGCAAACCTGTCATACAGGGAGGGGCAGATATTACATACGAGTGTGTGGGCAGGGACAGAAGCATTGATGATGCGTTGCGTTTTACGAAGAGCGGCGGAAAGGTAAAGCTCTTGGGAGTGGCGAGTTTCCCTCGCGGCGTCGATTGGACTCCCATCTGGCTGAACGAATTGCAAATTCAAGGAAGTTTCGCTGTCAGTACGGAAAAATTCGGGGAGAAGCGGCCTCGTACTTATGCT
The DNA here is from genome assembly GCF_000987955.1 of Paenibacillus sp. DMB20. Classification (GTDB taxonomy): domain Bacteria; phylum Bacillota; class Bacilli; order Paenibacillales; family Paenibacillaceae; genus Paenibacillus_AQ. The sequence goes on from NZ_LAZU01000013.1 coordinate 78,061, forward strand.
CTGGCATTGGACTTGATGAGTTCCGGCAAAATCGACCTCGCTCCCTTGGTAACCCACCAATTCCCGTTGGATCAATATCGACAGGGCATTGCGACTGCTTCCGGCAAAGGTAAATCAAAGGCAATGAAAGTGGTCTTTGAACTATGAAGGGGGAACATGAATGAATTTCGCGATTGCAGGTGAAGTGAACAGCCCATTTTTGAAGTGGTTTGCAGCCGGATTGAAAAGAGAGTTGATCAATAATGGATACCATTATCGCGAGGAACCCGTCAATGATATCCGTTTTGTATTGAATTTCGTGGACACCAACCAATTAAAACCTTTTCGCAGGAAAGCACAAGCTACCTTTTCCGTAGCGATTGCCGAAACCTATGAGTTTCCCCATGACATTTTGAGGTCAGCTTACCCCATACTCATTCGCACGCTTTCCAATCTGTTGATTTATATCATACATACTCGGGATGGGCAATGTAACACGTATTTCATTACGCTCGAACAAGGATGTTATCTTGTGCCGTTTGAACAAAACAACGATGAATTGTTCTTCGGCAAGGTGATGGAAAGATTACATCCCTTAGCATCCTCCCGGTTAGTCATTAATAATGAGTTCCACCACGATCTCCCTTCAGATTTATGGGATGGGGACGAAATAACGGCCCAGATACACGAAGCAGGCAAAAAATTGGATGCCCTGAACCTTTTGCCGGCCCCTTTTCCTCTGGAGGAACTCCTGTCGCCCCAAGATTTACGACACGTAAAGCGATTATACGGAATCGGCGGATTGAGTTACGGCAATCTGAGCGCACGCAAAGACGAACGGCAATTCTGGATGAGCGCAAGCGGAGTAAACAAGGGGGATATGAGAACGATTGGGCGGGATATCCTCCTGGTCATGGGCTACAATGCCGAACGAACGGCAATGCTGCTTAATGTGCCTTCGAACATAGAACCTCATCGGGTATCCGTCGATGCCATCGAACATTGGATGATTTATATGCAGCATCCGGAAGTGGGGGCGATCGTCCATGTTCATGCTTGGATCGAGGGCATTCCATCCACAGAAATCAATTACCCATGCGGGACGTGGGAGTTGGCACAAGCCGTATCCGAACTGGTAAATCGATCGGAAGATCCGACAAGAGCCATTATCGGGTTGAAGAACCATGGTTTAACGATTACGGGTCCTAATCTTGATGACATTTTTCAACGAATAGAGGGGCGTATCATCCGGCAGGTTCCTATGACATAAGACCATATTCGATTCATTCCGAACCATGAGAATAGGCTTCTCATGGTTTTTTTGTGTTCAGCCACGCGAGGAATCAATGACGGGAACCTAGCCATTGAAAAACGTATTCAACCGCTTCATCCTTTCGATGTTCATTCAAAGGGCAGTGACCGACATCTTCGAACAAAATGGAATGTTTATCGCTAGCAGGAATAGTTTCCATAAAGAACTCTATATGTTTCGAATCTGCCACGGAATCCTTCAGGCCATAAAGGCATAAGGTCGGAACCCGAAAATGATTGGCTTCCGTTAAAGCGCGGGCTTCGTGACGCAATAACTCCGTGATCCAACGTGGAGTGTACTGCACCGTAGTGGAAGGATCGCTCAAAAGATCAGAAGTCCAGGTCGGCAAATACGCTTGCAACCAACGCAACTTTTTTAACGATTCATTCCATCTGATTAATTCAAGCGGAAAGCTTGGAGTTAGTCTGGATAAAAGCTGAGTGCATTTGCGAAAAACGTAGGGAATCCTCGTATGTATTCCTAATGCAGGGGATGATAATATGACCCCGGCCAATTTATCGATCGCCAAAGTGAAGTGCTGAACATATCGAATGATGATCAGACCGCCTAAACTGTGACCAAAAAGATAGATGGGGATTTTGGGAAATTGCTTTTCAAAGTAATCTATCAATTGATCCAGGTCATCCAAGTAAGTATGAAACTGATGTATGTGACCGGGCTGTCCATCGGATTGCCCGAACCCCCGAAGGTCGGGAGCGACAAAAGCGAATTGCCTCTTTGCGCTTTCAGCGCCGATGTCAAAATAGCGGCTGGAATCTTCTCCTGCGCCATGAATAAAAATGACGAGGCCGCGTGGACTTATCGGAAACCACGAGCGAAAATTCAGTTTGAAATCATGCTCCTCTTTCAGATTATACGTGCTGATGTTGCAATCGTTAGCCATGAAAGTCCTCCTGGTTCGTGTCATTAGCTGAGAAGTTCCACAATCGATCGGGCTCCGGCAAGCGGATTGATTTTTTGCTGGTAATGTTCCATGTTGCTCTGCAGGAATGCGAATGGTTCAGGAGAAAAGAGCAGCTTGTGAATCCAATGGTCCACTTCATCCTGATGATTGATTCGGATCGCTAGTTCCTGATTAACCAAGCGATTGGAATTATATTCTTCATGACCGGGAATCGGTTGGAAAATGAGCATCGGAACTCCTTTGCTCAATGCTTCGAAGCATGTTAGTCCGCCTGGTTTGGTAATTAATAGATCCGCTGCATCCAATAGCGTATCAATCATGTCGACAAAGCCCAGAATCACGATATGTTGATGCTGAAAGTGTTCGTTGCGCAGCAAGGCAAACCTTAGTGAATCGTTGTATCCGGTACAAATCAATATCTGAACGAACTCCCTCCATTTAATAAGCGAATGGGCCAGTTCCTGAATTCCGCCCAGTCCCAACCCTCCACCCATAATCATGACGGTAGGCAAGTCTTTCAAATGCAATCTTCTTCTTGCCTCTTGCTTGTCGGTTTTCTTCCAGAAATTCGATTTGACCGGTATTCCCGTCACCGCTATTCGATAATCTGGAATGCCCATCTGCAGTAATTGTTGATGAACATCTTCATCGGATACGAGATATAGATCCACCTCGGGTTGAACCCATACTCCGTGAGCGTGAAAATCGGTGATGACCGTACAGAGGTTAATCGGATAGCCACTTTTTTTTAATCGTGCAATGGAAGAACTGTTAAACGGATGCGTACAGATGACCAAATCCGGTTGAATTTGGTCCAACATTTGTTCAATGTTGCGATGAAATAACTGGTAGATCGTGAACTGAAGCCATTGCGAGATAGGTTGGTTTTGTTTCGATTCATAGATTTTTTTCCATAACAAAGGATTCATCGTAATCAATTTCTTATACGAGCGAAAGAAGATAGCCGTTCTCGTCGGATGAAGCATCTTGCCGATTTCAACAATTTGCGTATGAATGGACGGTTCCAACTGCGCAATGCCCTGCACCAATGCTTCTGCCGCTTTCGTGTGTCCGCTGCCAAATACCTCGGAAAGGATTAATATCTTTTTTTGCATTTTCCTCTCCCTTGCCCCTGAAGTTTCTAATTTATTTTGGTGCGATCAAGCAAAAATTATTCATTGATTCGAAGAGCGAATCGCGATCCCTATTCTCTTGGTATACACGGCCGGCAATTCGGAAAAAGTGTAGATAGATGGATAGGGGGGAATTCGAATGTATCTATTTCTTGTGAACAGAATATCCGGCAACGGTAAAGGTATGAAAACCTGGAAAAGAATCGAGCCAATGCTTCATGACAGACAAGTTCATTATCAAGTGGAGTTTTCAGACAGCCCGTCTCAGGCTGCCCTTCTTGTACGGCAATATATGATAGATCATGATAAAATGAAAGCTTTTGTCATTGTAGGAGGGGACGGTACAATCCAAAGCGTAGCTCATGAAATCGCAGAAAGTAACATTCCATTGGGAATCATACCTGCAGGTTCCGGCAATGACTTGGCCAGGGGACTGCATATTCCTTTAAACGCCAAAAAAGCGCTGGAGTATTTATTGACGGGGACAACGAAAAAAATAGACATTGCCCGGATTGGAAGCAAATGCTACACCACTGTTGTCGGAATCGGGATCGACGGGAAAGTCGCTCAGACCGTTAACCTGTCACGTTATAAAAAATGGTTCAATCAATTGAAATTGGGGAATTTGTCTTACATATTCAGCTTCATTCAAGTCTTATTGCGTTACAAGCCTGCCAATGTTCACATCACAATCGACGGTAAGGAAATGAGCTTTTCCGATGTGTGGCTAATCGCCGTCGCCAATTTGCCTAACTACGCCGGTGGAATGAAGATTTGCCCGGAAGCTTGTTATACGGACGGTTACTTCCATATTTGCATCGTTCAAGGTACTTCACGTTGGACGCTAATGAAAATATTTCCCAATGTATTTCGGGGCAATCACATTTTTCACCCAGCCGTAACAACTTTGCAAGGAAGAAAAGTAGAAGTCTATACGGAATCACCGATGATAGCACACGGAGATGGCGAAATGATCGGGGAGACGCCTCTTGAGGTGACCGTATATCAAGATGCGATTCATGTGATTTACAATCCTCAGTTAGCAGAAGAGTTACAGCGATGTCATCAACTATGACATACTGTAACTCTTTATTTTAAGGCTCTGTTAAACGTTATTGTTGATATTTAGCCATTTGCGAATATGTTAAAGATCGCAGGATACGGTTTCTTTATCATGCAACCATTTTGATTGGGACAAGATAGCGTTTATAATTACGTAAAATAATAATTTGACGAATAAATAGTAATGGGATATGATGCGGTTTTTTATATACATTTTCACAAAACTCGTATTTTGTACATATGTCAAAGAATCCGGAATCGTCCTTTTAATAAGTGCTTCTTTATGGATTGTGTCACACCATGAAATACACATTCATCAAGAAGCTTAAACTAAGGTATCCCCTTTTTATACATTCCCTACACCAATGGAGTTCATCGTGAAACCAATGTTCCCAGGAACTATACAATCCTAAAAATGGTTTAATCAGAGACAGTATAATATTCTCGTTGCATTCTTTTCTCCAAATGACATTCATTTAGTTAGCTCCCTTGTGTGCCAGAGCCATGTAGATTTCAGATTCAATATACCCCGTGAGTTTAATCGCCTCTAGCCATTGCTGCGAAGTAATCCATTCATTCTGTTCACCATGAGCTCCATAAATTTTCAAAGCGTTTTCGACTGCGTAAGCGAAGTACTCCATTGGAATCTCAAGATCTGAAAACACGCCATGATCTTTTCGAAGCTCCGTGAATTGCTGATAAATTGTACTTGCATTATTCTCAAGTCGGTGCCCCTTATCAAATCCTTCCGGAAAAAAGTATCGCGTGTAGCTCCATCCACTGTTTTCAGGGTATGAAGAAATATCCGGCGAATCATAACAACGCCAGCGCTCCAATCGATACGGTCGTAAAATAGAAATACCGCTTCTCGAGCTCCTGATTCTCCTCGCTCATCTCCAGAAACCCCGGGTCTTTTATGATTTCATCATTCATAATGCCTTCTCGCCAGAAGCACAGCTCAAGTTCTTGAATGGCAAAGGAAAATCCCGTCCTCGGATCAACATCTCCGACCATTGAATAATATTTGCTAAACGTGTGGATCCAATCCTCTGCCTTGGTCGTGAAGACGTCCACACCTTGAAACAGGCAGGGAATACAGATGTTACCCGAGTATTGCGGATTTATCAGTTGAATGAACTTCACCCGGCTATTGGCATCGTATTCGAAATGTTCGCGCATAAACAGCATTTCTATATAGCTAGGATTACCGGGTATGCCATTATCAGCTCTCAAATGACCCAAACTCTGGAAAGTCCGCTCCACCTCTTCCCTGCACATCCCTAGCCGAAAAGGACCGATACCGACATGCGGCGTTATGATAATTGCGTCCACTGCAAACTCCTTTTAATGACAATTTCTAATTATTTTTCTTCTGGAATGTCAACAATAATATAGTTTTCCTTCAGATTAGTTTGAGGCAGTTCGGCTTGTTTAAAAACAACGTCATTCCAATTCTCCTTAGTGATTAAACCATATCCAGCAGAAGTAATATGAGGCATCCAGCGAAAGTTGGCGAATGTCGTATCTTTAAAATTTGGTAGGGCACCGTTCTCTTTTATAAAGGCGCGGTTTATGAAATAAAGGTTATCTTGCGTAGTGGTCTTTTCGCTAATGAAAGCTTGCCACTTAAGGTAAGCTGTGTTCTTCGTAATTTTATAATAGCGGATTACATTATTATTGACCTCGATGAATCGGTCATTGGTGTTTTCCGGAAAATAATATTGAAGACTGGATACTTCCATAATTGGTTTAAAGTCCTCCGTGAGCTGTGATACTCTAGGAAGATTGATTGCAGCATTTCTGGCCGTGCTTAATACACTACTCTTAACGTCGGTCAGCAGTTTCGTGCTTGGTTTTGAAACAAACGCCGTTTGGGTCTTTTGATTCCAAGTTACTGAACCGTCCAACGCTTCTGCAACAACACGTAAGGGAATCAATGTTTTACCGTTTTGAATAAATGGAGCAGTACTTAATGAAACTGAAGTTCCATTTTTTTGTGCTACTTTATTATTCATAGTCAACTGCAAGTTTGTGTCGCTCCCCTTCACTGTCACTTGCTTAGTAGTATTATTCCAGGCAATCGTAAAGTCACCTAAACCTTTGAGTGAAGTCAGGCTAAAAAACACCTGATTGTTCTTGTTGAGAATGTCTTTTGAATCTAAGTCATGATTATTCACAACAACTTGTGTTCTTTTTGGACTTTGTACTGCTGCGGCTGCCTCATTGGTTGGAAGTATCAAAAGCGAAGAACATAGAACAGCAAAAGAAAATAATACTAATTTCTTCATCAGAAAACCTCCTGAATTTTACAGTCCTTATATGTATAAACGCAAGAAAAAACGTAAGGTTATCTCTAAATAGTGTAGATTCTTGAGAATTTCTCCACTCTTACTAAACTAACCTGCCCGTTAGCTTAAAAGGCAACTGATCGCTCTGATCAGCTGCCTTCTCTTCTTTATACAACTATCGTTTCCAGTTAGTTTAATCAAGCACAAAGAAATCATCAAAAGACTCTCCGCTTAAACGCATCCCATTCGTCAATAAATAAGGCTACATTTTTAAGTTAGATTTTTAATTGATTTTTATCAAAAATCGTCTCCAAAAACTGACGGGCGCGCGGCCGATGATAGCGAAGTAGGGACGGTTGTCACCGAAGTTGGGAAGCACTGGCACAAGCGGCTCGCTGAGGCCGACGGCCGATCGGCGGCCTCAGCGAGCCGTCGCGCTGTCGGGCATGAGCTCATTCGGACGGCGTGTCCGGGTACCATACGCCAAGCCACTGTTCGGCGCCGTAGTCCTCGAACCGCTCTACCTCGGTGAATCCCAGCTTCGCCGCGACGCGCATCGAGGCCTCGTTGGCGGACTGGGTGGAGAGCACCACCGGCTCGCCGGGATGCGCGTCGGAGAACCAGTCGAGCACCGCTGCGCACGCCTCGGTGGCGTACCCGCGTCCCCACGCCTGCGGCAGGAACATGTAGCCAAGCCCGGGCTCCCCGCCCTCTGGACGGATGTGACCCTTACGCGCCGGGTCGCGCCGATCGAGCGTGATCATGCCGATCGTTGTTCCGTTGAGCTCGACCACGAAGAAGCCGAAGCGCTGCCCGGGCACCTCGGGCAGCGCGCGCTCGAGCTCTTCACGCGGTCGGGAGCCGCCGACGTAGGTGCCCACCTCTGGTGAGGCGAACAGGTCGATCAGCGCTGCACGGTCCCGGGCCTCGGACTGGCGGAGCACGAGCCGCTCAGTCATGATCGGGGCAGGTGGCCAGGCGACGGGGTGCACTGTGATCTCATCCGACATGGTGTAATCTCCCTTCTTTATTTAATTCTGTTTGTCCATGTCTGACAACATATATCATTCATGTATTCCTCCTTGAGACCACCTAAGATAATATCATTAATATTGGGGTGCCGCCGACAAATCGCGGAAAATACATCTTATAGCATCACTTGCAGTAATTTCTGATACCGTTTTGTATTGACGACGTCCTGGCCCCTTAGAGTCGCTGCTTATAGTTGTGAGGCTTGCCGAACACCTAATGCAGTGACGTCCCGACAGGCTTATGTAGGAATCATTCGATCTCTCCCATTCTCTCGTTTCCCGTTAGCGTAATGCTTCTAGCCTTTTTGATCGCTCAAACGCTTTATGAAAAAACTCTTTAGCCGATCCTCATAATCCCAAAATTCATGGCCTATATTGCTTTCTCGCCTGGTAATAGTGATAGTGATGTCTGCCCTCCTAACATCAAATCCGATATTAGGTATTCTATGATTGTAATGAGCAATCCTGCCCGTCAGATTAATGGAAACCACTGGTAAACATAGTATCTGATCGGTAATCGGCTCATGTTCTTGTCCTTCTCGGCAATCGGTACAAGTTCTTGTCGTTTGCTCGGGACAAGAATTTGTACCAATAAAAATAAAAAGCCGCTAAATTAGCGACTTTCCAAGGAATATGCTTTTGTCCCTAGACAAATAAGATCAATAAAGCAACAGCTTCCTCTTTATCGCAAGCTAAGTTTTTCGTTAGTGCAAGCTTTTCGGTCTGTACTCTTCGTGTGAATGCGGTTCACTTTACGCTGGAAATCGCCCAACAGTATGACGAATTCTTAAAAAAAGCTTAGTTTATCAACAAAGTCAAAAACGATGGCTGCTACAAAAATCGCAGTAACGAGAATGGTGGTCAACGAGAATATCAGTGTACCCCGTCGCAGAGCAGAAAGCGCAACGCCTCTCGTTTGAACATAATGAGCTGCTGATAATCCTGACAAGATCCCCATGATGAAAAACCATGGTTGATATACAAACAAATCCCAAAAAGCATCGACACGCATATCCACATCTCCGCTAAAGGCTTGCGGCATTTTCAAAGTGATGAGGCCTGCCAAAAAGAGGACTCTTGTTATGATTCCAGCAGCCCCATGTGCGATTAGAAAGACAGAGCAGATGAGCGTCGGGAATAACAGAAATCCTCGGTAAATGCTGGCACCGCCGATCCATGGAACCCATGAAGGAACAACCCTCCCCCATGGTTTAACCAGTCCCAACAGGATAAATCCGCACAACATGATTATTACGCCCACGACGTAGCTTGCTTTATAAATGCCTCCGGTGGGATCAACTATCGGAGCCGAAAGGCCGATGGTGCCTCCCGCGGCTTGATAGAATCGGACGAAAACCGCATACAGGAGAGCCCAGAAGCAACCAACATAAGCCGCCCATTGTGACTTTTTTGTAAAGTGGGCGTACATGTTCCAGCCGTTAGCGAACGATGAATCACCATTACGTTCCATTACTTAGCACCCCTCATTGGCTGTAATTGATTCGCGCAAGAGAAAAGCCCATACATCATCAATACCGGACGGTTCTACTCATCTTTTATAGATGCCTGAATATTAAAGGCTTTCTGTACTTCGCTGTATAGTTCTACTAACTCTTGCTCCTTCACAGGGGGAAGAAGATGCTGGCTTCCCACATGGAGACTGTAAAATATGAGTGCCATAGTACGAGCACGTTCACGGTCTCTGTAGAGCAGCAACATCATCTCTGCAAGATAATCGATCCGCCTCTGATCAATTCGTTGCTGGTAAGATTGCACAAATGGTTCGCGCGTATAGCCACTTCCAAGGTTTGATCCCGGCGAATCGATTTCTCCATGACATATTCGAACTTATCAGCGGGTGAAAGTAGTTGTTCCGCGAACTCAATGGTACTCAGCGTTCGTTCTCTTTCATACTGAGAAAGCAGACTTTCTTTATAGTCCTGCCAACTCTTAAAATGATGGTAGAATGCACCTTTCGTTACCTTCAACCGTCCGGTAAGTGTTTCAATGGTCAGGGAGCCAGCCCCTTCTTCGGAAAAAATCGTAAAACCTTCTCATCGTTTTGAAGCACAATGTCAATGCTTGATTTGCCATTTCACATTCGCAATAGCAGCCATGCTTGAGGCAAGCCAAGCCAAAAACCCGAAGCCGGCATCACGATGGCGCCGAACAAACAGATAAACAGCAGCATCCAACCAAAAATTGCAGGAGGAGCGATTCCCTTCTTTTTAACCAGCCAATCTACCATATAGCCAAACAACATCAACAGGAAGCCGAACATCGTGTACCAGAACGCGGTTCCGCGATCCCACTGATCATCAGCCACTGTGCTCCACAAGCCTTCGGTAACGATGGGCTGGAATTGACTCGCGTAAGCAAATAAACCGTAAATAACATGAAGTAATCCGGTCAACATCAGCATCATTCCGACATGGCGCTTTACCCTACTTATCATGACGTCCTCCCTTCCCCTGCTCCTTCACTTTCGGCACAGATCAAGATCGATCGTGACAATTCTAGTCTTCACATCAATGGGATCTATATCGATGTAAGGTCTTAGGATCCCAAAAAAACAATAGGATTACAATCGTGATTACCAAAAAAGCTGACGTAACGACCGGGTCATAATGCGAACCATTGTTCGGGAATACCGTTACACTGACGTTTACAATATCATGGAACAAGATTGCCGCAAAAATGCTTTTACCTGTGTTGTTATAGAGCCATACCATTAGGATTCGAAGCAGGATTGTCGTGAAGAACTGCCATATGATCCACGTTACACTATGGTTTGTTTGAATATATGGAATCAAATGCCATATTCCCCACAACGTCCCCATGATTACGCTGGTTGTAAGTGCGTTCCAACAGTTTAGCATGGGCTCTACGGCATATCCCATCCAACCTATTTCCTCGCATGCAGCTGCAATAAAATATATAACCATCAGGATCGGTATCGATAGAAAAGGTATGCTCGGTTCGGGGAGCGATCGGCTGATCAAGCTCATGACCCAATATGACAGTAACATGATCATTGGCATCAAAAATAGAATCGGAAAATACCAGCTCTTCTGCTTGATTCGCTTATAATCGAGTATTCGCTTCAATACCTCCCGTATGCCACTTACTCCCTCTCTTCTGTAAGTGAGCATCATTGCGGCTGCCATTGGACAGAAGAACATAAGTGCACTGACAGGAAGATTCATTGGAAGCCATTTGACCCGCATAGAACCAAATAGCCAAAATGGTATTGAAAGGGCGAATACCAATACATAAAAAGTGAGGGGTGACTTTTTAAAAGAACTTTCTTCATTCATGACATGAAACCTCTTTCGAAAGCAAACTGTTGAAGAGATCAAGTTGCACATTGACGAGGAGATCGGTAACACATTTCACTGAAGACTGCTTGCGCTAGTATTCGCAGCTTTCGGGATGGGATTTGTTAACTCGGATCAACTACTTGAGCTGGTGACACCAAAAGCGATCAAGACTAGTGCAACTGCATACAGCAACCATGCCGGATGTCGACCGCGTGTTCCCCAAAAGTTCAATAAAGTGCCATACAGATAGGAGCTGCCAACGAGCAAGCCGGTCACGAGCCTGATATCCCGCTCGAACCAGATGGAAGCGATCAAGGCGATGCCACCGAGGATCCAGTTGAACGTGCTAAACTGTATAAGTCCCGGTATGATACGTTTGATAATTTTATCGTTGGCGAATTGCGAATCCGGCTTCACCAACGGCCTGACGATGCCACGTTGGATCAGAATTCCATGAACCAAAGCCACTCCAATTCCGATGATCCCCGCTATTACTAATGCTATGTCATGCCAATTCATTTCAATTCTCCTCCCTAGGAAACAATAATAAATGTATCCGATATACCTTGTTCTACAGGAAGTTCAACGTTGTTGATGAACTTGAGGTCGGTTCAAACGAGTTTGGACTGTGGAGCAATCGCGCGGGCTCAGTCTTATTAGTATGAATTCGTAGTATTTATGAATAAGAAAGAATCAAGTTGAAACACTTCCCCCCTTCATAACTTTTTACCGGACGGTTATTGCGATAACGGGCATTGAGCTTATCGGAGCGCCACCCCGACCGACACCCCCTTTTTTTAATACGAAATCGTAGTAATTTCTCTTCACAATTTAATACGTTTTCGTAGCAATGTCAAGACACAAAAGCCGTGATTGTTTTGCGAATGTATTTTCCGCATGTTTCATGAAATGCACATTTTAATTTTTACATTGAATATTATTTCACAATTGGATAATATCTTGTGTGAGAAATAGACTTTGGTAATTATAAGGCGGTGTCGATATGTCCATTCAACAGAAGCAAAGGCCGATTACTTGGGGGATTGTCTGGTCTTTACTGTTTGCCTTGATGAGTTTTTATTGGGCAAGTGGCGGCATGCTGGGGGTCAACACGCTCGGACCGGAGATATCGCGGCAAGCCGTTTTGCGCGACGGTGACTTCATTTTTATCGTGTGGCTAACGGGGGTGGCTAAGGTTGCAGGGGCACTTGTCTTACTCGCATTGAAGATCAACTGGAACAAGGCGCTTATTCGAGGAGCGTTTCGAATCGCTGCCATGTCCGGCGGTGTGCTTCTTTTTCTCTATGGGCTATTTAACCTTGTAGCAGTACTGCTCATGATGGTTCAAGTTCTGAATTTACCAGCAATCGACTCATACTCGGCGTGGTGGCGGCTCTTCTTCTGGGAGCCGTTCTGGATGATCGGCGGGCTGCTTTATTTCGTTGCCGGCCAGTCGGCGAGAGCGGGGGAACGCCGCCAGCCGGAACTGTAATTCTCCTATTTCGGGCAAATTAACGATTTCCTAAGTTAAGCTAATTGCTCCTGCTATGCTGTGGTACTCCCGAAATCGGCTAACCGAAATGGATATCGCGAGCAAAGTCTATCCTAGTTAATAGTTATAGAATTGCTGTAATGATCCAATCTGCGCGCTTGGGTATTCGTTTTCTCTGTTTACCGTTATAAAAAACGGCGGCAAATTGGCATCGATTGTGTCTGAACCTGATCAAGAGAAGGCCGCGCAGAAAAACATAAAATCAGGCAATGTGTGGTTGAATCCAAATGGCCCGCAATTAGCAAAGATGGCTGAGCTTTTAGAACAAAACAAACTTAAGGTCATGATCGGGCACGGATTTCCATTATCTGAGGAGGGATCAGAGAAGCCCATGCCATTAGCGAAAGTCATCATGCGAAGGGAAATAAAATAAGGTAACGATCAAACATCCCACTTGCGCCAGTGTTCTTGTGCTGACTCCATTTGATGATCCAATGATTGGTTTACATTGACTTGGTGATAGGTTCGGTGGGCTATCGGGTTACACCCCCGTCTTTAAGCCTGCGAATACTTCTGATTTTTTGTAACCAGGCTTGCTTTAACAAAGCGGGAAAAAGACGATGAATACGCCACGCCCACCGAACAGAATCAGGAAATATGATCATATCTTTGTTTTTGATAATGCCCTTTAAAATGATATCAACGGCCACACTAGGCTTCATTGCTCCTATGGGCAGGGATTCCACTACTTTTTCATTCGGTACATTGGCAACCGTCATATTCTTATAAATGTCGGTTTGAACATGTCCGGGACAGATCGTACTAACCTTTACCCCCACATCTGCTCCCTCAAACCTTAATGATTGTGAAAGTCCGACGACGGCGTGTTTACTTGCACAATATGGCGTGTTGCCCGGCTGAGGCATTAAACCGGTGGCAGACGCTGTATTAACGATATGTCCAAATCCTTGTTGAGCCATCACCCGATAGGCAATTGTCGAACCATAAAGCACACCATTCCAGTTGATATCCATTACTTTTTTCCACTGCTCCATCGTCAGATCTCTGACATCCCCGCCAATCGCAATGCCGGCATTATTAAACATATAGTCGATCCTGCTATATTGTAATACGGTATCCTCAATTAAGTGTTGGACATCGGATTCGCTAGAAACATCGACTCTCATATAATGTGCGCTTCCTCCGTGATCCTTGATCTGCTCGGCAGTCTTTTTAGCTTTGTCCTCACGAATGTCCGCTACAACGACGGTCGCGCCCAATTTGGCTAGTTGGCAACAAAGCTCTCTTCCGATGCCAGCGCCTCCGCCAGTAATGACGGCAACTTTGTTCTTAAAATAATTCACGGTTAGCACCCTCCTCTATTAATTGACTGACTTCAGTCAATAAATGATTAAAAATATACAACTTCCGAAGAAGCTGTTAAACAATACCTAGAATGCGTCTATAAAAATATTTAAGCTTTTCCACTCTTTCCTCATCGGACATGCTTGAATCAATGGACTGCCAGCCATATAGGCAAAATTTCGCTGTTTCCTCAGGATACGCGCAGTTGAACGAACCGTCCGCATTTCCTCTTTCAATTAATTCTTTGAACAGGGGAAGAATCATTCGGATACCTGCGCTGCCAATTCGTTTGTGAATCTCCTCATTCTCCTGAAGGTGGATGGTTTTAATTAGGGCAGCATCTTTTTTAAGCATATTGCTTGTAAATTGGAACATTCGCTCCAATCGATCCGCTGCGCTGATGGCATTGTCTTTCATCAAAGCCATTAAATCGGCCAATATTTCTTTAGCCCACTCTTCAACAACAGCATCCAGCAATTCCGATTTTGATTTTACGTAGTGATATACAAGCCCATGCGCTACACCTATTTTATTCGTGATGTCGCTAATTTGTGTTGCTTGGTAACCCTTTTCCTCAAACAATTCCTTAGCTGCCTGAATAATTTCGGCTCGCCGCTCATCTGGCGGCTTCGTCTTACGGGCCATAACTGTTGACCTCCTTATGTCAAACCATCAGGATCTCTTCAAATATCAATATATCAGGTGAATTGACTTGAGTCAATGAAGCAGAGATTCATTTCTGCCCACCTTTTTTTCTCTGCTTAACTGCGGAAAACCCAGAGCACCTTGAAGGCAATCGAGTAGGAGGCCACCCATTAATTGAGTAGCCGACCTCTCACACCACCGCACGTACCGTTCGGTATACGGCGGTTCAACCGTTTAAGTGAAAATGACGTAAACGCTCGTACTTGGCAGGGAAGTCATAATACCCTGCTTGTGCGAGCTTTTCGTTTGTAATAGAGCGCTGCAATATTGCGCTCCCAGCAATGCGCCAGTATCCCAGTCGGGTGTTTCCCCATGGGTAGGCTTGCCATTCAGGCACCCCCAGCTTTTGCAGGTTCTGTACCTTCGTTCTCGGTTTCTTCCATTGCTTCCAGATGTACATGCGCATCCGTCTCCGTAGCCATTCATTCCAGCTTTGCAGAATTCGCTTCAGGTGCTTCTTAATCAGTTCGGTTACGCGTTTGTCCCGAATTTGCTTGCGTAGAAGGTTCATCAAGAGCTCATGGTTCAACGTGTAAAATACTTCGAGAGGTCGAGGTTCTACCGCGTAGCCGTAGCCCTGCTCCGCATAGGCCTTCACTCTTCGAATGGCCTGCTGGGCACTTCGCCCAGGGCGGTAGCCGCAGCTTCCATCAGAGAACAGCGGCTCAAACAATGGTTGCAGCTGCTGTGCGATGGCTTGCTGGATCACTCGGTCTACCACGGTGGGAATACCTAGTTTCCGCACACCGCATCCATCTGGTTTTGGGATTTCTTTGCGCCGTACCGGGCTTGGTTTGTATGTTCCCTCCCGGATGCTTTGCAATAGGTCATCTCTATTTTTCCGTAACCACGGCAACGCTTTTTCCACGGTCATCCCGTCGATTCCCGGCGCTCCGTGATTGCTTTTGACCTGCTTATAGGCCTTGTTCAGGTTGCCTCTGTTCAGTACTTTCCAGCAGGTCGTTTGCACCGTCTCTTTCTTTACTTTCCCGAGTGTCGGTACTCCGCGCTCCTGCATGCTCTTCGCGTTCCACGCTATCCCTTTGCAGGCAGCCCTTTCGGTATTCTGCTTTCATCGCACCGATTCTCCTTTCGGTATGTACTCAAGACTTACGATTGTTCAGTCCTTCCCGAAAAAAACTTCCGGTAATATGGCCTCTGTTGACTTCTCACAGCAAGCTTTACTCCGTCTTTCGGATTTTTTTCCCTACTCCACGTCTGTGAGACCTCCCCGGGTAAGAGCGATAGTCTTCCCCTCATCCCTGCCACATCTACATGATGGGATTCGGGCAGTAATGGACTTTGCTTTGGATTGCCAGCTCGTCCGTCCCGTCATGCCTTTTATGTGATTTCTGTTCGTAAGACCGAGGGTTTGCCTCCGGCTTCCTTCAGATTCCGCCTCGCGGCCCTTGGCTAACAGTTCACACTGCCAAGCCTGTAGCGGACTTTCACCGCCGAGTTATCGCCCATGCCGGGCGCACAATCAAAGGCCATCCCGTAAAGGAATGGCCTTCATTGGAAGCTGCTTCGTGTACTATGAATGATCCTTTAATCGTCAGAAATGTTGATCTTGATTTTGCGGGCGACGGGGGCTTCTCTTTCCTCCCCGATCGTGTCGATGACGCTGTCGATTACGGATCGCGAAGCAAGCAGCCACTCCTTGACGGCGTTTTTCACATGCTCCTTCGTTTGATGCCGTTCCAGGTTTTCCAACAACCGCTCCAGCCGTAGCAATTTTTCCATTATTCGCTCCCTCCTAAGCGTTCGACGCTTCTCATTGATCTTCCACATTCTTTTCCAGTTCACGTTTGCCAAAACGGATAACAAGCCGGTCCTGCGCATATTTAGCGCCTGTTACTTGGCGGTTCATCAACGTTCTTGGTAAGATGACCTTGCGTTTGTAAGCACCGGCATCTACCGTCAATTCATCGCCCGTCTGCGTCAAATTCAGATCGGCCTTATCGATAAAAGGAATCGCAATCTCCAAGAGCATTTCTCCGTCCTCCTCGCGGATCGACTCCGTTCTGCCGTGGTAAAACATTGCGGAAGGATCCCGGTCTGCATAGACGATATCCGCTAATTCTTTAAGAACGGGCACGCCGATGATTTCCTTTTGCATCATAGGGGCCTTCAGGATCGGAAGCGGCTGGAAGTTCGAGACGATTTCTTCCTCATATTTCTTTTGAATGTCCCGCCATAGTGCGAAGAACCCTTCTCCTGCCTCATCCGGCAGCACCCGATTGACGATAATGGCATCCGTATTGAACCCGAACAGGTTCAAGTAGGTAAAGGAGCGCTTCGCTTCGGCCAGCACCATCTTCTCGGGATTCAGCACAATCCTGACCGATGTGGTGTCCGAATCCAGGACGAGCCGCTGCATTTCCTCCAATCCCCGTGCCAAACGCTCGATGCTGTCCAGCACGTCATCCGAAGGAAGATCGATATCCTTTACAATTTTGGCAACCGGCCGTACAATCTTGATCAGTTTGCGTTCGGTCGGGAAGATTTTCTCCAGCCACCAATTCAATACGTTTGGATAGCTTAGCAGCCGCAGCGTCTCTCCGGTCGGAGCGCAATCCACCACCAGAACATCATATTGCCCGCTTTCAGCGTGCTCCTTGATTTTTAGCAAACTGAACAGCTCCTCCATGCCTGGGAAAACAAGCATTTCTTCCGTAGTGACATCTTTAAGCTGCGCTTTGTCGAGCAATTTCGTGAGCCAGACCTGAACGGTTCCCCAGTTGCGCTCTGTCTCGCGGATCGCGTTCACTTCCTGCCCCCACAAGTTTTCGCTGATTTGCACCGGATCGGGCCCGATCGGTACCGCCAGCGAATCCGCTAAACTATGCGCTGCATCTGTGCTGAGAATCAGGGTTCGCTTGCCTTGCTCCGCCATTTTCACTGCCGTCGCCGCCGCGATGCTGGTCTTCCCGACTCCGCCTTTGCCCGTGTAGATGATGATCCTCAAGTCCCCCGCTCCTTTTTAATACGATTTCGTAGTAATTAGTCGGAATAATCCGGTATACTAAACCGGTTATTCCTCAATCTGAATCTTAATGGGCCGTCGCTTTACTTCTTGCGGTGTAACAGGTCCCCCATCTTGGAAGACTTTAGCTGCTTTAAACAGGAGTGCCGTGAGATGCTCCAATTCTTCCGGCGTAAATGCCTCCTCCAATCTGCCAAGCAGCGCCATCATGACTTGTTCCCATTCTTTCGCCAGTTGCAGACCTTCCTGCGTCAGCGTGACGAGCTTCACACGCTGGTCTTGCGCTGACGTTGCTCGTGCGATCAAGCCTTTGCGTTCAAGCCGCTTAGCAATGCTGGTCATCGAACTTAATGGTGCCCCCATCTCGGCGGCCAGCTCCGACATGGTTAAATCTCCCCGAAGGAGCAATATAAGCAACGTCGACATATCGGAGCGGGTCACTTTTTGTTCGAGCTGAAGCGTATCGGTCATAAATGCGAACGGACGCAGACCGGTCTTGAGGAAAAGATCGTATAGTTGTTTTATACCGGTCACTCCTTTATGTGCGATTTCGCGTGATTACGTCTTGCGACTATTTTAATACGATATCGTAATAATTTCAATAATCTCTCCAATTATTTCTTACTAATAATAACCAGCTAAGGACGAACCTTATGTACATTTGTGGAATCTCTACATAGTGAAGCTATATTCAATGCCATTATCATTCGAGGGCATCTTTCTCCCAGGGGCATTTTATTCGGCTTGCTGCTGTGGCATTTTCGCTATGCACGGAAATGCGCAAAACCATCACGACTCTGGTTTTGTTTCTGACTGCCCGTTCAAGCGACCTGGATAAACTTCAAGGTCTGTTCTTGGGCGGGGACGATTATGTAACCAAACCATTTAACCCTCTAGAGGTTATTGCGCGGATTCAGGCACATTTAAGGCGGAGTATGATGGTTGAATCCGACCATAAATACGCGAAGAATCGTTCCGCCGTCGGGAGGCTAATACCATGAACTATTACCGGAGGCAAGAGAAATTTTGGAATGAAAAAGGGTTTGTCGGAAAATAGTGGGAAGTGTTTCGTAACAGGTATCCCACTTGGGTACACAGGTTGATTTGCATACCACGTTCGAAGTATCATCTAACGTTCCTGTATTCACGACGTCCGACGAAGTCGGATGTGTCTGCTGAATCTGCTTTCACGAAATCCTTCCCGCAGACCAAGGCTCCGTTAGGAGCCGCTGCTTGAATATAATGTTGGTATTC
>NZ_LAZU01000022.1 GCF_000987955.1 Paenibacillus sp. DMB20
ATAGAATTTATAAGTTATCAGCGGAGCTTATGGGGATTCTATATCGCAAGAAAAACTTCCGAATATATGCGGTCTGTCTTCTGTGAAGTACGTCGATGGACGTTTTTCTTATGCCATTATGGTTTTTGCAAAGTCCCTTCTTGCTTTGGATTCTCCAATTCCCACGGCAGAATAACCTTGATGCACGTTCCCTTTCCTTCCTCCGATTCAATCTTAACCTGGCCGTGATGGGCATCCACGATCGCTTTGGCAATGCTCATGCCCAGGCCGGAGCCGTCGATGCTCTCTTCCGTATTCGTTCCCCGGTAGTAACGCTCAAACAAGTTTTTCTTCGTTTCCTCGTCCATCCCTACACCATTGTCCCTCACGATGATGACCGCGCCATCCGCACGTTTTTCCACGCCCACCGTGACGGTAATGCCGGGCGGATTATGCTTAACGGCATTCGAAATGAGGTTGGCCATCAGGCGATGCAGCCACTTCGCGCTGCCTTCCACCATCACGGAATCTTCCCTGCCTTCATATTGGAACGTAACATGCTCCAGAGTAGCATCATTGACATATTTCAGAACGCAGCGACGGACCAGCTCGCTCAGGTCCAACGGGGCCACATCCTGCGGGCGCACCGCGCTCTTCAGCTGGAAAATCAGCGAAAAGTCATGGATCAGCTCCAGCATGTAATCTCCTTTTTCCCGGATGACGGTGCCCATCTCCCGCAGTTCCGCCGGACTCCAGTCTTCCGGCGCATTTTCCAGCATGTACCCGTACCCCTGGATAGAGGAAAGCGGCGTCCGCAGATCATGCGAGATACCGGACATCCATTCCTCCCGGTTCCGTTCCAGCCGTTTCCGTTCCCGCTCCGTCTCCGCCAGCTGTTCTGCCATTTGATAGAAGGATTGGATGACCTCTTTGTACAGCTTGTAACGTGTACGGATCTTCCCTTTTTTCCGGAATACCCGCTTCCGGTCCTTCGGCGTAAGCACTTCCTCATAGGTTCCGCTCCGCATCCGCTCAAACCAACCGGTAAACAACAAGAGCGGACGGCTGTACCGGTATCCGTGCCAGACCGAAACGGCAACAGAGATAATCAATATCCCCAACCCTGTCGCTATTACGATCTTTATGAGCTCGTTCATGATCGGTTGTTTCCCGACGGCATTCTCCTGCGGCGTATGGTAAACCCATGTTTTCCGGCTGGCTTTATCCCGATACACATTTACATATGTCGCATAGGTCCCGGGCTGCTCCTGCATCGCCATAATTTCCAAGGGATGATAGTTTTCTTTCTCTGTAGGATCCTTGCCGATCGATTGCAGAATCGCGCCGTCCTCATTGATGACATGCAGATATCCGCCCGTTCGGCTGACATCCGCCTCCAAGGTCTTCAGCAGCTCAGGATCGGGCATACCGTCCTTCTGATACCGCATAAACCAATCGCGCAGCCTATCCGATCTGTCGTCCACCCTGCCGAGCAGAAAGAGCAGCGGCTCCTCGTAAGCCAGGTCCATCTGCCAAGCCGTCGTATACTTGCCGAGCCGCCGATCGTCTTTGACCTCCAGCAAGCGGCTGACCGAATACGTTTTCGGCACATCATCCGGCGTGTTCGTGGAAAAGATAACCGTGCCCTCCATATCGATGACCTGAAGCCACATCTCCTGTTCTTGCAGCAGCGTTTTCCAGTAATCCGCCAACAGCACCCTTCCATTTTCCGTAATGGTCTCCGTCGTAATGCTTTCCAATACCCCCGAATGGACGTTGCGCTTGATATCCTCATTTGCCAAGTGCTTGGTCAAAACAAACAGCAGCGTAATCAAAAACAGAAACATGAATATCGAAAAGGCGATCAACTGATAGGTAAAATGAAAAAGCAAGCCTTCTTCGGAGTTTCATCCCGCGGTCTCCTTCACCAGCTTGTATCCCAGACCTCGGACGGTCAGCAAATAGCGGGGCTCGCTCGGGTTGTCCTCAATGCGCTCACGGATGCGCCGGATATGAACCATTACCGTATTGTCTTCCCCCCATGCCATCGATGCCCCATACCGCCTCGTACAGCTGCGACTTGGAGAACACGACGCCCGGATGCTTGCAAAAGTAAACCAGCAGCTGAAAAACCTGGGCCGGGCAAGGGACCGGCTTCCCAAGTACCTTCAATTCTCCCGCGGCTTCATCCACGACAAAGCGGCCATAGTCCCACACCCTGACCGGTTCGTCCTTTACCCCTCCGGAAGGCGTCCCCCATCCGCCGCGGCGGAGACGCGCTTTGATGCGGGCCGCGATTTCAAGCGGATTGAACGGCTTGGTTATATAATCATCCCCGCCCATCGCAAAACCGGTCAGCACATCCAAATCCGAGGCCTTTGCGGTCAAAAATAAAATATGCGGGGTGCCGTACGACCGGATTTGCGGGCAGATCTCAAACCCGCTTCCATCGGGAAGCATGACATCCAGGAGTACGATATCGGCCCGGTGCGCTTCCATCTCGCTCAACGCCTGGCTGCAGTTTGCCGCCGTGTAGATCCGGTTAAATCCTTCCTTGCGCAGAACCATCTGCAGCATTTTCACGATTGCCGGTTCGTCATCCACGATTAATATTTTCGTTTGTTCCATTTTTTCTCACCCGTTTACCATGCTAGCACAACAACCTTAACAACAGTTAAACAACATGAAGCAGATCAAGAAAATGTTTGGATTGATGTAACTTGACGGTTGTTTTGCTTGCGATATATTCGCCGCAACTCCCGGATGCCAGACCGCTTTTATCGGTTGTTTTGGTTGCGATTTATGGAAGCTTTGCTCTGAAGTAAACTCATCCATAAATTTTTAGCAAAAGTTAAGGTTCCGTTTCCGTGTTCGTTAAGCCGGGCCGCTATACTTGGTTGCAGAGGTGAGAAAAAATGGGAAATCCATTAAAGAGAGCGACCGCCATCGATACGATCCGGGGCTTTAGCCTGCTGGGCATCCTGATGGCCAACATGCTTATTTTTCAGTACGGCATGTTCGGAAAAGAGAAACTGCATTTTTTTTAATTCGTCCTTTACGGACCTGATCAGCCTCGATATGTTGAAAATTTTTGTCGAGAGCAGCTTCATGCCGATTTTCGCGTTCCTTTTCGGGTATAGTTTGGTCAAAATGAAAGAAGGCCTGAACGCCAAAGGACTGAAATTTGGAAGGCATATCGTCCGCCGTTCCCTACTGTTAATCCTTCTTGGGTTCCTGCATTCCTATTTCCTGTGGGAAGGCGATGTTTTGCTCTTTTACGGGGGATTCAGCTTTTTCCTGCTTATGTTCGTGAACCGCAAACCCAAAACGCTGGCGATCTGGGGCTGCATATTCCTTCTCGCTAGCGGTGTGCTCAGCTACGGGACTACAGGCAGCCAATCGCTGGAGGAAAAACAGCGTATCGACAGCTACGTGAGCGAATCCATCCCTACGTACAGCACCGGCTCCTTCGGCGATATCATGCAATTCCGCATGAATGCCGATCCACTCGGTCTGCCCGACTGGTTTGGGTTTGCTATGTTCATCATTGCCCCGCTGTTTGTAGGCGCCCTGTTCCTGTTCGGCATGGCAGCCGCCAAAAGCGGCATGTTTATGTCCCCCTCACGGGAAAAGGAAATGTATATGCGCCGAGCGCTATTGCTGGTCCCGGTCGGAATCGTCGCCAAAACCGCCGGTATCATGCTGGGAGAGGAACATCCCTTGAGCGAAGTCCTGTCCTCCCTAGGCGGCCAAATCCTTGCCCTGGGTTATATTTTCGCATTTGCCCTGGCATACGCCCATTCGTCCAAGCGGTCGATCATCATACGGTCCTTCGAAGCGGTAGGGCGCATGTCGCTGACCAACTATTTGATGCAGACGGTGATTTGCGTCTTTATCTTTTACGGCTTTGGGCTCGGGCTGTTCGGCAAACTCGGCATCATCCCCGGCATTCTGCTGGCGCTCGTTATTTATGCGGTGCAGGCGGCATTCAGCTTCTACATTCTGAACCGGTTCCGGATCGGACCGGTGGAAAGACTGCTGCGCATCGGCACTTACTGGTCCTGGAGCGGAAGGCCAAAGACAAAGCAGCCTGCCTTGAACCCGGAGATGACTTCCGCATAATCGACTCTATCTCCCATGAAAATGAAATAACATAGATACGGCAATCCGCCCCGATAACGGTGGCGTCAAAGCTGTCTTGGCTGCGAGTCCAAGGCAGCTATTATACAAAAATCGCATTCGCATTGATGAATTGATTATCACGATTAATCAAATATAAGTGTGGTGTAGTCGACATGTACGCAGTTGCGAAGAGAGAATTTCTGACGATGTTTAAAAGCGTCAAATCTGTTGCGATTATACTGTTGTTTATTATCGTTTCTTTTTCCATATCCAATTTCGTGAAAAACAACCCCGTCATGGCGTTCGGTCAAGAATCGAACCCTTATCTTTCCGGTATCCGTTTTCTGGTAACGTTTCTTGGATTTTTATTCGTGCTTGCGCTTTCCCATGACACGCTTAACCGGGAAGTGGAAACCCAGACGATGCGATTCGTTGTCACAAAAGTATCCAGGACGTCCGTCGTTCTTGGAAAGTATCTCGGTATCTTGTCGTTTTGGGTAGCGTGCCTGTCTATTTCCTTCTTGGCTATTTTCGTTAGCGCGCAACAGTTCGATCTATTCGAGTTGATACGGCTGATCGTCTTTCTTTCCTATGCAATCGGAATGAACATGCTTGTATCCACGATCATCACAAAAGTTAGCTTTTCGATGTTCACAGGCTTGATCTGCGGACTGCTGCTCCCGACCATCGGCATATGGGGCTTATTTTCAACAAATCCGGTTCTCCAGCTTGTCCAATACGCAACTCCCTACTACTACCTCCTTGAAGAGGGCTGGAAATCATATATTCCATTCGGGTTCTCTATTCTGTTCGCAGCCATGTCCATTTTCGTGTTCAGGAGGAAAGATTTATAATGAATGCTCTTGAGGTAAACAAACTGAGGAAAAGATACGGGGAAACTTATGTCGTGAATGGCGTGACTTTTGAAGTCAAGCAAGGAGAGTTATTCGGTTTCCTGGGTAAAAACGGAGCAGGAAAATCAACGACGATTCACATGCTGACCGGGATTATCCGCCCGACGGAAGGCAGCTTTTCCATCATGGGCAAGGATTATACCCAAATGGACCAGATCAAGAGAAGGATCGGCGTCATGCCTGATGCCGCAAACTATTATTATGATACAAGCGCTCTTTCCCACCTCATTTTTTTCTCGGAGCTAAAACGAATCCCATGGAAGCGGGACGAGCTTGTCCGTCTCTTGGAGAGCGTGGGTTTAAAGGGACATGAACGAAGCAAGGTCAAAGGCTTTTCCTTCGGAATGAAAAAAAAACTGGGGCTTGCGCAAGCGCTGCTTGGCGATCCGGAGCTTCTTTTCCTGGATGAACCTACATCGGGGTTGGATCCTGAGTCGGCAGTCGCAATTCAGCAGATCATCCGGGATTTAAACCGACGGAATAAAACCATCTTCTTAACATCCCATAACCTCCGCGAAGTTGAACAGTTGTGCTCCCGAATAGCCATCATGGATAAAGGATGCATAACGAAATACGGCACCATGGAAGATCTGAGAAATCAATATCGCCAGCATATTGAGCTGTCATGCAAAATTAGTCCCATGTCCCCTGCACAGGAGCAGCAAATAAAGAAACAACTTATCAATATAGCCGGAAATATCGTGATTGCAGGTACTTCGTTGACCTGTACGGTTCCTGAGGAGGAGGACATCCCTCTGATCGTGACTGCGCTCGTGGACAATCGGATCCGTCTGTATAAAATAGAACCGAAGCCAGTTACGCTCGAGGATATTTTTTTCAACATACCTGACCTGGCGTAAGGTTTTGAAAATGCAAGACGTGAGGTTTTGAAAATACAACCGGAGGTGACCCAAAATTAGCAAGAATTACGTTCGGCTCTATCAAGCTCTTGCTCTTCTGTGCGGACTCTCTTTTCCATTTATACATGTCGTTCTGAGAATTATAATATTGCTGCTGCTTTACCTTTCCGACGCTGCTATCAGTGAGAAGACCGGAAAGGGAAATCGAATTTTGCTGTTCTGGATTGTCGGTGTTATTTTGGGGTATCTTGTAAGGGGAATTCTATTATAAACTTAATCAAGAGGCGATTTATGCCGGATCACAGCTAAAAGGAGGAACAGGAATGCTGGTAGTAACGAACTCGATCAAGGTGAAACCCGGACACGGCAAGGAACTTTCCGAGCGGTTCGCGCAAGCAAAAGGCGTTCAGGATATGCCGGGCTTTGTACGGCTGGAAGTATGGCATGAAGCCAAGGAAGGCGCCGAGTTCGAAGAGCTGAAGGTATGTACCGTTTGGGAGAACGAGGAGGCCTTTAAAGGCTGGACCGCAAGCGAGTCCTTCCGTCAGTCCCATCGCGGCGGCGGCAGCGAGTTTATTCTAGGCGCTTCGCTGAACAAATACGAGCTGCTCATCAGCCATCCGCCGGTAAAGTAACGTCCATCGGCTTTCTCTTTATTGAAGGCATTTTCCGTACCTTCCGGACGGTTAGCTTGCGAATCCCGCTTGAAGTCGGCAGACTTCGGCGGGATTTCCTTTTCTGAAAAGGGCGCAGATCAAGTTGAGCGCAGTTTAGTACTTTTTTGACTTTTTTCCCACCCTTACAGCGCTTTCATCACACTTTTTTTCACCGATCGATAGGAAAGTTTTATGACCGGAGTAAACTTCATGCATTGATTACATAAAAATTCAATATATCGATACAATATCATTCATCGGGACATCCTAAAAAAAGAAGGAAATCTCAACCTTCAATCATCTATTTCAAAGGAGGTTTTATCGATGGAAAGCACCCATGAGTTTGTCGAGAAAATGAATGAAAATGCAGAAAAAATCGCGCCACAACAAGGAAAATAACGGCAAGGGCATGCCAAGCGCCAAGTTGCCGACGAAACAGCACGGTACAAAAAAAATAAGCGCTCCCCGAAAAAATGAAGTGAACCTAAGCGTTCGCTTCATTTGCATTTTTTGTATGTTTTTCAGGACCGAAATTGTAGTCAAATTGTATAAATAATTGTCGCCGATGTATAAATTTTAACTTGCAAGGTCCCGTTTTTTTTTGATAAATACAACATAATACTTATTTATGAGAGAGGTGGACCTGTACATGAATCTTACTGCACAACCAACACAAGAAGCGGTATCTTATGTCCAATCCGTATTTGAAACCGTTCAAAAGCGCAACCCGAATGAGCCTGAGTTCCATCAGGCGGTCAAAGAGATTCTCGATTCCCTTGTCCCGGTGTTCTCCAAGCATACCAAGTATCAGGAAGCCGGCATCCTGGAACGCCTTGTCGAGCCGGAACGCGTCATCTCCTTCCGTGTTCCATGGGTAGACGATCAAGGGAAAGTACAGGTTAACCGCGGATTCCGCGTTCAATTCAACAGCGCCATCGGGCCGTACAAAGGCGGACTCCGTTTCCATCCTTCCGTTAACGTCAGCATCATTAAATTCCTCGGTTTCGAACAAATCCTGAAAAACTCCCTGACAGGTCTCCCGATCGGCGGCGGCAAAGGCGGCTCCGACTTCGATCCAAAAGGCAAATCCGACAATGAAATCATGCGTTTCTGCCAAAGCTTCATGACGGAGCTGTATAAATACATCGGACCGGACACGGACGTTCCCGCAGGGGATATCGGCGTCGGCGCGCGCGAGATCGGCTTTATGTTCGGTCAATATAAGCGGATCCGCGGCGGCAACGAAGCAGGCGTGCTGACCGGCAAATCCATCCCTTACGGCGGAAGTCTCGGACGCCCGGAAGCTACGGGTTACGGCTGCGTGTATTTCGTGGAGGAAATGCTGAATTCCAAAGGTTTGGGCTTTGAAGGCCAAACGGTCGTGGTATCCGGGTCCGGCAACGTATCCATTCACGCCATCGAGAAAGCCCAGCAGTTCGGTGCGAAGGTTGTGGCATGCAGCGACTCCAACGGTTACGTATATGATCCGGAGGGCATCTGCCTTGAAACGGTTCGCCGCCTGAAAGAAGTGGAGAGAAAACGGATCAGCGAGTATGTGAACGAACATCCGCATGCGGCTTATACCGAAGGCTGGCAGGGCATCTGGACGATTCCGTGCGACATCGCTTTGCCTTGCGCCACCCAGAACGAAATTGACGAAGCCTCTGCAGCCATTCTGATTTCCAACGGCGTTAAAGCCATCGGCGAAGGTGCCAATATGCCTTCCACGCTGGAAGCGATCGACCTGTTCCTGAAAAACGACGTCCTGTTCGGGCCTGCCAAAGCGGCAAATGCCGGCGGCGTAGCCGTATCTGCCCTGGAAATGTCCCAAAACTCCATGAGATTGTCCTGGACGTTTGAAGAGGTTGACAACCGACTGCATTTGATCATGAAAAACATTTATAACAGCAGCGTAAAAGCAGCCGAAGAGTACGATTGTCCGGGCAACCTTGTCGTTGGAGCCAATATCGCCGGGTTCCTGAAGGTAGCTGACGCTATGCTGGCTCAAGGCATTGTTTAAGAAACATCCTTCCTTGTGAAAACGGGCAGGGCATACATTCCCCCTGTACCCCGGGTTTCAGATTGTGGGCAAAGTCTAACGGAAGCTGATCAGCACACCAGGTAAGGCGGCATCCATCATCTTCTTTTTGACTTTGTCATCAGCCTGAGACCCATTCGGTGCATGGGAGAGGCCCATGGCAGTCCGTCCGCACGCAAACACCCCTCGTTCCTTTAGCACACTGACGAGGACAAGCAATAAAGCCTCCGTTCTTCTTGGAGAGAACGGAGGCTTTATTATGCCTGTTTGAAGTTGTCCTGCGTCGTTATAAAGCCGTTAGCAGAACCGCGGCTCCTAATGCGGCGATGCGTGCCGTATTCATCAGGACGAAGTTTTGAACCGCGGTAACGAACGTTTTTTCCTTGGACGGCTCAGCCATGAACCGTTTGACATTCTTATGGACCGGGATAATGGTCAGCAGCACCAGCAGCAGAATGACCGGGTTCACCCTCAATATCAAAAGAACGATCAGATCCAGGTAAGCCATAAAGTAGAGGACCCGGAACAGGATCATCGAATTCGGGCAGCCGATATAAACCGGAAGCGTATACCGCTTGTTCTCGATGTCATCCTCCACGTCGCAAATATTGTTGGCCAGCATGATGTTGGCAATCCCCAGGATGGCCGGAACCGAAATCAGGAACACCAGAATCACCTCGATCAGGTTCACCTGCAGGTTAACCATGCCGCCATCCAGCGTTAAACTGGCAAGCGTGTTTCCGTCCACATGAATCCATGTCGAAATAAATATGATCACAAAGCCCATGAACAGACCCGAGAACAGCTCGCCCAGCGGCATCCGCGAAATCGGAATCGGCCCGAACGAATACAGGATCCCGACCGCAAACGACAATCCGCCCAGCAGCAAAATAAGCAGACCGGTATCCAGGAACAGCGCGATACCCGCCCCTACTGCCGTCGCCAACAGGGTAATGATGACAGCTACCACGGCCGGCTCTTTCAATTTGTACAGCACGATGGCGTTATGAAACTCATAGCCATAACCGTATTTTTTTGACGGCTTTTTTATAATCGTAATAGTTATTGATGGCCGTTGTGGCCATGTCAAACGAAAGCAGCGAAGCAAGCATGAGCACAAAATGATAACCGTTAAACTCCTGGAAACGAAACAGCGCATAAATAGTCCCGATCAAAAACGGAATCATGCTTGCCACCTTGGTCTGGATTTCAACCAGCTTAAAAAAAAGGTTTGATTCCCATCTCCATCATCCTTCTTTATCATTATCTAAAAATAGGATAAATTAGTTTTGATCATTTCGCTGTGGGATATGTTCTTGACAACGACCAATTTGTGAAATAAGTAACATACTTTGATGATCATGCGTATTTACACAATAAAACCTGTGCCGCAGATGAACGTAAAAGCTCCATCTGCGGCACAGGTTGCCAGAGTATGAGGTTTACTTTTTACAACGTCTTATCCCGTTCACGCGCCGGTATCTTCCTCTTTGACGACGTTCCGTCGGCGGCTCCAAGGCGTACCGAGCAGCGGAAGCGCCCAACGGTCAAGACCGTACCAACCGGCCACCTTCCATGCCAGCACAAGCCAGGTCGCCAGAATGAACAGCAGCGGATTGGTGCTTACGGTTCCGGCAAACAAAAAGCTTGCATTCATCAAACCGCCGAAGAATGCGGCAATGCCGGTCAAGAGCCCCAAAATCAATCCCAGGCCGACCAGCACTTCGCCGAACGCAACCATGTACGAAAAAAAGTTTGGCGTTAGGCAGAACGAAGTTTTCCAGAAAAGAAGCATACCAACCGGACACGTCCTTTCCGCCATCGGCTTTTGCCAACGCGCCTTTCACGAAACCCTGGATGGCGGCACCCGCCTCATTTCCTGTCCAGGCATCGGACGTAACCTTTTTAATGCCGGCGGAAAGCCATGCATAGCCCAAATACAGACGCACAAGCAGCCAGATCCACGCCGATCGGGTGCTGCTGAACAAAAACATGGACACGGGATTTTCCGGCACGACCACATACTGCCCTTCTTTCAAATTCTGCCTAGCCAAACTTCTCATCTCCATTCTGAATAAAGTGGATACAGGATCTTCCTCCTAATATAACCACATTCACAATTTCGACACAATATGCAATTTTCGATTCCCGATCCGAAAACGCACAACGCTTCGACGAAACCGACGGGCATCGGATTTCCGATCGCTGTCGGAATCATGCAGCCATGCTTTCATAAACTCAAAAAATATCCATGCTGAGGTATCTTTCGCCGGTATCCGGTGCGATGCAGACAACGCGTTTGCCTTCGCCAAGCCGCTCGGCTACGCGGATCGCCGCAAAAACGGAAGCCCCGGACGAAGGCCCCACCAAAATTCCTTCCATCCGCGCCAGGTTTCTTGCCGTTTGGAGCGCTTCTTCATCCGCGATCCGAATGATTTCGTCGTAGACGCCCGTATTCAATATCTTCGGAACAAAGCCGGGACTTGTCCCGACCAGTTTATGCGGGCCGGGTTCGCCGCCGGAAAGAACCGGCGAGCCCTTCGGTTCCACCACGGCAATGTGCAGATTCGGAAGATGCTTTCGAAGCTCCTCGCCGGTCCCGGTAATCGTACCGCCTGTTCCCGCCGTAGCCACGAAGGCATCGAGCCTTCCTTCCATCTGCTCCAGAATCTCGGGTGCGGTCGTGACCCGGTGAATATCCGGGTTAGCCTGGTTTTCAAACTGCTGCGGGATGAAGGACCCCGGAATTTGTTCTTTCAGCTCAAGCGCTTTGGCAATGGAGCCCGGCATCCGCTCGCCGCTTGGCGTCAGCACGACTTCCGCTCCATAGGCTTTCAGGATATTAATGCGTTCCTTGGACATGTTGTCGGGCATAATCAAGATCGCCCGGTATCCCTTGGCGGCCGCGATCATGGCCAAGCCGATTCCCGTATTGCCGCTCGTCGGCTCGATGATCGTTCCGCCGGGCTTCAGCATCCCCCGCTTCTCGGCCGTATCGATCAGATTGAACGCCGCCCGGTCCTTTACGCTGCCGGACGGATTGAACATTTCAAGCTTTACGCATACCTCGGCGGCTCCGTCCGGTACCAAACGCTGCAGCCGGACCATGGGCGTTCCGCCGACCAAATCGACAATATGATCGTAGATTTTCATGGATTATTCTCCTTAAACCTCAAGATTCCCTAAATCGAGATGTTTCATGATCCGCTCGCGCAGAGCGACGAATTCGGCGCCGTTCCGGTTGCGCGGACGCGGCATGTCTGCCTTGATCGTTTCCACGATCCGGCCGGGTCGCGGACTCATGACGTAAATCGTATCGGCCAGATAAACGGCCTCGTCGATATCATGCGTAATGAGCAGCACGGTTTTGCCGGTCCCCTCCCAGAGGCGGAGCAGCTCGTTCTGCATGGAAATCTTCGTAATGGCATCCAATGCGCCGAACGGCTCATCCAGCAGCAGCACCTCCGGATCGGTTACGAGCGCGCGGGCGATAGCCGCCCGCTGCCGCATGCCGCCGGACAGCTGATGCGGGTAATACTTCTGAAAACCGGCCAAGCCCACCTTCTCCAGCACCTCGCCTACGCGGGCGTACGTTCTTTTTTCGCGACGCCGGCGAGTTCAAGCCCGAAGCCCACATTATGGGCCACCGTTCTCCAAGGGTACAAGGCATGCTCCTGGAAAATCAGCATCCGGTTGGGGTCAGGCTTCTTCACGGACTGTTCGTTTGCCTTGACTTCCCCCGTACTCGGGGTTTCCAGGCCGGCAATCATTCGCAGCACGGTGCTTTTCCCGCAGCCGGAAGGGCCGACGATGGCGGCAAATTCGCCCTGACGGATCGTAAAATCGACCTGCTCCAGGACATGGAGGGCGCCGAAGGATTTGGATACGTTATCAATATGAATCGTCTGCATCTTAATCCTCTCCTCCCGGTCTAACGTAACGGTATCGCAGTAAACGGCGCTTCAATCCTTCCAACACGACAAGATCCAGAAGCGCCGCGATCGTACCGATCACGATAATGCTCATCAGCACGCCCTCCATATCGGCTACCTCGCCGCGCCATCGGGAATAGAAGCCGAGCCCGGCCATCGCCCCGCCAACCATCTCCGCAGCGATGAGGGATCGCCATGCGTTCCCGAAAGCAACCTGGGCGCCGGTGACAAAAGCCGGAAGCGACTCCGGCGCAAACACTTTGGCCAGCAACTGGCGGCGGTTCGCTCCCATCACGCGGGCCAGCTCCAGATGCGTGCGGCTCACGCCTTCCGTGGCGTTCAGCACCGACAGCGCCATCGGGAAAAAACTCGCGATAATGATTACGGTAATGATCGTTTTGTTGCCGAAGCCTAATAGTATGACAAAAAAAGGAACCCAGGTAATCGGCGGAATCGCCTGCAGTATCGAAATCAGGCTGCGCAGATATACGGCAAATCCCTTGGATACGCCGCCGATCAGGCCGAGAAGGGCGCCGAACAGGCATGCCAGAGGGTATCCCCACAACAGACGGAACAGGCTGTCCGAGACATGCCCCCGGAATTCTTCATCTTGTATGCTTTGAGACAAACGGACAAACACGTCAGGCACATCCGGCAGCAGAAACGACGGAAGAAAAAAACGCCGCTGCCTGCCAAATGGCAAGAAGGCTCCCGACTGCAAGCAGATAAGGGAGCGCTTTTCGCCAGGAGGAGCCTGATTTCGGTTTGGTCCGCGGCATTTTCGTGTACGATGGATTCACCGGAAATCCTCCTTATTTATAGGATCTTCAACAGATCATTTCTTCTGCTGTTCCTGCCAGCTTAAATCGATAAGACCTTCCACCTTCACGTCTTTGTCCAGCACGCCCTGCTCTTTCATCATGTCCGAAATTTCCTGCATGCGGGTTACCTGGTCGGGCGTGATATCCCAGTTGAATACTTGGGTTTCGATCGCCTGCTTGATCACGTCCACCGATTCCACGGTCCCGCCATGATGGGAGTGCATCGTGTCGGAATCCACGAAATGTTTCATGATGAGCCCAGCCGATTTTTTCGGATCCTTCTGCAGCATTTCAATCGCTTCTTTTTGCGCGTCAAGCAGTTTGTTTACCGCATCCCGGTTCTTTTGCAGATTTTCGTCGGTCGTAATCACAACCATGCAGGGAAACGGCCAAACTTTGCCGATCTCGTAAATTTGCTTCGCACCCAGCGTATGGGTCGCTATGCTGTCATACGGCTCGAATACGAAAGCTGCATCCACCGCGCCCGAAGCGAGCGATTGGATGGCCTGACCCGGATCGACATACACCATCTGCACGTCCTTGCTCGTCAGACCCGCTTCCTTCAGCACGACGCCGTTCAGAACGATGTCCGCCGTGCTTCCTTGGCCTTGGGAAGCCAGCTTTTTGCCTTTCAAGTCTTCAACCTTGGCGATATCGCTTCCATCCTTCACGAGCACGCTGTGAAATCCGAGCTGCGCCCCGCCGACAACCTTCACTCCCGCGCCTTTGGATGCCCACGACACCGCGTTGGTGAAACCTAGCACGCCGGCGTCCACCTGCTTGCCGACCATCGCCTTGATGAGATCGGTGCCGCTCTTGAACTGCTGCATTTTCACGTTAAGGCCATGCTTCTCGTACAATTTGGCCTCGTAGGCAAGCATCGCCTGTGCGTCGTCCATTACGTTCAGGTAACCGACTACGAAATCTTTCTTGGCCTCGCCGCTTTTTCCGGCCGAACCGCCCTCACTGGAATCATTGCCGCAAGCCGTTACCGTCAGCATGGCGATCAGCAGCAGGCCTATCATCAGCCCTTTTAAACTGCGGGCGCGAGTATTCATGGTGTTTCCCCCTCTATATAAATAATTCCTATAAACTTACTAGGATTATAAAAACATTCCTTCTTGTTGTCAATTGATTTTGAGGGGAGGTTCAAGGTATTCTGTTCATATGCCCATGGCATGATGGTGATTAACCGTCAGACGGACACTGCCTTAATCATAAAATCAACGAAGACCGACGTGACTAATTCATGGTTATGAATTCATATAATCCAAAACAGGGGGGCTCTTCCGCATGACTCATACCTTTCAACTGCCGCACGAAACGGGGCCGATCCTGCTGCTTGACCGTACCCGCGATTTGACGGAGCCGGACGTGCTCTACTCCTTCGCTCTCGACGAGCTGCTATGCAGGCAGACCGGGCGCGGAGGCCCAGCCATATGCCATCTGTGGCGGCATCCCCGCGCCTTCGTGATGGGCGTGCGCGACAGCAGGCTTCCGGGAGCCGAAGCCGCTCGGCAGCGGCTCCGGGCGCTCGGTTACGACACGGCCGTCCGCCACTCCGGCGGGGCGGCCGTCCCGCTCGATCCGGGCGTGGTCAACCTGTCCCTGATCCTCCCGCTCGGACCGGAACGCAAAGATCTGGACTTTCATCCGGATTTTGAAGCCATGGTCGGGCTGATCCGAAGCGCGCTGCGGGACACGGGCCGCACCGTGGATACCGGAGAAATCGAGGGGGCCTTCTGCCCGGGGACGTACGATTTGAGCATTGACGGACAAAAATTTTGCGGCATTGCCCAGCGGAGGCAGAATAAAGCCTTTATCGTACAGGCATTTATTATTGCCGAGGGTTCCGGCGCCGAACGGGCCGCCCTTGTCCGTTCTTTCTACGATGAAGCCGCGCCGGCGCCAAGTCGGGAGACTATCCGCATGTCCGGCCATCTTCCACGGCCAGCCTCGAAGAACTCGCCGGCCTTCGTCCGGACGGCTCCGCCCTCTTCACGGAATCCGTCAAAGACGCGATCCGCAAGCTTCAGGCTTCCGCCGGCCCGGCCCTTCTGGCAGAGGCCGCATCCCGGTTGGAGCTGCCCGGGGAGGATGCCGTCCGTGACATGGCGGACTCGCTAAGGCAGCGGTATGTCAGGAAGTGAACAATAAAAAGCCCCTGACATGTAATCCGAGGCTTAAGGCTGTCGGGAAAATCTCGACAGCCGCTTTTTTTATGGCTTTAGCCAATCCCCACCTTTTGCTGAGGGTTGGGATTTCATAATTTTCATTACATGCATCATTCAAGCTGTCGGGCGGATCGGATTTGATAATTAGACCTTGGCGCTTTCCATATGTTTCACGGTCTTCAGCATTTCGGCGCCGGTCCCCAGCTTGTAACCCTTGGACAGCATGGTTACTCGCCCGCCGCCATCCGCCACCAGCACAACGGGGCGTTCCGACGTCGCGGCCGACGGAAGCTCTGCCTGCAGCCGCTCCAGTCCCTGTTCCGCCGGGTCGACTGCGACCACGGCATTGGACGGCAGGCCGGCCGCCGCGATCAGTTCCACTGCATCCTCGTTGGGTACTGCCAAGCAGATCGTTCCATCCCACTTCTCCAGCTCGGCGGCCAGCTCTCGCAGCTCGCGCAGCAGATGCTTCGACGGTTCCCGCTCCGGCTCGAGCCATGCCCATGCCGCACCGGACGGGCTGAGGCCAGG
The DNA here is from genome assembly GCF_000987955.1 of Paenibacillus sp. DMB20. Taxonomy (GTDB): domain Bacteria; phylum Bacillota; class Bacilli; order Paenibacillales; family Paenibacillaceae; genus Paenibacillus_AQ. The sequence goes on from NZ_LAZU01000022.1 coordinate 16,028, forward strand.
GGTGTCTCCGCCTGGCAGGCTCTGAAGGAACTCATCGCTGACTTGCGCAAGGATAACCAGCTCTTCCGACTCCTCGCGGAACACGAGCTCCAGTTCCTTCTCCTCACCCGGCCGCACCTCGAAATAGCGGCACCGGACTTTCACGGATCCATCCCTCAACCTCGTGCCCGTGATCAGCCTGTAGGTTCCTGCCAGCACTTCATAGGACTTGCCGTAAACCTCCTTCTCCCCGAACGGAATCGATAATGTCCGGAACATTCCGTCCTCCAGCCGCGCCACCGTAAAATTAAGATGATACGCCGCTGCGGTCCCGTCGGTCCCCTGCCATGAAGACGGCAGGAAACGGATTTTTCCTTTTTCCGGTGCCTCAGAACCACTTGGATCCTCTGAAACGCCGAAGCGCACGTCGATCCAGCGGCCGGATTGCCAGAATTGAGGCCGTAGATTGAGCGGTTCAAGCCGGGCAGGAATGCCCAGACTCCGGGCAGCCGCAACAAACAGAATATCGCGGCTCATGGCGTCCGTGATCTTCATCCGGTACGCGCCGACGGGCGTCGCCATTCCATTGTACCGGTCCACTCCGTTCAGGACGGCAATGTCTCCGGCCAGCTCGTCCGCAAGCCGCTGCGGGTTCGACCGGAACGACATCTGCTGTTCCGCCGAAAAAGCCCGTTGGAAAAAGCGCTTGTACGGCGTAATCATCTCGAAATGAACCCTCGGGCACAGCACGTAAGCATCAAAAAAATTCGGGTTTCATTCCGCCGTCATCCATACCGCGGGTACCTTCAAGATGATCGGCAAGAGTCGGCACGAACGTGTCCGTCAAATCCTTCTCCCTCAGGCTTTCAAGCAGCCGCAGAGCAAGTTTCCGCTCTTCCGCCGCAGCTTCCTTAAGAAAACGGGCAAGTTCCGCCGCATTTCCCCTTGCCTTGTCCAGAACCGATAAGACCCGGTCTTCCGACAAGCCAAGCTCCCTTGCAAGATCGCCGCCCTTAATGGCAGCCCGGAATTCGGCCTCGAAGCCTGCCCGGATCTGCGTCCCTTCCTTAACCCGTTCCTCATGACGGGTGCGCTTCTCTTCCGGTACCTCCAGCTCCGCGCCGGTATCTGCTGCCGGAGGAACCATTTCCAACTCGACTATATCTCCGGCTGCCGGGTGTTCGCCAAGCGTCAGGTCAAACCATACGCCGTCGCGCACGTCGATTTTACGGGTCCCCCAACCCAGGGGACCTCTTGCATGTACCAGCAGATCGCCTAATCCGGTCATCAAGCTGACGTTTCCTCCGGCATCGGTTGTCTTAGTGACAATGGTGCTGAACTCGGCAAAATTGTAGACCTGGAACTGAACCTCGGCTTCGGCAGGCATGCCGTTCTTATCCTTCACCTGAACGGTGATGGTCTTGACGGGCGCATAGCGGTCCAGCATGTTGATCTCCGCATACCAAGGATGATCCGAGCAAATTTCCTCGGGTCCCCGGTAATCGGCCGCCACGCGGGTGTTCACGAGCATCGCCTGTCGCGAAGGCGACCGGAACCATCCTTCGTTAAGAATCGGCTCCGGCTCGCATGCGCCAAGGAAGCGCCACTCTCCGTCCGCCCAGGCTTCCACCCAGGCATGGTTGGAATCACAGTGTGCCCAGCGCGGCGTGTACACCTGTCGGGCCGGAATGCCGATGCTTCGAAGCGCCGCAACCGCGAGCGTGGACTGTTCGCCGCAGCGGCCCAGACCGGTGCGCATGATCGTGAGCGGGGATACCGTGCGCATATCCGTGCCGATATAAGTCGCCTGCTCATGGCACCAATAATTCGTTTCCAGAACGGCCTCCGTCATGGTCAGATCCTTTACCCGGGAATACAGTTCTCCGAATATCACCTCGCGGCTGTTGTCGATATTTTCGTTGTTTACCCGGTAAGGCAGCACAAAATGAACAAACAGCTCATCCGGGATCGAGCCCCCCCACGGCATTTGCTCCCTTACCTTCAGGGTCTGCCGCACATGCTCCAGAAAGAACGCCCCGCCGTAATCCGCCAGATCATGCAGCGGCATGTAGGCATGCAAAAATTTCAGCAGCAGCAGCTCGTCCCCGTCAATCCCGCTCTCCAGCACGTCGGCCCACTCGCGCTTCCGCTCGCCCGCCATCTCCACTTTAAGGGCAAGTTTTTTTCTCTATGGCCGCAAGGTCCAAACCGTATGTTTTGTTCATTGCCTTCTCCTCCTCTTCCTCTTAGAACAACCTGCTATCGTTCGAAAGCTGGAACTCCTTCCCCAATGGCCCAGTTCCAACCATTTAATATGAATCTTCCTACATAAAACCCTGCTATAAGTGCATTGATTTGTGAAAACGTTTACCTTACAATTTAATAAGGCTGACATCTTGTCAGTTAGCCGCATAGGAGGTTACATCATGAAATGGAATCATATCAAATCCAAGCTTCTTTTGAAATATACGCTTTCCTATATCGCTATTTTCCTGATCCCGCTTATTATTCTTACCGTCATTATCTATCAGAACGCCGTGCAAACCCTCCGTTCCGAAATCGAGCAGAGCAACGTCAATCAGCTTACCCAAGCCAAAACCATGATTGACGACCGCATGAGGGAACTTCAGGACACGGCTTCACGCATCGCCTACGATAAACAGCTGACCTCCTACTGGGTGCATCATCCGTACTACAGCCAGGACGCAATCGGAGCCTTGGCCAAATACAAGGCGGCCAGTTCCATCGTGAACGAGCTCTTTCTGTTCTTCCGCGGGGATGAGAAAATCTATTCCACCGAGGGGCTTGAGAACCTGGACGTGTTCACCCGCCGCTATAAATTCCATACCTGGGATAAGGCAAACCTGGTCCGGGATTTGAATACGGTACGTTATCCGACCATGCGTCCGGCGGAACAAGTCGACAAAGGAAACCGCGGCCAGCAATCCATGCTGGCCTACCTTGTGCCGATTACGCCGAACAATCCCAACCCGCACGGCACGGTCATGTACCTGATCGACGAATCCAACCTGACCGGATTAATCGATTCCATCCTGACCGATTACCAGGGAATGACCTATATTTTCGATAATAACGGACAAGTGCTTGCCGCCAATCACCATGGAGAGTCGGTTACCGCCAAGGACGTCAGCGCCTTGTTCCGGCTTAAGCCCGGAACGCACAGCCTCTCCCTGAACCAAGAGTCGTATTCCGTCGTTTCCGTCAAATCGGACGCCGGCTGGACGTATGTTACCGCTATGCCGAGCAGTCAATTTTTCGGCCGCATCGTGCATATCCAGACCTTTATCGCTCTCGTTTTTTCCTTTGTGGTCATCATGGGTACCATACTTGCCATCATGCTCGCGCGAAGACAGTACCATCCGATTTCCGACCTGATGGAGTTTGTGCGGCTGAAAAAACGTTTCCGATTCCTCTTCGTCCAGCAACGAGCTGGAATGGATCAAAAAAACATTGCACGACTACAGCCAGCGCGTGGATCTTCAGGAACCCTACGCCCGCAACCATATCCTGCTGCTTCTGCTAAAGCACGGCCATACGGGGGATTTGACGACCAAGCTCAGCGAAACCCTTGGCATTCGCTTTGACCGGTCCCATTATTTCGTCGTTTGCATGGGCTGGGAACCTTCGCTTTCCTTGAGCGGCCAAGATCCGGAGCATCGGTCCGTCATGCAGCTGATGGGCGACGTGCCATTGCCGGAGCTTTCGGCTCATGCCTATGGGGTTGAGCTTCCTCATCCCAACCAGCTGGCCCTCATTGTCGGCTTTGACGCCGTCACCGGCCATGAAGCCCGGCTTCAGGCCCTGATGGAATCCATTGTCGATGCTCTCCGGGCCATGGTCGCGGAACATGCCGATCTGTCTCCTACCATGGGAGCCGGTACCCGCTACAGCTACCCGGAACAGCTGAATCAATCCTATATCGAGGCCTCGACCGCTTTTGAAGCATCCATGCTTCACGGGCAGGGCACCACTACATTCTTCAACAAGCTTTCCGACACCAGGGACTCTTCCTTCTGGGTGCCGAAGGACGTTCTGCTTAAACTCGTCCAAAGCCTCAAGCAGGGCAGCTACGATGTAGCCGTCCAGATGGTGTCCACGGCGCTTAATAATTTGAAAATCGAGAAACCGGCCGTGCCGCTGCTGCGCTGCATTTGCTTCGATATTTTGAACACGATGCTGAAAACCGCCTCGGAGCTGGGCATTCACCATGTCGTCAACGAAATTCCGCGGGTGACCTCCTTCGATTCGCTGGAGGACCTGGAGAAGAAGCTTACCAGCCTTGCCGCGGAAATCTGCGCCCAGGTCGAAGCCATGAGCGAGACCGAAGAGAACAGCCTGATGGACCAAATCACGGCCTTTATCGACGAGAACTTTACGGATTACACCCTGAGTTTGGGAACGATATCGGCCAAATACTCCATCTCTTCTTCCTATTTCAGCCGCTCCTTCAAAGAGAAGATGGGCATCAATTTTTCCCAGTATATTTGGCAAAAACGCATGGACGAGGTCATCCGTCAGCTCCTGCATACCAACGATCCTTTAAAGGATATCATCATCCGCGTCGGTTACCTGGACACGCCGAATTTCATCCGCAAGTTCAAAAAGGAACAGGGCTGCACGCCCGGGCAGTATCGTAAAATGCATAGTCAGAACGGAGCCTCCGTTTCGTCCGATGACGAGGATGAGGACTGGGTCGGATAATAGCACATCCTGTTGGCGAATCCTCAATGAAGAAGATCTCTATAAAGACATTAACAACTCCCCTCGGGCAAACGCCTTGGGGGAGTTGTTTTTTTGTGATGAAAGAGCGCCGAACTCAGCCCTGCAGCCCTTGATGTACAGCATCCAGCAGGCGGTGCGTCTTGTCGCAGGAATATTCCCAGAACATGATGCCTGCCAGGCCCTTGTCCTTTACATAATCGCATTTGTGCGAAATCGATTCCTCGTCATCATAGGATATCAGGCTGGACCCGTTAAACAGGTAAGGCGCGCAGGCCTCCTCATCCCAATAACGGACATAACCGTTCTTATTGATATAGTCGGCTGCAAGCACGGTGAAATCCGGTCCGTATCCGCCGGTGCTACCTGCCATTTGGTGAAGTCCATGATTGCGGTCCGGAACGCCGTTCCAGACGCGGGAATAAAAAGCCGCGCCGATCACGATCTTCTCTTTCGGCACTCCCGCACGGTGGAACAGGTTTACGGAAGCGTCGACGCTGATCCGGAACAGATCTCCCGTCGGCGTGTATAAATTCGTATGGTGGCCTGTCAGAACCTGAAAACCGCCGCGCATGTCATAGGTCATCAGCTGGACGAAGTCGAGATACTGCTGTACCTGCTCCATCTCCGTGCCGTCCACGTAATACTGGTCTGCGCCTGCCGCAATGGTCAGCAGGTAATGGCGCCCATCCTGCGAACCTTTTGAATCCAGCGCCTCCCGAATGGTTTTAAGGAGCAAAGTGAAGTTCCTTTTGTCGTCTGGGCTCGACCCGATTTCGGCTTCGCCGTAACAAGGGTACTCCCAATCCAGATCGATCCCGTCAAAAGGAAGCTCGTTCAGCACCCGTACCGCCGAAGCCGCCATGCTCTTCCTGCCTGCCTCGGTGGATGCCGCCTCCGAAAATCCGCCGGCGCTCCAGCCTCCTACGGACAATAGCATGGTCAGTTCGGGGTGCTCCTGTTTGATTTTTCGCCAGAGCTTCGGTGTTTTTCAGATGCGCCGTCGTGATCTCATCGTTCCGGACGTGGCCGAAAGCCACATTCAAGTGGGTTAATTTCGATAAATCTTCCTTCATCATCTCCGGAAGCACGGCATCGGACGCGTAACCGGCCTTTATATATTTTTTCGTCATGTTTCTCGTCACTCCGATCCTCTAAGTTGCTTGAATCTTATATACGGCAGACAATATCTGCAGGGCTTCTTTCCCGGTGCCGAGCTTGTACCCCGAAGCCGTATACCGGATTTGATCTTGGCCGTCCAGCACGAAGACATGAGGGAAGCCCGCTTCTTGAGCCGGGGACTGGGATAGAAACCCAGGCAGGGAAGCATAGGTCGAATCCCGTACAACCACCGTGCGCAGCGGCAGCTTCGGATAATGGCCGGGATTGAATGAAGCCGTCCATTCGGAATCGCCGACGACTAGAACGACGGGGGCTCCCAGATCGTCAAACTGCCCGGCCAGCTCGCCCAATTCGCGGAATAGATGTTTGGTCGGCTCCCGCTCAGGCTCGATCCACGCGGCGAGGGCACCTTCGGTTCCGATAAGTTCCTCCCAGTTTACCGCGCTTCCGTCCAGGAAGGTCAGGGCGCTGCTGCGTTCAAACGTACCGAGCACAGGGATATCGGCCTCCGTTTCCCGATAGGTCAAGGTAACGTCGGTTTGCTGCCCCGCATGTACCGTGAAATAGGAAAAGCGCACTCTTGCCGTACCGTCCTTCAGACGGATGCCGGTAGTTAAACGGTACGCCCCCGGCTCCACCTCGAACGGCTCATCATACACGTCGGTCTTGCCATGAGGGTAGACCAGCGTTTTGTATACTCCATTCTCAAGGCGGGCGAAGGTGAAGTTTTCCGAGTAAGAAGCGGCCTGCTCTGCCTCGGGATCGCGGAACAGCCGGAGACTTCCCCAGGCCTTGGCCTCCTGCCGTACGGAAGAAAGGAGCGAGAATTCGGCATTCTCCCAGCTGCCGTTTTTGAAATATTGCGGCTTCTGCTCGCTCGGGTGCAGCCTTGCCGGAATGCCCAAGCTGCGGCAAAGCGCAACAAACAAGATGCCAAGAGACACCGGATCTCCCGTTTTCAAACGGTAAGTACCGAGGGGATTTCCTTTCCCCTTGAGGTTCGGAAGATCCTCCCAGAGGGCGAATTCCTGCTCCAATCTAAAGGCCAGCTCCCCGGGAACGGACTTGAACGCCGCGATATCGTCGGCGGCAAAAGCTTCCCGGAAAGCCTGCCGATAAGGCACGATCATTTCGTGCAATACCCGCGGGCAGAGAATATATTCGCTAAACGTCTTCTCGTCATGTTCTCCCCGCTCGGCCAAAGCGCCTTTCAGGTGATCGTCCAGCACGGGCCGGAAGGTGTCGGCCAAATCCTTTTCGTTCAGGGTTTCCAGCAGGCGCAGCGGCCACTCTCCGTACGCTCCGGAACGTTCCTGAAGGAAGGCGGCGATTTCCCGGCTGTTCCCGCGGGCTTTCTGTATGACGCTCCAGACCCGGTCCGCCGGAAGTCCGGCTGCCTGAGCGATCTGACGGGCCTCGTCCTCGCCCAGGAACGTTTTTTTCATATCCGGTCCTGATATTTGTTCCTTCTTCAAGACGGCGGTTATGACGTTCGATCTGCTCTTCGGAAAGAGCCTCGGCTTCTTCCCCTTCACGCTCCGGCGGAGGCACCATGTCGAAATCCACCGTTCCGGTCGGCTGTTCGATGGAGCCCAGAATAAGCTCGCAGCGGCTGTCATCCGCCGAATGTTTAACTTCGCCCCACCGGCCGTCCTTCACGGCGCGAATCAGCAGGTCGCCGAATCCCGTTTTAAAGCAGGCTTCTCCCCGGTCATTCGTCGGCAGCGAAGCGATCGGGTACAGCTCGGCCATGTTGTACACTTCAAAGCGAACCTCGGCCCCGCTTACCGGTACGCCCTGCTCATCCTTCACGGTGACATGGATCAGCCGTGTAGGCGCATAGTTCTCCAACAAGTTAATTTCCGTAAACCACTCGTCGGCGAGGGTAATATCCTCCGGCCCCGGATAATCCGCATAAATGCGCGTGTTGATCAGCATGGCACGGCGTGCCGGCGGACTGAACCACCCTTGGTTCAGACGAGCCTCCGGTTCGCAAGCGCCGATGTAGTACCAACTTCCGTCGGCCCATGCCTCTACCCAGGCATGGTTATCGTCGCAATGAGCCCATCGCGGCGTGTATACCTGGCGGGCAGGGATGCCGATGCTGCGAAGCGCGGCCACCGCCAGGGTCGATTCCTCGCCGCAGCGTCCACGCGCATTCCGGATCATGGTGAGCGGCGACATCGTCCGCAGATCGCTTCCGATGTACGTCGCCTTCTCGTGGCACCAGTAGTTGGTCTCCTTGATCGCGTCCTTCATCGATAACTTCGCCGTCCGTCCGGCTAATTCGTTATGCAGAATGCCGCGGGAGTCTTCGATATTCTCGGTATTCACACGGTACGGCAGCACGAAATGAAGGAACAGATGGTCCGGCACGCGCGCTCCCCAAGGCACCTGAGCACGTATCTCCAGCGTCTTCCGGACATGGCTCAGAAACAAGGTCCCGTCATAATCCGCCATATCATTGACCGGCATGTATGCGTATAAGTACTTTAAAGCCCAGGTCTCCTCTTCCGTCAGGTTATCTTGGAAGATGCCGAAGAGCTCCTGTTCCCTTGACTTGGCCAGCCGACGCTTTTGGCGGAATTTACGGTCTATGAGCTCCAGCATTTGCGGATCCAGGGAAAAAGCGGATGTCTTCATTTCCACCTGCCTCACTCCTTCCATAACTTCCCATCTTCGCGGATGCAGAACACGCCCTCCCCGTCGGAGGACGGAGCCGTAATTTGGAACAAGCTGCGGGTCGTTTCAATCACGGGATCGACGGTCCACGAATCGTCGCCCATGAGCTGCTTCTTGTCTTCCGTAAACTTGCCGTGGGCTTCAAAGTAATTGCGCTGGCGGTAATAGAGTTTGCGCAGCTCCCATTTGATCATTTCATCCTGCGGAAGCTCAAAGATTTGCGGCGTGTCGTTGTCCGCGAACACAACATATCCCCACAGCTCGGGATAATGCATATTGATAAGCCCCATCGGCGACCATACCCAATTGTCTTCCGGATAAGGTTTGCCCGTTTCCGGATTCAGCACCTTGCGGTACTCGCCGTCCCGGACCTCCGTCTGCCATTCGACGCGGGAGAAGTTCACGCGCCAGAACTCGCCCGGGATTGGCGGTCGGCTTTCGGCTGCGCATTCCCGCAGAACGGACCAAGGGATCGCCACTTCGACGCTCCACTTCCGGTTGTCTGCATCGGGGCGGTTCAGCTCGCCATCGATATGCACGGCCGTTTTCAGGCCGCTGATATCCCATGCGTTCACCGGAGGGCCGCCGTCGCGGTAAGGCTTCACCAACAGCAGATCCCATACCGTGTTCAGCGCATTGATTTCAAACTCGTAGTATTGATGCGTATCCCCGTCCGGGTCAATGAAAATTTCGAAATCCTTGTCATAAAAAATGACGGAATCCCGTTCGGTCAGCGTTGCCCAGATCTGATCCTCGATCATCTCCGCCGCAAAGTAAAAGTATTCGTCGTCCCATAGCATTTTGACCCGGGTCTGCTTTACGGGCCTTGGACGAAGATCGCCTTCGATATCCACAAAATCATCCGTCCAGTCCGCCGCCGTCCAGAATGGCTTGTCCACGCGGCCGTCCAATACGAGCGGCCCTTTGGCGCGTCCGCATATATAATGTTTGGGAGCGTATTCGATCTTCGGCTCCGGCACTCCACTCCAATTCATTGCCTTCCCCTGCCTTATTGTTTATGGTGAATTATAATGCTTCTTCAATATAGAAAAGATAAACAGGGGGCTGGGACCGGTTCGCGGACCCGGCCCCCTGAAGTTGTCAGTTATGGGTTACGACGGCGCCCGAGCCGCCGTACATCTCCAGCTCCTCGTCGAATTCGAGTTTAAGGACCGTCACCTGTTCGTGCGCATCCTCAGCCGTCATATGGATCCATGTCGTGCCCGGAATGTTGAACCAAGGGACGCCGCCGTGGATTTCATGCGTAAGTTCTTTGCCCGAATGAAGAACGGTAATCTTTTTGATCGGGTTGCATAGCCCTTTGAGGCATACGTTTTCTTTCGGATCGTCATAGATGAACAGATATAATGTTTTTCTGTCCTTGGAGACCGTGCTTCCCCCCAGATAATAACGGGTCATGATGCCTTCTTCCGTTCCGAAAACGGCCTCTTCATGCGTGCGGATCCAATCTCCCAGCCCGAGCAGGATATCCTCCTGTCTCTTATCGATCGTCCCGTCCTCCCGGGGACCGATGTCCAGCAGCATGTTGCCGCCCATGGAGATGCAATCGCAGAACATCCGGATAATCTGGTTTAGTGTTTTATATTTGTTATCGGTCGGCACGTACCCCCACGAGGAGTTGATGGTCGTACAGAATTCCCAAGGGCCTTCCGGTCTCGTGATCGGAATCCCCTGCTCCGGCGTTTTGTAGTCCCCATGGCCTTGAAGGCGGGAATTGATGATGAGATCCGGGTTAAATGACTTCAGGTAATGCTTGAATTCCGGCAAATTCCACTGATCCGCGCTCCGCTCCCAGTCGCCGTCGAACCACAGCAGATCCACCTTGCCGTAATTGGTTAGGATCTCGCGGAGTTGGTTATTGTTGAACTCCAGGAATTTCTGCCATTTCGCTTCATCCTGAACACCGTCCACCGGACTGGAATGCGGGTTGACCTTGCTGAGATCCTCCGGAACCTTGCCGCCTTCAAATACGCTAGGATAATCAGGATGAGACCAGTCGATCAATGAGAAATACATGCCCAGATGAATGCCTCTTTTGGCGATCGCTTCCGCATATTCCTTGATGATATCCCGTTTGGCCGGCGTTTTCTTAACTACGTTCAAATCGCTGTACTGCGTGTCCCATAGCGCCACGCCGTCATGATGCTTCGTCGTAAGCACCGCGTATTTCGCGCCCGATTTTTCAATCAGGTCAGCCCACTTGTCCGCATCGAATTTGGAGGCCGTAAAGCCATCCAGCTGTTTCATGTAATCTTCGTAGGACATTCTCCCATTATAAAAGGACCATGATTCCGAAACCCCATCCACCGCATAAATACCGTAGTGGATGAATATCCCCAGTTTTGCGTCCTCAAACCATTTCTGCATACCCTATCGCACCTCTCCCCCAAAAATTCGAATCCGATGATTCCTTTCTCTATGCAAGCTTCACCAACTACCGCATCCGGAAAACATGCGCAATCGGTGCCAGCCCCTGCCGTTCCCGATCCGGAAGCCGGACGGCGATACCTTCCTCGATACGGCGGTATTCCAGCATTTCTTGGCCGCCCACCAGATCGATGCGGCTGAAGTCTGCCCGAATCGGCAGAACAACCTCTTCGGAAACGGTCTCGTTCTCGTCCCTGTACAGGCAGAAGGCGTACGTCGTGTCGCCTTTCTTGGTGAAATGGAACCGGCCAGCGGAATGCGGTTCGCAAATGCGCGTTCCGTAAATGGCTTCCCCATGGACGCCCAGCCATGCCCCCATGCCTTTGATCCTCGATATCGCGGTTTTGGACAGCCTTCCGTCCGGCTGCGGTCCCACGTTCAGAGCGAGATTGCCGCCTTTTGCGACAATTTCCACAAGAAGATGAATAAGCTCGCGAACGGACTTGTAATGATCCTCATACCGGAAAGAGAAGGCGGAGCCCATCGTGATGCAGCTCTCCCAAGGCACATGAAGCGCGCGCTCGGGCAGCGTCTGCTCCGGCGTGATCAGGTTTTCGTAAGGTCCGCCGACAGTACGGTCCGCCGATAGCAGCCATGGCTGGATTTTCCGGGCCTTTTCCACCACTTCGCCCAACCGGATGTTCTGTTCGCGATAGTCATTGACCCAGCCGGCATCCAGCCACAGCACATCGATTCGCCCGTAATTCGTCATCAATTCCATGATCTGCTCATGGGTGAACTGGACGAACTGTTCCCACAGCCAAGGATACTCCTGCGGGGAATAGGTCGGGCCTCTGGATGTCGTTGTCCCCGGTCTCATCCCCGGTGCCCAGTAATACGGCGTGTGCCAGTCGGCTTTGGAGAAATAGGCCGAGATGCCAAGACCCCTTGCACGAAAAGCATTGAACAGCTGTTTGGTAATGTCGGCATATTTATGCGCATGGAACGGGCAATCCGGACCTGTGATGCGATAGTCCGTCGTACGCGTATCCCACATGCAGAAGCCGTCATGATGCTTGGTTGTGAAATTCAGATACTTGAATCCGTTATCGGCGGCCAGGTCAGCCCACAAATCAGGCTGAAAGCGAAGAGGGTTAAACGTTTTGTTTAAATCAAAATACTGCCTCTTCAATTCCTCCGCATCGATGTCCCAGTCGATTTCATTGCGTGACCATTCCTCATCCACGTCGCTTAATGCCCATGATTCAACTAGCCCCAGCTGCGAATAGGGCCCCCAGTGCATCATCAGACCCAGCTTCTGGTCTTTGAACCATTCCAAACGCTCCAGCAGCAACGGATCTTCCGGCTTGACCCAGGAATCCTCCGAACTGTAATTATGGACGCCCTTCTCTACTACGGATTCCTGCTCCTGTTCTACCTGATGGACATCTCCCATGGTCTCTTCCCTCCATTACTTTGACTATCCGCTTAACGTGCCTGTTACAAGCAATATCGCCCGGATATCAATAAGCATTGAATTTATTAGCGTGTTTTCAAAATAATAGCCAATCCCCGGTCACAGCTGACCGGGGTATGTTGGCTTAGGTTTCCCGCGAGAAACGTCGTCTTCCTGGATAGGGAAGATTGGAAGTCGTTCCAGCTGGTTTCATATGAACGGGTTTATTTGCCGGAGTTCCAAGTGTCGTACGCTGCTTGGTACAGCTCGACGATCCGGTCTCCGCCCATTTTTTTAACTTGCGCTACATATTTGTCCCAGTTTTCGAGCGGTTCCTGTCCGGTGATGAACTTCGCTTCCATCTGCTTCACATACGTGTCAAGATCGGACATTAATGCAGTCGCTTCGCTTTGCTGTTCATTTGTCAAATAAACGTTAGGGAACGGGGATTTGCCGATCGGTACGAGTTTTTCTTCATTTTGCTTGTCAATCCACTCGTCAAACTCGGTACGAAGGCCCTTCGCGACTTCCGGATCATTGATACCCGGTGTCAAAATGCCGTAGTTCGGCGTGATTTTGCCGCGGTATTCTTCACGGTCGCCGCCGCCAGGAACAGGAAGCCATTCTTTTACGCGGTTTTCCTTGTCTTTGTATTTCCACAGGGTGCCCTCAGGACCTTGGCTGAACAGTGTGGAGCCTTCATAGCTGTACAGGTAGTCGATCCAGCGCATGGTTGCTTCCGGAGCTGGGTTTTTGCTCGTAATGGCGAAGGTGCCTCTGGCAGAGATGCCTGGATGCTTGCCGTATACCGGCGAACCCTCAATCTCGCTCTTCACCGGCGTCATCAATGGATGCTCGTCGCTAGGCTCGCCTCCCAAAGTGAAGTAAGGATGGTAGTCGTTAAACAATGCGACCTGGTTCTTTTCCCCTTTGGCTTTTTTCTGGTCCGGCGTTTGGGAGAAGGTCTCATGGTCAAGCAGATCCTCCTTCCACAAGCGGTTCATGAACGTCAAGTAGCCTTTGTAACCTTCTTCTTGATAAGGGTAATGGACCTTGCCGTCCTTGTCGGCATAAATGCCTTCGTTGTACATTCCCCAGAAGCCGAAGAAGTACATGCGCAGATCATCCAATTTCACGGAAGTCAACGGAATCTCGTCTTTTTTGCCGTTGCCGTTAGGATCTTCTTCCTTGACGCGCTTCAAGAACGTATACAGTTCCTCTATTGTTTTTGGCTCGGCTACGTTAAGCGCCTTCAGCATTTTGCCGTTATACCACATCGGGCCTCTGTACCATACGGCTGCGGCATCGATGAATGGCAGTGCGTATATGTGTCCGTCAGGCGTTGTAAACGATTTGCGAATGTCCGGATTCTCGTCGAAGATTTTCTTGATGTTTGGCGCATAGCCTTCATCAATGTATTTTTCCAGCGGAATCAAAGCGCCTTGGGCTCCGTAATTCACTTGTTCGGCAGGTTTGAGGTCGGCCGCGTAGAAAATATCAGGCAAATCGCCGCTTGCAAATACCAGATTCTTTTTCGTTTCAAAGCTGTCGATCGGTGCGAGCTGATACTCCAGCTTGATGCCTGTCATTTTCTCCATCTCTTGCAGTACAGGCATCGTATTCCAATCGGCTACCCCTGCATCCTGCGACATAACCTTAAGGGTCACCGGCTTCTCTACAATCGGAAAGCCTTCTTTCTTAACGCCTTCGGCAGTAGCCGATCCTGTAGCGGAAGAGCCTTTCTCATCGCCCTTGGATGCACCGCAAGCTGCCAATAAGCTTGCGGATAACGTAAGGCAAAGTAGAATGGATGACGCTTGGCGAAGCTTTTTCATGACAACAACTCCCCTTTTAAATTTGGTATTGCTATGGCAAGATCAGCCTTTTACGGAACCGATCATGACACCTTGCACAAAGTAACGCTGAAGGAACGGATAAATGGCAATGACCGGAACCGTAGCCACGATGATGACTGCGTATTTGACGAGGGCAGCAATTTCCGCCTTGCTGTTCAGCGCAGCAGCCGTTGATGTATCGATGGCTCCTCCACCCTGAGCGGCCATCTCCTGCAGAACCAGAATCTGGCGCAGAACCAGCTGCAGCGGGTATTTGGCCGTATCGTTCAAATAAATGAGTGCCGAGAAGTAGCTGTTCCAGTTACCGACCCCGTAGAACAAGGCCATGACCGCAATAATCGGCATCGACAGCGGCAGGATGATTTTGATGAACAGCCGCATGTTGGTACATCCGTCAATCTGGGCAGCCTCCTGCAGTTCCTTCGGAATCGAGCTCTGGAAGAAGGTCCGGGATACGATAATATTCCAGATCGATGCGGCCGACGGAATGACAATCGCCCACATCGTGTTGATCATGCCGAGATCCTTGACAAGCAGGTAGGTAGGGACAAGTCCTCCCCCAAAGAACATGGTCACCATGAACATGCCCATAAAGAAGTTCCGTCCGACAAAATCCTTTCGGCTTAAGGCATACGCCGCCGGCAGGGTCACCAACAGGTTGATGGTGGTTCCGACTACGGTATAAAGAATGGTATTCCCGTATCCGATCCAAATACTAGTGTTCTCAAACACCCTCTTGTACCCGTCGAAGGTAATCCCTTTGGGCCACAGCCACATATCCCCGGAAGCGACCAGCTTCGGATCGCTGATGGATGCGCTAAGTATATAAATCAAGGGATAGATCACGATTGCAAAAGCAAGAAATACATAAATGTAGTTGCATACGAGAAATATTTTATCCCGTCCCGTTTCTTTAACGCCTGACAGCATTCAGGTTCTCCCCCTCTCTACCACAAACTGTTTTCGCTCGTACGCCGGACAATCTGATTCACGACAATCAACAGAACCGCGTTGACCACGGAGTTGAACAAACCGATGGCTGTCGAGAAGCTGTACTGGGCATCCACAAGCCCCGAGCGGTAAACGAATGTTGAAATAACGTCCGACGAGCTCATGTTGAGCGGGTTTTGCAGCAGCAGGATTTTCTCGAATCCGACCCCGAGAAGGCTGCCTATGTTCAGGATCAACAGAATGGTCATTGTCGGAATGAGCGTCGGGATATTGATATGGCGGACACGTTGGAAACGCGAGGCGCCATCGATAACGGCTGCTTCATGAAGGCCCGGATCCACGCCCGAAAGCGCCGCTAAATAAATAATGGTGCCCCAGCCCGCACTCTGCCATACCCCTGACAACACGTACATCGTCTTGAACCATTTAGGATCGGTCAAAAAATCAGGTGCGGTAAATCCGAGCGCTTCGATGATATTAACCACGATTCCCGACGATGGCGAGAGAAAGGTGATAATCATCCCCGCCATAACGACGACGGAAATAAAGTGAGGCGCGTAAGTAACCGTTTGGGCCATCTTTTTAAAGAAACCGTTTCGGACCTCATTGAACGCCAAGGCCAGTATGATCGGAATCGGAAATCCGACGGCAAGTTCGTACAAGCTGATGCTTAGCGTGTTCCATATCAGGTCCCAGAAATAGTAGGAATCAAAGAAGCGTTCGAAGTGGTCGAAACCGACCCAAGGACTTCCCGTAATCCCCATCGTTGGAATGAAATTCTTAAACGCGATTTGAATGCCGTACATCGGTCCGTAAGAGAAAATAAGAAAGTAAAAAAAATGCGGGTGCAATAAAAATGTACAGTTCCCAGTTCTGGGCGATTCGTTTCCACAAACCCTTATTTCTCTTCCCTGGCATCAACCCCGGACTGCTATTGACGGCAGCTTTGGTATCCTGCACAGGATCACCCCTTTCCTAAATCGTTCTTTAATTCTTCTGTCTGTTACGTTACTCACAGCATGCAAAACGTGATAACGCTTACACACTTACGATATCCGACGATCCCGAAAGCCGTAAATATGTCATTGTTGCACCCCGAAAAACCCAGTAATATCAAGGGTTTATCCCCGTTGACAACCCTTTCTGACAACTTGACAATGTGTTGTTTTTGACCGAAATGTAAGCGTTTTTTTCGGACTTCGTCAATTTTGACAATTTGGATTGAAACTGTGTTATTTCGACTTTATTCGACATATTACTTCATTTTAAAGGTTTACGCCCAACACAAACAAGCCATCCGGAGAAGTTTCCCCGGACGGCTTGCTTGGATCTTCCGCGTATCATTTTATTGTCGTGCAAAACGATCGGGACGTTCCATGCTGGATTCTATCGGGCAGATGAAGGGCGATCCTCTGTCACATCCCCGAAGAATCTGATCGAATAGAGTGCGCACAGGCCGACAATCGTATAAATAACGCGGGCTCCGGCTGAATCCTGTCCTCCGAAAATGGAAGCAACCAGATCATACTGGAACAGGCCGACGAGCAGCCAGTTTATTCCCCCGATAATGAGCAAAAGCAGCGCGATCGTGTTAAATGTTTTCATGCGGATTCCTCCTTCTCTGGAGATTTGTAGAAGCGTATTTCATAGGTATTCGAACCTCAATGGGCATTCTATAAACAATTTTCCCCAAATTCTCATAATTTAGTCATGCCGGCCAAAAGAAATCTCCGGCCCATGGCTAGGATCCGGAGATTTATGAACGGCTTGAATGGATGAAATCCTCAAGGTCGCGGTCCGCCTTGGACTGATTGCACTCCATGCAGGCGCAGACGCAATTGACGGGAGTCGTATGGCCTCCCTTGGCCCGGGGAAGCAAGTGGTCAATCGTATCGCCGTACCTCCCGCAAAAATAACATGTGTACCCATCCCGCTCCAGAACATACTGCCGGAATCCCTTGTTGGTATACAAACGGCGGATCGTGTGGCGGTTCACGACCACGGCGGCACCCTCCATGACCAAAATAACGGCCAGCTCCAGATCGATATCCTGCTGCCAGCGCCGTCCCTTATCGGTTTTTCCGCGCATACGGATACCGCCGGTTCGCATCGGCACAAGCTGCGAGACATCATACGGGTCCGGATGGCCGGAAGCAGCCATGGCCCGGACCGGCCGGGGCGGTTTGGGCGGCTGATGATGCCTTCGCTCAACCGGCTGACGGCTCTTTCCCTGGATGAGCGGCTTTGCTGCTTCTTTAAGGACAGCCTGAGGAGCCGACGGGACAAGCGCGGCGGCACGGGCCTTGGCACGCTTCCGTGCAGCCCTCCGTTTTTGCGAACGGCTCAGCTGCTGGGGCGATTCCCCGGGCTGAACAGCCCCCGAATCTACGGCCGAACGTTCTTCCATGGGAGGCAAGCTCCCCGGTTCGCCCGATTTCAAAGCATCCGCCGAGCGGGAAGTATTCTCAGACTCAGAACTTTTTTTTCCTGCGGCAATCGCGACACATCCCGCGTCTTGCATTCGGCCCGGAACGGCGTCCGGTTCTCCGTCGAAATTCGGACAAAGGCTGAATTTTTCCGCAAGAAGCGCACGTTTTATGTTGTTGATCCATAGGTTGTTTCATTTCGTTCATCGGCATTAACGCCGGAGATGCTCCGGCTGGTCACCCCAAACCCTTTATGGTGAAAGTGTGTTTTCCCTGATCATTATACCGCAAATAGCAGGCCTTCACTCACATGCTTCTGCGGTGGCGGACGCTTGAGCTTCCGATCCGTTTCCCCAGCAGCTTGAAGGCTTCCTGAAATCCCCAGAATATAATCGTTCCCAGCATAAAGGGCCACTTGTATGCATCCCATGCGCCCACTCCGGTAAACAGGGAGAATAACCAGCCTGCAGCCACGCCGCCCAGCAGATAAGTCACTGGAGTCATCCATGGGAGAACCCACTTGGGCGCGCCTTCAAAAAAACGGAGCAGAATGCCGTCGATCAGCATGGACAAGGGAATGCCGAGAACCAGATACATTGGAAACAGGATGATCCACCCGGATAGAAACAGCCGGAACATCGAAGGATATGAAATTCCCGCTTCCCTCAAATCAACCGGCGTATAATCCATGCAAGCCCCTACCAGACAAATCAACAGCGAGGATAGCAGTGCTGCCCAAAACTTTGCCATTTCCATTACCTCCTGCGGCTCTTGATTCTTCTTGGAGCCTCTTTACCTTAATAACACGGTTAGGGGACCCGATGTTTCATAGATGACTGTCGGGAAACGCCTCGTTTTGGCGGAGCAGGTCCAAAAAAAACCTCAACCGCCTTGGTATGGTACGGTGTCGCCTGCGTAATTAAGGAAAAATGCCTTCTGACGGGGGCGCCTTCAGGCTTAAGCATCTTTAGCGTGCCCAGCGAAATTTCTTTTCGAACAGCCCAGTGCGACAGCAAGGTTACGCCGAGTCCCGCCTCCACCGACTCTTTGATAAGCTGGGTACTGCCGAATTCCACCCTGATATTCGGCTGAAAATGACGGTCGGCAAACATCCGCTCCGCCGCACGCCGCGTCCCCGATCCGCTCTCGCGAACAACCCACGTCTCGTCCTTCAACTCGGATATACATATCCCGCTTTCCTTAGCGAAACGTTCATCGGCCGCCGGCACAATAATAAACATTTCATCCTCCGCAAATGGCTCGATATATAACTTCTCATGCTGATACTCGCCTTCGATAATCCCGATTTCCGCCTCATGGTTCAGTATCATTTCCGCCACATCCGCCGTATTCCCGATTTGAATTTTCGGTATAATGAGCGGATACTGCTTACGCAGATGCGCGAGAAGGTGCGGAAGCACGTATTCCCCAAAGGTATAACTGGCACCGATCGAGAGCTCGCCGCTTGCCCGGTGCAGCGCATCGTCGACCAACGCTTGCATTCTCGTATACATGCCGAGAATATTTTTGGCATGGTGAAATACGATTTCCCCGGCCTGGTTCATTCGGACATATTTATTGCTCCGTTCCAGCAGTTTGGCGCCCAAGGAACGTTCCAGCGATTGAACGTACTGGCTGACGGCCGGCTGGGTCATGTTCAGTTCCTCTGCGGCCCGGGTAAAATTGCCCTTCTCCACCACGGTCACAAACACTTCCAATACCTGATCCATGATTCGAACTCCCTTCGATCTTTCTTCCATAAAAGCAGCATATCATAAGTATTCACTTATGGTTATCATCATAACAATTTATTTTTCTTATCTATTTACTTAAGCTACCATGAAATCAAACCAACGGAACAAATCGGAGGTTACAACCTATGAATAAACCCGCCTACCAAACCCTAATGCAGCCGCAGCCGCAAAGGCAGCGGGAGCCCGGGACCCGAAGCGGGGCACTTGCCATGGCCGGCGGCATCGGCTTTACCTTTATGATTGCGCTGATCGGGTACGGCCTGTCATCCTTGCCGGGCCTATCGATTCTTGGGCAGCTTGCCTGGGCGATTCTGATCGCTGCCGCATTCCGCCAGCTGTGGGGGTACCCTGAAGCCGTCCGGAGCGGAGTTCAGTTTACCGCCAAGAAGCTTTTGCGGCTCGCCATCATTCTTTACGGTTTGAAGCTGAACATTGCCATCGTATTCAGTCAGGGGCTAGGACTCCTGCTGCGGGACGTCGTCACCGTCATTTTCGCCATCCTGATGACATTGCTGATTGCCAAATGGCTGAAGGGAGACCACTCCTTGTCCCTCCTGCTCGGCATCGGCACAGGCGTATGCGGAGCCGCGGCCATTGCGGCCGTTTCCCCGATACTGAAAGCCAAGGATGAGGACACCGCGCTTGGAGCGGGGATGATTGCCTTTATCGGCACGGTTTTCGCCGTCGCTTACACCCTTCTCCAGCCGTTTCTGCCGCTGACGCCGGAACGGTACGGCATATGGTCAGGCATTAGCCTGCACGAGCTCGCCCATGTCGCCTTGGCCGCCGCTCCCGCCGGCGAAGATGCGCTGGCGGTCAGCCTGCTTGCGAAGCTTGGCCGGGTATTTCTGCTCATTCCGCTGAGCCTTGTCCTGATGTACTGGATGCGGCGGACCGGTCGGGTCGAGAAAGGCTCCAAGCTTGAATTCCCCTGGTTCCTCCTTGGCTTTATCGCCTTGAGTTTGCTCGGCAGCGCGGAATGGGCCGGACAACCGATCATCCAAGACAGCGTGAAAGGATGGATAACCAAATCGGCATCCTTTGTGCTCGCCATGGCGATGGTAGGCCTCGGCCTGAATATTCATCTGCAATCCTTGCGGAAGGCTTGGCGCCCGCTGCTTGCCATGAGCATCGCATCCGTCCTCCTGTCCCTGCTGGCCTTCTGGATGTCGTGATGCCTTAGTTTCGTTCCCAGGTACAAATGCAAAAAGAGCAGAGATTCCCGTTTTCGGGAAAGCCTCTGCTCTTTTTTTAGGAAGCACCGATATTCGCCCCTCAGAAGCTCCTCGCAGCCTAACATGATTGGGACAAACGACGGCAATCATGCCGAATTGATTATGCAATGCCCGGTCCTGTCTTTTTCGACCAAAACCTGGACAGAATAGAACTGACCGCTTTTTCAGCGGGATGAAGCGTTTGGCCCCTCATTCTTTGGGGTAACGACATACAGAGTGCAGATTTAGAGGAGATGGAAAATTTGCAAAGAAATCATACCATCATGCAATTTTTTGAATGGCATATCGAAGCGGACGGAACCCATTGGAAAAGACTGAAAGCTGCGGCCCCCGAGCTCAAACAGGCCGGATTCGACTCCGTCTGGATTCCGCCTGTCACGAAAGGACTGTCTGCCGAGGACAACGGCTATGGCGTATACGATTTGTACGATCTCGGCGAATTTGATCAAAAAGGCACCGTGCGCACCAAATACGGTACCAAGGAGGAACTGGTTGAAGCGATCCGTGCTTGCCGCGAACAGGGGATCGTCGTATATGTCGACCTCGTCATGAATCATAAAGCGGGGGCGGATGCCACCGAACGCTTCAAGGTTGTCCAGGTAGACGAAATGGACCGGAACAAGGATATTTCCGGGCCGTTTGAAATCGAAGGCTGGACCCGGTTCACTTTTCCGGGCCGGGGCGATACATACTCGCCGTTCAAATGGAACTATACCCATTTTAACGGGACCGATTACGATGCCGCCTCCAAACGGACCGGCATTTTCCGCATCGTCGGCGACCATAAAGCCTGGGGCGAGCATGTGGATACGGAATTCGGCAACTACGACTACCTTATGTTTGCCAACATCGATTACGGCCACCCGGATGTGCGGCGCGAAATGACGGAATGGGGCAAATGGTTGGTCAACACCCTGCAGTGCGGAGGCTTTCGCCTGGACGCGATCAAACATATCAACCATGACTTTATCAAGGAATTTGCAACCGCCGTAAAAAAAAGAACACGGCGAAGACTTCTATATCGTCGGTGAATTCTGGAATCCCGATCTGGAGGACTGCCGCCGTTTTCTCGATACGGTAGACTACAAAATCGATCTGTTCGACGTCTCCCTCCACTACAAGCTGCACGCCGCTTCCGAGGCCGGAAACCGGTTCGACCTGCGGACCATTTTTGACGATACTCTCGTTCAGTCGCACCCGCTGAATGCCGTCACTTTTGTGGACAATCACGACTCCCAGCCGCAGGAGTCGCTGGAATCGTGGGTAAAGGACTGGTTCAAGCAAACCGCCTATGCGATGATTTTGCTTCGGAAGGACGGCTACCCCGTCGTGTTTTACGGAGACTATTACGGCATTGGGGGCGATAAACCCGTACCCGGCAAGAAGATGGCCATCGATCCGCTGATGTACGCGAGGTACCATAAGGCTTACGGCAAACAGGAGGACTACTTCGACCATCCGAACACCATCGGCTGGGTCCGGCTGGGGATACCCGAGATCCCGCGCTCCGGCTGCGCCGTCGTTATTTCCAATGGCGATGAAGGCAGCAAGCGCATGAATGTAGGAAAGGAACGTGCGGGGGAGGTATGGGTGGATCTCACCAATACGCGAAAAGACCGCATTACCATCGGGAATGACGGCTTTGCGGTCTTTCCGGTGAACGGCGGAAGCGTGTCCGTATGGGCTCGGCCTGAACAGGACGTGGAGCCCAAGCCGAACCGGAGATAACGCCCGGGCCGTACCCTGAGGATCTAGCTTCTAAGCTGAAACTTGCGACGCAGTCCCTCGCCCAAAAGGTTGAAGGTCAGGACGGCCAGCATCATGGCACATGCAGGGTAGAATACAAAGGCGAACTTGCCCATGTATATTTCGGTCCGGTGGGTGGAAATCAGCGTCGCCCAGTTGAACTGGGTGTTTACAAATTGCATGGTGTAGTAATTGACTTCCATCCATTTCTGATCCAGAAAGATGTTCAACACCGCCAGTTGGCCCAGCAGCACCGTCACTTTGCCCAAATCCGCGCAAAAATTGACGATAAGCTCCGGCAGCATGCCTGGTATGTAATAGGCGCGGATCATTCTCTTGGAGCTAAGGCCGAGCGCCTCACCGGCTTCCACATAGGTTTCCCTTGAGATGCAATCGGCTTTCGCCTGCACCGTGACGGCAACCCTTCCCGCCTCGACGACCGCCAAAATGAAAAGAGACCAGAACAGCCGGTTTGGCGAGAACAACAATACCGGAAGCGCTAACAGCAAAACAACCGAAAAAATGGAAGGCAAGTAGGAGAACACCTGGTTCAGCAACGCAACGAAAAAATGGAAAAATCCTTTTTTCTTCCGTGCAAGCAGACCCAGCGGTACGCCGATCGCATAACGAATGACCGTAATCCCCAGTATGATGTAGATGGTTTCCTTGGCAGCCATCACGAGCTTGCTCAAGTTATCGACGCCTTTCTTGTCGGAGCCGAGCAAATTTTTGGCCGAGGGCGCGAAGGCGGGCATTTCCAGCTTTCCTCCGGGCTTATCCACCCATCTGAAGGTTTCCCGCTTCAAATCTTTATCGATCATAGGCAGATGCGGCCCCGCAAACATGACAAAAAGCAGAAAGAAAAGGAGCCCTGTGCCAATCCATAAAGGAACGTTTTTTCTTTTCTTCATGATTATCACCCCTTACACCGGATCGAAATATTTTCGGGCAATTTGGCTGATCCACTGCACGATCAAGACGAGCAGCATGAAACAGAACGTGATGCCGATAATGATGCCGGCCTCATAATCCGGACCCGTTCCGGTATAGGTACTGAAGTCCATGGCCATGTACAGCCGCCAGGCTGCGCCGGGGAAATTACGATAAATCTCGACCATCAGCAAATTGGCCAAAATATATACCAGCAGGGTCGGCAGCTGCGTGAGCAGCGTGCCCATGCTTCCCCGCAGCATGTGCCGGAACAGGATCACCCGGTTGCTGAGTCCCTTCGCTTTTGCAAACAGCAGATAAAGCTTCCCGTCCTGGGCCGCAAGCGAACCCGCGGTGATGCTGGCTATATAGACGATCGGATATAGGGACACGAGCAGGGTCGGAATAACGAAAGCCTCCCAGCCTTCATCCGCGAAAAAGCGGACGGACTTGACGTTCCTGATAATAAACCACTGGATAATTAGGAGCACAAAAAAAATCCGGCATGGATTGAAAAAGCCAAGTGGTCCAGTTCCCCAAAATGTTAAAACGGGTCTTGGACAATCTGTAATCGGCAATTCCCTTCAGAATCCCGAAGATAAAACCAACGACCAGTGCACCGCCGATGACGGCGAGGCTTTTTCCCATCGCCCGGACAACGGCTTGTCCGGCCGTTTCGCCGGTATATCTGCTATAACCGAGGCTCTTGTTCTCAAATAAATCCGTGAAAAATTGCTTCACATTCTCCCCAAGCTTTCCGAGTTCCGTACTGTAGCTGGCAACGACTTTATGACCGTCCATAGAAAGATCAATTTGCCTGGGATACAGCACGACAAGGACAATCAGCAAAAATGCGAGCAAGGCGATCACCAAAGACCGCAGCATTTGCGTTCTTAAACGCGTCATGATCTTACGACCTCCTTAAATACTCCTGTATACCCTTATATTGGATTATTAAATTATGTAAAATTAGACCACACTCTGGAGATTTCGTCCATACAAAGAATATAACATTAAGCAAATTCTCCTATAAAAAAAACGGTTACCCGCCCCAGGACGTTTGGAAACGAGGGCTCCAGGCAACCTTTTTTTTGTAAACGATTGCAGATTTGCTTAAGCCCCTCCGATCTCTTCAAAGATAGCAAGGGCTTTTTGGGCAGCCGCGAAAAGATGATAATATACATACAAAGTAATAGACGCTTAAATTCGAATGCCAATACGTACCTTACCGCAAGGAGGAGAAGTGAAGATGTCCATTTACGATTTCGAAGTGACGACGATCAGCGGCCGGTCCCAAACGCTGGAGCCTTACCGGGGAAAAGTGCTGCTGATCGTCAACACCGCCACCAAATGTGGTTTCGCCCCCCAGTTCGACGGATTGGAAAAGCTGCATCAGTCATATCGCGACAAAGGACTCGCCGTGCTGGGATTTCCATGCAGCCAATTCATGAATCAGGAACTTGCGGCCAATTCGGACATTGCCGAAGCTTGCAGAATCAATCACGGGGTTACCTTCCCTTTGTTCTCCAAGATTGACGTGAACGGCAGCAGCGCCCACCCGCTGTTCAAATACTTGGCTTCCGAAGCGCCCGGGGCCTTGGGGACGAAGACCATCAAATGGAATTTCACGAAATTCCTTGTGGACCGGAACGGCAATGTCGTCAAAAGATTCGCACCGGCCGATGCGCCCGAAAAGATGGAAGGCCATATCAAGAAGCTGCTTGGTTGACCAAGGCTGTCCCTTTAGGCTACGGTGACATCCCGGAAGCCCTGCCGGTGGCGGCAGGGCTTCCGAGAACGGACTTCATCCGCAGCCCGAGGGCTCATACCGGGACATCTTCGGAACCGTCTTCCCGCTTTGTGCGCCAGGCAGCGCCTATATACAGATCGCGGATATCAAACAGCACGCGGGAGACCGGCATGTTTTCCAGCCGTGGGGGTAAATCGGCCTTCTTAACGCTTTTAATACGTATCAGCCTGCTTCGTTTTTTGCCTTTCTTCACTCGTAAGCCCCCTTTTCTTTTTCCGGCCGAAGAAGAGGAACGATCGGACGATTCGGGCACCTTCGAGTTCGAAGGGTTCCTTCCTTCAGGGGCCGTAAGTTCAATATAAAGCGGGTTGTCGCAAGGCTCCAGGGGAAGTCTTGCGTCCGGGTATGCCGTAGGCTTCCTTTGTCTCCGCTCCGTGATCCGCTTCGGTTCCTCCAGCTTGCCGGCTGCCAGAACGCAGCACTCCAGGTTTGTTACCGGCTGCTTGACGACAACAAAATGGTACATGACTTCGTCAACCCCATCAAGATGGGCGGTTCCCCCGAAGTCGTTGCCCTGCGATCCGCAGTCCGGTTCCCTGGAACCCGGAAAGTAGAACATTTCCATCCGCAGCAGACGGAAACCGAGCTCGGGCATCTCCGGCATGTACACCGGCGCAAAGCCGAAAGTCGCTTCCAAATCGGCTCGGTAAGTCTTTGAACATATATAGAATGGCGTATATTCATTAAAATACGTCCTCATGGCCGGGTTGGCCAGGTGAAAGGCGGCCAGCGAATAAGGAGCGACGACGCACACCAGCGCTTTATGCTCGCAGATCCGGTAGATCTCCCGCATCACGGCGGTCAAATCGCGGCAGTATTCCAAACTTCGGTTCGCCATCACGAACGAAACGGCATTATCCATCAACGGGATGGATTGTTCGAAATCATGAACCAAATCCACATGTTCTCCGGGTCTGATATCTATTCCGGTGCAGTCCGCATGCTTATCGCCGCCGCAGCCAAGATCGATTCTCAAGACGGACGCCCCCTCTCAGTACAGCTTATGCCTTGACGGCGCAAGCGGAGTGGGCTGATGTTCCCCCTTCATGTCAAAACCGCATAAAAGCCCGAACAACTCCGTCAGAGAGCGGAATCCTTCCCTCCAGCAGCCTTATCCGGTTTAACCGGTAATTCGGCGTGAAAAAATCCGGCCGATGACCAACCGAATAACTTGACGTATCCACGAAATCTTTTTTCCGGACATGCAAAAAGGCCGAAGAACCCTCCGGCCTGCCCCTGATCGTGTATTCTTAACAGTTCTGCCCGTTCCCGGCGCTCTGCACTTCTCCTGCGCCCTGCAAGTCCCGGGCACGGCTGCCGGCCAGTATGACAAGCGCACTTAATAAGGAGTACACAATAATTTTCCTGCTCAGCAATTGTTTGTCGTTCACGCAGCCAGCCCCTCTCCGTCCAAGGTCTTCAACTATAGAACACCGGAAACGGCGGAAAGTTTACCACTTTTCAGGGGAATTATGAACATTTAATGGCAAATGAACTAACTTCAGTATTTGAAAAGCTGAATAAGGTGAACTATCTTCGCTTTTTGCTGCCGACAACGCTTTGCGGTGCATATGTTCTGGCCGGCAAGGCTTTTCGGATGACCTGATTGGTCACTTCGGCAAGCACGAGTCCCAGCGCAATGGCACCGGATATCATAAAAGCCTGCGCTCCGAGCGAGACGGCTTGGTCATACTCGTTCTGTGCAACATGCCGCAGCGCGTCATAGGCAAGCCCGCCCGGCACAAGGGGAATGATCCCGGATACGCTGAATACGATGATTGGCGTTTTGTATTTTTTGGCAAAGTAGTGGCTGATAATGGTTACCCAAAAAGCTGCAACGACCGTGGCCGTTACCGGCTTGACCTCCAGATCCTTCAGCCAGATGTACAGCAGCCAGCCGACCATGCCGGCAAAACCGCATTGAAGCAGCGCCTTGCGCGGCGCGTTAAAGATCATGCCGAATGCGACGGAGGCGATAAAACTGGTGACGAGCTGTTGAGCGTAAATCATCATGGGAATTTTTTCGGCCTCCTCTAGTAAAATGAAAGCATAAACGCAATGCCCGCACCGATCGCAAAGGAGGTAATAAAGGCTTCCGCCCCTTTGGACAGCCCGGAGATCAGATGCCCGGCCATGAGGTCCCGGATCGCATTCGTGATCAGCAGTCCCGGCACGAGAGGCATGACCGAGCTGATAATGATCACGTCGATATGCGAGCCAAAACCGTTTTTGACCATCCACACGGCCATCAGCCCGATCATGAGCGCTCCCGAAAATTCGGCAAAGAAACGGACCTGAACCATGCGGTGCAAAAATACCGAGCAGGTAAACCCCGCTCCGCCGGCGATGGCAGCCGGTACGAAGTCGTTCCAGCTTCCGTTGAACATTATGAGAAAACAGCCGCTTGCGATGGCCGACATCAGGATCAGCAGCCACATCGGGTAATTCGGCTTTTCATGCTCTACGTCCTCCAACGCCCGGTAAGCCTCGCTAATGGTCAGCTCTCCCAGGCTGATGCAGCGCGATATCGTATTGACACGGTCGATTTTATATAAATTGGTGGTGCGGTCGGAAATCCGGATCAGCCTTGTGATATGCTGCGGCTGTTCCAGCGAAAAAAGTATGCCTGTCGGCGTCATGTAACTGTGGCTGTTCTCGACCCCGAAAGCGGCGGCGATTCGCGTCATCGTATCTTCCACCCTGTAGGTTTCCGCACCGCTTTGCAGCATTATTTTGCCGGCCAGCAGGCAGACCTTCATAATTTCATGCTCCTGTTGCAGCTCGTCCAACGCCGTTCCTCCCTGCTCATTGATCCGTATCGCTTGAACCTGCCTCTATTATAGTATGATTGCTTCTTCTTGTAAGTATCATCGCGTTCTATCTTTTTATTTGGAGCATGCGCCGGAATGGGTACGGATCATCGGGCAGCTTCAGCCGTTTCATTATCTGGTGAAAGCCATGGGAATCGCCGTGAATCCCGGAGATATCCATCCTCCATTTGGGTGCCTCTCCCCATTCTTGCCGCTTTTACCGTGACCGGCTTGCTTCTTGCCGCATTTACCTTCCGCTGGGACAACGATGTCCCGGCCGGCCCGAAAAAACATCGCATTCAGGAAGCTTCCTCGGCGTAACGCCAAATTCAAAAGAATCCATGCCCCTTGTATAAAAGGCCATTTCCGAGGTATACTGGAATAAATATAGCCATCAGGCCGATGAAGAGCATCCAACTCCGAGGCGTTCTCGTCAAGGGGATTTGAAGGATACGATCTGCGTATGGTCGTCTCTCCCCCTAAGTTTACCGGCTTTCGCCCGTTACCGCGAAATCAAAGTGGATTGAACCCTGAGGTTTTCGGCGGTTCGATCAATTTGGGTGGCACCGCGAGCGTTCAAAGCGTCCCTCGTCCCATACGGACTAGGACGCTTTTTTTATTTTTATCTCAAAAGGAGCGTGGGTGTCATGCTGGACATGAAGGAATTCAGGGAACGAAAGGAACGGCAGGCGGAGCTGCAGCGGGCGGCCGACCTGAAAGGGATTGATTTTACGGTGGCGGCGCTGGTAGCGGCGGATGAAGAACGCCGGGCCCTGCTGATGGAGGCGGAGCGACTCCGCCAGAGCCGGAACAAACACACGGAGGAGATCAGCCGGATCATGCGGGAGGGCCGTAAAGATCAGGCTGAAGCGGTAAAGCAGCAGGTGAAGATGATCAATGAGCGGCTTGTGCTAATAGAGGAACAGCTGCGCGGAGCGGAAACCGAGTGGACGCGGCTCATGCTGCTGGCTCCGAATACCGTTTCGCCCGACACCCCGGAAGGACGAAGCGATGAAGACAACGTAGAAGTGAAAAAAGCCGGAGAGCCGCCGGCATTCGGCTTTGACCCGAAAGACCATGTGGAGCTCGGGGAACTGCACGGCTTGTTGGATATCCCGCGCGGGGTTAAAACGGCGGGCACGCGGAATTACTACCTGACCGGCAACGGGGTGCTGCTTCACCGAGCCGTACAACAGCTGGCGCTCGATTTGCTGGTGAAAAAGGGCTTCATCCTCTACGACGTACCGCTTATGGTTCGCACCGAGGCGATGAACAACACGGCTTTTTTTCCGCTGGGTCAGGATCAGACCTTCCGGATCGACGGGGAGGACAAATGGCTTGCCGGCACCTCGGAGGTTTCGCTCGTATCGTATTACGGCGGCGAAATTGTCGATGTGACCGAGCCGCTCAGGCTTGCGGCCGCCTCGCTCTGCTTCCGGAGCGAAATCGGCTCGGCCGGGCGGGATGTGCGCGGCCTGTACCGCGTGCACCAGTTCGCCAAGGTGGAGCAGGTTGTGCTGTGCGAAGCCGATACGGAGGTGTCGGAGCGGCTGCACCAGGAAATCACGGCGAATGCCGAGGAACTGCTGCAGCTGCTGCAGCTGCCCTACCGGATAATGGCCGTCTGTACCGGGGACATGTCGCAAAAGACTTATAAGCAATACGACATCGAAACATGGATGCCGAGCCGGGGCGCTTACGGGGAAACCCACTCGTCGTCGAACCTTCTGGACTTCCAGGCCCGCCGCTCGAACATCCGTTACCGCGACAAGGACGGCAAGCTTCAGTACTGCCATACCCTCAACAATACGGCTGTTGCTTCGCCCCGCATCCTGATCCCTCTGCTGGAAAACCATCAACAGGAGGACGGATCGATTACGATTCCCAAGGCGCTGCGCCCATATTTGAACGGGTTGGAACGGCTGACGGTATAAACGAAAGAATAAATCGGCAAAGAAAAGGGACTCCCGCGAGGAAGTCCCTTTCTTTAGATATAGAATTTAAAAGTTATCAGCGGAGCTGATGGAATTCTATATCGCAAGAAAAAACTTCCGCTAAATGCGGTCTGTCTTCTGTGAAGTACGTCGATAGACGTTTTTCTTATTGGAATTCACTTAATTTATGCTGCCTCCGACCTCGATCTGCTCACACGGTCCATGATCACTGCAATGGCTCCGTCTCCGGTTACATTGCAGGCCGTGCCGAAGCTGTCTTGGGCGATATAGAGAGCAATCATCAACGAAGTCAGCGTCGTATCAAAGCCCAGCATCGATTCCAGCAGTCCCAATGCCGCCATGACGGCTCCCCCGGGAACCCCGGGTGCGGCAACCATCGTAATCCCGAGCATGAGAATGAACGGGAGCATCGTCCCCATGGAAGGCGTCATGCCCGTCAGCAGCATAACCGCCATGGAACAGCTGACAAGCGTGATCGTGCTGCCTGAAAGATGAATGGTTGAGCATAGCGGGATGACAAAATCGGCCACCTTTCCGTTGATCCCGTTTTGCTTGGTTTGACGAAGCGTGACCGGAATGGCGGCTGCGGAAGACTGGGTACCGATCGCAGTAAAATAAGCCGGAAGCATGTTCTTCAGCAGGATGAACGGATTTTTTCGCCCAATTTGCCCGGCCGCCAAAAACTGCATGATCAGGTAAATCACATGCAGGGCGATAACCATCACGAATACCTTTGCAAATACGGACAGGATCACCGTCACTTGGCCACCGTAAGCCAGATTGGCAAACACGCACATAATGTGATAAGGCAGCAACGGAATAATGAGAGCGTTAATCAGCTTCTCGACAACCTCTCTGATATCAACCAGGACCTTTTGCAATGCCTGTCCATTGATGACAGCCGACCCCAGACCGAGCGTAAAAGCAAGCAGCAAAGCGGTCATCACTCCGAAAACAGGCGGCATTTCAACCTTGAAAAACGGCTCCAGGAGCGCTTCTTCCGGGTTGGCAAAAGAATTAACCAAACCGCCTGAATCCAGGATGTACGGGTACAAGAGACTGGCTGCCAAAAATGCTAAAATCCCCGCGATAATCGTAGATAAATAAGCCAACCCTGTCGTCGCGCCCAACAAACGACCGGCCCCTTTACCCAATTCGCCGATCCCGGGAGCAATAAACCCGATGATAATTAACGGAATCGCAAACCCCAGGAAATTCCCGAACAGCCCGCTAAAAGTCGCTGACCCGGCAACCAGCCATTCCGGCGAAATCGACCCGATCCCTATGCCAAGAACGATTGCGATAAGGATTTTGGGCAGCAAGCCGAACTTTCTCTTTCTCATGTTGTTCTATCCCCCACGAATGCAATTCATTGAATGTCCGCCCCGTGCGGACGATGTCCATTGGACACGGAATGAACAAAACATATCACATTCAGGAAATCGTGTCATGAGTTAAAATATGACAATATCGCTGTTCCCGTTGTTTCCGTTATTTGTTCAAGGGAATAGGCACTGCCAACTGTCTTTGATCAGTCCCGCACGAAAAAGCCGGCCAGATCCATGATTTGATCTGACCGGCTTCTTCAGAACCCTTGCTAAGTATGCCTGCATTATCCTTGCATTGCCGGCTTTCTACATCTGATCATTGCAGATAAAGCTGAATCGCCTTACTTCTTAACAGCCGTCTCTGCAAACTTGATCAAGTCTTCTTTGGTAAGCGGGTTGCCCGGGTTGGTCGTGATGTTGTATACATGATCCTCATCTGACCAAGTCAGTACATTTCTAACCCATTCAGGATGCTTCTTGGCTGTCT
Source organism: Paenibacillus sp. DMB20 (assembly GCF_000987955.1). Taxonomy (GTDB): domain Bacteria; phylum Bacillota; class Bacilli; order Paenibacillales; family Paenibacillaceae; genus Paenibacillus_AQ. The sequence continues at coordinate 47,683 of NZ_LAZU01000022.1, forward strand.
CGGCATCATAATCGTCCGATGTGTAGTACCGGTATTCGCTGCTCGACTTATCCTTGTCAATCTTGTGGGATACTTGCATTTGCAAATTGTCTTTTCCGTTGGCAAATTCCAGATTGATTTCGCCCATTTCCTTCCAGTCAAACTTTTTGTAATAAACGCCTTTTCCTTGGGCCTCAGCTTCAGCTTTCACTTCTTTTTGATACTCCGCGCGATTCTTGGCAATCGGAGGCTGAATGTTTCCTTTCACAAATTTATATCCTTCAGGCAGACCTTCCGGCTTTTGGAGCACAGGACCCTGCAGTTTGGTTGCCTGGTTCAGGTAATCCTCATAATTTGTGAATTTGAACATATCCAGGTAATACAAGAATTCAGAGCCGCCATTGAGATTCTTATCGCTTACGTACAAGAGATACAGATCTCCCGTATTTTTTTGCTGCAGTTTTTGGCTGAGTTCTTTCTTTGCCGCTTCAACCGCCTTCTGATCAACAGCATGAGCTTTCGCTGTGACCGCCTGTGCGGAATTATTGACCGTAGCTGCCTCCGTCATATTTGCGGTGCCAAACAGCATCGCGATACCTGTTGCGACAACCGCCGCCTTTACTGGAAATTTCATGTGTATATTTCTCCTCTCGTTTCTTATACTTAAGTGATGTGAGAAGGCTAGGCTTATCATTTGGGATCCCTTTGTGCCAGCTTCTATGATATAAACACAACCCGGGAAAATTAGGTTCACTCTTTTTGGGCAATTCCAGAAAAAATATCAATAAGTTATGAATCTCCTATAAATGATCTGCCCGGGAATCGGCATCATCTTATATAAAACGTCTATCGACGTACTTCCTCAGAAGACAGACCGCATTTAGCGGAAGTTTTCTTGCAATATAAGGAAAGCTGCGTCTTTCGAAACTTATAATCTTAATTAAAAGACCGGCCAGACTCATCATTGAGTCCGACCGGCTTCCCTTCATGCCTTTGCTATATACCGTTGTCTTGCTTGCTCCTACGGCAAGACCAAGCCGTTTTATTTCTTTACCGCTTCTTCCGCGAGTTTAATCATTTCTTCTTTCGTAAGCGGGTTGCCCGGGTTGGTTGTGATGTTATATACATGATCCTCATCTGACCAAACCAACGTGTTCCGAGCTAAGTCAGGGAATTTCTTGACTGTCTCGGCATCATAATCCTCCGGCGTGTAGTACCGGTATTCACTGTTCGGCTTATCCTTGTTAATCTTGTAGGACACTTGCATTCTCAAATTGTCTTTTCCGTTTGCAAATTCAAGATTGATCTCGCCTATTTCCTTCCACTCAATCTTCTTGAAATGAGCAGCTTTTCCTTTTGCCTCAGCTTTGACTTCCTTCTCGTATTTATCCTTATTTGCCACTGTAGGAGGTTGGATATTGCCTTTTACAAACTTATATCCTTCAGGCAAGCCTTCCGGCTTTATTAGCGTTGGACCTTTCAGCATACCTGCTTGGTTTAGATAATCCTCATATGTTTTGAACTGGAACATGCTCATATAATACATAAATTCATTCCCGCCATTCAGCGCTTTATCCCGTACGAACAAGATATATAAATCTCCTGGATTTTTTTTGTGCGAGCTTCTTGGAAAGTTCCGCTTTGGCGGCTTCAACAGCCTTTTTTATCAGCAGCCGACGACTTTACCGCCATCTGTGACGATTTATTGGCCGCCTTGCTTACGGCTGCTTCCGTCATATTCACTGATCCAAACAACATCGCGATTCCTGCTGCGACAACCGTCGCTTTCATTGCTTTGTTCATAAGTATTTCCCCTCTCCTTTATACCTTGCGCGTATTCTATAGAAAGGTCGTAAGACCATGCTGGCCGTCATCATTAGGAACCTCTGCCGTGCCAGCTTCTATGATAGAAACACAGCCCAGGAAAATTTGGTTCACTTATTTTTAAAGAAATGCAAAACTGCATCCTTTCCCCTGGCTCTTCCTTCTATACCAGGAAATTCCTGCAAATGTGCAGCCTCTTGCGTCTATTCAGGCGGAAAACGCCAAACAAGCCGACGCCGATGAAGGATCGACGCCAGCTTGCTGTCTTGCTTTCGGTTAAGGAGCTTCTCGCCAAGTGAATCTTTAAACCTTGAGTTTCCCCCATGCTATCCGCATATTTCACTCACGCAAGATAACGGGGCATGTTATTGCAGCTTTAATGCAAGATTTCGGTCCGGATGCCAGATATGATAAATCTTGATATAAAGTTCAAGTTCAGTTCCGTCAAACCCCGGGAAGACATTCACACGCTCGTTGGAGACCCACGGAGTGCTTCCCTCTATATAAACAATTCTGGAGAGGATTTGTTCGCCTTCCTGTTCATAATAGGTTTGATCAATACCTCCGAATCGTTCATTCGTGCTGCCCGTTTCCACATAGAGCTTTCCGTTTGCTTTGTAATAAGTCCACTTCACGGGATAACCTTCAACGTCAGTGGTGACCGTTTGTTTTTCACCGGATATATTCTTAAGCATAACCGGATGCGCGTAATCTGACTTCGACTCTTTCTCATTTTGGAGCATCAGTTCCATCGGCGTATCAGAAGTAACTTGAAGATCCGGCGGAACATCAAACAGCAACGTCTTCATGTAAGGCTCAAGTTCATCTTCGCCCCCGTTCTCTAATGCCATGTATCCTTCGAGCTTCCGGCCGTTGATGGACAAAAAGGTATTTTCGAAGATTGGGTATTGATGCGCCTTCGGGGGTTGGATCTCAATCCGGATACCTGTCGGCCTAATAATCAGCTTGCGAATGGTGGAAGTTCCAAACGATGTTTCAAAAGGAATATTCAGTTCTCGCGTAACCGAGGCATTCAAAGATTTCTCTTTATTCAGGTTTAAAGTTCCGACATTCCACTCTCCATCTATTTTTTGCCCCTCCACCAGGTAAACCAAATCGAATGTGATGCCTTTCTGGTTGATATCTTTCCAACGATAATAATCCTTCGATCCATAAACTCCGTCCGCATCCGGCCAAGCCGCGCCCAGCCTCTCCGTTTTCACCGGTTTACCGTCTTCCATGACCTGGATTCGCGGCGAGGCCGTATCCGCCGCTTGCTTATTCATATATCTAAGAGATGACTTGATCTGTACTCCCTCGGCCCCTTGATTCACCACCTCAATGTTCAAGGCGTCGATCCCGTCTTTTTTTAATCGGGAAGGTCTGGATGCCGTCTCGCGAAGGGTCCAGGTTAAGCGGAACCCGCTTGTCACGGTACTCCTGCAGCCCCCGCACAATCAATTGCACATCCGTCTCTACGCCGGGAAATGTCCAAGCCGTTTCGAAAAAACCGTTATATTGCTTATTCTCCGTGTCCCATCTATGCGAGTAATATCCATTTTTCCAGTACATCTTCATGTCTCGGCCGCCCTTGACCTGCGTGATTTTCTCCCCATCCGCTTGGCGCAGCTCTACTTCGGAAAATCCCCACTTCCGTGCCTGTTTGTCTTTCGGATCAAAACTGTACAGCAGCGTGGTCCCGTTGTCATCGGACACCGCTGAATCAATAGTAAAGGTAACGTCACTTGCAGTAACGCTCTTGTTAAGCGTTTGTCCGAATCCTTGATCAATCGCCGTTTTCAATCCCGGCCGAAACGTAAAATCCCATTTTCCGGACATGGTAGCAAGCACTGGGGTCGCAATAATAACAAAAGCAATCGACGATAGAAAAGCCAGACGGCGTCCATGCAAAAATCCAGTGCGTTTTGTCCGTTTAACCACTACAGGCGCTTGTTCCTGTTGCCTGTCAGCCGCAATTTTAAGCCACATCGCGTCAAAGTCCGGGTAGGTGTGGTTGCCTTCACCGCCCAGTTGCTGTGCAAGAACTTTCTCCTCGGGTGCCTGCTTGCTCATATTCCGCACCATCCTTTCCTCTGATCGTTTGCTTTTTGGCAGTATGCCCTAACGGAAGTTCTTCCTCATCGAGCTCGTCCATCATGTTCTTCATCAGCTTTAGCCCTCTATTCAATCGGGACTTCACCGTGCCGAGCGGGATATCCAGTACCTCCGCGATATCTGCCAAGGGCAGATCATTGGTAAAGCGGAGCATGACGACAACTTTGATTTTATCCGGCAGCCGGTCCATGCGGCGCTTCCACTCATCTTTGGTCTCCTGCTGCTCTACCAAGGTTAATGTGGACGGTGCAGCCTTATCACGCTGGAATAAAGTGAGCATCGCCTCTTTCATTCGTCTCGTCTTGCTCGCCCGTATATGATTCAAACAATGATTGACGGTAATACGCATCAGCCATGTCTTGAGATACTCTACCTGCTGCCACCCGGAATTGAGCGCCTTCATAAAAACCTCCTGGCATACATCCTCCGCATCCGACGCATTGCGCAGCATATAGTAACAGGTCCTGTACACGTCCTTGTTGTACTGCTCAAAAAACTCCCTGTCCGTCAAGCACGCTCTCCACCTTTCTTGTGCTCTACTATATTAAGTCAACAACTCAGAGAGAAAAAAGGTTCATTTCCTAATATTAAAAGTTACTGAGTCGAAATTTGATAGATGGCATATTTTATAGTATACATATGATAAGGAATTATTTGGGAAGGGAGTGAACAGAACGTTGCTATTTGGAAATCGCAAGCAGCGGTCATACCCGGTGGGGGTTTTTAGTAAACACTGCTGGAGGAATGAACACGCTGTTTATTTGTTGCGGTATCCAAAGCCGATACAATCAACAGAATTTGGAGGTTCTTATGTCTCTTCCCAAAAAAAAAGTGGTCTATCTACCGTAAAATAATCGTTTGCTTAACCAGCCTCATTGGAATCTTTATATTGATCGCCGGATCCTATTTGGGATTTTTACACCATAAAGCCATGTCCGCCGTACATAAAATCGCAGCTTCCGATTATTATGCCCCGCAGCAGCGGGAAACGACCGAGGCGGTACTGCAAGCAGAAACGGAAGACGTCACCGAAGACGATATGAAACCGATGACGATTCTGCTTGCCGGGACCGATAGCCGCGAGGGCAGCGGCGGAACGATGAATACCGACGTCATGATGCTCGTGACGCTGAACCCCGCTACCAAATCGGCCAGCCTGTTATCCATTCCGCGCGACTTGAAAATTACGCCGCCTGGCCGGTCGAGCCATAAAGCGAATTATTTCTATGCTCACAACTACATTCAAAATAAAGCTACGGCGATGACCGAAACGAAGGAATTTTTCAGCGACTTGTTCCACATTCCAATCGACTATATGGTACTGATCAACTTTGACGGTTTCCGGCAAGCGGTGGATGCGGTCGGCGGAGTCGACGTCGATGTGGACATGGAAATGCACTATATCGACACCGCAGATGGCACGCATATCGATCTGAGCAAAGGTTTTCAGCATCTTGACGGCCAAAAAACGCTGGATTTTGTCAGATACCGCAAATCGAATGACGGATCATCGCCTTCGTCGGACTTCGACCGCAACAAGCGGCAGCAGGAGGTTTTGAACCAAATGCTGGACAAGCTTACCTCGCTGAATGGGATCGGCCAATGGGGCAATATCCTCGACATTGTCGGCGACAACGTCAAAACGGACATTCCCGAGAAAAGACTAAAGCGCTGGCTGTTGAACTTCAACAAAATGAAGCCTGACGCGACCAACCTTCTGACTGTGGAAGGAAATTGGAAAAGCCCGTTTGTCTATTGGAACAAGGACGATTTGGAGAAGGCGATGGAGACCATGTATTCCACGCTGGACATGAAACCGAAGAACTATGACCTGGGGAGATATATAGGGTTATATACGAAATCGAAGCAGAAGTAAGTGCGAGACGCAAAAAATCCACAACCGCGGATGGTTGTGGATTTTTTCGTTTTATTCCGCGTGATTTTCGAGCATAACTTCGACGAGTCAGCGCACGCCACTATTTTATACAACCGGGTCTTTTTCCTTCCGCTAATAACCCATTGATGCGCTCAATAAGTGCCGGGAGTTCGGTCATCGTTCCGATCATAAAATCGGCTCCATTCTGCACAATCCAGCCCGAGTGCCCGGCTATTTTTATTTAATCACTTTCATCAGCACGGTAACCGCCTCGGCTCTTGTCACCGGATCGTTCGGAGCAAACTTGTTGTTGCCTTTGCCCTGGATCAAACCTGCTTCATATGCTGCTGCAGCATAATCTATGCCCCATGCCGGAATTTGATCGGCATCGGCGAACGGCAGTGCCTTCGTGCCGCCCTTCAAATCGAGTGCGCGCGCAACCATCGCTACGAATTCGATCCGGGTTACTTTTCCGTCAGGACGGAAGGTATTGTCCTTGTAACCTTTCACGATTTCGGATTTTACCGCGCCGGCGATGTAGGACTTCGCCCATGCCGGAATTTTGAAGGCATCGGCAAACGATAGAGCCGCATCCTCCTGCGGGAGCTTCAACGCGCGGCCGAGCATCACCATCAGCTCGCTGCGTTTTACCACATTATTGGGACGGAAGGTTCCATCGGCATAACCTTTGACGATTTCACGTTCTACCGCGTTCATAATGGATTCGAGCGCCCAGTGATTGGTGATATCCTTAAATTTAGGATGGTTGCCCGAATTCCCGTTATTGCCGTTGCTTCCATTGTTGGAACCGCTGTTACCATTGTTGTTGCCGTTATTATTATTGTTATTATTGCCGTTGCTGCCACTGTTGCCGTTGTTTCCATTATTGCTGTTATTGCCGCTGTTACCGCTGTTACCGTTGTTTCCGTTATTTCCGGAATTTCCATCTCCGCCCCCATTTCCAGGGCTTCCCGGATCTGCATCTGCCTTGATGACCGTTAAGATAAAAGTCTTCTGTGCTTTTAATCCATCCTTCTCCAGGGTTGCCGTCAGCGTCACTTGCGTTGAAGCCGATGGACGCTTCACCTTGCCGGTATTCGATATCACATTCGGCTCGCTTGAGGACCAGGTGATCGCGCTTCCGCGTTTTCCTTCCGTCGGCAGCGTAACGTTCTTGGTTACCGAGCTGCTGGAATCCCCGGCGGCGAATCCGATTTCAAGATCCTCCTTATCAAGCTCGACATCCGCCGGTTTAGGCAGATCGCTCAAAGTGATCGTGACCGATTGCGTACCGAGAGGCACGGTAACGATTCCCTTGGCGTTATCAACCACGCCGGCGGAGGCTTCCGAAATGTTATTCACCATGCTGGGCAACTGAATGCTGAATTGTGCATGGCTTAGGTCGGCCTTGGCTTGATCCACATCGGCCGCAAAGGTAACTACGAGCCGATTCGCTTGTCGGACAATGTCATATCCTACTCTTCCGCCTTGGAATGCGGGATAATTCCGAATAGCGGCTACCACGTTATTGTTCTTGTCGGCATTCGCCACCCATTCTTTCGGGATGCCCCTGCCTATGATGATTTCGTATTTCGTGTTCTGATCATAGATGCGCTCGGCGATCAAGGAATCGACCAAGACTTTGGAGTTGACCGACTGACCCCAGATATGCTGGGCTGAACCGCCGCCGCCCGGCGTATTTTGAATTCCCAACTTTTCATTGGTCGGTTTCCATGGACTGGATTCCCGAGGATAATCGACGCCTTCCCACCAGCTGAACGGTCCGCTCATGGATTTTTCAATCATGAACTCATAAGCTTTAATGCCCATATCTCTGTACTGCTCGCCGCGAAGCGCGGCGCTGCCGTAACCGGCATTGTATGAGCTGGAATAGAAGCCGTGAGGATAACCGCCAAAGTTAAACGGAGAATCGGTTGTCCCCTCATTGACGCGTCTTTCAATGCCATAGGAGTATGTGTCGTCCAGCATCTTCAGGTTGATATTGTCCTCCGGCTGGTTCGCCCCGTATAAATATCCATCCCACAACCATCTGCCGAACAGGAACATCGAAGCCCAGTTGGCATCGCGGGAATCCTTCATCCGGTTCTCATCATTGCTCTGCACGACGGAAGCCGGAATGTAGTTCAGGCCTTTGTCCATGATCGTAGCTTGCAGCTTGGCCGTGAATGCAGCCAGCAGATCTTCGTATTGAGCCTTGGCCCACTCGGCCTCTTCCAGATAGCTTGCATCGCCTTCCACCTTATACAGTTCGCGGGTGATATATTCATACGATGCCAGGCCTGCCAATGCAGCGTAGTTGTCGATCGTCCAATAGCCCGGGGAGTCGATGGCGTACGTCTCTTTCATGATCCGTCCGTCCCCCGTGCGGTCCTTCTCGATGCTTCTTGCCCCGTATTTGATCCTCTTCTCGAATACGGTGCCGACGGTTCCGTCGTCTGCCTTCATTGCTTCCTTGAAGATGGACGTGTCGCCGGTCTTGCTCAAATAGACAGCATATGCCCACGGGAGCTTCCAGTTGGCATCCCAATAGAGGTTGCCGTCCACTTCCCCGGTCTCGATATTGATTCCGCCGGTTAATGGAACGCTCTTCAAATAATCCTTGGCATGGGCAAAATCCCCGCTTTGAATCAATTGAACCAGGATTCCGATGGTATCGTGCGAATACAACCTGGCATACCCGTTTTCACCGATATGAAGATAGTTGGCGTCCTTAATGAGCATGGTGTAGATATAACCCGCTTTGAAAGCATTCACCAGCTCTTTATTCGGCAGATCGAGATCAACCACTGCCGACAGCCGGTCGTCCCAGTACGATTTCATGCCGTTGTAATTATCGTCAAAATTACCCTGACTCGCCACCTGCTCTCTCGTTAATGAGGTAAACGAGGTTTTTTCCTTATCGAAGTATTCATACTTATCCGCTTCGATGGCATAGTCCCGGATAATCGTCTCGCCGGGTTCAATCGTATAGGCCTGATTCGCCGCCGCATTGAGCGGAATCAGGTTTTTGGATACGATCGGCAGCAGCCTTGTCTCGCCTGAATGGTTCGTAACGGTCATTCTCGAATAATCGATGACATAATCTTTGCCTTCTACCGAATGCTTGTTGGCAAAGGATTCGATTTTGTAATCCATGTTATCCTTGGAATACTCATGGATGAATGCCGGCAGATAACCTTCGGCATTATACCATTTGATGCCGTCCGCATTCGCGACGCCAAAGGTCACCATCTGCTTGGGAGCTACCGGGCCATGCTGTTCCGGACGCGAGCCGCCGATTTGATACGAGCCGTCAAGGAAAGCTAGCGATGCGTTCTTGTCGCCTTCGAAGCCAAAAGCCGCCGTCATTTTGGGATTGGACTCGTACTGATATTTGCCCTCCGGCTGCAAGGCGTCCAATGCGTTCATCACTTTGGAATAAGCTTTTACAAGATCTTGTTCAGGCGCGCCGTTCCCTAGGGTCTTCGCTTCCTGAATGGCCTTATGCAAGGCAGCCGTCGACTCGGTTGTATAACCCGTTACATTCACTTGGCTAAGAGTATCGATAATTTTGCGACCTCATGTAACCCTGCGTCCTGCCGGAGGCCCTCAAATGCCTTACGCAGCTTTTCATAAGCCATATTAATATCTTCTTGTTTGGCATCCACATCATTCAACCGCTCATTGGCCGCTTTCAAAGCGCTCTCCAATGAAGACCAACTCGATACGGTAAACAGCTTTCTGTTGTACTGCTCAACCTCGTTCACCAATGTTCGCAGAAGGTTTCGGTCCACATTGCTTTTCCGGATAATTCTGAGCAATCCCGTACCAAGGTCTGCTTCCGGTACGAAATTGCCTGAAACCGATTTTCCGTAAAATTCGCTCTTGGATTCCACGTTTTTATTCATGACATACCAGCGGTATTCTCCGGAGCCCAGATCCTTCTGGGATAATGCGACCGCGTAACGCTTGCCCTTTTCGAGGCCGTAAGACAAGGGAACGGTTATGATTTCGCTGCTTACGACCTGATCCTTAACCACTGACGTTTCCGCCAATGGCGATCCTGTCGGCAATCCTTCGCCGTCTGTGGCATACAGCTTCACAAGGAGGTCGCTCACCGGCTCCCGTTCCCTGATCACCCTTACCTGAACATATTCCATTTCGAAGCTTTCTTTGGGGGTAAAGGTTTGGTATCTGTCCTGCTGATCCCCTTTGGAGCCAAACGTATAAGCACTCGATACATTTCCCATAAAGTCTATTAAAATATTCGTGTCTTTCTTCTCAAGCGCTGTTTGTGCAGCTGCCAATTCATCGAGAGCGCCGTCAACTTCTTGCTGTGCTGCATCCGGCTGTTTGAGAACATTGCCCGCCTTATCTCTTGCAGCGACAAAGGTTTGCCAGGATGCATCCGTGTACAATCCCTGGGTCATATCCTTTACTCTGTTGTAATCGTTTTGCAATTCAAGTTTATCGGCAATGCTTTTACTGCTCACGGCCAAACCGGAAAATGACATGTTTCCATATTGGCTCAGAGCTTTGGTCTGCCGGCCCTCTACTTTCAGCTTCACGCCTGCGGGCACTTTGAATTGATATTTGTATACCTCGGAAGTCCCGCCTGCATCGATGGTCCGGACAGCCTTAAGATCATCGTCGAAATAGATTTTGATCTCCACCTCGGCCTGCCACATGCCTACGCCGAACTGGATGGTGGATTCCTGCGGCTGCGCAGCTACAACGGCATCCCAACCGACATTGTCATAAGAACCTGCATCCCGGCTCTCCTTCGGAAAAAACACCACGAATCCGGTGTCGTTTACCGAAGTTTCATGTCCCCCCATACCGTCCGTCCAGGAATAAGAGATATAATTCGTGTCCCCGCCCTTATTCAGCTTTCCCTCGGTTCCCGTTGTGTCACTGCCGTATACGCTGAAGGTAACCGAGCTGGATCCTGCCTTGGTGATTTGAGTGAAACTCCCCCCGTCTCCTTTAAGATGAAGCCAGTCCACATCACCCGCTTGCGTCAAATTCAGCGGAAATTCGCCGAATACCTGCCCCTCCCCTACCTCAAGCTCGGAAGCTGCCTGAATGGAAGACACCGGACCGATGGTTGTGATGAGCAGGCACATGAGCAAAATTTGGGATACCACTTTGTTGAATGACATTTTCACCCTACCTTTACCTCCCCAAATCGTTAATGAGAACAACGCCGCCTATCGACGTATCCCTAAGAATAAAGACCGTTTGCAAACGGCGTTTCCATTGAGATCAGAATGCGAGAACCAAGCATTTTGACGCTTTTTCTGCTGTTTTAAAAAAGGGCTGGACCTTGGTTATGGCAAAGTCCAACCGTTAATCATTAGTTTTCTCCGTACTTGCTTTGGAGGTCATTCAGCAATTGTTCGACCGTCAATCCGTCTTTCTTGAAGATGATTTCCTCTACGCCTTTAAGCAAATCCGCATGGAACGCCTTGGTTTGTTCCGGATATGCAAACGGCATGCCGACTTTTTCCATGTTGTCGAATACCGGTTTCAATTCAGGGTTCTTCTCCAGGTATTTGGGAAGCAGGGAGGATACCGCAGGCGAATAGCCGACCGCCTCAATCGCGTTTAATTGCGCTTCGTCACGCAGAGCATACTTGATTACCTGCATGGCTTCTTCTTTGTGCTTGCTGCCTGCCAGAATGGACAAGCCGTGGGAATAAGCGCTTTGTGCTTCTACCGTGCCTTTTGGCATAGGCAGTGCGATCATTTCCATGTTTGGGTTGGCTTCTTTCAGATGGCCTACATACCAAGGACCGGCTGTAGACATCGCGCCTTTTTCCTGGCTGAATACTTCTCCGTCCCAAGGAGCCCCTACTTCGATCGGAGCAATGGCAACCTGATTTTTCAGGAACAGATCGACAAAGAACTGCACGCCTGCAATATTTTCTTTGGAGTTGATCGTTTTTCCGAAGCCCCAGTCCCCGCCGAAAGCGTGAACATACTGCGTGATGTGGAACGGATCGATGCTGCCGATAATGCCTTTGACGCCGTCCTTGGACATGGCTTTAGCCAGCTCAACGACCTCTTCCATCGTTTCCGGGTGCTTCGTAATGCCGGATTTTTCGAACATCGCTTTGTTGATCGCCAGCATGGAAGTGGAAGAATCGTAAGGAATGCCGTAAAGCTTGTTGTCATCCGTCCAGCCTTTGTACAGCGATGCGGTAATGCGGTCCTTCTCAAAACCTGTTGTACCGATCAGATCGTCCAGTGGAGCAAGCACGCCTTTTTTGATATATTCGTAGTTTCCTTCATCGGACATCGCGATGATGTCGGGACCCACGCCTGCCGCAATCGCCGATGGAACCGCTTTCCAGAACTCGTCGCTTGTCGGATACATTTGCATTTTGACTTTGATGTTCGGATATTCCTTCTCAAGGCCGTCAACCATGAATTCGAAGTTTTTCTGCTCGGACGCATTGGCCCAATACGCCATCGTGACTTCGACCGTTTCCTGTTTTGCCGGTGTTCCGACACTGTCGGAAGCGCTCTTGCCCGAATCTCCGGAATCGGATTTGGATCCGCACCCTGCTGCGGTAAGCACCAGCAATAGGGAGCACAATAACATGACTGCCTTCTTTCTCATTTGTCTCTACCCCTTTTAATCGAAGAGAATTCACCGTATTTGGTGTTACCTTCATCTTAGCTAGGCGCCATGCGGGAGCAAACAGAGGATCTTTACATATCTTTGTGATTTTTTACTTTCCCATGACCGTCTTTCGGTATTCGTTCGGCGGAAGGCCGTACATCTTCTTAAAACTGATATAGTAGTTGTCAATGCTGTTAAAGCCAACCTTCTCCGCAATCTCGTACGTTTTCAGTTTTCCTTCTTTCAGCAGCTCCAGCGACTTTTTAACGCGGTAACGGTTGATGTACGGAATGAGCATGGAGCCGGTTTGCTCTTTGAAAATACGGCTCAGATAGCTGTTGTTCAGACCCACATAACCGGCTAGCTCTTGGAGCGTCAAATCTTGATGATAATTCTGGTGAATATAATCAATGACCCGCTTGATCTTGTAGTTCGTGGAAGTGGCGTCTTCGGTATAACTCTCCTGCAGGCTCTCCAGCTCGCGGACCAGTAGCAGGTGAAGATGCTCCAACCGTTCGGCGGCCATGATTTCCTTCATCCCGGTGTTGTCTTCCTCCCCGCTGTCTTCCTTCATATGAGACTGAATCAGGCAATGCAGATTGACGCACGTTTCGAGCGTGGCATGGCGCCCGACCGACCTTTTCTCCTTGATCGCGGCAAACATCTCATGGACGATGGAGATGGCTTCGGCGATGTTTTTTTTCGTCCATTTCCTTGCGGAAACGCTGTTCAACCAGGGCCAGCCATGCCTTGTCATTTGCTTCTTTCCTGCTGTCCGGTTGATAGACGACTACGTTCCCGCGATCCTCGTAAAACAGCTTTTCAACCGATTCCTGGGCTTCATGATAGGCTCTCGGAATGTCCAGCAGACGGGCATGCAGCCCACTGATCAGGAAACTGACCTGTATGTTCAAAAACTGTTTCAGCGTCTTTTCGATTTTTCGGACGAGCCCCCAGCGCTCTTCCAGAATCTCGTTCATGCTTCTGATGCTCGAGTACGTTTTTATAAAAACGAGCTCTTTCGGGCTCATCTGAAACAGCTCCAGCTCGCTGTATCGCTGCAGCACCTCATGCAAAATGTTCATGATCGAGAATCCGAGCAAATGCTCCATCCCGTTGTTGTAGCGTTCCTTGACCTTCTCGTACTGATCGATAAACATAACGATACAGCAAACATTCGGCTGCCTGATCTTCAAATCGAACAGCTTGGTCTTCTGCTCGATTTCCCACTCGTGACGGATGACGCCGATGACCAAATCACGCAGAAAAAGCGTTTTCAAATCATTCCGGTTTTTCTCCAAACTTTGCTGCAGCGGAACAAGCTGATTGCCCCCGGGCACATGGCTTAACTGCTCACGGACGCGCTCCAGCGCTTCGAATACGGCAGATTGGGTCAAATTCGGCTTATGGATATAATCGCACGCCCCAAGTCTAAGCGCTTCCCGTGCATACTCAAACTCATTATGGCTGCTGAGTATAATCACTTTGCAGGGATGATTGTCATGCCGGAGCTGCCGGAGAACCTCAAGCCCATCCATCAATGGCATCCGGATATCCAAAAAAACGACATCCGGGCGAAGCTCGTCCATTTTCTCCAACGCTTCTTTTCCGTTTGCGGCTTCGCCTACCAGATAATAGCCATGCGACTTCCAGTCCACGAATGTCTTAAAATTCATGCGGATAAAGGACTCGTCGTCCACAATCATGATTTTCATGCCTATCTCTCTCTCCTCTCTCCGGCGTGGTCCGGTTGATGCTCCATGGCCGGAATCAAGATGCGTACGGTTGTCCCTTCTCCTTCCCGGCTGTCTATGGCTACCCCATACTTTTCTCCAAAATGAAGCTTTAATCTTCGGGAGACATTGCCCACGCCAATGGAATTTATCGTTTGCGCGTCCGACATTTCCTGCTGCAAAAGCTCGCCCAGCCGTTCCTCGGGCATTCCCATCCCGTTATCCGAAATCGTAAATTGAACATCGCCGCCTTCTCTCGCCGCGCGAATAATCAATTTGTACTGGCGGGTATCTCCGGCAAAGCCGTGAAATACCGCATTCTCCACGAATGGCTGCACCATGAATTTTAGCGTCCGGCATCCGAGAACGCCGGGATCCACATCGATCTCAAAATCAAACACGTTAAAATAGCGAAGCTGTAAGAGTTCGAGATAACTGCGTATAAAAGCTGTTTCTTCCTCAACAGACACGAATTCGCGTGTGTTGCGCGTGGAAAAAGACAAAACCTTGATCATATCGTCGATGGCTTCCGTAATGTTGTCCGCCATTTGGGCCTGTGACATCCACTTGATCACGGAGAGCGTGTTATAAATAAAATGGGGGTTGATCTGATTCTGCAGGGCATTCAGCTCCGCACTCCGTTTCTTCTTCTCTTCCAGCTTGATCTGTTCTATCAATTCCTTGATTTCGGCAGTCATCCGGTTAAAGGTGCGCGACAAATGCCCCACTTCATCCATGCTGTCCTGCTCGGCCACAACATCGAAATGTCCCTTTTCCACCTTGCGCATCAGCCGATTGAGTCTCCGAATCGGATTGGATATGCTACCGGATACAAGAAAGGCCGTAACGAAACCGAGCATGATCAGCAGCAGGAGCAGCATGACGGAAAAATTTCGAATTTGGTTAATTTCCTCCAGCAGCTTGTCGCGGTGAACAATACTGTAAAACTGCCAGCCGGACACGCCGGATTCATGGTGAACGACATAGTAGTTGTTGCCGTCCAGCTTCATATTGGCCGCGACTTCGCCGTACCGCTGCCCGATCATATCCGGGTTCGAACTGAACACCACCATCCCTTTCTCGTCCACGATAAACCGGTTGACATCCTGTTTGTCGTCCAGCCCGCTGAACAGCTTCTCCAGCTTCTCCACCCGAAAATTGACAAGCAGCACCCCCAGCTTCCGATAAGTGCCTGCATCCACCAATATGCGGCCCACGGACAGCATGGAGCGGGGCTTGGCATACATCTGCTTCTCTTCGTGCAAGCCGGTCAAAATCGGCCTTTCCGCATTATTCACAATGTCCCGGTACCATGGTTCGTTCACCGGGCTATATTTATAGTTGAAGGTCGTATCGTAACCCCTGCGATAGATCAACGAACTGTTTACAGGGTAAATCAGAATGGAATCGATATCCGGATTAAACGTCATCAAATTTTTGAAAACGCTGTCACTTATGTAGCGATAGTCTATGCTCTTTTCAAACGTCTCATAGGTTACGGCAGAATAATCCTTCGCCAAAATTTGAATCAGCCGTTCATCATAAAACGGCTGCTCCGACGACTTGATCATATTGCTTATAAACGAGTCCGCAGTGGAGACCATCTGCTGATTCGTCTCGTGAAACGATTTCACGATACGGGACTCGAAAACGGACATGGCATAGATGTAAAAATAAATACTAATCACCACGAGAGGAACAATCATGAGCAGCGTATAAGTCAAAAACAGCTTTTGCCGTATATTTCGATCCCTAAACCGTCTCCACTTCCGCATGAGAGACCTCCCTGTAGATTAATGTCGTATTATGACGGATTAATCTTATGCCATATCTTAATATGGCTTCAATAACAAAAACTTCATCGATGCGATCCTATGATGACTGACCGTGCTTAAACAAAACGATGTAAGCTGAAACCGGTGCTTCGAAATAGGCTCAGCTTACATAGCTTTTTGAGGATTTATCTATTCAGTTACAGGGTCAACGGGCAGCCACATGCTGCCGTATCACGGCCAAGGAAAGTTTCGACGTATCCGGAACGACGTAGTCCGCGTTCGACAAAATCTCCGCGTCCCCAACGCCTACCGCAAACATTCCCGCACTTTTGATGGCTTGAACGCCGGCCTCGGCATCCTCCACGCCGACGCAATAACGGGGATCTGCTCCCAGCTCTTCCGCCGCTCTCAGGAAAATATCCGGGGCAGGTTTTCCCCGAGCCACGCTCGCGGGGTCCACGACCGCGTCAAAATAAGACTCCACCTTCAGCTGCCGCAGCAAGGTTTCGGCATTCCGGCTGGCCGAAGCCAGTCCGATCGGAACTCCCGCCTGCTTGAGCTCATGGAACAATTCCAGGATGCCGGGCAGAATCTCGGATTCGTCCACGGCTTGAATCAGCTGTTGGTAGTTCCCGTTTTTCCGGGCGGTGAGCTCCTGCTTATGTTCCAGGGTAAAGCTTGTGCCCCCGTCCGGCAGCTGACCGAGTATTTTCTCCAGGGATGCCATGCGATCGATCCCTTTCAATTGCTCGTTAAACTCGCGGTCAAAGGGAATGCCCAACTCCTCTGCAAGCTGCTTCCATGCCTCATAATGATATTTCGCCGTATCGGTAATGACCCCGTCCAAGTCAAAAATCACGGCTTGAAGTGCCTGTTCTTCCTTACTCACGCTGATCGACCTCCTTCAATTCTGTGACGATTCGATCCTTCAGCAAGTATTCCCGTCCATGGATAAGTATAGCAAGCTCGTCCGTTCTTGAGGACAGGCGCTCTACTTCCAGCTTCCCAGGGGTAACGGTCACCTGCAGGCGCTCTCCCTTCCACGCCAGCGGGAAGGACAAGCGTTCCCAGGCCTTCGGCAGCTTCGGATTCAGGCGAAGCGTGCCTTCCCATGAACGGACCCCGCCAAAGCCCATGACGGCTGCTTTCCAGATGCCGCCGATCGAAGCGGAGTGGATGCCTTCATCGCAGCTGTGCATGTTCCGGCCAAGATCGATGCGGGCCGCCTTGGCAAACATCTCGTAAGCCAATTCTAGCTCGTTCACGTCGCTGGCCAGCATGCTGTGCGTGGACAAGCTGAGCGAAGAGTCGTGCAGCGTTTTCGGCTCGTAATAGTGCCAGTTTGCCGCTTTCGTCTCTTGGGAGAACCAATCCTCGAGCAAATAGAACAAGACCAGAATATCCGCCTGTTTCGAAACCTGGATGTCGCTGAGTTGGGTCATGCTGTAGTCGGCCAAAATGGAGGCCACCTGCTCCTGCTTGCGGTATTTATCCAAATCGATGACTTGCTTGGTCAAATACGTATCGTCCTGCGGGATGATGAGCGAGTCTTGATCCGGCTGCGGCAAATAGATGAGCTTGGATTTTTCCTCCCATTCCCTCATTCGCTCGGCCAGACCCAACTGACCGTCCAAAGGCAAGTAAACACCGTTTCGCTCTTCCATTAGCTTGCGGGCGCAATCGATCGCTTTTTTTCATGTTCCAGTAAGCCATGTAGTTGGTGAATGCATTGTTGGAGACGTGCTCCTTGTATTCGTCCGGTCCGATCACGTCGGTAATATGATATTTTCCGTCCTTGCCGCTCCACTCCAACCGGCTTGCCCAGAAGGTGGCCGTCTCGAAAATGATTTCGTAACCGTACCGGTCCATGTATTCCTGATCGCCGGTAGCCTGGTAATAATGCCATACGCCGTAGGCCACGTCGGCCGTGATATGCTGCTCGATTTTGCCCGTCCAAATATAGGTCGGCGTCCCGGCAACCACATCCACGGGTCCCCATTCGGGAGTCTCCTCCTCGCCGGTCGCTGCGGATTCCCAAGGGTACATCGCCCCGCGGCAGCCGTTCTCCAGCGCTTTTTTTTCTGGCGCCGTTCAAGGTGTGGTAGCGGTACTTCACCAGATTGCGCGCAGTCTTCGGATCCGTATACAGGAAGTACGGCAGTATGAAAATTTCCGTGTCCCAGAACACGTGTCCCTTGTATCCCTCTCCCGTCAAACCTTTGGCTCCCACGGAGAAGCGGCTGTCATGGGCAGGCGTCATCAGAATCAAATGGTACTGCGCAAAACGGATCGCCAGCTGGTCAAAAGCATCGCGGCTCTTGATCTCGATGTTCGCGTTGTCCCATGCCTTTTTCCAGGCTTGCTCGTTCTCGGCGTAAAGCTCGTCAAAGCCTCTGCCCGCAGCCTCAACGAGATCTTCGCGGGCCGATTCCATCAAAGCCTGATGATCGGCTGTCCGGTCCAGACGCTCGGTATCGATGCTTGTATGCACCGACGCAATTTTGTCCAGCGCAATGCATTTTCCGGCTTCCGCTTTCAGCTTATAGGTGAGCGTGACCCTTCGGCGGTCCATGCTTGGAGCCGGCGCAGCCGGAAGGCGTTTGCCTCCCTCATAGAGCTGATGGGCACAGGCGTGCACAAATTCGATATTCGATTCCGAAGTCGTGGCTGTAAGCTGGAGCAGTTCCTTGTCGAACACCCGCCGTTCCCCTTCGATAAAATGTTGTGCGCCTGAGTTGGTCATCTGCCCGTTGATGCCGGAACGGATGGAAATGTCAGCGGCATTGGACAGCGGGGTGATTTCCACCCGCATGCCCATCAGATGGCGGTCGTGAAGCGATACAAACCGGCGAAAAACCAACTTGAACCGGTCGCCGGACTCATCCTCCCAGAGGATGTCGCGCCGGACCTCGCCTTGACGCAAATCCAGCTCACGGCGGTAGCTGTGAATCTTCCCTTTTTCCAAATGGAACGGTTTGCCGTTCAGGTGAATATCCAGCTGTACCATATCCGCCGCATTCGGCAGCTCCGTGACTTCCCGGCCCGCAAAACGGTTGAACGTTCCCGCCACAAACAAATTGCGGCGCTCCCCGGGATAGGGCTCCTCCGTGGCGGCTCTCAGCCCGAGATAGCCGTTCCCTTGGCTGAAAATCGTCTCGAACTTCGCCAAATGCCTGGCGTCAAACGCCGTTTCCGCAATCACCCATCCGTCGCGCAGTGCGTCGTTCCCTTTATATTCAATCACCGTGAATCCCCCTGTCCGAATATGCGTTCATATCCTTGATTCGTTGATTCGATAGACCGTTAACCCTTAAGCCCCGTTGTGGCAATGCCCTGCACCATGTGCCGCTGGAACAGCAGGAAGACGATGATGATCGGCACCGTCAAGAGGACAACGCCCGTCATCGTAAGGTTCGGCCATTCAAAATAACGGTTCTTGAGCGTGTTCAGGCCTACCGTCATCACGTACCAGCGGCTGTCGTTCACCAATGTCACCGGCCATACGAAGGAGTTCCACGTACCCGTAAAGCTGAAAATGACCTGAGTGCCGAGCGCCCCTTTGGAAAGCGGAAGCATGATCCGGTAGAAAATGCCGATTTTGTTCAGGCCGTCCACCTCGGCCGCCTCTTCAAGCTCCTTCGGTACGGTCAAGAAGAACTGGCGCATCAGGAAGACGAGGAAGCCCTGAAACAGGAACGGAATAATGAGACCCTGATAGCTGTTTAGCCACTTCAGGTCCACGATCATGGAGAAAATCGGAATGATCATGACTTGATACGGCACCATCATCATCCCGATGACCAGGAAGAAAACCACGCCTCTTCCGCGGTAGTTCAGTCGGGCCAGGGAATAAGCAGCCATCGTATTGACAATCAGGTTGCCGATCAATATGCCGAACGTTACGATGATCGAGTTTTTATACCACACGAGGATATCCGAATTGTCGAAGATATCGCGGTAGTTTTCTAACGTCCATTTGCTCGGCAGCACCAGATGGCCGATGTCCGATTTGGACAGGACTGACGTATAGATCGCGTAGCCAAAAGGCACGATGAAGAAAACGGAAAACGCGAACAGCAGCACATAACGTAAAATTTGGGCTCTCCGGCTGTGCTTCATCTAAATCTCCTCCCGAATAAAGCGTTTTTGCAGCATGGACAGCGCGATAATAAGGGCGAAAATGATAAATGCCGCCGCACTGCCGTAACCGGAACGGTTAAAGCTGAAGGCCTGGCTGTAGAAATACGTTACAATCGTGCTGGTTGCGCCGGCCGGGCTTCCGAGCGAGCCGTTTCTCGCCAAGGCATAAGGCTGGTCAAACAGCTGCATGACGTTGATGATCCCCGACATGACGACCAGGAAGGTCACCGGTTTCAGCATCGGCACGGTAAGCTTCCAGAACTGCTGCCAGCCGTTCGCTCCGTCCACGACGCCGGCTTCGTAAATATCGTTAGGAATCGTTTGCAGCCCTCCAAGGTATACCACCATGTAGAAGCCCACATAGGTCCAGATGGTCAAAATCATCAAAAACGGCAGCGCGTATTTGACGTTGGCGTACCAGGATACGTCAGGGAATCCAAACCACGTCAGCACTTGGGTTGCGATCCCGTCATTCTGCATGAACAAATACATAAATACGGTGGTAACCGCAATCGTTGAAGTAATGTACGGCATGTAATACAGCGTGCGGAACAGGCCTTTAAGGCGCATGATCTTGTTCAGGTTGACCGCAATGACCAAGGCGATTATCGCCTGCAACGGAACCGCCACGACCGTCAGCAGCAGGGAATGGCTCAAAGCCGTCCAAAAATCCTTATCCCGGATAATTTCCGCATAGTTGCTGAAGCCGATGAATTTGGCCGCGTCCGGATTCAGGAAGCTGATATCCTGGAAGCTGTAGATAAAAGATTGCACCAGCGGATAGTAAAACCAGATTCCCATCAAAATCAGGATGGGGGCGACAAACAAGTAGCCAACAAACGTCGATGAATTTCCCAGTACGGTCAGTCTTGCGCCGAGGCCGCGTTTAGGTTGTAACAGGGAGCGCTTTGTCTCTAAATTTGGCGTCATGTTGATACTCCTTCCACTTACGAACCCCTTGTTCGTATATTTATAGTAACTCCATCATAGAAAGAGGCCGTATTTACTGGAATAGAGGATATTTACAAGACTCCGAGGATTTTTACATTGTCTGGGGGAGCTCCGGCCATGTTCCGGATCGGGATCGGGAACACGGTTTCCTGCGGCACCTCGGCCGAGACATATCGCCATTCGCCCAAGTCCAGTCGTGCCGCCGAGAGCGCCCAGTATACGACACCCTTCGGAAGGCATCCTGCTGCGAGCGCGTTACATACACATCTGAGAGCTTAAATTTTCGTTATGACACGACAAGGTATATAATAGTTAGTGCATTACATTAACACACCTTTCCTTAAAGGAGGCGGCAAGCTTGACGAATCAACGCTCTAACCCGACGCAAACCTCGGGCAACACGCTTCATCATATACCTTTCTCCATCCTGGATCTTGCCCCGATCACAGCCGGCAGTACGGCAGCCGAATCGCTCCGGAACTCGCTGGACCTGGCTCAACATGCCGAAGCTTGGGGGTATCACCGCTATTGGCTGGCAGAGCATCACAACATGCCGGGCATCGCCAGCTCGGCGACGTCCGTGGTCATCGGCCATATCGCGAACGGCACCAAAACGATGCGCATCGGCTCCGGCGGCATTATGCTGCCGAACCATTCGCCGCTGGTTATCGCCGAACAATTCGGCACGCTGGAATCGCTGTTCCCCGGTCGGATCGATCTCGGGCTCGGCCGCGCTCCCGGCTCGGATCAGCTGACCTCCCGCGCCCTGCGCAGAGGTCCCGGCAGCGACGGCCAGGACTTCCCGGAACGTCTCGCCGAGCTGCGGGACTACTTCCACCCGACGTCCGGATCGTCCATGAGGGTCCGGGCGGTGCCCGGCGAAGGGCTGGATATCCCGATCTGGCTGCTCGGTTCCAGCGGCTTCAGCGCCCAGCTGTCGGCACAGCTCGGTCTGCCGTTCGCCTTCGCCAGCCATTTCGCCCCGGACTACCTGCTGCAGGCGCTGGACCTGTACCGAAGCAACTTCAGGCCGTCGGGGGAGTTGGAGAAGCCGTACGCCATGATCGGCATCAATGTCATCTGCGCCGACACGGACGAAGAGGCGCAGCGGCTCGCCACCTCGGCCCAGCAGCAATTCCTGAACATTATCCGCGGCCGTACCGGCCAGCTTCAGCCGCCGATCGACAGCATGGAGCCGCTCTGGTCGCCCCAGGAAAAAGCAATCGTCGCCCGTACGCTAAGCTACTCCGCCATCGGCAACCCGGACACCGTCCGGGCCCGGATCGAAGGCTTCCTCGAAGCTACGGCGGCGGACGAGATCATCGTGCTTCCGCCATCCATGACCATCGGGCGCGCCTGCGCTCCTATGAGCTGCTGGCCGACATCGTCAAGCCGTAAAACCCGGCGAATCCAACAAGGCACACCCCTCGCATACAGCGAAACAGGGTGTGCCTTGTTTAGGTTATGGGAAAACGAAAACCTGTGCGAGCCAGGATGACAGCATCAAATCGCTGTCCACGGTTATCGGTCAAAATCCCCTATAAAACATGAAAAAACCGCCCTTTTAAAGGGCGGTGCCGAACTCGCGCTTCAGACTCTGCTTTCTTCCGGCAGAGCGACCATCTCCCGCAGCTTATCCAGCGTCATCCGCTGAACAAAGCGGGAGTACTTCTCTTTTTTCCTGCCGTTCTCCTGATAGATGGCAATCAATTTCCGGAGGATCGGAACGAGCTGCTCCTCCGTCACGTTTTGCAGAAACAGCCGGGCAAGGATGGCCTTGATGCCCTTGGATTCCCCTCCGATGTAAATATCGAATGAATCCCTCATCTTGACGACGGCAATATCCTTCATCAGCGGCTCGCTGGTTCCCAGGGCGCATCCGGCATATCCGATCTTGAGCGGACTGGGCACCTCATGGTCCGCCACCGCTGCGTCAATCCGTCGAGCGGTTTCGAGTCCGGCATCCTCGGCCCCTCTACAAAAATTGCAGGTAATCAGGCTTTTGGATACGAAACCGGAAGGATGCACCTCCAGTCCGGCCCGTCGCAGAAGCTCGGTTGCCTCGGGAATCCGTTCCTCGTCCATCGCCACATACAATTGCTTGAAGGTGGTCATTTCGATCTCCGCATCAGGCCCGGCGACGGAGCCCAGCACGGCGAGTTGTTCCGGCCGGAACAGCGTGCCGCCGACTTCAAAGCCGGGCGTCACCGCGATCTTCTTTATCCCCATGCTTTCCCACTCCCATTTACGTTCTTGCCGTTATACCTTCATGCGCTGCAGACGAAGCGCGTTCAGAACAACCGATACCGAACTGAGTGCCATGCTGCGCCGGCTACCCACGGAGCAAGAAGGCCGATGGCCGCTACCGGTATGCCCAGCGAGTTATATCCAAGCGCCCAGAACAGGTTCTGGCGGATGTTCGCCATCGTTTTACGGCTCATGTAGATGGCATCCGGAATGCTGTTCAAGTCGCCTTTCATCAGCGTCACGTCGGCTGCTTCCATGGCTACGTCCGTACCGGTGCCGATCGCCATCCCGATGTCAGCCATAGCGAGTGCGGGCGCATCGTTGATGCCGTCTCCGACCATCGCCACTTTCTTGCCCTGCTGCTGCAGCTTTTTCACTTCCTCCGCCTTGCCTTCCGGCAAAACCTCAGCCCGGACATGATCGATGCCGGCCTGTTTGGCAATGGCCTGTGCGGTCCGCTCATTGTCCCCGGTTATCATGATCACTTCGATGCCCATGCCTTTCAGCCGGGCTACCGCTTCCCTTGAGGTTTCCTTGATCGTATCGGCAACCGCCACCAAACCTGCATATTGTCCGTCAACGGCGGCCAGCATCGCCGTTTTGCCTTCGGTCTCCAGCTGGGACATCCGGGTATCCGCCTCACCGATCGATATGCTGTACTGACTCATAAGCTTCCGAGTTCCAACCAGTACGCTATGGCCTTCCACGACAGCCCGAATGCCGTAGCCGGGAATGGCTTCAAAGTCGTGGGCGTCCGGAAGGACAACGCCTTTTCCGGTAATGCCCGCAACGATCGCTTCCGCAAGCGGATGCTCGGAGTTTTTCTCCGCCGCGCCTACCAGGCGCTCAAACAACGGCTCATCGATTCCTTGAACCTCGACATCCGTAAGCTCCGGCTTTCCTTTGGTCACCGTTCCCGTTTTGTCGAGGATAATCGTATCGATTTTATGCGTCGATTCCAGATGCTCGCCGCCTTTAAAGAGGACGCCCAGCTCCGCCGCGCGGCCGGAACCCGCCATAATGGAGGTCGGCGTCGCAAGGCCAAGCGCACAAGGGCAGGCGATGACGAGGATGGCAATCGCGATCTCAAGCGACTGGGCAAAATCGCCCGGCGTCACCCAGAAGTACCAAACGAGGAAGGCCAGAACAGCGATGCCCACCACAATCGGGACAAAGATCCCCGAGATGACGTCGGCCACCCGCTGGATCGGCGCTTTGGAGCCCTGAGCTTCCTCCACGACTTTAATGATTTGGGCGAGCGCGGTCTCCCTGCCGACTTTGGTCGCTTTGATTTTCAATCGGCCGTTTTTATTGACCGTTGCGCCAATGACGATATCGCCCGCTTTTTTCTCAATCGGAATGCTCTCCCCGGTCAGCATCGATTCATCTACGGCCGAAGTACCTTCCAGCACTTCGCCGTCCACCGGAATTTTTTTCGCCCGGCTTGACGATGACCACATCGCCTTTGAGAACCTGTTCCACCGGGATGGACAATTCTTGTCCGTCCCTCACCACGACAGCCGTTTTGGCCTGCAGACCCATCAGCGTCTTGATCGCTTCCGAGGTCCGGCCTTTGGCCAGGGATTCAAACAGCTTGCCGAGCAGCACGAGCGTAATCAGGATCGCACTGGTTTCATAGTACATCGATGGTCCGTGATGCGCGTTCGCTCCTGCCATGGCCCAATCGATCGTCAGATACAAGCTGTAAAAATATGCGGCCGAGGTCCCCAGGGACACCAATACGTCCATGTTGGCACTCTTATTTCGGAGAGCTTTGTAAGCCCCCACATAGAACTGCTTGCCGATATAAAACTGTACCGGTGTGGCCAGGATGAGCTGGAACCATGGGTTCATGAACAGCTCCGGCATCCAAATCCAGGAGGTAAAGGAGAAGTGGCTGACCATGGACCAAAGCAGCGGAAGCGACAGCAGCGCCGAGATGACCAGCTTCGCCTTTTGCTTTCGGATCGCCTGCTCCCGATGTTCCGCCGGATCTTTTTGCTCCTCCTTCGATATGGCCTGATACCCTAGCTTCTCGATCCGCTGCTGGATATCCGGTATGCCAACTTCGCCCGGATTGTACTCCACGCGTAGCGTCTCCATGGCAAAGTTGACCGTCGAGCTCGTCACGCCCGGCATTTTGCCTACGGCTTTTTCGATTTTGGCGGCGCAGGCCGCGCAGGTCATGCCTGTCAGCGCAAGATCGGCCGTTTCCTTGGCGGTTCCGTAACCGAGCTTCTCGATTTTATCTTCCATCTGCGGTACGGTGATGATCTTCGGGTCATACGTTACCGACGCTCTCTCCAGCGCAAAATTGACGGTCGCTTCCTGCACGCCCTCCAGCTTGTTCAGGCCTTTCTCGATCCGGTTGGCGCAGGCCGCACAGGTCATGCCCGTGAGCTGCAGGGTTGTTTTGCTCAAATCTTTATGGAGTGGTTCCGATACGGCTCCCATGGCTTACACACCTCGTTTTCATCATTTTTGGGGAAAAGCGCTTAGATTACGTTGTAGCCCTGCTCTTCAATCGTTTCTTTTTATGCTTTCAAGGGTCAGCTTGTTTTCATCGTACTCTACCGCGACGGTCCCTTCGCTCAGGCTTACTTTAGCCGTAGCCCCGATTTCCTTTACCGCCTTTTCGATGGAATTGACGCAGTGTCCGCAGGACATGCCCTCTACCTTCAATGTTACTTGTTTCATCTTTCATCGCTCCTTATCTCATCATTTAAATTTCTCCGCCGGCGGAGATTCGTTATCGAATGGGTTATTATGGATTACCTTGACGAGTGCTTCGACCTTTTAACGATTTTTAGTTTACCCCCCTACCCTATATTTTGTCAACGAATAAATTTATGATTTTCCAAAAGATAATACTGCCACTCCGTAAATCCGGGTGGCAGATCATTAAGATTTTAAAAAACCGTTACCTCAGCTGAAAACTTACACATTCCTTGAATCTAACTTAAACGTTATTTCATTAATTTATTCATGGTGACCAGAAGCTCGGAAATAACTTCCTCATCGCCTTCCTGAATCCGTTCAATGACGCAGCTCTTCATATGATGCTCCAGCAACAGTTTACTTACCCCGTTCAAAGCCGCCTGAATGGATGAAATCTGGTTCAGCACGTCATCGCAATACGTATCTTTTTCGATGAGACCTTTGACGCCGCGAATTTGACCTTCGATCCGGTTCAGCCGGCTGATCAGGTTGTTTTTTGGTTTTATCGGAGTGGTGGCTCTTGCGTTCCCCCGGAACCGCACAAGACTCGTGCAGGCTGTTTTCCATCGTCATTTCATGTTCCCCTCCCGTTACTATTCTTCACATTTTACAACAGCGGCTTCCCATTCGTACAGAGATCATCCGTCTAAGCGCTCGGCCAGCGGCAGGCTGTGCAGAATAAACATTCTATAGATTAACCCAAAAGCAGTCTTTCAATCTCCGGCCGGTTGAACACAAATCCGAAATAGGCCTGGCCGTTGATATAAATCGTCGGCACCAGGTTTTTACCCGAACGATCGCGGAGCTGGTCCGCATACTTCGGTTCATCTGCGATGTTATAGTCTGTATAGGGAATGTCATGCTCTTTCAAA
The DNA here is from genome assembly GCF_000987955.1 of Paenibacillus sp. DMB20. Lineage (GTDB taxonomy): Bacteria > Bacillota > Bacilli > Paenibacillales > Paenibacillaceae > Paenibacillus_AQ. The sequence continues at coordinate 74,541 of NZ_LAZU01000022.1, forward strand.
AACTTTTTGAAATTTCTGCAGTCCTCACAGGTCGGCGTCGTATATACTTCCACCTTGGGTTTGTTCATGAGGGTAGCCTCCTTTTAGGAATAATGAAAAACCCGTTACAAACTCATTATATCATATAGCCCCCTACCCTATCTACTGTTATGCTAAAAGCATACGTTACCTCTTGGTTTCTTTCCTTGTGGGGAAAGAATTGGTTTCTCTTTTAAGACCGAAGGAGCAAACCATTATATGTTTTACTGCCTAATCTTAAAATACCGTTCAGCGTTCCGGTAACATATATCCTGAATGATGCCGCCGATGTAGTCGTAGTCGGCCGGCAAATCTCCCTCCTTGATCCATTCTCCGAACAGGCGGCACAGGATTCGTCGGAAATATTCATGCCGCGGAAACGACATGAAACTGCGGGAGTCGGTCAGCATGCCGACAAATGTGCTGATCAGGCCTATCGTGGACAAGGATTTCAGCTGCTGCAGCATGCCTTCTTTCTGGTCATGGAACCACCAGGCCGAGCCGAGCTGGAGCTTGCCTTCCATCTCGGAGGATTGAAAGTTGCCGATGGTCGTTGCAATCAGGTCATACTGGGCGGGATACAGGCTGTAAACAATCGTCCTCGGCAGTTCGTTCGTACGGTCCAGCTCGCTCAAGAATGCGTTCAGCGCGGAAGCCAGGTGGAAATCCAGAATGGAATCATACCCTGAATCTTTGCCCAGCTTGGCAAACATTCTTGCATTATTGTTGCGGATGGCCCCGATATGCAGCTGCATCGCCCAGTCTTTGGCCCGGTACAGCCGTCCCAAGGCAAGGAGCGTAAAGGTTCGGTATTTCCGTTCTTCCTCCACCGTAACGGTTTCTCCGTCCAAAGCTTTGAGGTAAATATCCGACGCTTCCTTTTCCGTAGCGGCTTCATACGGAAACGCGCCAAAGCCGTGATCGGACAACCGGCATCCCGAATCGTGAAAATAATCGATACGTTTCTTCAAAGCCTCCATCAGGTCCTGGTAGCTCTCAACGGGAGCGCCTGCGGCTTTCCCCAGATCCCGCACATAGCCGGCAAATCCGGCGTTCGTCAGATCGAGTACGCGGTCCGGGCGGAAGGCGGGCGCCACGACCGTACCGATGTCTTTATTGCGCCGGATATCCGCATGGTCCTGGAGGTCGTCGGCAGGATCATCGGTCGTGCAAGCCACCTTCACCTTAAACTTCTCCAAGATGCCCGCCGCGCGCATTGAGCCTTCCTGCAGCTGTTCGTTGCAGCGGTTCCATACGTCCTCCGCGTTATCCTCGGTCAACCGTTCATGAATCCCGAAGTAACGTGCCAGTTCCAGATGGGTCCAGTGATACAGCGGGTTTCCGGCCATGCGGGGCACCTGTTTGGCCCACGCCATGAATTTTTCCTTATCCGGGGCATCCCCCGTGATCCACTTCTCGTCCACGCCCAACCAGCGAAGCGCTCTCCATTTGTAATGGTCGCCCTCTAGCCAAATCTCGGCCAGGTTCTTGAATTGACGGTTATCCGCAATATCCCGGGGACTCAGATGGTTATGGTAATCGAAAATGGGCATTTCGGCGGCATAATCAACATAAAGCTTGCGGGCGCTTTTGGAATTGAGCAGCAGGGACTCCGTATCAAAACGATTCATGGTAAACCCTCCGTATCCTTATGGAATGGCAATAATTACTACCATACTACCATACAAGTGTGGTAGTATGGAATGACAGGAGGAGATTCCATGGAAGATATTTCTCAGCAAATGCACCCCGGATCAGCCGGAAACGCCGTGTACTCCAGGCTAAAGCAGCAGATCGTCCGGCTTGAGCTTCCACCCGGAACGACACTGTCCGAGAAAGAGATGTCGCTTGCTTTTAACGTCAGCCGGACGCCGGTAAGGGAGAGCTTTGTACGCCTGGCCCAGGAGGGTCTGCTGATCGTGCTGCCGCAGCGGGGAACCCGCGTGTCCCTTATCGATCCCGAGCTGGTCGAGGAGGCCCGCTTTATGCGGGAGCAGCTGGAAAAAGCCGTCATCCGGCTCGCCTGTCAACAGTTCCCCGACGACAAGCTGGCCGAACTGGAGGATAATCTGGCGCGGCAGAAAGAGAGCATTGAGCGGCATGACGGCAAAGAAATGTTCGAGCTGGACGAAGCGTTTCACCGCATTTTATTCGAGGGCTGCCGCAAACAGGGTACCTGGAACATCATCCAGCAGATGAACGCCCACCTGAACCGGAGCCGGGTGTTGTGGCTGTCGGCGGACCCGCATTGGAGCCACCTTTACGAGCAGCATCGGGAAATGGCCGATGCCGTTCGCCGGCACGATGAGGATTATGCGGAACGCGTCATGAAGGAGCATCTGAGCCTGATCATATCCAATCTGTCCGTGCTACAAAAGAGACACCCTGATTATTTCAAGTAATCTTTTTAGAGGCCGTTCCATGCAGTCAAGGCAATCCTGAGTTCGGGGCTTCCATCCAATTGGGGTAATCCTAATTCAGGCAGTTTCGCTCCAGGGCGGTTCCCCCTCCTTCCCCCTGGATCATCCAACCTTCCCAGTGCTGACAACCTGACTTTTTTTAGCTTAGCCATTAAACCTATAAGGCGGTGGAATCATGCGTATGGTATTTCGCTGGTTCGGCGAAGGCAATGACACGGTATCGCTGGATCAGATCAGACAAATTCCCGGCGTGGAGGGCATTGTGTGGGCATTGCACGACATCCCGGCCGGCGAAGAGTGGCCGATGGATAAGATTCTGGAAGTTCGCGACCAGGCCGATCGTTACGGGCTTCATCTGGACGTGGTTGAAAGCGTAAACGTGCACGAGGACATCAAGCTTGGCCTTCCGTCACGCGATCTGTACATACAAAACTATATCCGCACCATTGAGAAGCTGGCGCAGGTCGGCGTGAAAGTCATCTGTTACAACTTTATGCCTGTGTTCGATTGGGCCCGGACAGACCTGCACAAGGCAACGGAAGACGGTTCAACGGCACTGTTTTTCGAGAAGGCCAAAATTCACGGCATCGATCCGATGGAACTGGTACGGGACATTACGGCCAACAGCGCGCTGACGATGCCCGGCTGGGAGCCTGAACGCCTGGCGCATCTGGGCTCCCTGTTCGAGGCGTACAAGAATGTGACGGAAGAGGATTTGTGGGACAACCTGGAGTACTTCCTGAGTGCCGTCGTTCCGGCTGCGGAGAAGAACGGCATACGGATGGCCATTCATCCGGACGATCCGCCATGGCCGATCTTCGGTTTGCCCCGTATCATCACGGGCCGGGACAACATCCGCCGCTTCTTGAAACTGTACGACGGTCCCGCAAACAGCATCACGCTGTGCAGCGGCTCTCTCGGCGCCAATCCGGACAACGACATCATCCGGATGATCCATGAGTTTCATGACCGGATTCCGTTCACCCATATCCGCAACGTGCGGGTCTTCGAGAACGGCGACTTTATTGAAACCTCGCACCGGACGCAAGACGGCACCGTGGATATTGCCGGCATTGTGAAGGCCTATCATGACAACGGCTTTACCGGCTACTGCCGGCCTGACCACGGCCGCCATATTTGGGGCGAAGAGTGCCGCCCGGGTTACGGTCTCTATGACCGCGCGCTCGGCATTATGTATCTATGGGGCGTGTGGGACTCCCTGGAGCGGGCTCGTACGGTTAGCGCTCAAAAGGAGGCGGTTTTATGAGCGCCCACCCCCAGACACCACGACTACCGAAGCATGATGCGCTCGAAGGGAAAGTCGCCGTAGTGACGGGCGGCTCCGGCGTGCTGTGCCGCGCGATGGCCCTGGAGCTCGGACGCCAGGGCGTCAAGGTTGCGGTGCTGAACCGCACGGTGGAAAAAGGCCAAATCGTGGCCGATGAAATTGCGGCCGCGGGGGGGGCAGGCCATGGCCGCGGCCTGCGACGTGACGGACTCGGACAGCGTACGTCGCGCCGAGGAAGCGGTCCGCGTGCGCTTCGGCCCGTGCGACATCCTGATCAACGGCGCGGGCGGCAACCATAAAGACGCGAATACGACCCACGAAATCTTCCGGGCGGAAGATGCCGGGGAGCCGGACGTGACCACCTTTTTTCGATCTTAGCGTCCCCCGGTTTCCGCAGCGTGCTGGATCTGAATTTTGTCGGGACCCTCATTCCGACGCAGGTATTCGCCAAAAATATGGTCGGCCGTCCCGGTGCCGCCGTCCTGAACGTTTCGTCCATGAGCGCGCCGTCCCCGCTGACCAAAGTTCCGGCATACAGCGCGGCGAAAGCGGCGGTCAACAACTTTACGCAGTGGATGGCCGTTCATCTGGCCGAAGCCGGCATCCGGGTCAACGCCATTGCACCGGGCTTTTTCCTGACGGAGCAGAACCGCAACCTGCTGACGCGCGAGGACGGCTCCCTGACCGACCGCTCCCGCAAAATCATTTCCCACACGCCGATGCGCCGGTTCGGCGTGCCGGAAGATCTGCTCGGCACGGTGCTCTGGCTGGTGGACAGCCAGACATCCGGCTTCGTCACCGGTACGGTCGTGCCGGTGGACGGCGGTTTTATGGCCTACTCCGGCGTTTAGGCGCAGAATGGTTGGGAGCCCGCTTGACCTTTGACCGAAAATATGGCATCTTAATGAGAACGATATACACACCTCTATACTGAAAAGCCAGGAAGGGAAAATAGTAGCATACTGAACCATTGTCCAAGCGAGCCGGCGGCAGGTGAAAGGCCCGGCACAATGAGGTATGTGAATGGGTCCCTTCGCTTCAAACCGAACCTTTTGCAGCGGCAAGAGCAGTAGGCTTTGACGGCCCTCCCCCGTTACCATGGGAGAAGTGATCGGAATCCCCGGTTTTGCCGGAAGTGGTTCCCGTCATGTTAAAGTGCGGCCCGTTTGCGGCCGAAAAGTGGTGGTACCGCGGAGTTTAACACTTCGTCCCTGGACAAGGGGCGGAGTGTTTTTTATTTTTCTTTTTCATCAACCCTAAGGAGGATAAACCCTATGAACAAAAGAATGTTGTCGGGCATCAAGCCCAGCGGAGATTTGAACATCGGAGGATACAGCGGCGCATTAAGCCAATACGTCGCTCAGCAGCATGACTACGAATGCTTTTTCTTCATCCCCGATCTGCATGCCGTAACGGTGTATCAGGATCCGAAGGAGCTGTACCAGCGCTCCCGCGACATCGCGGCTCTCTACATTGCCGCAGGCGTCGATCCAAAGAAGGCGGTCATTTTCCTGCAGTCCCAGGTATCCGCTCACGCCGAGCTGGGATGGCTGCTCGAGACGCAAGCCCATTTCGGCGAGCTCAGCCGGATGACGCAGTTTAAGGACAAATCCGAAGGCAAGGAGACGGTCAGCTCTGCCCTGTTCACCTATCCGGTGCTGATGGCGGCGGATATCCTGCTCTATCAGGCTACCCATGTGCCTGTGGGGGATGACCAAAAACAGCATGTTGAGTTGACAAGGGACCTGGCCACGCGCTTCAACAACAAGTTCGGCCATACCTTCACGCTGCCTGAGCCCATCATCCAGGATACCGGGGCGCGCATCATGGGCCTGGACGATCCGTCCCGCAAAATGAGCAAAAGCAACCCGAATCAAAACAGCTACGTGCTGCTCCTCGATGAGCCGGCCGCCATCCGCAAAAAGTTCTCCAGAGCCGTAACGGACTCCGAAATGAACGTCCGTTATGACTGGGAAGCCAAGCCTGCGGTCAGCAATCTGATTGAAATTTATTCCGTATTTTCGGGCGATTCCATCGGGACGATCGAGAAGCGCTATGAAGGCCAAGGCTATGGCTCGTTCAAAAAGGATCTGGCTGAAGTCGTCATCGCCAAGCTCGAGCCGATCCAGAAAACGTACCATGAGATCGTTAACTCCGAAGAGCTGGATAACATCTTGAAAGACGGAGCCGACCGTGCCGCCGAAGCCGCCAATAAAACGCTTCTCGCCGCCAAACGCGCGATGGGCTTTGTAACGTTTTAAGGACGTTGCCCACTAGACGGAAACGAAGTACGATTATAACCGCCAAATCGGGCCAAATCCGGTCTAATTACCCGCTGTTAACAACAGAGCAGCTCGAACAAAAACGAGCCGAAGCATCGCTTTCAGGCTCGTTTTTTTTTGCGTTCGTCCGGGAATATGGGTTCAAGTTTGCCTAGACTCCCGCGAAAGAAAGGCGGATAAAGTTTCATGGAATGCCTCGAGCTGATGTTGAAAAACATACACTCTAACGGACAAAACCCATGCCGGACCCTATTGAATTTCTAACGGACTCCAGTTCCGTTATTCGAGCTCTCATGGCCATTTTAAAATTCTAACGGACCTCAGATCCGTTACTTAAGCATTTTAGCCTCATTCCCCCCAGAAACACACTTTAACGGAACCTATTCCGTTAGGGAGCGAGATTCGCGCTTTAGAGATAATAACGGATTCTGTGTCCGTTAGAGCCATGCCTGATGGCTTATTTACTCAAACCAGCTGATGTTCGCCAAAATTCAGCCTTCAACCAGCGAAGCCTCCCATGAAAGAGCGGCTTCAGCCATACGGCCGACCCTCTCCATAAACGGGAGGCTTCTGTATATGCCTAAACTACAAGGGCGGCATGATGCGCCTAATTTACCCCGGCTTTATTTAAAAAATGCCGGCAGATACGGCTTGTGCGCTTCCAGCAGTTCATCCAGCACCTTTTTCGCGACCTCGACGGACGGAACGAGCGGATGATGCGCCAGCGCCTGCAAGGCGATGCCCCGGTCGCCGGTTATGGCGGCGTCGATCGTTAATTTTTCATACACCTTGACGGCGTGCATCAGCCCCTTAACATGCTCGGGAACATGCTGCGGAGCGAGCGGGATCGGGCCTTGACCCGTCACGACGCAGTTGACCTCGATGCTCGCATCTTTCGGCAGGAAATCAAAAGTATTGCCGTTCGCCACGTTCAGAGCCTGGATATCCCTGCGGTCGTTATAGATGGAGTTCATCAGATTCACCGCTGCCTCGGAGTAATAGGCTCCGCCCCGCTGTTCCAGCTGCTTCGGCTTCACGTCGAGGTTTACGTCCTTATACAGCTCGAACAGTTCCTCTTCCACGCGACTGACAACGTCGGCACGGGTTCCGTCTTTTTCAAGCGAAGCCTTCATGTCCGCGAACATTTTGTCGGTCATATAGAAGTATTTCAAATAATAGGTCGGAATCGCGCCCAACGATTTCAGGAAATCGGGATCCCAACCGAGCGTCGGCACGTTTTTCGCCGTGTAGGTTTTGCCGCCGTCCAGCAGCTCCGGAAGCTTCTCTTCCCCGCGTACCAACGCCGACGTTACCCAATGCAGATGGTTGATTCCCACAAATTCGGGCAGCGCGTCCTTTTCGGGCACGCCATATTCCGCAGCAAGGAACTTCTGGAAGTTAATCGGGGAGTTGCATAATCCGACCGAACGGACCTTGCTGTGCTTCAATACGGCTTCCGTTACGATGCCTGCCGGGTTGGTGAAGTTCAGCATCCACGCATTCGGCGCCAGCTCCTCAATGTCACGGCAAATGTCCAAAATAACCGGGACGGTACGCAGCGCTTTCATCATGCCCCCGGGTCCCGTCGTTTCCTGTCCGATCACCCCATGCTTGATCGGGATGTGTTCGTCCAGTTTACGAGCGGCTAACAGGCCGACCCGCATTTGAGTCGTAACGAAGTCCGCGCCTTCGATGGCGCGTCTGCGGTCGAGCGTCAGGTGAACTTCGATCGGCAGGCCGGATTTCTCGACCATGCGCTTGGCCAGGTTGCCTACAATGTCCAGCTTGTGCTTCCCTTCCTCGATATCCACGAACCACAGCTCGCGGATCGGCATCTGGTCATAATTCCGAATGAAGCCTTCCACGATTTCCGGCGTATAAGAGGAACCCCCGCCGATTACGGTGATTTTGAGACCGGATGATGCTGTCACTTCAATCGCCTCCAATTTTATTCTTGGCTTATGATTTATAAGAGCGGAGTTGCTTCAACTTAACAAACTCCAAGCCTCGTCCGCTTAAAACGATAAGGATTTCAGTCTTGCTTCCGTCGCGGCGTCAATAACCTGCCCATCCGCTTCCAATGCGCTCATCAGCGCCCCGGCCACCGGGTCGGAGGTCAGGCGCACGCAGGAGGCATGAGGTGCCCGTTTTGCCACGACGCGCTCAATGGCATCGGACAGAATGAGGCTGTTGCCCTTATTCAAAACGCTTCCAATGTACACGATATCAAACGTCTCATTCTCCATGCCCAAACGCTCGATCAAGGCACAGACGGCATTGCCGAGCTCCTCGCCTTCCGTCTCCAGAATCGAAATGGCTTCGGCATCCCCGGCCGCTGCCGCCTCAAGCACCGTTTTTACAAGGCTCGCCGGAATCGTTTTTCCATACAGCACGTCTTCATACATCGCTTCCACCGAGGCGTAACCCATATGCTCCAATACGAGCGGCGTAAGCTGCGTTTTTGGTCCCCGGCCGTCCCAGGCCCGGATTACCGTTCGGAATCCGAGCAACGCGAGGCCCGAACCTCCGGCGTAGCCATCCCCGAATTTGAACCCGAAGCCGCCGTACTGAAGCTCCTGCCCGGCCGCATTTCGCGCCGCGCTGTTAAACCCCGTTCCGCAAATAATGGCCGCCCCATAGGGACGGTTCGTGCCTGCCCGCATACCGATCATCGTATCGCACGCAATGTCGTGCCTCGGGAATCCAAGGCTTCCGATCATCGGCCGCAAAATGGCATAGTCCGGCTCGCGGTCTGCCCCCGCCAGCCCGAAATAGGCAAACCGGATATCTTCCTTGGACAATCCGGCTTCGGCGAGCGCACCGTCGCATGCGTCCCGGATATTTCGTTCCGCCACGTCGCGGCCAAGCTGGTGATTGCCGTTGCCAGCCATGCCTTTGCCCAGCACATGGCCGTGCTCGTCGATCACGACGGCATGGGTCTTGCTCGCGCCGGCATCCACGCCCAGATACCTCTTCATATCCTCACCCCTTCTCGCTTTTCGCGAGTCATGCTTGCGTTATATGTTCAAGATAATCCTTATGCGCCTAACCGGACTACTGTTATACGAGCATCAACTGATACAATCTTACTGTTCTCCCATGAAGTCCCCTTACGGGGAGCTTCTCACGGATTTGAACGCTCCCGAAGCTCGCTTGGCGACAAGCCGATGTGCTGCTTGAACAGCCGGTTAAAGTTGGAAAGATTGCGGAATCCGCACTGCTCGGCTATGCCGATAATTTTGGAGTCGGTCGTCTCCAGCAGATGAACCGCACGCGTCAGCCGCAGCTGGATCAGATAATTCAGCGGCGAGGTACCGACCGCTTGATGAAACAGCGCGCTGAACCGGGACGGACTTAGATGAGCGATGCCCGCCAGTTCATTCAGGGTCCAGCTGTAGTCGAGATTCAATTCCATCGTATGCAGAACTTCTCTAAGCGCATGCATGCCCCTGAATTTCACGGCCATCGGAACAACATGCTGAAGAGGCTCCTTCAAAGACCGGTGAACGAGCCCCAGGAAACGGATCAGATCCGCCCGGATCAGGCTCATGTAAGCATCGTCCCTTACGCGATACTCCTTCATCATCCGTTGAAAGATTTCCCCCAGCTCCCGGCAGACGGGTACATCCCGGGTTATGATATGACCGAAATGGACGCCGGCTTCCCGGAAAGGCCTCATCAGCCCGGGATCGTACTTCAAATCGATCGCGAGCAGCGAAGGATCAAACATGATGATATCCATCACCAGATCGCTCGTTTCAAAAGCCCGGTGCAGGTCATTGGTGTTAATAAAAAGAATGTCTCCTTCTTGGAACGGGATTTTCATGCCGTTAATCAGGTAATAACCGTTCCCCCTTCGGATATAATTCATCTCCAGGCTTGATGCCAATGCAGACGCTGGAAGCCGGGACTAACCCCTTCCGTTGTCGCCGCCGTGAATGGAAAGGACGTGTCCGGGTATTCAACATGATCACACGTCACCGTTTGAGGCCTGTCCATTCGGCAAATCACCTCCAAGCTATATCGCGGTCCTATGAAAGGCCCCTCTTGTCTACTTCAAATCCGTGTTTTATAGTCCGGTTTTTCAGCACCGGGAAGGCATCGTTTAAAGCAGATTCAATCACATATTAACACGCTGGGTCCGCCAGGTCATGGCCCGTTTGCCACAATAAGATCGGCGGTAACAAAAAGTGAGGAAATAGCCCGTTCCGCATAAAGGCTTTGAAAAAAGGTTGCATTCTTTAAAAGTGGTTACTATAATGGTGGTAACTTTTATATCGAATCTATATGGGATAAGGATGTGTCTTTTTGAATTTTCGCGTATATATACTGGCCATTGCGGCGTTTGTCGTCGGGATGGTCGAACTCATCGTCGGAGGCATTCTGAATCTCATCGCAGAAGATCTCCGCATCTCGATCGGCTCTGCGGGACAGTTCATCACGATTTTTTCCATCTCCTTTGCGCTTTCCGGCCCGATATTGATTAACGTGACGGCCAAAATGGAACGGAAAAAGCTTTACCTGTACACGATGGCTGTTTTCATGATCAGCAATGTCATCGTTGCCTTCACATCAAGTTATGCGGCGATTATCGCAGCCCGTGCTTTATCCGCCATGAGCGGGTCGGTCATCGTCGTCCTGTCGGTTTCCCTGGCTGCGTCCCTTGTACCCGAGACCCATAAGGGGCGCGCCATCGGCATTATTTATATGGGCATCAGCGGTTCCCTCGTTCTCGGCGTACCGCTCGGCATGATGATCGGCAACGCCTACGGCTGGCGCGCTCCGTTTCTCGTCATTGCGGTCTTAAGCCTGCTGGCCATGGCCGGTATCGCGATGTTCACCAAACGTACCGCCCCAAGCCCGGTCATTCCGCTGCGGGAACAGCTGGCCTTGTTGAAGAACGGCAAAATTATCAGCGCTCAGCTTATCGTTCTGCTCTTGCTGACCGGACATCTGACCCTGTACGGATACCTTCAACCATTCGTGGAATCTACCTTCCAGGTTAGTCCGGCCATGATGAGCTTGGTATACTTCCTGTTCGGCATCGCGGCCGTTTCCGGCGGCGGCGCGGGCGGCTGGATCGCCGACCGGTTTGGCACCAAGCGTGCGATTTTGGTTATCGTTGCGTGCTTCTCGCTGTCCATGTTCGTGGTGCTGTTAACCGCCCAGATTTCATTTTGGGTATTCCTGATCGCCATGATGATCTGGAGCGCGCTCAGCTGGGCGATCTCGCCCGCTCAGCAGACCTATCTGCTGCAGCTTGCTCCCGACAATGCGGAAACCCAGCTCAGCCTGAATTCCTCCATGCTCCATCTGGGGATTGCGATGGGCTCCATCATCGGCAGCACGGTGATTGAGCATAGCTCCGTATCCAACAACCCTTGGGTTGGCGGCCTGATTGCAGCCGCAGCGTTCGGCGTCGCAGCTTACTCGCTAAGCCGCGGTTCGGCTCCGGCCAAGGAGAAACCGGCGTCAACGTCTTCCCTATCGGCTGAACAGCTGTAGAGACGGACGGAGCTTGACCTGATTGTTGCCGCTTGAATTCCACTATACACATAATTAATTTTGAATACGCAATGTATCTTGCATCCCAACACGCAATGTATCTTGGATGTCATCATGCACGCAAGCCCCCGGCAGCATCATGCCGGGGGCTATTATCATTTGCGCTGCACTTTAAATTTTCAGGCAGAAACCCAATGGCAGCTTGCCCAAAAGAACGAAGGGTCATTAACTTTTAGGGATCCCCCTTTAGACACATCGCATAGCATAGCAACTCTAACGGACATATCCGGCGCTTAAACTGCAAAAATCGCCAGGCCCGCAGGTTTAACGGACATATCCGTTAAAGAACCAAATCAGGAGTAAACTGCCTCCAAATCATCCTCTAACGGATCCTATGTCCGTTACGTTTGTTTTCATGCTCAAAATCGCGTTTAACGGAATCCATTGTCCGTTAGAGCACCCGCTCAGCATGAACAACCATGGATGGGCATGTCTGGTGCCGAAAATGAAACGAAAGGGGAATCATTCCACAATAGAAATAATCTACCCTGGAACCATTCCCCTTAATCGTGACACTTTGCTGGATATCAAATACAAAGACATGAAATTGCAATGAACAGCTGCCTGAATTCGTTTCAGAGCTTCGAGATCCCACGTTACTCCCCAGACGGGCAAAACGGGTGCCCGCTTAGTACCGCAGCCGCAGCAGGAGCGATTTGATCTCTTCATCCTTGAACATTTCCTCAGGGTATTTGCGGCTGAATGCCGTAAGCGCCATATCGTGATAGAAAAATTCGGCGAACACCTTTACAAACGGCTGGGCCTGCGTCCTTATCGCCTGCCAGCTGCCTTGTTCCACGGCCGCAAACAGCAGCTGCTTCGTATCCGTCACAAGCAGCATAAAAACGCTCCAGCTTATCATGATCGGCCATGGGCTTCAGCACATACAGCTTGGACAGCGACATCTCCGGATAGTCCTGGCCCGTCACCAAGGCCTCCACCCGCACGCCTTCGCGCTCCTTGCGGTTCAGGAGCTCGGTGATTTCGGAGAACTCTTCGCTCCACATGGAGACGAGCACCGATTCCTGGGCCTCCTCGATCATCTGCCTGCAGAATGCCTGGATCGAACTGTGCGATTTCAGGCTCCATACCTGGTCGTCCACGATGGTTTTGCGGACGCCGACTTCACGGAGTTTTTTGATATCGTCCTCGAACTCGTGCGTCAGCTTGTCGATGACCGCTTCGACCGGGAGGGCGGTATATGTCCTTTTTTTTGCCGGATATGGTATCCATGACGATGCCTTTGTCCACCAGCCGGTCAAGCACTTCGTATATTTTAGCCTTCGGAACGCCCGACAGTTTGACGATGCTTGAAGCATCCATCGCTTCGCCGCCCGTGACCAGCGTTTCATAGACTTTGCTCTCATACTGAGAATATCCGAATTGTAGAAGCATGGCTCCTCCTTGTATCTTCACTTGTTACCCTCTATGTTACCGGACTCCGAGACGCTTGACCAGTCCGGTGAACCAAGCGCGCACAAGTCGGGACCGCCCCGGTTAAAACGTATAATAAGCCCGGGAGCAGTCCATCAAAAAGGAACGTTCCAGCGGAATGCCGCCAAGATGCCGGCGCTCATCGCGCCGTCTGATATGGGCAGCCAAGTCGGTCAGCGCGGCCTCGGCCAGCATCGTCCGGTGTATTCCCCACTCCGTCCGGTTTTGCTCCACGCAGTGGACGGCATCCGCGACCGTCAGTCCTTTCAGGCGCGAGAATATCGACGCCCACCGGACAATATCGGCATACTCCCTCGTATCCGGCAAGACATATTCCGCATACCCGGCTTTTGCTCCGCTGCATATTTTCAGCAAACCGCAATTATACAGCTTTCCCCCCCCATGGAATAAGACGCTCAGCCGAGCTGCCGTCAAAACGAAAAACCTCCATGTAACGGATGGTCAAACTGCTGCATTCAGGTTCGGAAAAGCACGGGGACAGCGAATCCGTTTGTTTGGTCGACATAGGTCTTCTCCTTTTCAAAAGGCTTGGAAGCAGCACAAAAAAACCCGTGAGCAGAGAAACTCCTCTGTCCAGGCTTTGACGGCATGCCGTTGCCGGCTGCGTTTCACATGGATGGTGTTCTCTCTCAATGACGCTTACGAGGTTAGCTGACGGATTCGGGCTTGAGAGCGCCCTACCTGCAAGTCTTCCCGTTATGGAACAGACTCTTAGGATTCACCCCATTCGCCGGCGTTTTCGGCGATTTGGTTCCCCCGTCTCCCTGGCTGGGAGCTCAGCGATAACATACTGATTGGTTTGGCTGCATTGGCTGAATCATACGCCTTGATTCTCATGGAGTAAACCTCCGTTTGGATGCCAGTATTTAACATATTCGTCCGATTCCGCGAAGGAAAACGCATTCAATGAAACTTATCAGCCATTATCGCTTCATTTTCACGTTATCTCACGCTTTTTCGTGAAATTGGAGAAATACAGAGAAATACATAGCGTTGAGCAGTATTTAAGAGATCTAATGGTGTTTATCCTTTCTTCCCCAATGAAAAAGCTGTAAACGTGATGCAGGTCACGTTTACAGAACAGGCTGCAAGGAATATGATACGAATCATGAATTAACCAGTTTTCATTGCAATCGCTGAATTTCCCTGTTGTGCAGGGAAGCGGGGGAACCAAACAAGAGATGAAGCGGATGGTGTGAGAGCCGTCCGGATCATTTCAGGGGTGAATCGCGGATCGTAAACAACCATGGGTTTACGTTTCGCGTAGGGCGACTCTCACCGCCCGAATCCGTCAGCTAACCTCGTAAGCGTTGAACGGAGCATATTTTCCGCATGGCACGTTTCACTGCAGGAAAATCTCTGTTTTTGGAGAGGATGATGAAGCTTGTGATCGATCAATACGACCACAGGGCTTAATGCCTCTGTGGTTTTTTTACACTTTTTCTGAAAATTATAACTTATTTGCAAAATCCAACTATTTACTTTCGCTGAGTCCTTGAATGGAAAAGGAACGGGGGAACCAAACGGGAGCTGTTAAGCTCTCCGGGGTGAATCCCGAAGACGGTGGCAGCCGTTATTCGGGTAGGGCGACTCTCACGCCCGAATCCGTCAGCTAACCTCGTAAGCGTATCGGGAGAGGCAACCATTGTCGCGTGCAGGGCACGGCGTGTTTCGCTGTGCCGTAAGAAGCCGCGGGAAGAGTGCGCTCTGCTCTCCTACCGCAAGGCTTCTTTTTTGTTGCCTTCTCTCTCCAATGTACAGGAGGAGAACCATGGAAAAACCACAGAGCTTGGTCGTTGTATCCGCTCCAACCAAAGCTGGGGAAGAATTTATTCTTCAGCTCATTAGAAACGATATCCCGTTTGCCGCGATCGCGAACAACCGGGCGGAACGGGAGCGTCTATGCCGAATCGGCGCCAAGCATATCATCATGCTCGACACCGCGGATGAACAGACCTGGATCATTCCGGAGTTTTCGGTCAGCAAGGTGTTCCTGTTCGAAAGCAGCCTGAACCTGTGCTGCCGTTACTTGCGGATATGCCGTACCTGGACCTCGGATCCGATTTATGTCGTCACCCATTCGAGCAATCCCAGACTGATCTATAAAGGACTCGGTGCAACCTTCGTGCTTCACACGAACAACAACAACGTTTCCTTTTTACTATCGTCTCTTGTCGGCTAGGCCGAAAAGCACATCAATCCAAGGAGGAATTCCCATGCAAGACCTGTACATGGTGCTCATTCTCGGAGGAACCTACGCCCTGTTCACCTTGTTCTTATCCTGGTGCGGACGCGTGGTCCACGAACCGGAGGCTGATCATCGATGATTATTATCATGGCCTTTATGATCTTTATTTTTCTGTATTTGATCTACGCGCTGATTCACCCGGAAAAATTCTAGGGTGTCATTGAAGGAGGAAGTCATCAATCATGGGCATTTTGCAAATTGCCATCGTCATTCTGGTTCTGGTGCTGCTCGTTAAGCCCCTGGGGACCTATTTATACCACGTGTTCGGAAATGAAAAGAACCGTACCGACCGGTGGTTTGGCTGGGCTGAAAAGCCGATCTTCCGGCTGATCGGGCTTAAGGATCGCAAAGGCATGACCTGGAAAGGGTATGCGCTCAGCTTTGTGATCACGAACATCGTACTGGTTGCCGCGGGTTACCTGATCCTGCGGCTGCAAAAGGTTTTGCCGTTTAACCCGAACGGCATTGATAATATGGAACCGACTCTGTCATTCAATACGATCATCAGCTTCATGACCAATACCAACCTTCAGCATTACAGCGGGGAGTCGGGGCTTTCCTACTTCTCGCAAATGGCGGTCATCACTATGATGATGTTTACCTCGGCCGCAACCGGCCTGTGCGTGGCGATCGCGTTTATCCGGGCGATTACCAGCCGGGGAACGACGATCGGAAACTTTTTTGAGGATTTCGTCAAAGCGCATACCCGGGTGCTCATCCCGCTCGCTTTTATCGTGGCCTTGGCGCTGGTCGCCCTAAATGTTCCGCAGACGCTGAAACCAACGATCCAGGTCACGACGATGGAAGGCGCCGAACAGCAAATTTCCGTCGGTCCGGTGGCGGCTTTGGAATCGATCAAGCACCTCGGCACGAACGGGGGCGGACATTTTGGCGTAAACTCCTCGCACCCGTTCGAGAATCCGCGTCCACTGACCAACGTCATCGAAATATTATCGATGTGGTGCATTGCGGCAGCCTTGCCTTACACTTTCGGTTTGTTTGCCAAGAACCGCAAACAGGGCTGGATTATTTTCTCCGCCATGCTCGTTCTGTTTATCGCATTTCTATCGCTGGTGTATGTATCGGAGTCTAATGGCAATCCGCAGATGAACCGGCTGGGGATCGATGCCTCCCAAGGCAGCATGGAGGGCAAGGAGGTCCGGTTCGGTATCGCGCAGTCTGCCCTGTTCACCACGGTCACGACAGCGGCGACGACCGGGTCCGTCAACAACATGCACGACACCTTGACTCCGCTTGGCGGCATTACCCCGCTGGCCCTGATGATGCTGAACTCCGTGTTCGGCGGGAAAGGCGTGGGCCTGATGAATATGCTCATGTACGCCATTCTGGCGGTATTCCTGGCGGGGCTGATGGTCGGCAGAACTCCTGAATTTCTGGGACGGAAAATCGAAGCGCGCGAGATGAAGCTGATTGCGATCGCCATCCTGGCGCATCCTTTCATCATTCTGGCGCCGACCGCCCTGGCTTTAATGACCGATGCCGGTCAAGCCGGAATCACCAACGCGGGCTTCCACGGGATTTCCCAGGTGCTCTATGAATATACTTCCTCGGCCGCGAACAACGGCTCCGGCTTTGAAGGACTTGCGGACAACTCGCCGTTCTGGAACATTTCGACCGGGCTTGTCATGCTCTTCGGCCGTTATATATCGATGATCGTGCTTCTGGCGGTAGGCGGTTCGCTGCTGCGAAAGCAGTGGGTCCCCGAAACGCTCGGCACCTTCCGCACGGATAACAAGCTGTTCGCCATGATCCTGATCGCGGTAGTCCTCATTATCGGCGCGCTTACGTTCCTGCCCGTCATCGTGCTAGGTCCGATCGCCGAATATTTAACGATCCGTTAATAGAGGTTGTTCAAAAAGTCGACTTTTGATCACGAGGCAAATCAAGAAGCTGACTCGACATCGAATCTTGAATTCAGCCGGAATTTCCGATGCTCGCATAGGTTTGCCTACGCTTCGCTTCGAAAATTCCTGGCTTCATCCAACCTTCACTTTTTGAACACGCACTAATAGAAAAGGTGGATTATCTCAATGAAGAACAATCGTAAAACAAGTTTATCAGGGGACATGGTCCGCCAAGCGCTGAAGGACAGCTTTATCAAGCTGAACCCCGTAACCATGATGAAAAATCCGGTCATGTTTGTCGTAGAGGTCGGCACCTTTATCGTCCTGCTCATGACTCTCTTTCCAGGCTACTTCGGCACGGAAAACAGCATTGGCTTTAACGTGACCGTATTTCTGATTTTGCTGTTTACCGTTTTGTTTGCCAATTTCGCGGAAGCTCTGGCAGAGGGTCGCGGCAAAGCGCAGGCCGATTCCCTGAAGCAATCCAAAAAAGAAATCGCCGCGAACAAAGTTTTGGAAGGCGGCGGCATCAAGCGCATCCCTTCCACCGATTTACGCAAAGGGGATATCGTCGTCGTCACGCAGGGCGAAATGATTCCCGGCGACGGCGAGGTCGTTGCCGGCCTTGCGTCCGTCGACGAATCGGCGATTACCGGGGAATCCGCGCCGGTCATTAAAGAAGCCGGAGGCGACTTCAGCTCCGTCACCGGCGGAACCCGAGTGGTCAGCGATACGATCAAGGTCCGGATCACCAGCGATCCGGGCGAATCGTTTATCGACCGGATGATCTCCCTGGTCGAAGGCGCATCCCGTCAGAAAACGCCGAACGAGATCGCGCTGAACACCCTGTTGACCGTGCTGACGCTCATCTTCCTGATCGTGGTCGTCACCCTTGCGCCCATCGCCAAATACCTTGGCATCGAGCTTTCCGTTCCGGTGCTTATCTCGCTCCTCGTCTGCCTCATTCCAACGACCATCGGCGGCCTGTTGTCCGCCATCGGGATTGCGGGCATGGACCGGGTGACGCAATTCAACGTGCTGGCCATGTCGGGCAAGGCGGTTGAAGCCGCCGGCGACATCAACACGATGATTCTCGATAAAACGGGAACGATCACGTTCGGCAACCGGATGGCCAGCCGGTTCATTCCGGTCGGATCGCACCAGGTCGGGGACGTTGCCGAGTGGGCCGCGGTCAGCTCGGTACTGGACGAAACGCCGGAAGGCCGCTCGGTGCTCGAGCTCATGAAAAAAGAAGATCTCAAATTTAACGAACACCTTGCAAACGGCGCTGAATTTGTCGAGTTCAAGGCCGAAACCCGGATGAGCGGCATGGATTTAAATGACGGCCGAAGAGTCCGCAAAGGCGCCGTCGACGCCGTGAAGTCCTGGGTGCAGTCCCAGGGAGGCACTATTCCGTCCGACCTGACCGCCAAAAGCGATGCGATCGCTACCGAAGGCGGAACGCCGTTGGCCGTTGCGGTAGACCATGTCATTTATGGACTGATCTACCTGAAAGATACCGTAAAGCCTGGGATGAAAGAACGTTTCGACCAGCTGCGCAAAATGGGCATCAAAACGATCATGTGTACGGGCGACAACCCGCTTACCGCGGCGACCATAGCCCGCGAAGCCGGCGTCGATGATTTCATCGCCGAAAGCAAGCCGGAGGACAAAATCGCCGTCATCCGCAGGGAGCAGGCCGAAGGCAAGCTGGTCGCCATGACCGGCGACGGCACGAACGACGCGCCCGCGCTCGCTCAGGCCGATGTCGGGCTGGCGATGAACAGCGGAACGACCGCCGCGAAGGAAGCCGCCAACATGGTCGATCTGGATTCCGACCCGTCGAAAATCATTGAAGTGGTGGCGATCGGAAAGCAGCTGCTGATGACCCGCGGCGCGCTGACGACGTTCAGTATCGCGAACGATGTGGCGAAATATTTTGCCATCATTCCGGCCATGTTTACCGCGGCGATTCCAAGCATGAACGCGTTGAATGTCATGGGGCTGGGTTCCCCCGCGTCGGCGATTCTGTCGGCGCTGATCTTTAACGCCGTCATTATCCCGCTGCTGATCCCGCTTGCCATGAAAGGCGTAGCCTATAAGCCGATGAGTTCCACCAAGCTGCTCCAGCGCAACATTTTCATTTATGGCTTGGGCGGCGTTATCGTTCCGTTTATCGGAATCAAGCTGATCGATATGTTTGTCCAGCTGTGGATGTGACGGCAATTAAACCTTAGAGATAGAGAATAAGAGATATTTTTTGAAGACAGATATGGAAAGGATCGAAAAGGATGAATAACACGGAGCAAAAAAAAAGGAGACGCGGCACGCTTTTCGTTTAGCATTGCGCTGCGAGCAAGTCTGGTATTTATCGTCCTGTGCGGAATGGTATACCCCCTTGTCACGACTGGGGCGGCACAGCTGCTTATGCCGGATCAGGCGAACGGCAGCCTGCTGAAGGACGGCTCGGGAAAGGTCGTCGGCTCGGAGCTCATCGGCCAGAATTTTAAAGACCCGAAATTTTTTCAAGGAAGGGTATCGAGTATCGACAACAATGGAGCAGGCTCCGGAAGCAATAACTATGCTCCCTCCAACCCGGACTTGATCGAAAGAACCAAGACTTCCATCGAGGCTTGGAAGCAAAATAATCCCGACGTGCCGGTCAGCGAGGTTCCGATTGATCTTGTAACGAACTCCGGTTCCGGGCTGGATCCGCACATTTCACCTAAATCTGCCGAGGTCCAGATTCCAAGAATCAGCAAGCTCACCGGCATATCCGAAAACGATCTCCAAAAGTTGGTTGATGAACATGTCGAAGGACGCGATCTGGGCGTGTTCGGGGAACCCCGCGTCAATGTGCTCAAATTGAACCTTGCCCTAAGCGAATTGCTCAAGTGAGTATTTCGCAGCATACTGATGCAGTAAAGGACTTCGTCGTCCATAGGCGGCCGGCTCTCTCCTTTTTGGAGGGGCCCGGCTTTTGCCCTTTATTTTGCGGGTTTCAAAATTAGGTCTACAGCAGGCATGATAGAAATTATTTTTTTAGAATTAGCTGTAAGGAGTGTGATGAGCCCATGCACCAGTTCAGAAGGAAATCGCCCGAGGAAATCCTGCTCTCCATCTCAAAGCTTCATCAGGGTCGGCTTAAGGTTTATATCGGGGCCGTCAGCGGCTCCGGCAAAACGTATCATATGCTGCGCGAAGGGCAGACCTTGAAGCAGCAGGGGATTGATGTGGTCATCTGTGCGGTGTCCACCATGCAGCGACCGGAAACCGTGGAGCAGATCGGCGATCTGGAACGGGTGCCCAGCATCCACTGGTACAAGGACGGCGAGGAGCGAAAAGACCTGAATCTCGACCTGCTTCTGAAGCGCAATCCCGAAGTCGTGCTGGTTGATGGTCTCGCGCATAGAAACCGCAGCGGCGCGCTGCACCGGACCCGGCTGGAAGATATACAATGCCTGCTCGGCCACGGCATCAGCGTCATTACCACGGTCAATGTCTATGAGCTGGAGGACGTGCAGGAGATCGCAAGCCGCCTGACCGGCATCCGTGCCGTCGAAACGGTTCCGCCCGATACGCTGGAGCTGGCTGACGAGGTCGTGCTGATCGACGTCACGCCGGAAACGATGCTTCTTCGCGCGGCTGACGGATTATCCGGAAACGGCAGGGATGTGTTCAAACACGGCAATCTGGCGGTATTGCGCGAGCTGACCCTGCGCCTTGTCGCCGAAGGGGTAAACGACTCCCTGGAAAGATACCGCAAGGAACTGGGGCTTCTCGGACCCTCCGGGGCGGATGAGCGCATATTGGTATCTACCCAGTACCACTGGAACGGCTCCATCTACATGCGTCGCGGACAGCAAATCGCGAAGAGGCTGAACGGCGACCTGCTCGTCGTTACGTTTGTGAGCCCGAATAAGGAGCTGGGCAAGGAACAGGCTGCATTCCGCCGCTCCATGCGGAAACTGGCGGAGCGGATCGGAGCCAAATTCGACGAGCTGCCATTAAGCTCCCGCAAAAAGCTCGCAGATGTGCTGATGGCCTACGCGCTTGAGCATCATGTGACCCGAATCGTTCTCGGCCACTCCAAGCAGACAAGATGGCAGGAGCTGCGGCAGGGCTCCATCATCCACGATCTGATCCGAAAAACGAGGGGCATCGATATTTTTGTCGTGGCGGACCGTGCCGAGCTGGAAGGCGAGCGCATCCTTCCGGCGCGGATCAATCCTCCCCCGGGACCTTCGGAGCCGTTCCACCGGCTGAATTCCCAGGAGCTGGACCACAAAATCGAACAGCTCAAGCGTGGCCGCTTTAAGGTATACATCGGCGCCGCTCCCGGCGTCGGCAAAACCTACACGATGCTGCGGGAAGGCAACGACCTGTTGAAAAAAGGACTCCACGTGCTAACAGGCCTGCTAGAAACCCATGGCCGTAAAGATACGTTGACACAAGTGGGAGAGCTCGAGGTCCTCCCCCGAAAAGTGATCGACTACCGGGGAACACGGCTGGAAGAGATGGACACGGAGGAAATTATCCGACGGAATCCCGATGTTGTGCTGGTGGATGAACTGGCGCATACGAACATGCCCGGCAGCAGGCATAAGAAAAGATACGAGGATGTGCTGGACATTCTTGGGGCGGGCATTTCGGTGATCACCACGGTCAATGTTCAGCATCTGGAGAGCCTGAACGACGCCGTCGAGCAGATCACCGGGGTCCGCGTCAGGGAAACCGTCCCCGACCAAATTCTTCGGCTTGCGGACGAAGTCCAGCTGATCGATGTGACCCCCGAGTCCCTGCGGCAGCGGATGAAAGACGGGAAAATATACGCCATGGACAAAGTGCCCCAAGCGTTAAGCCATTTTTTCAAGACGGGCAACCTGATCGCGTTGCGGGAACTGGCGCTGCGGGAAATCGCGGATGATGTGGACGAAAGACTGGAATCCTGGGAACGGAGCAGTTCCCTAAGGGGGCCGTGGCGTCGGCAGGAGGTGATTTACGTATGCGTAAGCGCCGATTGTCAGGGGGAACGCCTCATCCGCCGCGGATTCCGGATTGCCCACCGATTGAAAGCCACCTGGTACGTTACGTATTTTCAGGAGGCCCCTATGCCTCCGTCCCGTGAACGGTCTGATAAGCTGAACTCGCTTCGGGCCTTGACGGAACGCCTTGGGGGGACGTTTGATGACTTGGGAAGCTCCCGTTCCAAGGACATCCCCTCCCTTCTCATCTCCAAAGCGGACGAAATTCAAGCCACCCAGTTCATTATGGGCCAGTCCCGATCTTCGGCCGGCTGGAATCCCTTGCGCAATGGACGCATCGTCAAAGACTTGATCCGCAAGGCCCGCCATATGGATGTGCTTATCGTTGCCGACTACGAGCCGGGTAATAAGAAAAAAATCCCCTGATTCCTTGTTTGGGAACCGGGGGATTTTCCTATGCCTGGAGATAAGCGTTTCGGATTATGTCTGATCCTCGGTAATATAAGTTTTCACGGAAGGCGGGGCATAAGTATTGAACCGGTCAAGGAGATCTCCCGGATCGGTGCCGACAAGCGCCATGGAACGGTATTTATCCTGCAAAAACTGCTGCTCGTTCATATGGTCGAAAAAGGAAACGAGCAGATCATAATAGCCGTTCACGTTCAGGATGCCGCAAGGCTTCTGATGAAGTCCCAACTGGGCCCAGGTGAAGATTTCGAAAAATTCCTCAAGCGTTCCGGGACCTCCGGGCAGCGCGATAAAGCCGTCAGCCAGATCGGACATTTTTCGTTTTTCTTTCATGCATGGAGTCCACGATGATCAGTTCCGACAAACCGCGATGCGAAATTTCCCGGTCCTCCAGCATTTTGGGAATGACGCCGATCACCTGCCCTCCCTCTTCCAGTACGGCATCCGCTACGGTCCCCATTATGCCGACGCTGGCTCCTCCATATACGAGGGTGATTCCCCGCTTGGCCAGCTCTTTTCCCAATCGCACGGCCTCTTCTTTGTACGCCGGGGACGCCCCGTTGCTCGAGCCGCAAAATACAGCAATTCTTTTCATTAGTAAGCCTCCATTCCCATTCCGCTTCTATTTATCTACAGGTTTATTATAGCAAAAACCTCAAATGATGTACTCCCAAGAACATACTGCGTTGTAAGGGCATTAAAGCTGATAACGAAAACTTTTTTTTGTCCATCTTTTGTTATACTTTTACGAAAAGAAATGAGTATAGGGGTTGAAAATCAATGTTAATCGGTCATATCCAGGAAATTGTCCGCCATCCCGTGAAATCTTTCCGCGGAGAAAGCGTGCAGGAAACCAGAATCATGGAATATGGTTTGTACGGGGACCGCAGCCACGCTTTTTTGGATGAAACCCGAAAGGGCAAGTTTTTAACCATAACGCAATTCCCTGACATGGTCCGGTATCAGGCAAGATTTGCAGGGGAAGAGTCCATGGAGAAATATCCCAAAGTCGAAATCATAACACCTGAAGGCAAGGTAACTGAATGGGGAGATGAAGAACTGACGAAAGAAATGGAAAACAAATCGAAACGCAGCGTCTCCCTTGTTTCGTATTCCCCTTCAAACGTGCCTTTAGGGGCCATTGAGGAAGAACACATTCAACTGGTAACGGATGCTTCAGTGGATGAAATGAAAGAAATATGGGGAAGAACAGAACTTGATTATCGGCGTTTTCGCCCTAATTTACTGATCTCGTTAGAGAAAAAGATCCCTTTTATTGAAGAAGGATGGTTCGGTAAACGCATACGAATAGGAAATGACGTGGTAATTGAGCTAAAAAGGCATTGCGAAAGATGCATGATTATTACGATCGATCCTGAACATGCGGAGCGAGACGCGACTTTGCTTAAAACGGTTGTCAAAGAAAGAAACAATCATTTCGGCGTTTATGCTTCGGTCATCTCAACGGGTAAAATCCATGTCGGTGACGAAGTCCTGCTTCTTGAATAAAAAGAAGGGGCCTGGATTGAACAAGAGAAGCAAACAAAAGGGATTTCGAGATTCGAAATCCCTTTTCGTCGTTTGTAAATTAAGTTGACTTAGCAAAAGCCTCCGTCCGAATGAATGATCTGCCCGGTGATCCATCCCGCTTCATCCGAAGCCAGCATCTTCACCAAACGGGCCGCATCCTCGGGCTGGCCGATCCGCTTCATGGGAAATCGCGGCAGCAGGAAGCTCTTTAGCTCCTCGCTCATCCAGCCCGAATCGGTCGGTCCCGGATCGACGGCATTCACCGTGATCTGGAGCGGAGCAAGCTCCGCAGCCAACGAAACGGTAAAGGCCGAAATCGCCCCTTTGGTCGCCACGTAAGCCAGTTCCCCCGGCATCGGGCCCTTATCCTGCCCGGACGTCATATTGATAATCCGTCCACCCGAAGGGTGGCGGAAAGACTTGGCGAATTCGGCACAGAGCAAACATGTGCCTCGCACGTTAACCGCATAATGGGCGTCCAGGATATCGGCGCTTAAACGTTCATATCCATCCAAAGTAGAATAAGCGGCATTGTTCACCAGAATCGAGGGATCACCGAGTACAGTCGTCGCTTGCTCGATAATCCGCTTTGGCGTTTCCGGCACCGACAGATCCGCTTCCAATCCATAAGCGCGAACGCCCTCCTGTTCAAGCTGACGAGCAAGCAGCTCAGGCCATTCCCGGTCTTCCCCCCACTCCATGGTACGGTCGTATGGCTGCCAATACGTAAAAAAGATGTCGGCCCCTGCCTTGGCCAGGCTCCGGCAAATGGCCGTACCAATGCCGATCCGGCGGCTGGCGCCGGTTACGATTGCGATTTTCCCTTGTAATGTTCTCACTGATTATTCCTCCTGTTGTAAGGAAGCGAAAGCAAGGGTTAACGGAGATGTCTTGTATAACAGAAAAAGGCGAACACCATCAAGGTATTCGCCAAGTTATTTATAACTCCTTGCCTGGCGTCCTTTGTAATGGTCCGCATAGACACACCTGTCCCGTTGACGTAATCGCGAGTCAGGTGTTCTATCGCATCAAACAACCATTACAAAGTGCCTGCCATGGAGTTTCCATTCCCCTTTCCGAAACATCTCCGCCGTCAGTATACCTCTGTTTTCCAGCGGCAGTCAACTCCTCCGTCCGTCTATGGCTTTCGTCCAAAACGGATATCCCTGATTTGCCGCTCTTCACAAAGCCTATCTTTTGATACAACCGGTTGGAAGAGGGATTGGCCAGATCGGCATAGAGCATCGGAACAAGCCCTTCACCCAGCAGCATGGAGCATAATGCCGATACCACCGCTCCTGCGTAGCCCTTCCCCCGCTCCCCCCTCGGCGTAAACACGGCGTTGATCCGCCCATGCCTTGGAGCACGGTGTGCGATTCGGGCCATCGATTGCGGAACGCCATCCACCTCCAAGACATACAGACCTCCGCTGCGAATCATCTTCCCCGCTTCCGCCATCTGGCTTTCCGGCTCTACGGTTATACCGTAACCATCCTCGGAAAATCCGGCGAGGAACACCGCCACGGCCTCTCGATCCTCCATGCGCGAAGGCCTGATCGTACCGTTCACGCCTGTGGGGACATGAACGCGGGGACAAGCGTAGGCCTCCATGTCCATGCAAAACTTCAACCCGGAATCATATCCGGCCGAATACAATTCGGCAAACAGCTCAGCCGTACGGGGCTCGCTGCATATTCCCTTCAACGACGGATCATCAAGAAATTCAATCAACTGCGCAAGCTTGTCCTGCCTTTCGAATTCGGGCAGATCGCGATCAACCCACAACCAAGGGGTTCCTCCCGGGGATTGGGCGAACAGCAGATCCCCGTCACAAGATCGAATAGCCAGAGCGCCATCCAATCCGGTAATCAGATGAAACAAATTGTACGGCACTTCCTCTTGCATAAAGCGGTGTGCATCTTGAAGAAGACGATGCGGCTCAACGTTTTTTAAACATCTTTTCCAATCCCCCTTGGCAAGTGATTTACTCTCAGCATCCAAACATTTAAGCGATAAATTTCATTCATTCTACCGCCCGATCCTCATCACGTCAATCGTAACACCACCTGAACCCTTCCCGTTTTTTAGTTCTTTTTTATCGAACCATGTCGCGAATCTCATCTTGTTTGACAAACGAACACACGATACGACATATCAAAAAACCTTTATTCAACAGTACTATCAACGTTCTGATGAACAGATCAATGCGCAAGTGCCCATGTCCATCATAGTTCCACCCAACAAACCCAATCCCTTGACGACTGCCCGGAACTATGGGCGAGCCGTGCCATGCAAGAATTTAAACAAAGCGATAGAGGATGAAGGCTGAATAAATTGAAAGTAAAATCGCGACATAAAACGGGAAATTTGAAGCCAAACGACATAAAAAGAGGGAGAAGTTCTTGATATTTTCACCAAAAAACAACAGGCACCTTTTCCGCATGGAAAGAGTGCCTGCTTGTTTTATGGAGCCAAAACAATACCGTAATCCTTCTTCAGGTAAGCGTGAATACGCCGGAAATCAGCCTGGCTCAAGTCCTTCAGCATCTTGTCTTTCTCCCGTCCGATCATGATGCCCATCGTCTGGGCGGCTAAGGCTGTGTTGGGCATAATGCGGGCACTGCCGTATGCCTTGATGCTCGCACCCACATTTTTTCCGGTAACCAGCACATTGTCGTACGTCTTCAGCATGAAGGATCGAAGCGGCATGCCGTAACGGTCTGTTTTGCCGAAGCCGATTCCTTTGGCGATATGCCTTGTTGCCTGCAAGTCAATGGGATAGCCGCCGATGCTGACATTATCCCAGAACATGCGGCCGTTCTTTACATCCTCATATTGAAGCACGTATTCCGTCTCAAATCGGTTGAAATCCCGGATATATAAGTACTCCGGATAACCGTTCAATTCCGCCTTGGCAAAGCCCGGAATATTCGCCCTCATGTAATCAAGCACATAAGGCGCCTCGGCGGCCGCCTTTCGGATCGCCGTGTCTACCGACCGGCTGTCTGCCGGGTTTACGTCATAGATCAAAAGGGCGTTCATAATCACTTCGCCATGCCTTTGATCCAGCGTATTCATCCCTCGCAGCACCAGCTGGGGATCCCGCGACTTATACTTTCCCATAATGTTGCTGAAGCCCGTGGCGATATTCCAATCCACATAGGTATTCGGGCCGTACTTTTTCTTCACATTGGTCAGCGGGTAATCCTCGAGCACCGTTTGATGAAGCTTGCGCCAGTCGACCTTTTTGAAACGGAGCATCAGCGTGGCCGCCATGTAGTCCGGCTCATGCCCCGTACCGCTGTAGAGGCTTTCCATGCCGGGAATGCGTTTCAGGTCCAGTTTCCCGGTCAAGGCATTAAAGTCGGTATTTTCCACCCAGTAACGCGCTTGGATTTCATGCTTCCGGCCGTCCTTGCTCCGGTAAGTCATCGACTGAAGCGACTTCTCCTTTTTGGCATTTATCGTTTTGACCGACTGGATCTCGATCCCGCTCTGAATCGGAATGTTTTTAATCATTTTTTCGTAGTAACGGTTAAACTCGGAGGCCTTTCGGATCGACCTGTTTTTAAATCCGTCAAAAAGTTCTTTGATGTCGCCCTGAACGAGGCTCTTCTTGTTCTTATCGTTGGGCTCGTCCAAAAAGTGCATTTGTCCGACGGTCAGTTCGCCGCCCGGCTTGCTCCGCGGATCCAAAATGATGACCTCCAACCCCTGCTTCATCGCCGCCCTTGCCAAAAGCACGCCCTGAATCTCGCTGCCGATCACAACGACATCATAGCGGATGCAATGGGGCCCGCAGGTGGCCGGAGCCTCAACCGTGTTGGCCGACGGATAGGGGACAATCCATTGAACGATCAATGCCGCCGTTATAAGGGCGACGATGGCTCGTAAACATACCTTTAACATTTTCATGTACTGCTGCAACTTCCCTCCGGCTGAAATAAACGTCTTTCCCTGTCTGGCTTCTTGCATGGGTTGTTTTTACATAACCAAACAATATATTCCAAAAGTCATGGTACCATACTTGCTGTTTCCTATACAATAATGCAATTCATTTAGCTCCCGAATAAACCATGCCCCTGCGGCTCGCATATGTCGTTCAACGACAGGACCGCAAAAAAGCCAGCCGGCTCCGTGCTGGAACACAACTGGCTTATTCTTGGATTGGGCACGATCCATCCTTCCGGCTAAGCCCCAAAGGTTTGCTGGATATCCGTTTCGTCGGCCTGAAGCGCGATCGCAATCAGGGAAGGGTTCTCGGAGTCATAAAACACCTGAATAATACTTCCCTGCCGCACTTTGCTGAGCTGTGATACAAAAAACATCTTTCTCCGTAACGACCTCAAACGTCCCGCCGTCCGCCTTTGTCACGTCCAGCGTCAAACGCAACCTCGCTCTTCCGTCGTCCGTCTGCCCCGTTGGCGTTGCATCCATCACTTTGGCAAAAGCTTTGATTCCCGTTTGGGCCACCCTCATTAACTCCGGCGAAACGCCGCGCTTGACCATCTGTTCGTTCAACAGATGTTGCAGCTGTTCCTTGGACACTTGGCCCTTGAGATCGAGAACGACCTTTTGCTTGTTTTTGGGCGATACGAGAAGCGGAACCGGCTTTCCTTCCTGAATTTGCGCCAGCGCCGTCAAAGGAATGACCGCCGTTACCTGGGCCGGATAAGGGTCTTCCCCGCCCTTGGCGACATTTACGCCCAGCCTTACCTGCGGCTGCTCGTTCACGTACATGCCGGTCTGCGCCACGCTAGTAATGACACCCACCGCCGGCTCTCCATTCTTGATTCCGGGACGGAAAACTCCCACCAGGGAAGAACCGATCGTCAGGACGATTCCAACTACAATAAGAATGATATACCACGGCGACTGTATGATCATAAACGAATCCTCCCACAGCCACTGGGCAAGAAGAGGCGAGAAGCCTACACCGAACACCATAAGATAACCGATTGCGGCTATAATTCCTTTCAAACTTGTCTTCCTCCCTCATCTCGATTTCTGATGTTTCAATTATAGGCTGCCTTGATTTAGCAATCTATAGAAAATCAGACATTTAAAAGAAAGTGGAAAAGGACGGATTCTATTCTGTTTTGATTACGCTCTATTGCTGAAAAGACCGATAACCGCAAAATTTCTCGCCCTTAAGGCTTGATCAGCTTCTTTTTGTCGTCGTTTTTTTTGGGAACGTCTTAACGATCCCTTTTACGTGCGGTCCGCCGCATTATTCTTCAATAAATACGCCAGCTTGCGGTAATAACCGGACGATTCCTTATACCTCCGCTGATCCTCGGAAACCGTAGCCAGTTCCTCATACAGCGTTTCGAGCCGAAGCGTTTGCCCCGTAGCCTCGTAGTAAGGAAGGCAGGCCTGAGCGTACCGTAAAAAAGCTTCCTTGTTCCCTGCCGCAAGCGCAAGACGGCAATCATAATAAGCAAGCGACATTTGCTGATCCTCGGTGATATACGATTCCCGCAGACGTTCGATCTCCTGCGACAGTAAACTCCAGTTTTCCTGCACAAGGGCAGCTTCGCACCGGTAAATCCGTGTAATTGGTATGAATTGACGCTGCGTATCCTCGGGTTCGCGGGCAATCAGCTCCTCGAAGCGCTTAATTTCCTCCATCGCCTTTCCCAATTCCCCGGTTAAAGTCAGCATCATGATGCGGTTATGCAAAATCGTCGGCATCAGGTCCCCCTGGTTGTCCAGGTAGACCAAATTCGCCTCCGCCATGGACAGCGCAAGCAGCGCCTCCTGAATCATTCCCATCGAGAAGCAGTACCCGCTGTAGGCCACATAGGATCCGGATAACCGGTGAAACATCCGGTTCTCGTACACATGCCTCATCGTTAGGTCAAACACCTGCTTGGCCGGTTCAAACTGCTTCAGATGAATATGGGCTTCCATCTTGAAATGCTGCACGGTCAACCAGGCCTCCGAGCCGGTTTCCATCAAGTCTGCCAATCGGGCTGAGTCACCCAGAACATCATGATAATGATTTTTGGACCTGAAATATTGAATTCTGTAAAACAACAGCGCCTTTTTTAAAGGCAGCGGAACATCGGCCTCACCGGGACGTCCGTATTTTTCCAGATAAAAGTTCAAATAAGAGGAATGCAGGTATTCATGGGCGGCTTGATCATTCATCCGTTGGTAAAACACAGCCTTCATCAACGAGGTTGTCAGCTCGACCGTAAGCGCATCGTGCCGGTCTTCCAGCTCATCCACCTCGACCTCCGTCACCGATTGCATCGACAGACGTTCGAATATCCGCTCCGCCCGATCCAATGTTTCCCGATCTGCTAGGGATACCCTTAAAAGGTAGGAAGGGGCAACGCCGAGCCTTTCGGCAATCTCCACGGCCAAATCTTCAACCAACGGGTACCGTTCCGCCAAAATGTTCGCAAAGTGCGCTTGGGTTACCAGTCCCTCCACGAGGTCTTTCCGTGCTATGTTCTTTTTCCTGCATAAAAAACTCCACGCGCTCCTTGAGCATCGTCCTCCAACCTTTCCTTTACGGCACTTCATGCCGTTTTACCCGTCTCACGAGTCGAGGTTCTATGTATTCAATCGGCCGCAAAACCCGTCTATATTATCACAAATTCATCCGTCACCATCAATTTACAGCCTCCCCATAACGAAACAAGGCACCCTCTTCGGGTACCCTGCCGCATGCCGCTCACTCCGGCAAATGTTCTTTGCAAAACGCAGTCAGCTCTTCTTCCTCTTCCGGTTCCATATCGAAATCCAGATATTGATCTGTCACACGCTCGAAAAAATCGTATTTGACGATCCGCGCTTCGTCCGCCAAATAAATCACCCGGACGTAAACGCCGTTCTCGCGGTAAAGCTCGTCCTCTTCCGGAACCTCCAGGTCACACACAAACTCGTACCTTTTTCCGGGCAGAATGCCGAACGGATCTTTCACGAATTCGGCGCTGTATTCCTTGATCTCAAGCATGCAATCATCCTTTCCAAGACGCTCTAACGTTTATTATACACTTGAAAGCGGCAGTTAAGAATTCTCCATGGGCATCCGGTCGCGCAGACGCTATAGTATTCTTCAAATTAATCGGCAGAAAGGCTGCTATCCGAAATGCCCATTTCGGAAGCAGCCTTTAGTGTTCACTTATTTAGTTTATGCCTACAGAGGCGAAAAACGGTTAATTGATCAGTTCTCCCTTCTGAAGAAGAATGTGCAGCACTTTTGCGGCAGCCTCGCGCGTCGTCGGAGCCTGCGGCCGGAAGAAGGATACGCCGCCAAGGGTTTCTCCGTTCATTAGGCCGAGCTCGGTTACGGCTTGAACGCTCTGCTGCGCGTAGGATGCCAAAGCGGAAGCATCTCCGTAAGGAACGCGGGCCGGTCCTTCGGTTTTCGGCTTGATCTGGAGCAGCTCGATCGCCTTCGCCAGCATGACGGACATCTCCTGACGGCTGATGTTTGCGTTTGGATCGAATGCGTCTTGGCTCCGGCCGTTAATCAGCCCCGCCTCGTAGGCGGCGGCCACGTCCCGCGCATACCAGCTGCCGGACTGCACATCCTGGAACGGTGCCGCAGCCGAAGATGTGAGGCCAAGCGCCCGGGACAGCATCGCCGCAAACTCGGCACGGGTCACCTCGCCTTTCGGCGAGAAGGCCGTTTCCGAGGTTCCGTTGATCAGCAGTTTGCCCGCCAAAGCTTTAATTTGGGATTCGGCATAGGATGACGCGATATCCGCAAACTTCACCGGACGGGACGCCGCCGCATAGGTGGAAGCGCCAGGACGGCTTACCGTGACCACGGTGGTTCCATCCTGCTGCTTCCGCAGCACCGACGGAGCCGGATATACTCCATTCGCTTCAAGATACAGTACGCCTGCCGTATTGGCCTCCAGCTGTCCAGGAACGGTAAAGGAGCTGAGGATCCGGTATGGCTTCGGTACCGGCAAGGCTTTTGCCGTGCCGTTGTTCACGGTGTTCAACGCAAATGCGACCGGGGTACCGATCAAGGTGCCCCCTTGCATCCCTTTCGTAAACGATCCGCTTTGACCTTCGGCATTTCCGATCAGCATTTCAATGCCGGCACCTGCCGGGGCCTTCTTCAAAACTTCCGCAGGCACGGCCATGGAAGCGCCGGTATTGCTTACAATCACGCTGCTTCCGGCAGGCAGTTTGGACAAGATCGCCAACTGGGACGGAGTCAGGAAAGCTTTCGTCGACTTGCCCTCCGGCTTGCTCACCGACAAGACAAGAGCAGCCGGGGATGTGCCTGCCGCGCTTACCGCAGCCTGCAGATCCTGGTCCTTCACCGTTAAGGTCTGGATTCCGTCCAAAAGATTAACGGAGGCGGTTACGCTCTTGACGGCCTGCCCCTGCTTCACCACCGATTGAAGAGCCGGGGCTCCTTCCGCAGAAGGTGGATTCGGGTTCGGTTTAGGCGGATTCGGAGCAGGGCTTCCCCCGCCGGATCCGCCACCGGAACCGCCGCCGCTTCCATTGCCTGGTCCGGGTCCGCCGCCGTTCCCAGGCGCAGGAGTGTTATCTACCCGGAACGAACGGAAGCCCAGATATTCCGCCACCAGCTTCTGATCCTTGATCAACAGCGCATTCACGACAATCGAATACGTGCCGTCCTTCAGCTTGCCGTAGACGGGCTTTCCGTCTTTATCCACGATGACTTTGCCATCCTCATCCGTCTTTATATATGATCCGTTAATGTTCTTGTGCTCATAGTAACCCTTTTTCAAAAGACTTAAATTGCCCTGTCCGTCTTCCTCCGCGATGGTGTCGATGAGGCCCACGACCGTGCCGGACAGGTCGGTCAGCAGAAGCTGAATGTAGTTCGCGTCCTCGGTCAAACGGAAGGACAAGTCGGTAGAATCCTGCTTGCCGTCTCCGTTCGGCGTAATGACCGTGTGGGTAAGCGACATCTCCTGGATGCCGTATCCCGTTTCCGGCGGAGCATCGCCGACATGCAACGCGAACGGCAGATGCAGCGTCGGCATGCCTTCCGTCTCCAAAACCACTTCGCCTTCGTATACTCCGTCCGCAGCGGTCTCCTTCCGCTGAACGGACAGGAAGAAAGGCTGGGTCTTGCCGGCTTCCGCGGAGACGGTTCCATCCTGACCGACACCGACAAGCTCAACCTTGATCCCGTTTACATCCGGTGTAGGAACTGGGGCTGAAGGATCCGATGTCACTTCATTGTGCATCACGACCTTCGCTTGATACCGCACCTTGCTGCCGGACGTATTTTTGAGCTGAAGCTCCATCATTTGAGCCTCGGAACCTGCTGGTTTTACGCCAAAGCTTGCCGAAGAGCCGTAATTGACCACCTGCTTCGGATTTGAATTTTGATCCAGAATCGTAATCTGTTCGACCGTCTGCAGCAAGGCCGGAGTCGTTAATGCTTGTTCAACGTTGGCTCGGCCTGCCCCCTGAGAATACACGTCATAACGTATGTTCTCCTCGTCGAATATAGGGTCCGACGTGTTGGCCAGCGCCGCGCGCACATCAAACGGAGTCCAGTCCGGGTTCTCCTGCAGCAGCAGCAGGGCTAGGCCTGCAATATGCGGTGCGGCCATGCTCGTTCCGTTGCTCCGGCTGTACGCTTCGTCATACGACGCTTTCGGATCGAATTTTCCGTAGGCCGGATAGGTGGAGCGGATGTTTACGCCCGGTGCGGAAATATCCGGCTTAATGCCGAGCAGCTCGTCGGCATTCGGTCCCCGGGAGCTGAAGGAAGCCATCGTATCTCCCCGGACGTCGATTTTCGCATACTTTTCGCCAAACGAAATCACCATGGGCTCGTCTGGATGGCTTACGATATGCTTTGCGATACTCCGCCCAAGCGTTCCCTTCATATCGAATGCGGGTATGAATTCGTAATCCTCGCCGAGGATGGAGTTGATAAAACCGTCGCGTCCGGGAATCGACGCCGACAGGTCGGCTTCATTGGCATTGGATGGTTTGGAATTGCCGTTGAAGAAGATGACGGCTTTGGCTCCTTTCAGCTTGGCATTGGCCAGCTTGTCCACGAAAGCAAGATTTCCGCGGGAAATGAGCACGATTTTATCTTTCACGTCCAGACCCTCAAAGTCCTCGGGCTGTCCCAGGTCCGCATATACAAGCTCCTGCGGCTCCGTTCCGAGAATGGAGGCAAAGTCCTCTTGCGCCACTCTCCAACCCATGACCGTTAAATCGATATCGGCGTAAGTGGCCTGAGTGGCGCTTACGGGTTCGGCCGATTTGACCGTATCATCGGTCTTGGAAGAAATCCGGCTGTCCAATGCCGGGGCTATAGGCGCTTCGGGAGACGTATCCGCGCCCCCATATGTCGCTTGGGTCACGGAAGCCGAGCCCGTAAAGAAATAGCTTGGACTGGTGACTGCGCCGACCGAGATGGCAAGCTGGGCGCCTGCCGGCGAGCCCATCGAGTAGTAGTAGGGCCCGCTGTCCGCCGCATTGCCGTTGGCCACCACCGCAACAACGCCTGACAGAACGGCATTGTTCACGGCCATGGCATCCGGCGAGTTGGGATCCTTTTCCGTATCGGAGCCGAGCGACAGGTTGATGACGTCCATCCCGTCCTTCACCGCTCTTTCGATGCCGTCAATGACCTGTGCGGAGGTGCCGGAGGCGCGTCCTGTCTCGGCATTCCGGCCAAGCACCTTATAGACATAGAGGTCGGCTTCGTACGCCACCCCTTTTTGGACGACATCGGACGACGTGTTGGCCGCTCTTCCCGCAACCGTGCCCGACACGTGGGTGCCGTGCGACGTTCCGGCAAAGCCTTTTCCGACCGGGTCGTCTTCCACGGAAAGCGGCGGTTCTTCATAAGGGTCGTTGTCCTGCTCGAACGAATCCCATCCGCCTTTATAAGCGCCGGCCAAATCCGGATGCTTATAGTCAACCCCCGTATCGATGACACCCACCTTGAGCCCTTTGCCGGTCAATCCTTTGGCCCAGGCTTCCGGTACGTTGATCTGGTCCAACGGAGCGTTGTCATAGGTTGCTTCGCTTGCAGCCAGAGCCGGAGGCTCCTGCACCGGAATGGAGTAATAGGTTTTATTCTCATATATGGACTTTACGCCGGGGATCCCCGCCAGTTCGGGAATCCGGTTGGCAGGAACCGTAACCTCCAAACCGTTAAGAACGGTGTTGTACCGGTAGTTGACCCGCATCGGTATTCCCATCTCCTTGGCTGCGCTTTCAAAAGAAGCTTGCTCCTTCGATGCCGCCGTTTCCAGCGACGACGCGGACATGCTGCGCAGTCCCATGCTCGCTGCGAACTTTCCGGCCGCGGCAGGTTCGCTGCTGAGCTGAACGATCACGTTTATTTTTCTCGCTGAAGAAGTGCCGATCTTCGGTGATATAAAGGCAGGTCCCGGCTCCGATGACAGCAGCCCTCCGTTCCTGGCCTTCATGACGATATTCTCGTGAAGATCCGGATCGAAAGCGGCGTAACTGCCGGATGGAGCGGCAATGCTGGCTGACAATAGCAGGGCTAGTGAAACCACAGGCAATTTTCGGAAAAATGATTTCTTTTTCAATGAATTCCCTCGATTCTCTTTAATAGTATTGTCTGGGCCTGATGAGCCTGTCTGGATGCTAAAGCGCTGCACTTCTCTCCTTTCAGCTAAAATATGGATAAGAATGGTTAATTAATAAATTTGGAAATATAGTATCACCAATTGCGATAGATTACTATATTCGAAAAAGACTAGAAAAAAAGATGCGCATCAGCGACCGGAACGATTAAATTGGCAAATAATGTTACCCAACATATCGTTTCCCGTGGTTATACAGCCCTCTTTGCTGGCATATCCTGTCGCAAGAAAGGGAATATCCGCGCCATCTGGAAGGAATAATCCTGCAATTAGGCCTTAACTATTATTTTTCACGGGTCAAAATCTCTCTTTCAATTTCGTTCTGCAGACCCAGCCAAAAACGAATGAATTTTTTTAAATCGCCATCCTGTTCATTCGAAGGAAAATAATATCAGGTTCATGTTCTTGCCCAAGAATCGTTTTTTTTGTAGTAGAATGGAATTTGTGAATTTACGCATCGAGACATTTAGAGCGAGGAGTTACAGTAAGGTGAAAAAAAGCATATTCAAAATGGTTCGGAAACTATTGGAGCCCTTATCTCGTCATGACCGTTGCAGGCATACTTAGCGCGATATACTTCGGCATCACCAAAACGGTATGGGCGGTTACCGGCGAATTTACCCGGCTCGGAGGCCATGTGCTGGAGTTCTTCGGGGTGGATGTATCGGGCTGGGCTTATTTCGGGCTGGTTCATATGGATGGAACGACATGGACGCGGACGGACGGGTGGATCGTATGGGGGATGTTTATCGGCGCACTGGTTACGATTCTGCTCAGCAGCAATTTCAAAATTCGTCTGCCGAAGCAGAAACGCCGTTATGTGCAGGGCTTTGCCGGCGGAATCATCGCCGGCTTCGGAGCACGTCTGGCACTGGGCTGCAACCTCGCCGCCTTTTTTTACGGGCGTGCCGCAGTTCTCTTTCCACTCCTGGATTTTTATCGTGGCCACGGCTGCCGGTACCTATCTGGGCGCGAAGGTCGTCAACACGAGATGGTGGAAAGGCAAGCCCGTGCTGACCAAAGGCGGTACCGCCCCGGCTGCGTCAACGGGCAAAAACCGGCAGCCGTTCATTGGCGCCGTTCTCGGCCTCGCGTATGCCGCTCTGATCATTTACTTCTATATTACAGGCCGGACGATGCTTGGCACGGCTGCCCTCTTTGGCGCGGCGTTCGGCATCCTGATCGAGCGGGGGCAAATCTGCTTCACCTCCGCATTCCGCGATCTGTGGATCAGCGGCCGGGCCACGATGACCAAAGCGATTACCGTCGGCATGGCGGTAAGCTCCGTGGCTACGCTTGTCGTCATTCTCATCTACGGCCTCGATCCGATTACGAAAATCGCCGCGCCGAGCACGTTTGTCGGCGGACTGCTGTTCGGGCTCGGGATCGTGATGGCCGGCGGCTGCGAAACCGGCATGATGTACCGGTTGATGGAGGGCCAGGTTGTCTTTTTACCGGTCTTCATTGGCAACATCCTCGGCGCTACCAGCCTGGCTTATGCCTGGGACCACCTGGGGGTCTATAATCTTCTTGTGAAGAGCGGCTCGCCTGTCAACCTGATTGCCGCCATGGGCCCGGCGGCTGCATTGACGGTTACGCTGCTCGTGCTCGGGCTCGGCTTTGCCGTCGCCGTTTACTGGCAAAAAAACTACCGCTTCGGCGTAGGATTCAAGAAAGGGGATATCAGCAATGTCCGTTGATTTTACACTGGATCTTCGTGGGGAATCGTGCCCTTATCCGGTCATCTACACGCTCGAAACCCTGCGTGATATGAAGAAAGGCCAACTGCTTCAAGTGATCTCCGACTGCCCTTCGGCATTCCGCAACGTACCGGAGGAAGTCGTGAAGCACGGCTATACGATGGCTCAGGAGCCGGTTAAAAACGGCCAGGAATTCAGCCTGTTCATTCAAGTTTAAGGCATCTTTCAAATGATCTGTTTTACCCAGCAAAAAACCTCTCTTCAAGTTCGAACGAAGGAGGTTTTTTTGCATGGCCTACATTGCCATAGGATCGCATTCTGCATGCATATAGCTATATTTTACATCCCATTTACACCCTGTGAACAATATTATGAGATGATGACAGTTGCTACATATCATTGAACAACAAGGGAGTTGTTGCGTTCATGAAAAAGACCGTCATCAGCGGCATTGCAAGCCTTATGCTAGCGGCAAGCATCAGCGTTACGGCGTATGCCGCAGACCAAAACGTATTTCGGGATCTGTCATCCTCGCCTTATCGGGAGGCCGTCCGGATCCTGCATGACAAAGAAATTGTCAGCGAGGGCAAGAAGTTCTATCCCGACCGGCATCTGACCAAAGCCGAAGCGGCGGCACTGTTGGTCAGAGCGTTTAAGCTGCCAACGATAGAGCCGCTTCCTTCGGATGACCCGAACTTGGCCAAAACCGTCCGCTATGAGGATCCGCTCGGCGTGATCGATGAATCGTTCACGGTTCCGTCCGCGAAAGACATTACGGACCACTGGGGCTATCACTATATCGAAGGGGCTTTAAAGGTCCGTGCGGATGAAGCCGAAGGCAGTCTTTATAAGCCAAACGATACGGTATCGAAAGCTGAATGGATCGATATGATCGTCCGTACCGTGTACGGCGCCGATCGGAAAGTCAATGCAGGGGACAAGGCTGCCGAGCTTGGCATCGCCACGAAGAAAGAAGCCATGAGCCAGGAACCCGTCACAAGAGGCGAAGCGGCAGCGATGCTTGCCAAGCTGATAGGGAGCCCCGACTTCAAGGTCATTACCGTGTTTGCTACGTCCGATATCCACTCCCATCTTGAGCCTTACAAGCCCAAAGACGCCAAGAATGAAATCGGCGGGCTTGCGCGGATGGGCAAAATCATTGACGATACGCGCAAAATACAGCCGAATACACTGCTTGTTGACGGCGGGGACGCGCCGTACAACACTAACATAGGCAATCTGTTCGAAGGCCGGTCTACCATTGATGTGATGAACGCCATGAAGTACGATGCCATGGTGCTCGGCAATCATGATTTTGATTTCCCCCTAAGCGTCATGAAAGCAAACGCAGAGCGGGCCAAGTTCCCGTTCCTGTCGGCCAACACGCTTTACAACGGCCAGCGTCCCGACCACCTGGACCCTTATGTCATTAAGGAAGTGGACGGAATCAATATAGGGATCATTGGCGTTACGGATGACGAAAGCCATTATTATACCCATCCCAAAAACGTGGAAGGCATCAGCTTCAAGAATGAATTCGAATCGGCCCAAGAGACCGTGAATGCCATCAAGGATAAAACCGACGTTGTAATCGCCCTTGCACATTTGCATGGAGACAACAAGGTTCTGCCGACCAAAGTCCAAGGAATCGACGTGGAAATCGGCGGAGGCCAGGATGTCGTCGATTTCCCGCAAATCATCAACAATACATGGCTGATCTCACCGGGAAAGCATGCCGAAGTATTAAATCAAATCAATCTGAACGTGCTGAATGATGAAATGATCGGATTGAACTTTGCCCACATCTTCCTGACGAGCAACCTTGAGGAAGATCCGGCCGTAGTTAAGGTCATTGACGAGTACCGCGCCAATCTCGACAAGAAAATGCAGGAGGTTGTCGGCAAGACCGCGGGTTCGCTGGACGGCGAGCGGTCGACCGTGCGAATGAAGGA
The DNA here is from genome assembly GCF_000987955.1 of Paenibacillus sp. DMB20. GTDB lineage: Bacteria > Bacillota > Bacilli > Paenibacillales > Paenibacillaceae > Paenibacillus_AQ. The sequence goes on from NZ_LAZU01000022.1 coordinate 113,911, forward strand.
GTCCAATCTGGGCAATGCCGTTGCCGACAGCCTGCGCGAGATGACGGGAGCGGACATCGCCCTGCAGAACGGCGGCGGCATACGGGCCAGCATCGATGCCGGGGACATCACGCTGGAGGAGATCTACTCCGTACTCCCGTTCGACAATACCGTCGTTATGGTGGAGGCCAGCGGACAGACGATATGGGATACTCTTGAGCACAGCGTCTCCTGGTATCCGAGCGCAGCCGGCGGGTTTTTGCAGGTATCCGGCCTAAGCTACACCTTCGATGCCTCCAAGGAACCCGGCTCCCGGCTGGTTGAAGTAACCATAGACGGCAAACCGATCAATAAAGCGAAGAAATACAAGGTCGTCTCCAATGACTTCCTGACCGGCGGCGGCGACAAGTTCACGATGCTTAAGGAAGAGACCAAGCTTCTTTCGAAGACGAAGAGCTACCTGCGTGATGCCTTCCATGAATATTTGCAGAAGCAGAAAACGATCGAGCCACGGTTGGAAGGGCGCATCAAGGTGTTGAATCCTTCGGAGAGCCAATAAATTTCAAAAAAGCTTATAAGCTGACGGATCGAAACCGTGTTTGGAACCTTGCCTTATAGCGTATCTTTTCGAATAAAAATCGCCCTTGGGGATGGTGGAACCTCACCACCATTTTCGCAAAGGGCGATTTCTTTTATCCGTTTAGCTATAATCGCGTCTTTATTCGGCCTTGATTTCCAGCAGCTCATATTTGATGATTCCCATCGGGGCGTCCACGTGTACGATGCTGCCCACTTCTTTGCCCATGAGCTCTTTACCCAATGGGCTCTCATAGGATATTTTGTTATCCATCACGTCCGCCTCAGCCGGTCCGACAATGCGGTATTCGACTTTTTCCTTGAACTCCAGATCGTTCAGAACAACGATCGAGCCCACGCCGACCTTGTTCAGATCCATTTGGTCGGCATCCACCACCCGGGCTTTTCTCAGCATTTTTTCCAGAATCAAAATGCGGGTCTCCATAAATGCCTGATCGTCCTTGGCGGAATGATATTCGCTGTTTTCCTTCAAATCGCCGTAACTGATCGCCACCTTCAAACGCTCTGCCAGTTCTTTGCGCTTTTCCTCTTTTAGATATCTCAGTTCTTCCTCCAATTTGGCATACCCTTCGGCGGTAACAATTACTTCTTCATTAGACATTCTTACACAGCTCCCTATTTAGAAGTTATTTAAAAAAGACAACTTTTGACTAAAAATGAATCCGGGAAGCGGCATCGGCGTCGAATCCGGCTTCATCCAACCTTCCGGGTGCTGAAAAAACGGCTTTTTTTGAACCCGAACTACTCATGAGTCCAAATGTTTACTCCATTATTCCCCAAACTTGAGCAATCCATCATCAACTCTTGAGCTCCATCGGCTTGTCGTCGGCAAACACGTATGGATCGGCGCGAAGCACCGGTTCCAGCACCTCCGTTAACTTCACGGTATCGCATACCCGTACCAGCGCATCGCCGAAGCGCCCCTTTGCCATGGCCCCTCGCTCCTGAAGAAGCTCCTCCGCCTTCCAGAAGTGCTCGGAGGAGAACGGTCCACGGTGTCTCCGGGAAGGCACTTGAATTTCCGTGCCGTCCGAGAGCACCGTTACCAGTGCCTCAGGCTGGGCGGTAAGCCGGTCGGGGATGCCGACCCACTCCTCAATGCCGTGAATAAACGTATTCCGGCGCAAATCCACGCCGACCAACATGATTTGGGCCTTGCGGTCCAGCAGCTTTCCCCAAGCGGACTCCCTGTGGCAAGGAGAATCGAAGCGTTCGTCCCCTGCGGTAAACGAAACAGCGTCCCGCCCCAGTGCCGCTACGGAATGCGTCGGGTGATGGGAACGGACCACCTCTGGCCTTTTGCGGAACAGCTCGGGCAGGATGCCGACGCAGACCGGCGAGTGTTCAACCTCAAACCTAGGCTGGTCCGCATTAATATATGACCAGGTATGCGTCGGCAGGACAAGCAGGCCCTCCCGCATGTAATGCGACAGAGCATCCAATACGGTATCCGCTCCGCCTTCGACATCGCCGATGCTCTTCATCGAGGAATGAACAAGCAACGTTCCTGCCGGGTCGATTCCAAGCGATTCAAGATCATGCAGCAAACTGTTTTTCGTATGCATCCTAAGCCCCTCCCTCAATTACACTTTTCTATATTCAGAAAAAAGCGCATCGCCCAGAGCGGATACGCTTTACAGTAACAGGACAAGCGCCCTGAAAAAGAAACTTGCATATGAATCGTGCTTTTGGATTACTGCGCTTTTCGGATTTGTTTGCTTCTCAGCTGGCCGCAGGCGGCATCGATATCGGTACCGTGCTCCAGGCGAACGCTAACGCTTACTCCCTGTTTCTTAAGCGTATCGTAAAAGCCCGTGATGCTTTCCTGCGTGCTGCGCTGATACTGGCTGTGCTCATCCACCGGATTGTACGGAATCAGGTTAACGTTCGCAAGGCTTCTTCTATCGCCTATCAGTTGGGCGAGCTCCAAAGCATGCTCCCGCTGATCGTTCACGCCCTTCAGCAAAATATACTCAAGGGTGATGCGCCGGTTTGTTTTTTCCAAGTAATAGTCAATGGCCGGCATGAGCTGTTCCAGCGGGTACGCGCGGTTGATCTTCATGATCCGCGTCCGCAGCTCATTGTTCGGGGCGTGCAGGGATATGGCCAGGTTCACCTGCAGGTCGCTGTCGGCAAACTCCATGATTTTGGGAGCCAGGCCGCTCGTGGATACCGTAATATGTCTCGGTCCGATCGCGAGGCCCTTATGGTCCTTGATGACCCGGATGAAGTTCGACATATGTTCGAAATTATCGAACGGCTCGCCGATCCCCATCACCACAATGTGACTGACCCGCTCATCTTTCCGGGCCTGATCCAAATGGAGCTGCACCTTCATGACCTGCTCCACGATTTCTCCGCTGGTCAGGTCCCGGCTCTTCTTCAGCAGGCCGCTTGCGCAGAAGCTGCAACCGATATTGCAGCCGACCTGGGTGGTGACGCATACCGAAAGCCCGAACTTATGCCGCATCAGCACCGTCTCGATTAAATTCCCGTCCGACAAACGCAGCAAAAATTTAACCGTCCCGTCCACCGACTCCTGCTTCGTGTGCTCCTCCAGCGTCAAGATGGAATAGTGCTCGGCTAGAAGCTGAAGAGTTTCCCTGTTTACGTCCGTCATGGCCGTAAAGTCGGCAACGCGCTCCCGGTACAGCCAGTTCCAAACCTGTGCAGCCCGTGATCTCTTGTGTCCCCGTTCCTCCAGCCAGGATGTAAGCTGATCTAAAGTTAATCCATAAATGGATGGTTTGTTCATTGAAATATCCTCTCTCTATAAAACGTTAAAATGAATTCTATTTCATGGGTTGACCTATGATCGGCAACTACTTATTATTGTCCCAAACTTTAAGGATGAACACAAGGGGAGTTAAAGGTAAATCAAGCAGAACGGCTCTATCGGCTGATGACGGCCGCACATTTTTCCCCCGGGGGCAATAAAATAAATCAGAACCATGACAGCAGCCCAGAAAGGTGTGACGTTATGACTTTAAATATCAAGCATTTCTTTGCTGCCGGCAATACGGCCCGCGGCTTTACCAGCCTTCTTCACAGCTCCCTCCAGGGTATCGAGCGCCTCTTTGTCATTGACGGATTTCCCGTCAGCGCACGGCAGAATCTGATGCAGAACTCGGGATCGGCGGTTTCCGGCCTTGGTGAGCCCCTGTGGATGCTTCACTGTGCCTCGGATCCTGACTCGATCGACGGGTGGATCGCTCCGGAACTCAAGACAGGCGTGGTTACGGGAGAGGCTTTTCGGGGATTGAACACCGAGGTACCCGGTCTTGCCGTGCAGTTTATCCATTTGGCCGAAGCCGTCTCCGAGCCTGCGTCTTTGGAACAGCTTCAGCCCGAAATCGATATTCTAAATGACACCATAAGCAAGCTCCATGAACAAGCCTACGCCGGATTTGCCGAGGCGCTTCGCATCCATGACGAATGGGAGGCGCTGTATATCGAAAACATGGATTTTGAAGCGGCTGACCGCCTGACGAGCGAAGTTATCGAAACGTTGTTAGGGGACCGGAGAACGGAAAAGTCCTCACGGGTGGATCACCGTTTTCTCGGGGCGGCCACGCCGAAAGGCGCCGTCGACTTTGTTCCGAATCTTACGGAAGGCCTGAAGCGGTACCTTGTCAAAGGCCGTGCCGGATCCGGCAAATCCACCATGCTCAAAAAAATCGCCGCTGCCGCCGAGGATCGCGGCTTCGATGTGGAAGTATACCACTGCGGCTTCGATCCGAACAGTCTGGACATGATTATCGTCCGCGAAGCCAATTTTGCGATATTTGACAGCACGGCCCCGCACGAATATTTTCCCGAACATCCCGGAGATGAAATCATCGATACGTATGAGCGCTGCATCCGCCCCGGTACGGATGAAAAATATGCGGAAGCACTGGCCGATTTCAAAGCGCGCTACTCCGCAAAAATGAAGGAATCCACCGGCTGCCTGACGGAAGCCAAGTTACACCTTGACGCCCTCAAGATGATTTATGAGCCCTTCGTGGATGACTTCAGAATAGATGACGTCAAAGAAGAACTGAATTGGCAGATCGTCCAAGGCTTTTCGCCAAAATAAAGATGGACGCGAAAAAAAGCCCCTCTTTCCATGCAGGATTCGCAATAACTTCCGTAGAAATGTAAATGCACCAATATATTTCCAATATGATGTTTAAATCTTCCGGCATAAGGGGGCTGCATCATTGAAATTTATACGTTCCGATCAGCTGAAAAAGTACGTACTGCCTCTGATGATTCTGTTAATGAGTTTCGTTTACATTTTCTTTATTCCGCCTGAGCCGCTCCCCGTAAAGCTGCTGTTCAAGCTGATTCCGATGTGGCTGGTCATCGGCTATGCCTATTTGCAGTTCCCGGGAGTTACGACAAAAACCAGCCGGCTTTTGCTGGCCGGATTATTTTTCTGCATGCTGGGTGACGGCCTGCTGGTCTGGTTTGTCATCGGTCTGACCGCGTTTCTGATCGGGCATCTGTTTTATATGACGGCCTTTTTCAGCCAATGGCGGTTTTCGGCTCTTGGCATGTTCAGCCTCCTGCCGATTGGCGCATACGCTTGGTTTATGGGCACAGAACTGGTTGGCGCGCTGCAAACGGCTGGAAACGAAGCCTTAATCATGCCCGTCCTGGCTTATATTGCCGTGATTTCTCTGATGCTGTGGTCGTCCATCATGACCGGAAACCCGTGGGCCATCTTCGGCAGCATACTGTTCGTCGTTTCGGACTCGGTTTTGTCGTGGAACATGTTTGTGTCCGACATTCCCTATTCCGATGTGTTTATCATGACGACCTATTACGGCGCCCAGTTCCTCATTGCCCGCAGCATTGCTGCATTTGGGCGCCGTTACGTTCCTTGCCGCACCCCATCCAACCTCATGTAAAAATATGGTTGACACGTCCGAATGGGCGTGTTACCCTTACTGTAATTTACAAGGAACGGAGGGTTACGTGTGTTAGACTAAATTTTCTGATGTCCGCTGCACATTTTTATGAAATAGCACTTTATTGGGCTGTGATGTGTGGATGTAATCGGAAAATGGTCTGCCTCGAAGGTAACCCTACAATGAACGGATTTGCAAATAATGAGACTTTAAGCGGAAGCCGGGTGTGTCTGTTAGCCGACCCCCTAGCGTTACTTCTGTTCCTTAAGGCTTCCTTTTATTTGTCGTCCATTTTCCGGCTGCATAAAGCACAGGCCCAGCGCCTGTGCTTTTTCTTGTATACAAGCGTAAATAAGCAAATAATGGAGGGAAATATACATGAGCGAACGATTCATTCAAGCGGGCGAAGTCCGGCTCTGCACTGAAGCTTTCGGTAAAAATACGGATCCGGCAATTCTGCTGATCATGGGGGCCCAATCCTCGATGATCTGGTGGGATCGGGATTTTTGTCGGCGGTTGGCGGATACGGGACATTACGTCATCCGTTACGATAACCGCGATACGGGGCGTTCCACGGCGTATCCACCGGGGCAGCCGGATTATACCTTTGAAGACATGGCGGATGATGCGATTCATATTCTGGACGCGTACGGAATAGCCAAAGCCCACTTCGCGGGCATGTCGATGGGCGGTTTGTTGGGCCAAATCATCGCTCTTCGGCATCCGGAGCGCGTTTCGGCTTTGACCCTGATCATGACATCCAATTTTGCGCCTCACCTGCCTGAAATGGACGGGAAGGTAATGAAATTTTTCATGGAACACGCCTCCCTGAATTGGTCTGATCGGGATGCGGTGGTCCGGTTCTCTCTTGGGAAATGGAAGATGCTTGCCGGTTCCAAGTATCCTTTGGATGAAGACAGGACACGTATTCTCGCCCGGGAAGAATTGGAACGCTGGGATAACCCGGAAAGCATGAACAACCACGGCCTGGTTACCGGGGGTGAATCCTATCTAACACGAACCTCGGACATTGCCGTTCCAACCCAGGTGATTCATGGTACCGAAGATCCGATCATTCCTTATCCGCACGGGGTTCATCTGGCAGAAGCCATCCCCGGAGCCTTCCTGATCACTCTGGAAGGAGTGGGGCATGAGCTTCCAAAAGAAGAGTGGAATACGCTGATAGACGCGATCTCAACTTTCGGCCAGCATCCGGCACTATAAAGGACAATAAGATAAGAAAGCCGGAATAAAAAGATACAGCATATCCGCATCCCCCCTTCAGGGACGAAAAAAACAGATGACTTCTGGATTGAACAGAAGCCATCTGTTTTGGTTTTCATTTATATCAGCCAATGCTTGCGGCCAGGAAGAACGAAAGGCCAATCACTGCCTTATCATCTGCTTCACCAGTTCCCGGTTCCGCTGCTTGAAAAGTTCGTTGTGCGAGGATACCATGGCCGATTTGTGCGCATCCGGCTGAATAAACTGCTTTGCCTGATTGACGGCATTGGCCGCGTCCTGGAAAGCGCCCGCGATGAGGCGCAGTTTCCCGTCATGCTTCAAAATATCGCCCGCAGCATACAGGCCTTCCACCGATGAGGCCCCGTTGGGATTGCCGGCAATAAAGTATTCGTCCACCATATCGATATGTAGGCTGCTATTTTCGAGCAGATCCTTATCGCGTTCGTAACCGTGGCTGATAATGACCTCGTCGATTTCCAGCTCCGATACCTCTCCGGTCTCATGGTGGGTGAGCTCCACCCGCTCGATCACCTCATGGTTGCTCGAGGCGATCAGCCGTGTGATGGATGTGTTTAAAAGGCATTCCGCCGAGCTGTTCATCAGTTGGGAAGCCTGGGCTTCATGCCCCGTCAGCGCTCCTTTCCGGTAGACCAGGTATACCCTCTTCGCAATCGACTCCAACTCATTCGCCCAATCGATCGCCGAGTTGCCTCCGCCGGATATAACGACGGTTTTATCCTTGAATTGCTTTAAGGATTTGACCGTATAGTTCAGATTGGATACTTCAAACCGGTCGGCTCCCTCAATCTCCAGCTTTTGCGGATTCAAAATGCCGCCGCCGACCGCGACGATAACCGTTCTCGAATAATGCTCCGTTCCGGAAGCGGTATGTAATACAAAGGTACCATCCGCATCCCGCCCAATAGAGGTTACTTTCTCGCCCAAAACAACCTCCGGATTAAAGGTCAGCCCTTGCTCCACCAGCTGCTCGATGAGTTTCGCTCCCGGAACGGGCGTCAGTCCGCCGACATCCCAGATCATTTTCTCCGGGTAAACATGGATTTTCCCCCCGAGCTGCGGCTGGAACTCGATCAATTTCGTTTTCATCTCCCGCAGACCGCTATAAAAAGCGGAGTAAAGCCCTGCGGGCCCTCCTCCGATAATCGTCACATCAAACAGATCCTGACGCTCCATTTACGGTTCACTCCCCGGTAAATTAATGTTAATGATTATCATTCTCAATTAACTATAATATAATGCCTTTTCCTCTGTTTGGCAACCAAAAATAGTGGTTGACACTCCATTCCATAAGATTTAAAGTAATAAAATGATGATACTGATAATCATTATCAACGATATATGAAAGTTACTATATTTCTTTTAATGGAGGTTAACCCATGTCTCGCCTATATACCGAGAACTTAAGCGTCGGCTATGGTGAACGTCTGATCGTTAAGCGGCTCAGCGCCCATATTCCGGACAAAAAAAATCACGACCATCATCGGCGCCAACGGCTGCGGAAAATCCACCCTTCTCAAAGCGATGACCCGCATTATCTCGCATCAGGACGGAACGATCCTCTTGGACGGAAAACAAATTGCCAAGGAAGATACCAAGGTTCTCGCCAGAAAAATGGCCATTCTGCCCCAGTCGCCCGAAAGCGCAAGCGGTCTCACTGCAGGGGAACTGGTTTCTTACGGCCGTTACCCTTATCAGAAGGGATTCGGACGCCTGACTGCGCGCGACTATGAGGTCATCGATTGGGCGCTGGAAGTGACGGGGACGAAGGATTTTAAACACCGCCCCGTGGATGCTTTGTCCGGGGGACAGCGGCAGCGTGTTTGGATTGCCATGGCGTTGGCTCAGGAAACCGAAATCATTTTCCTGGATGAGCCGACGACCTACCTTGATCTGGCCCACCAGCTGGAGGTGCTGGAACTGCTGCAAAAGTTGAATCTGGAACAGGAGCGCACGATTGTCATGGTCCTCCATGATCTGAATCAGGCCGCCCGGTTTGCCGATCACCTGATCGCCATGAAGGATGGGGAAATCGTAAGGGCCGGAAGCTGCGAGGAAGTTATTCATCACGACGTGCTTCGCGAAGTATTTCAAATCGATGCCGAAATCGGGCATGATCCGCGTACCGGCAAACCGATGTGCGTGACTTACAATCTACTAAAGGGAGAAACCGTCCATGAAAAAAATATACATCCCGCTTATGCTGCTGCTATTGCTGGCTCTTAGCGCCTGCGGCAGCAAGGCTGAAAAACAGGATCATACGGAAGCAACCGCAGCTTCGGAACAAAGCAGCGAATCCAAAACGACCATTACATACCAGTCCGAGAACGGACCGGTTAAGGTTCCTGCCGATCCCAAACGCGTCATCGTGCTTTCCACGTTTGCCGGAAACGTCATGCAGCTCGGCGTCAATATCGTCGGCGTCGACTCCTGGTCCAAGGACAACCCCCGGTTTGATCAGCTGAAAGACGTTGAAGAAGTCACGGACGACAGCCTTGAGAAAATCATCGAGCTGAACCCCGACCTCATTATCGGACTGTCCAACATCAAGAACCTGGACAAGTTGAAGGAAATCGCTCCAACGGTTACTTATACCTACGGCAAAGTCGACTACCTGACCCAGCATATCGAAATCGGCAAGCTGCTTAACAAGGAAAAAGAAGCGACCGCCTGGGTCGAAGACTTCAAAAAGCGCGCCCAAAAAACCGGCGAAGACATCAAGGCCAAAATCGGACCCGATACAACCGTATCGGTCATCGAGAAGTTCGACAAGCAGCTGTACGTGTTCGGCGACAACTGGGGCCGCGGCACCGAAATCCTGTACCAGGAAATGAAACTGGCCATGCCTGAAAAAGTGAAGGAAATGGCCCTTGAAGCAGGCTACTACGCTCTGTCCACCGAGGTGCTTCCGGAATTCGCCGGCGATTACGTCGTTTTGAGCAAGAATGCGGAGGCCGATAACTCTTTCCAGGAAACCGAAACGTACAAGAACATTCCCGCCGTTAAAAACAATCGGCTGTTTGAAGTCAATGCGAAGGAATTTTATTTCAACGACCCGCTTACGCTTGAATTCCAGCTGGACTTCTTTGCAAAAGCATTTCTCGGCAGCTGATGAACGGCCATGAATACAAACGCGAAACGTTCCATTCCCTTTATCTTTAAACTGATCGGCGGCGTCCTGGTATTTGCCGCCATGTTCCTTGCCGCCATGCTGCTCGGGGCGGCCGATACCTCCCTGCGGGAGGTATGGCTTGCCCTGACATCGAGTACAGCCGGCGATAAGCTGTCCATGATCCGGGAGATCCGGCTGCCGCGCGAAACCGCCGCTATCGTTGTAGGCGCGGCACTCGCCGTATCCGGGGCCATCATGCAAGGCATGACGCGCAATCCGCTCGCCGACCCGGGTCTGCTGGGGCTAACGTCCGGAGCCAATGCCGCGCTCGCGGTAACCATAGCCTGGATCCCGGGAGCCAACTACTTCGGCATCATGGTCTCGTGCTTTATCGGAGCGACCGCGGGAGCACTGATGGTATTCGGCATCGGCAACTTGAAAAAGGGGGGCTTCTCTCCCCTTCGCCTCGTATTGGCGGGCGCGGCCGTCTCGGCGTTCCTGCATGCCTTCGCGGAAGGCGTCGGCATTTATTTTAAAATTTCCAAGGATGTCTCCATGTGGACGGCCGGCGGCATGGTCGGCACCTCCTGGAGCCAGCTTCAGACCATCGTTCCGTTTATCGCCGTCGGCCTTGCGATAGCGCTCCTCCTCGCAAGGCAGCTCACGATCCTTAGCATGAGCGAAGAAGTAGCCGTAGGGCTTGGACAAAAAAACGACGCAGATCAAAGCGGCCTTGTTCATCGTGATTATTCTTCTTGCCGGGGCTTCGGTCGCCCTCGTCGGGAACATGGCCTTTATCGGGCTGATGATCCCCCATATCGTTCGGGCCATTGTCGGCACGGACTACCGGTTTGTCATTCCGATGTCCGGAATCATCGGCGCCGCCTTTATGCTGTTCGCCGATACGCTGGGACGGACGATTAACGCCCCGTATGAGACGCCTGTGGCGGCCATCGTCGCGATGCTCGGTTTGCCCTTCTTCCTGATCATCGTACGGAAAGGAGGGAAGGCCTTCTCATGATCCACCCGGTTCTTGTCAAAAAACAACGGCTGATGGTAGGCCTGCTGTTCGTGCTTATCCTGATCACGGCGGTGATCGGCATGGGGATGGGATATTCCTCCCTTTCGTACGACCGGCTCATTCCTACTCTATTCGGCCAAGGAACGTTCAAAGAGGACTTCGTCCTCTTCAGCGTCCGGCTGCCCCGGATGCTGATTACCCTGCTTGCCGGAATGGCGCTTGCCTTATCGGGCTCGATTCTGCAAGGCATCACCCGCAATGATTTGGCGGATCCCGGCATTGTCGGCATCAACTCCGGCGCCGGCGTAGCCATAACCGTATTCTTTTTATTTTTCCCGATCGAGGCTGGATCTTTTGTGTACATGCTTCCCTTCGTCGCGTTTCTCGGCGCGTTGGCGACGGCATGCCTGATCTATGCTTTTGCCTACAGCCGGATCTCCGGTATGCAGCCGATCAGGCTCGTTTTGATCGGTATCGGCTTCTCGATGGCGTTGTCAGGGGTGATGATCATCATCGTTTCCTCGGCCGAACGCGCCAAAGTCGACTTTATCGCCAAATGGATCGCGGGCAATATATGGGGGGCCGACTGGCCGTTTATCTGGGCGGTTGTTCCTTGGCTTGCGGTACTGATTCCATTTACGCTGTATAAAGCGAACAGGCTTAACGTGCTCACCCTGAGCGAGCCCGTTGCGGTAGGCGTCGGCATTTCCATAGAAAAAGAACGGCTCACCCTGCTGCTCGCGCCGTCGCTCTTGCAGCTTCGGCGGTATCCGTCACCGGCGGCATTGCCTTTATCGGGCTGATGGCCCCCCACATCGCCAAAGCGATGGTGGGCCCGCGCCATCAAATGTTTATCCCGGTTGCCATCCTGACCGGCGGTTGGCTGCTTCTCCTTGCCGATACGATCGGCCGAAATCTGGTCGATCCGGACGGCATCGCCGCCGGTATCATGGTCGCGCTGATCGGCGCACCTTACTTTATGTATTTGCTGCTTAAGAAATAGATTGACGGCGGTGTCCAAAAAAAGTCGAAAATCCCTTGAGCCTGACGCTCAAGGGATTTTTTTCTGCGGCTTTACCAAGGGCCGACCTGATTGGCGGCGAGCCTTGCTTATTTCGAGATATCTACGAACCCTTCGCCGAACACGTCGCGCACATCATGAATCGTAATGAAGGCGTCTTTATCAAGCGCCTTTACGATTTTTTTGAGCGCGCTCACTTCCTGCTTGCTGATGACAATATACAAAATTTCCTTCGGCAGCTTCGTATAATGCCCATGCCCATGCAAAACCGTAACGCCCCGGTCCATAACGACATTCACCTGTTCAGCGATTTTATCATAATCTTTGGAAATGATCGTAACCGCCTTTTTCGGATTGATGCCTTCAATAATAAAGTCCATGACCTTCGTCCCGATATAGAGCATCACAATGGTAAACATCAGACTCTCCGCGCCAATGATGAAATAGGAGGAGAACGCAACGATCAGGTCAAAGAACAACAACGCATAGCTCACGTTCCAATCCAGGAACTTATTCATAATTCGGGCTAAAATCGTCGTTCCTGCCGTCGTTCCGCCGACCCGGATGATCAATCCGATCCCTACGCCCGTGAAGATTCCCCCGAATATGGCGTTAATGATCAGTTCATTGGAATCAATACGCCAATCATGCGTCAAATGCAGGAATAACGAGTTGAACACGACGGCGATAATCGTATATATGACCGTATTTTTATCCAGAAATCTATAACCCACGATTAATAGAATAGCGTTCAGAATAAAGCTCATGAGCCCCGGAGACCATTCAAACATGTAATACAGAATGATGGTTACCCCCGTAACCCCGCCTTCGCCGAGTTCGTTCGGAATGACGAACAGATTGATGGCCAGCGCAAAAATGAATGCTCCCGCCATGATGACAAGAATGTCGATACAACGTTTTTTCATAATGTGGTCCTTTCCCGTAAGCCTTGTTGTTTTCGTTCCAACTCATCGAACGCGCAAACCAGAAACGCGCAACTCCATCTATTTTATCAAAAAAAGGGAGTCCGGTATGCGGTCTAATGAAAAAAAAGCACCAGGCAATCTGCTGGCGCTCCATAATAATGTACATAACAAAGTGTTTTTCAAAATTACGTTTTGAAACGGATGCAGGAAAATCACATCGTGTATGTTACTCTCCCGGCAATGGCAGGCCTGCCTCCAGTTGGCCTAAGGCCGTATCCAACAATTGCTTGAAGTCAGCATCCGGATGCTCTGCATAATGCAGCATGACTGAAATGTTCACGCCGATGACCGCCCCCGCAAAAGTACGAACCGCCATATCGTCCGGCGAACAGCCGATACGCTTAGCCACCATCTCCGCAATCAACTTCATCGTCCCGGTCATGTTTTTCAAGGTTGCCGCCCTGAGCTCGGGAATGCTCATAATCAGTTGATCTCGTTCCCGCACCGTAGCCAGCTCACCGTCCGACAGTTCTTCCACTCCCGAGATCATCGCTTGACGGACAGCTTGAATCGGACTCAAATCTGAAGGTTGAGCTTCGAAAGCAGCGATAAGAAAGGAATCGTAATTATCAGTAATGACTACCTCTTCTTTGGTTGAAAAATATCGAAAAAAAAGTACTTGGAGATATTTCCGCAGCCTCGGCAATTTGTTCGACGGTAGTTTCGTGATAGCCTAGTTCTTTAAATAGACGTAAGGCATGCATTTGAACTGCCGCCATGGTTTTGGCTTTTTTTGCGTTCTCGCAACCCAATGGTTTTTTTGGTTATCTGCTGACACCCTGCTCACTCCCCAATGGCATTTTTGCTCGAACTCCATTTTTTCGATCCCATGAACCGTCTCAACAAGATACGTTTATAGCGAATCCAAACGCAAGCTATCCCTCACAAAGGAACATATAGGAATCGAGCACTATGAATCATTTCGAAATCGACGATCATCAGCTGTTATGTAGCGTGCCAACGTGTCCCCACATGCTACCCGATAATCAATCATAGGTAAGTTTAGCACGATTATGAAATGATGAGAAGTTAGCGCACTCAACGATGATCATTCAACTGATCTTGTATCATCGCTGTTTTTTTTTATTTTTTTTACCGCGAATATCACAAGTCCCTTTGAACAATACCGGCCCATCCTGCACAGCTCCCCGCTGCAAGCAGCCCCAATGCGCCGAACACTGATGCCATAGGCAGCCCCTCTCCCCCACTAATGGCTGCTGCATCAAACAAATTAAACAAGTTAGCCTTTGCCATCCACATAAAACTATCATTCAGGCCAGCGATTATATTATATAAAAACATAATGGACACGATTCCAATCCCAATCGACAAAGCTCCGCGTTCAGAGTTCAGCCATGGAGATAATGCAAATCCGATTCCCATAAATGCTAGTGAGGTCAATAATCCTGCCAACATAACGTTCGTTACTGCCCAAGGTGCATTCAGCATGCCGATAAAATTCCCTATCAACAAGACAATTCCTGCCGATACAACAGCAACGGCAATCACTTGACAAATATGCGCGAGCCATTTAGCCCAAAAAATAGAGGTTCGGCTATACGGAAGCGTAAATAAGAACTCTGCGGTAAGACGATCTCGCTCTTTGACAATGGAGCCAATTGCCCAGCTCATGGAGAAAAAGCCAAGGAGAAGTAAAAAAAAACGTGAATGGCTGTCCGGATACCCATCCTTCAAAAGTAGTGAGGTTTTCGGAGTAGTTTTCCAATCGCCCATCCTGCATTTTTTTCTTCACGCTCTCCAAATATGACTTGGAGGCTGCCGCGGGGATGGCTTGAAGAAGCCCTACGACTGATAAAGCAATCCAGAAGCTTCTTTTATTTTGGTTCATCTCGTAACGCATCATTTTATTCATGTCCGAGCCCCCCCATCTGACCCATTAACTCCAGAAACATACTCGCTCATGAATTTTTCCTCAAGCGACGTTCTCCGCACGCTCAAATCCTTAACCGGCATTTTGGACAGTACGGCTAGAAGAGAACGAAGTTCCTTATCTTGAACACGGAATCGGTAAATGCCGTTTTCACATTTTGTACTCGGATCCATTTTATATAGTTCCTGCAGTTGACCGCGTTCATCTGTTTCAGAAAAAGAAACCTCGATGAAATGATCGCCCGCAGCGGAAATCTCTGCTACCGTTGAGACTTGGTTTAAGCGTCCGTCTCGGATAATGGCAACATGGTCGCATAATTTTTCAACTTCAGTCAGGATGTGAGTCGAAAAAAACACGGTTGTTCCTTTTAGTTCATTCCATTCTCGGAGTATCTGGAAAAATTGCTGCTGCACGAGCGGATCCAATCCCGAGGTTGGTTCATCTAGAATCAATAATTCCGGATTATGGATAAGCGCAAGAAGAATGCCGAGTTTCTTTCGATTTCCCAATGAATAGGATTTGATTTTCTGATTCCCGTTCCATTGAAGTCTTTCTGCATAATCATGAAGCGGCGATTGTTTTAAGTTCACTCCATGTACGTTTGCCGCGAAGTTCAAAACTTGATTGCCTGTCATATCTGGATAAAGCCGAACCTCGGAGGGGAGATAGCCTATTTTTTGGCGCAGTCGCGGGTCGTCGCCCTTGACGCGTTGTCCCAAAATAAATATCTCTCCTGAAGTAGGGGCAATCAATTGCAATAGCAGTCGGATCGTAGTGGATTTGCCAGCCCCGTTAGGGCCGATAAATCCAAAGATTTCGCCTCGCTCTACCTTTAGATTCAGATCAATCACACCACGCTTGCCGCTATAAGTTTTATTCAAATTCCGGAGAAGAATGGCCGACATAGTACACCACCTTATTAGTGATTTTCTCTTTACATTCTGAGGAGAGAAACGTGATCCTATCACTGCGCTCCCTCCCCAATTTCGCAAACAAAAGGTTGAACCTCCGCCTTCGAAGTAGAGCGGATTCAACAAGAAACTTGCTTATTCCCCAGTCACATTTTGATTAATCTCTGGTGCTCTGTTGGAAATTGTCTTCTTTTGAATAAAGATCACTGTTAGCAGAAGTCCCAGAACCGCGACTCCTCCGCATACCCACAGCATCACCTCCATTCCGGCAACGAAGGAAGCGCGTACTGAGTGCAATAGAGCTGGCGAGTCAATTTTCTGTGCCACGTCCGCTCCAGCGGATACGCTGCGCTGCACGACTTCTGCAATATCTCCCGGCAAACCGCTCAAATCAAGATGATCCCGATAATACGTGCTGAGAACGGTTCCTAATATAGCAACTCCCATTGTCCCTCCCACTTGCCGGAAGGACATAATTAAGGCTGAACCTACACCGCTGCGTTCCGCCGACAGCGCTGACATCGCGACGTCCATTGCTGCAGGCAAGGCCAAGCCAATCCCCAAACCTACTACAGTAACCCATATTGAAGCAAAACCGTATCCGCTATCTACGCCTGTATTGGCTCCGATCGCTAAACCGGCAGACAGGATTAAGAAACCAAGCGCCATGGTAGCCCGAGTACCAAACTTCGATTGAAGTCTATCGGATATAGGGGCTCCAAACAGAAGGCCAAAAACTAATGGCAATAGGCGTAATCCCGAATCTAACGCATCAACCCCTTGAACGGCTTGGAAATATTGCGGTGTAACGAATAACACCCCAAACATGGCAAAGGATATGACAGTAGCCAATATTGAACCCCATGTAAATTTAGATGAGCGAAATAAAGATGGATCAATAAGCGGCTGCTTGACACGTGTTTCCCACAACATGAAAATTACTAAGCACAATATCCCGCCAATCATTGTAGATAAGGCTGTAACGTCTCCCCAGCCTTTTTCGCCAACTTCAATTACGCCGTATGTCAAGCTGACCAATCCAAGGCTCGAAGCAAGAATCCCTATCGTATCCACTTTTTGTTTATCTTCGCTGCGCGTTTCTGGCAACAAGATAGAAACGGCGATTAAGGCAATGACGACTAGTGGGATATTGATAAGGAAAACGGAACCCCACCAATAGTTATTCAGCAACCAGCCCCCCACAACCGGACCTAGCGGAATACCGAGCGCGTTCGCCATCATCCATACCCCTATTGCTTTTGGACGCTCTTCCTCAGAGAACAACACCGGTATGATCGACATTGACAATGGTACCAAGAATGCGGCACCTAGTCCCAGAACTGCGCGTCCGGCAATCAGCTCCCAGGATGAACTAGCATAAGCACATACTGCAGAAGCAGCACCAAACACAATCAAGCCAATAAGAAGCATCTTCTTTCGTCCCAATTGATCCCCTAACAAACCTGCCGGCAAAAGCATTGCAGCAAATATAAGGTTATACGCATCCGCAAACCACTGCAGATCCCCATTCGTTGCATGCAAATCCGTAGCAAGAACGGGCAGGGCGAGGTTAAGAATGGTCATATCCAGTCCGACGGCAATGATTCCCACTGCAAGAGCACCCAGCACCCACCATCTCCGATTTCCTTTATTAGTCATGGGAGTTACCACCTTTCACTATTAATAATGAGAGTTTATTTCATTTGATAGTCACTGTCAAATTATTCTTGCCTAATTTCTGGTTATTTGAAGCATCTAAAGAGGCCATCCTCCCATCCGTGCGGAAATCGACAAGGTTACTCTCTTCAGTCATGCATCGCCCGAACAACGCAAAAAAACCCGGGAAAACATCCCGGGCAGAACCCTGACTTATACAAGAAAAATGGCAACCGCCGTCGTCGCGGCCAAACCGATCATGACCGGCTTCAGGTTCCTGCGCGCCAGCTCGAAGGGGCTGACGCCGCAAATGGCCGCAGCCGGTATGAGCGCCCAGGGAATGAGCGTCCCGCCGCCGACCCAAATCCCGGCTACCTGCCCAAGCGCCGTTAGCGTGGCGGCCCCGGAGTTCGTGGCAGCGGCAAACAGCTGCGCGATGGACCCCGCCAGCGAAATGCCGGAAAACCCCGATCCGTCCAGACCGGTAATCGCGCCGGTCACCGTGAGCGTCACCGCCCCGACCGCGCCATTCAGCGGCACGCTGCCGGCCAGGGCGACCCCAAGGTCGTTGACGATGCCGTGCGACGCTTCCGGCAGCACCTTGCCGAATAGGTCGGCGAAGGCGGAATCGCCAAGGTAGAAAAAAGCCGCTATCGGAATGACGGGGCCAAACACCTTGAAACCAAATACAAACCCGTCAATCAGATAAGACGTCACTTTTTCCAAACCTTTGTTGCGATGGGCCATCAGCGTGACGGCAATCAGAATCAAGACGGCGGTTCCGCCCACAAGCGCCGTCGCATCCCCGCCCTGCAGCTTCAGCAGGAACATGGCGGCCACGTCCGCCAGAAACAGCAGCGGAATGACGACAGCCAGCGTCCTTCTCACCCCGGAACTCATTACAGCCTGCACATCGTCCTCATCATCGCCTGACAAAGCGCTAGCGGGACTCTTCCCGGATATGAGGCCGTCTCTCCAGGTTCCGTTCTTCATATCCCTGCGCATGAACCAGAACGCCGTGACGGTCGTCACCAGGCCCATCACCGCCACCAGCGGCATGCTGGCCTCCATGACGCTGCTGACCGGGATGCCTGCGGCATCCGCCGTTAGCTTCGGAGCGCCTTGAATGATGTAATCGCCTGACAGCGCGATGCCGTGTCCAAACAGGTTCATCGCCATTGCGGCCCCGAGCGCAGGCAGACCGAGGCGGATCGCTACCGGCAGCAGAACGGCACCGATCAATGCTACCGCCGGCGACGGCCAGAAGAAAAAGGAGGTCGCCAGCATAATAAACCCTATTCCCCAGTACGCCATCGCCGGGGTGCGCAGGAAGCGGGTCAGCGGTGCCACCATCGTTTCGTTGATGCCCGTACGGATTAACACCCGGCTCATCGCGACGATGATGGAGATGATCATGATCGTTCCCATAAGCTCTTTTGTCGCATAAATAAAGGAATTGAACACGCCGGATACCGAGCCAGCCAACGTTTCGGTCGCCAGCATCCCCAGCGCGAATATGCCTGCCACACATATCATCGTTGTATCCCGGCGCCGGATCAGCAGCGCCATGATAAACACGATAAACGCCAAATACACGTAGTGAATTGCCGTCAAGTGAATGCCCATCCCTAGCCACACCCTTCCCTTACTCCCCAATGGTGCTATATGGTATGCCAGGGCCTGGGCATCGGTTCGGAGGCATAGTGAATGAAACCCGGCCGTTTTCGGATCATCAGTCTTATCATGCGAGACGCGACAATGATCCGGAATATGTTAAAATTGTCGTTGGAAACCTGATGTACATAAGGCGGTGAGAGATATGATCATAAGGGAGATTCAAGAACAAGATAACCAAGCCGTTGAGGACCTCATTAGAACTTGCCTAAAAGAATATGGTGCAGATCGGGCAGGCCTGGCATGGGAAGATCCCCAGCTCGGTTCCTTATCCGAAGTCTATAAAGCCCACAACGCCAATTACTGGGTTGTCGAGCATAACGGCAGGATTGTAGGAGGCTGCGGCATCGGCCCCATGGGCAAGCTGAAGGGGGTCTGCGAGCTGCAAAAGATGTACTGCCTGCAAGAGGCGAGGGGAACGGGTATCGCCCACAAGCTCATGGATACGGCGCTGGAGTTTGCGCGAACGTATTATGACCAGTGTTACCTCGAGACCTTAAGCAATATGGAGGCTGCAAACCGTTTTTATCAAAAGCACAACTTTGTGAAACTAAGCGAGCCCCTGGGAAACACCGGCCATTATTCATGCGATATATGGTATCTCAAAGATCTCCATTGAAAGACGGATCATATGGAAAATCCCTCAAGTCCATGAGTGACCTGAGGGATTTTTTCTTTTACGAAAATAAACAATTTCCCCCAATCTTGTGGGGATAAGGCTGCATTTTACCGATCGAAATCCGCCTTAGCCGAAATACGCCCCCCGGGGGTGGGGCCGGTCACGTCGCTGCAAGCCGACGAGCAGGTTTTGGCGATGGAACAGCCGGCGCATTTTCCTTTTTTCGTTTTTCTCACATAAGAGAACAGCGTCCACCCGGCATACCCGAAGATCAGCGCACCGATCAAAATGCTTGCCAGCATGGTCGTCACTTCCTTTCACGGATGCGTTTATTGAAAACCGAGAGCCCTTCCGACGGCGACGATCGCCAGCGAGATGCCGTAAGCGATCACCAGCGAATACAGAATGGAAAACCAGGTCCAGCGGGCAGACATCGTTTCCTTCCGGATGACCCCGACCGTGGCGAGGCAAGGCACGTACAGCAGAATGAACGCCATAAAGGAATAGGCTTGAAGGGCCGTAAAGTGACCTGCCAGCAGTCCTTGCAGAGCTTCCGTGTCCGGTGCCGCATAAATGATATTCATCGTGGACACGACGACTTCCTTGGCCAGAAAGCCCGTAATGAGCGCCGCGCCTGCCTGCCATGTGCCGAAGCCGAGCGGTGTCAGCAGATAGCCGATCGCTCCGCCGATCAGGGCCAGGAAACTTTCGTTCATCGGCACGTCAAATCCGCCCGGACCGGCATAACCCAACAGCCAGATGATGACGGAGCCGCCGAAAATGAACGTTCCGGCTTTTCTTATAAAGCCCTTCCCCTTCTCCCACGTGCTCCGGGCCAGCGTTCTCCATTGCGGAATCCGGTAAGGCGGCAGCTCCACCACAAACATCGATTCCTGCCCCTTCAGGATGGTTGAAGAGAACAGCTTCGCGAGCAGCAGGGCTATGACCATGCCCATAACGTACAAGGAAAGCACGATCAGCGCCTGATTCGATTTGAAAAAGATCCCGACAAACAAGCTGTACACCGACAGCCGGGCGGAGCATGACATGAGCGGCGTCAGGATAATCGTCAGCAGACGTTCCTTCGGCTGTTCGATCGTCCGTGCCGCCATGATGCCGGGCACATTGCAGCCAAAACCGATGATCATCGGAATAAATGCTTTGCCGTTCAAACCGACCGCTTCCATCAGCCGGTCCATAACCGAGGCGATCCGGGCCATATACCCGGAGTCCTCGATAAACGAAATAATCAGGAACAGGATAAAAATTTGGGGTACAAACACAAGCACTCCGCCGACCCCGGCAAATATCCCGTCAAATACAATCGCCTTGATAAAAGAAGTGGCGCCAATGCCATCCAGCAGCCATTCCGTTCCATTCCGCAGCGGGCCGTTAATGAATCCGTCCACCAGGTCGGACAACGGACTGCCGACCCATTCGAACGTCAGCTTAAACGTCAGGTACATGAACGCCAAAAAAAATCGGTATGCCCAAAAACTTGTCCGTAACCAGCCGGTCAATCCGCTCCGACAGCGTGCTGCGGCCTTCTTTCGAACGGACCAGGCACTCTGCAAGAATCTCCCGGATGTGGCTGCTGCGCTTTTGCCGTATATATTGGGGCAGCCGCTTAACCCCATAGTCTTCCCTGACGGCCAGCTCCGTGGATTGGTAGAGCTGCTTCAACCATGCAGGATCCATGGACTCTTCCAGCGCGGCACGCACGACGGCATTCCCTTCCAGGAATTGAATCGCCATCCAGCGCGGGGAAACCATATCATCCGGCATTCTGGACATCAGTTCGGCTGCCGCCTTTTCCAGCAGGTCTCCGTAAGGAAGCAGATACGGTTCATAAAGAACCTCGTGATCCCTCTCCGCAATGGTATGGAGCAGAACATCACAGCCTTTGCCGCTTCGCGCCACCACCGGAACGACCGGCGCCTTCAGCAGCTCCGACAACCTTTTCGCATTCAGGTCAAGACCATGCTGCTTCGCCACGTCAATCATATTCATCGCGACGACAACCGGCTTGCCGTATTCCAGCAGCTGCATCGTCAGATTTAAATTCCGCTCGATTTGCGAAGCATCCACGACGTTGAGAATGGAATCGAAGGTTTCGTTCAGCAAAAAACGGGAGGCAACCTCCTCGTCCTGCGACAGAGGATTAAGGGAGTACAACCCCGGAAGATCGATGAGCTGGCCTTTGCCGTCCTTCAGGTGTCCGACCTTCTTCTCGACCGTTACGCCCGCCCAGTTGCCCACATATTCATAGGAACCCGTCAGGATGTTAAACAGCGAGCTTTTGCCGGTATTCGGGTTGCCTGCCAGAACGATGCCGCTCATACGGCTTCCACAACGATCTGAAGGGCTTCCTTGCGGCGGATCGCAATCCATTGTCCGTCAGCCTCAAGCGTAATCGGACCTCCGAACGGCAGCCGTTTCTTGACGCATACCAGACATCCCTCAACGACTCCCAAATCGTTAAGGCGCCTGCATACCAACTGATTGCTGCAGCCCAGGTCCACAATCCGCACCGGCACGCTTATATTCGTATCGCTTAGTTTCACGTTAAACACCTCAGTGAGAATAGTTATCATCTAATTGGATTATATGATAACCGTTCTCACTTAGCAATGAATTTATATTATAATTATTACATATAAATAATGAGAATAGCTTGATAATTCCAGAATTTCCCTCTACATCATCTTACGGATTTCAGACATATTCATCGCCCGATTGCAGGATGTACCCTCTACCCCGGATGCTCTCGATCGACAGAATATGGCGCGTCTTCTTTCTCACCCGGTAAATGAGCGCATTCAGCTCTTCGGCGCTGACATCGGGTACCTCTCCGTCCCCGTAGCTTCTTTCGGGCCAGACCCACGACTTCAGCTGCTCTTTGGACACAAACTGCCCTTTGCAGCTGTATAGCAGCTCCAAGCACTTGTACTCTTTTTCCGAAAAAGCGTAGGCCTCTCCATCAATAACAAACTGCTGCTTATTGGAATCCATCCTGATGGCGCCCGCCGCCTTAGCGGCAGCCCTTTGCTTGATCAGGGGAGTAATATCCATCGTTTCCTCCAGACCACGGATTGCATACGAAAGAACAATGATATCCCCGGCCAGGGCAATCGAATCGCCGTGCTGAAGGGGAACCTCCCCATTCGGGGCCAGCCGTTCCTGATTGATAAAAGTTCCATGCTTGCTGTTCAAATCCTTAATGTGATAACGTCCGTTTTTATTAAACAGGGCGGCATGCTTCCGCGATACAAACACATTGTCAAAAGAAATATCGGGATCCCACTGCCGTCCCTTTCTGCCTAGAACTATCGAGCCCGTCAGAGGAATGACATCCCCCCGCTCGTACGGATATCCGCGCTCCACCACCAAATAGGAGGACCGGTCCATAACTCTCCCTCCAGTACCATGTATTTATCTTCGCCTGTTATTGTCAGGCCTTTATTATGCAATTGTCATGCTCCGGCTATTGAGTAAGAACCGTAAATCTATATGATCGAATGTAGGGGTTATTATATTGTTTCATTTTATACAGACTCTGGGGGATCGGAAAGTGAAAAGTAAAAAAAAGATGGAAGAAAGCCATATTGTTCTTTGTCATTTTATTCGTGTTTATTTATGTAAACAATACCTCGCTCTTTACAAAAGAACGCACCGCCAAGCCGCTGCTTCTTGCGCATCGCGGTTTAGGCCAGACCTTCCCGATGGAAGGCATTGAAAGCGACACCTGCACCGCCTCGCGTATTTATGAGCCGGAGCATCCTTATCTGGAAAATACCATTCCTTCCATGAAAGCGGCTTTTGAGGCCGGAGCCGACATTGTCGAGCTTGATATCAAACCAACGAAGGATGGACAATTCGCCGTGTTCCACGATTGGACCTTGGATTGCAGAACGAACGCAAAAGGCATGGTTCAGGATTATACCATGGACGAACTGAAAAACATAGACATCGGCTACGCCTATACTGCCGACCAGGGAAAGACCCACCCGTTTCGGGGCAAGGGGATCGGGCTGATGCCCTCGCTGGAGGAGGTCCTTTCCTCATTCCCGGACAACTCTTTTCTGATACATATCAAGAGCAGCGACCCCGGGGAGGGCGTCCAGCTGGCGGAGGTTCTCTCAAGCCTGCCAAAGGAACGCTTAACCCGGCTGACGGTTTACGGCGGCGACGAGCCTATCGGCATGTTGAAAGAGAAGCTTCCCTCTATCCGGGTCATGTCCAAGGCTTCCTTGAAAAGCTGCCTCGTTTCCTACATGGGCGCGGGCTGGACGGGATATGTTCCCTCGGTGTGCCGCAATACCCAGCTGCATATTCCGGAGAAATTCGCTCGTCTGCTGTGGGGCTGGCCCGATAAGTTTTTGAACCGCATGGACGCCGTCGATACAAGGGTCATTATGGTAGCGGGAGACGGCGACTGGTCGGAAGGGTTTGATTCGGCCCAAGACCTGGAGCGGTTGCCCGACCATTATAGCGGCGGCATTTGGACGAATCGGATCGACGTGATCGCTCCGGCATTGAAAATAGAAAAGATCCCGTAAATATCTTTTTCATAGAAATCATCTCCATACAATCAACAAGGCTGTGCCTGGTGTCTGATGAACAG
Organism: Paenibacillus sp. DMB20; assembly: GCF_000987955.1. Classification (GTDB taxonomy): domain Bacteria; phylum Bacillota; class Bacilli; order Paenibacillales; family Paenibacillaceae; genus Paenibacillus_AQ. Next base: position 138,160 of record NZ_LAZU01000022.1, read on the forward strand.
ACATTCGGGCACAGCCTTTATTTATCGCAAGATCGCCGGGTTTTTCATCCCACCGTCACTTCTTTTTATTGTTGAAGCTTTCTGGTCAAAAATTTTCTGAAACTCCCAAAATTCACGTCAATTCAGGCTTCTGCAGATAGAATCTGCATTTATAGTGAAAATTTGTACATGACTTTCTTGGCCGACTTGAAATATAATAAAGAAACTTTACTTTCATCAAATGGGGGTTAACTATGAATTTGCAACATGAAAATGCTCCATCTGCCGGCAAATCGGATCGCTTCTCCTCTTCAGGATTTATCCTGGCTGCGATCGGCAGCTCGGTCGGATTGGGGAATATGTGGAAATTCCCCTATATTACCGGGGAGCATGGCGGAGCCGCATTTTTCTTGCTGTTTATTATATGTCTGGTCCTGATCGGTCTTCCCGTTCTGCTTGCCGAGCTTGCCATCGGGCGTGCCAGCCGGGCCAGCGCAGCTACCTCGTATACCAAGGTCGGCGGGCCGAAAGTGTTTAAAGGCTTCGGGCTGCTTCAGGTCATTGCGCCGTTTATTATTCTGTCCTTCTATATCATCGTGGCGGGGTGGACGCTGCATTACACCGTATTGTCGTTCAGCGGGCAGCTTTATTCCAATTCCGATTTCGGCGGGCAGTTCGGCTCCTTCATCGGAGGGTATATGCCTATTGTGTGGCAGGCCGTAGCCATCTTGATTACGGCTTTGGTTGTAGTCAAGGGCGTATCCGGCGGCATTGAAAAGTTCAACAAAGTGCTTATACCGGGTCTCGTGATCCTGCTGATCGTTTTGATGTTCCGTGCAGTTTCGCTGCCCGGGGCAGGCGAGGGCGTATCGTTCTTCCTTAAGCCGGATTTCTCCAAGCTTTCAGCGGAAGCGGCACTCGTTGCTTTGGGACATGCCTTCTTCTCTCTTTCTCTCGGCATGGGCATCCTGCTTACCTACGGGGCTTACGTCGATAAGCGGCAGTCGCTCGGATCGGCCGCAGTGGCTATCGGGGCCGGGGACCTGATCTACGCGTTTATCGCGGGCTTGATTATTTTTCCGACGACCGCATCCTTCGGCATCGCTCCGGACGCGGGTCCTAGGCTCGTCTTTATCGCCCTTCCGGCCGCCTTCTCGTCCATGCCTTTCGGCGCTTTCTTCGGGGGACTGTTCTTTCTCCTGCTGTCCTTCGCTGCGTTGACCTCAACCGTCTCGCTACTGGAAGTGCCGATATCCTACGTCATGGAACGCTGGCGCTTGGGCAGGGGCAAAGCGGTGCTGATCGTCTCCGTGCTCATCTTCCTGGTAGGCCTGCCTTCCGTGCTGTCTTTCGGAATGGTTCCCGGTCTGACGAACATGGGCGGAAAAGGTTTCTTTGACTGGGCCGATTTCATTGCCTCCAACATCCTGCTCCCGATTGGCGGCTTGGCCACCACGATCTTCGTAGGGTACTATTGGAAAAATGCAGCCGATGCAGCGGGCCTTAGCTCTCGCTGGCTTAAAGTATGGATATTTACGATGCGCTACATTGCGCCGGTTCTCGTACTGCTGGTGCTGCTGCATACATCGGGCTTAATCACGTTCTAATTACGGAAATTACTTTGGCCTCATGGCCAGGGATTCATGCATCATAAGAAAAACGTCTATCGACGTACTTTCTCAGAAGACAGACCGCATTTAGCGGAAGTTTTTCTTGCGAGATAAAGGAGGCAAACCTTTGGAGTTTATACTTTCTTATCTCTTAAAAAAAGCTGATGTCGCCAATTCGGTGACATCAGCT
>NZ_LAZU01000028.1 GCF_000987955.1 Paenibacillus sp. DMB20
AACTGACCCGGGCTCCGGCGCAGGGGAAACAGGGGGCGGAACAACTGACCCCGGCTCCGGCGCAGGGGAAACAAGCTCCAAGCCGGATGCCCCAAGCGGTGAAGAGAGCGGGGGAACCGCATGAATGAGATTGTAAGAATCGGACAGCTTTATCCCGGCAAGCTGCACCCCGCGTCTCTGCAGAGAGAGCGTCAAAACGCCGGCACGGCCGTTAACTCGCCGCCCGGCAGGTTCAAGGAGCTGCTTGATGAGAATCTTCTCAAATTCAGCAACCATGCAGCCAAACGCCTGGAGCAGCGCGGTATTGAGCTGAGAAGCGACCAGCTTGCGAAAATCAGTTCGGCGGTGGATCAGGCAGCGGAAAAAGGCAGCAAGGAATCATTGATTTTAATGAAGGACATGGCATTTATCGTTAACGTTCAAAACCGGACCGTTGTCACGGCCATGGATGACAGAACGATGAAAAACAACGTGTTTACCCAAATCGATAGCGCCGTCGTCATTTCATAGGCCATTTCAAGGATGAACGGCCGCGTATACAAAGTAGGTTTTCTTGAGATATAGAACTCCATCTATAAAACGAACCGGCTGGCCCGCAAGGAAGCCGAAATGACCGCAGACCGACTGAAGCGGTCCTACAAGGGAGGAAAAAACTTAATGTTAAGATCAATGTACTCGGGCGTTTCCGGAATGAGAGGCTTTCAAACCAAGCTTGATGTCATCGGCAATAACATTGCCAACGTGAATACGGTTGGTTTTAAAGCAGGCCGCGTCATGTTTAAGGATATCTTAAGCCAGACCGTTTCGGGGGTGACCGCACCGACCGATGAACAAGGCGGGGTAAATGCGAAGCAGATCGGTCTTGGCAGTACGATCGGTTCGATCGATACCGTTCATACGCCGGGCAGTGCGCAAACGACAAACAAACCTACGGATCTGCGCATCGACGGTGACGGATTTTTCATGGTTAAGATGTCCGAGGATCAGGATGTTCCCTTCCTGACCAGAGCGGGGGATTTCCATATTGACGGCAACCGCAACCTGGTTACTTCCGACGGGATGTTCGTCCTGGATGTGGAAGGAGGAATCATCACGCTGGGCGAAGAGGTAACGGCTTTTTCCATCGGGCAGGATGGTTCGATTTTAACTGAAGGCGGAGACGCGGAAGACGCCGTCCAGATCGGCGTTGCCAAGGTGGTCAACCCCGAAGGCCTTGAGAAAATCGGCGGCAATTTATACCGTGTGACTGCCAATGCCCTGGGCGAAGACGGAGATGCTGAAGATATGGGGAATCCGGCGAACAATGTTGAAGCGGGTACCGGCGCCATTATCGCAGGCCAGCTTGAAATGTCCAACGTGGACCTGACCGGCGAATTCACCGAAATGATCGTGGCGCAGCGCGGATTCCAATCCAACTCCCGGATCATTACAACCTCTGACGAAATCCTGCAGGAAGTCGTTAATCTGAAGCGGTAATAACGAATGACAAGGGGAGGGCTTGACCCTCCCGCATATGAAGGAGGCATTCAATGATTTCGGTTACGAGGTTAAACGGCAAGCAAATGTGGCTGAACGCATTGCTGATTGAAATGGTTGAAGAGACTCCGGACACTTACATTACGCTGACCACCGGAAAACGGCTGATCGTGCTGGAAAAGGCGGAGGAAGTTGTGGAGGCCGTTAAATCCTATCATCATGGGGTCGGCATGCATCAGGCAACCATTAAAGTGCAGCAGATGGAGGAACCTTCATGAAAAAAATGCTACCCTGGTTGATTACGATATTATTGTCCATCACCTTGATCGTAGTCGCCATATTTTTACTCTCTGACAAACTGATTGGCGGTAAGGAAAAAGAGGTTGCGGCGTCACAGCTCCCTGTTCCGACTTACAACATGACGGCAGACCAGATCGTGGAAGTGACGTCGGAAATCACCGATATCAAAACCAACATGGCCGACCCGGATTATATCGCGATGATGAGCTTTGCCTTTCAGCTGAACGACAAAAAAGCCAAAGAAGAATTCGAGAAGATCAAAGACATCAAAATCAAACCGATCATCATCAAAACTCTTATGGATACCAAACCGGAAAGCTTGAAGGATTCGAAGGGCGTGGAACAGCTGACCAAGAAACTTATGGATCAAATCAATAAAAGTTTGAATCAAGGGCAGCTGATTCAGGTAGACATTACGAATAAAATCATTACCGGTTTGTAATGAAAAAACGTCTATTGATGCAGCTTCTATGAAGCCTCATTCTGAAATGGATAACAAGATCTTGGAATTTGTAAGGGGGTGAGATGATTGGTTGATGTTTTATCGCAAAATGAGATTGACGCCCTGCTGGCCGCTCTTTCATCCGGAGAAATGGATGCCGAAGAACTGAAGAAGGAAGATACCCAGAAGAAGATCCGTTCCTACGATTTTAAGAGAGCGGTTCGCTTTTCCAAGGATCACATTCGCAGCTTAACCCGAATACACGAAAACTTTGCCCGGTATTTGACGACTTACTTTTCTGCGCAATTGAGAACCTTTGTCCAGATCAGCGTGGTTCAGGTGGAGCAGCTTCCCTACGACGAATTTATTCGTTCCATACCCAAAATGACGGTCCTTAACATATTCGAGGCCGAACCGTTGGTTGGGCGGATGGTGCTGGAGGTTCATCCGAACATCGCCTATGCCATGCTTGACCGTCTGCTGGGGGGGACAGGGGTTGCCCCATCCAAGATCAATTCGATGACGGAGATCGAAACCATCATCATGGAACGAATTTTCAGCAGAGCCTTCGACAGCCTTCAGGAAGCCTGGAAAACCGTTCTGGATATTTCGCCTCGGCTGGAGGCGCTGGAGACCAATCCGCAGTTTATGCAGATTGTATCTCCCAACGAAACCATTGCACTCATATCGCTCAGCACCAAAATCGGAGATACGACGGGTATGATTAACCTTTGTATCCCCCATGTCGTACTTGAACCAATCATGTCCAAGCTTTCGGCACATCAATGGTTTATATCCGAAAAGAAATCGGCTGTTCCGGAAGAAGTGGATGCGTTGAAACAACGGGTCAGCAAAGCAAAGCTGCCCATTATCGCCGAACTGGGAGAGTCCCAGATCACGGTATCGGAATTTTTGGGACTGAACGTGGGCGATGTCATTACGTTGAATAAACCTGTCCAAGCTGGACTGTCTATCAAAGTAGGAGAAAAGCTGAAATACATCGGTAGTCCGGGAACGTTGAAGGATCGGGTAGCCGTACAGATCGATGAAATCGTCAGCGAAGGAGCTGAAGAACTTGACGAGTAAAGATTATTTATCCCAGGAAGAGATAGATGCCCTGTTGAAGCAGTCGGGTATGGCATCATCCTCCTCTCCTTCGGTGTTAAGCGTCGATGATGTATTGACACCATTGGAACAGGACGCTTTGGGCGAAATCGGCAATATCACATTCGGCAGTGCAGCTACGGCATTGTCCACGCTTCTCGGCAAAAAAGTGGATATTACGACACCCAAGGTATCGATTATTACCAGAGACCAGTTTGAAAAAGAGTTTCCTAAGCCCCATGTAGCGGTACACGTCACCTACGTCGACGGATTTGAGGGCATCAATTCCCTTGTCATCAAAACCCGCGACGCTCAGGTTATCGCGGATCTGATGCTTGGAGGGGAAGGGAATCCGCAGGACGAAGAGCTCAACGAGATTCATATCAGCGCCGTTCAGGAAGCCATGAATCAAATGATGGGCTCCTCCGCTACCAGCATGTCGACCATATTCAATCGTTTCGTAAATATCTCCCCTCCGGGAATAGACATTTTGAATATGTCCAACGGAAACGGGGTCAACAAGCTGCCGGAAGATGAAACCTTGATCAAAATCTCTTTCAGGCTGATCATCGGGGATCTGATCGATTCCAGCATTATGCAGCTGCTTCCGATTGAGTTTGCCAAAGATATGGTTCACACCCTGATTAACGGGACGGATGAGCCGGATACGGCGGCACAGGAGTCTGCCGCTGCGGTGGAAACCCCGGCAATAGCATCGGATCATCAGGCCATGCCGCAGTCGTCGCCTGCGCAGCAAATGCCGATGGATCAGCAAATGCCGCCTCAGGGGTACGCCCAGGAGCCCGGCTATGGCAACAATCAGGGGATGATGGCCGCCGGGATGCCGCAGCAGATGCCGTACGGACAGCCGCAGATGCCGTACCAGCACGCACCGCAGCAGTATGGGGGCATTCCGAACCGCAATGTCAACGTACAGCCTGTCCAATTCGCGAATCTGCAAAATGCGCCGTACACCCAGGTGGATGAAAACAATCTGAACTTACTGATGGACATTCCCCTTAAAGTCACCGTAGAATTAGGAAGGACCCAGAAGCAAATTAAGGATATCTTGGAAATGTCTCAAGGCTCGATCATTGAATTGGACAAGCTTGCCGGCGAACCGGTGGACATCTTGGTAAACCACAAGCTTATCGCCAAAGGCGAGGTTGTCGTCATCGATGAGAACTTTGGGGTTCGGGTAACGGATATCGTAAGCCAATGGGACCGGATACAAAAAATACAATAGCACATATTTAGGGAGGATTTTTAATCAATGGCTAACCGAATTCTGATTGTGGACGACGCTGCATTTATGAGAATGATGATCCGCGATATTTTAACCAAGAATGGTTTCGAGGTTGTGGGAGAGGCTCAAGATGGAGCGCAGGCAATTGAAAAGTTCAAGGAATTGCGTCCTGACCTGATTACAATGGATATCACGATGCCCGAAATGGACGGGATCGCCGCATTGAAAGAGATTAAGAAAACGGACCCGAATGCAAAGGTCATCATGTGCTCGGCCATGGGACAGCAGGCGATGGTCATCGATGCGATTCAAGCGGGAGCCAAAGATTTTATCGTGAAGCCATTCCAATCCGATCGGGTAATCGAAGCAATCAATAAAACGCTTGGCGTCTAAGGCAGGCAGGCTATGTTAGCTGCTTCGGGAGATATAAGGTCGGATACGACGGGATATTATCTTCAGTTATTTTACGTGTTTATCGTGCTTGCCATAATCGTTGCAGCAATTGTGTTTCTGATCCGGTTTTTGGGCCGGAAAAATCAGAGCTGGATGCAGGGCCGTTCCATCAGGACGCTTGGAGCGGTTGGAATAGGCCCGAATAAATCCATACAGCTGATTGAGGTAGGGAGCAGCATCTATTTGGTCGGCGTCGGTGAAGACATCTCTCTCATAGATAAAATTACCGATCCGGCTGAAATAGCGCTGCTAAAGGCCTCTTTCGGTCAGGAGCAAAGCTTGGCCGCGGGAACATTGCCGCCTTTTATCGGCAAACTTGCTGCGAGGTTTCGCAAAGACCATCCGCCTGAGGATATTGAACTCGAGGATACATCATCTTTTCACGAGGTGTTTGAATCCAAGCTGCGCAGCGTACCGAACCGGAAACAAAAGGTAGAAGAAATGCTGCGGGAGGATCAAAAGGATTCATGAATAAAAAAGATCGCATTCTCTGTCATGATGATTTTGCTGATCGGACTGGCGCTGGCGTCTTCCGCCTGGGCGGATCCGATCCCGAACATAGATATTCAAATCGGCAACAACGGGGATAAGCCGGGCACAAGCTCGCTTTCGCTGATCCTTTTGATCACGATTCTGAGTGTGGCCCCCGCCATCCTTGTCCTGATGACAAGTTTTACGCGGATTGTCATTGTCCTCGGTTTCGTAAGGACGTCGCTGGGAACCCAGATGACTCCTCCTAACCAGGTGCTCATCGGCTTGGCACTGTTTTTAACCTTGTTTGTGATGGCTCCGACCTTTTCGTCCATGAATGAGACGGCGCTTCAGCCCTATCTCAAGGGAGAGATCAGTCAGACGGAGGCGCTCCAGAAAGCCCAGGAGCCCATGAAGAAGTTCATGTTTTCACACACGAGGGAAAAGGATTTGCTGTTGTTCATGAAGTACACGGGAGAAGAGAAGCCTGAAACCTATCAGGATATCCCGCTGACCGTATTGGTCCCGGCGTTCGCCATCAGCGAGCTTAAAACCGGCTTTCAAATGGGTTTCATGATCTTTATACCTTTTCTCATCATAGATATCGTTGTTGCAAGTGTTTTGATGGCTATGGGGATGATGATGCTGCCGCCGGTCATGATTTCGCTGCCGTTTAAAATACTCCTGTTCGTACTTGTTGACGGATGGTATTTGGTCGTCAAGTCCTTGTTAATGAGTTTCAATCCTTAGCGGCAAGTAATTCAAAACGGGAGGACTCGCCGTGAGTGCTGAATTTATAATCGGCCTGGCCGGGCAGGCCGTGCTGATCGTGCTGAAAGTGAGCGCGCCAATGCTGGTGCTTGCGCTGGTGGTTGGATTGGTTGTCAGTATTTTTCAAGCGACGACGCAGATCCAAGAGCAAACGCTTGCCTTTGTCCCGAAAATCATTATTGTTTTGCTCGCGCTTCTGCTGTTCGGTCCCTGGATATTAACGACGTTGGTGGATTTTACGCACGGGATTTTGGACAATCTCTACAAATATATCGGATAGGCTGAGTGTCCATGGAATGGTTGGAGCAAAGTGTTCCTGTCTTTATGCTTATTTTTTGTCGAATAACATCCTTTTTTGTAGTTGCGCCGATTTATTCGTCCCGCGGGGTCCCGTCTTCCTTTAAGATAGGCATCTCATTCATGGTATCGGTTCTGGTGTTTTTGACTTTTTGGCTTCAGCCAACCGGTTCCGCAGGCATATCCTACGTGATGCTGATCGTACAGGAAGTATTGGTAGGACTGCTGCTGGGTTTTACCGCATTTTTGATGATGGCTGTCGTTCAGACGGCCGGCGCGTTGATCGACATCCAAATCGGATTCAGCATGGCAAATGTCATCGACCCGTTTACGGGCGTGTCCACGCCTCTCATCGGCAATTTCAAATACATGCTGGCCCTTCTGGTGTTTTTGAGCATGAACGGCCATCATTATTTGCTTGATGCCATAATGTACAGTTACGAGTGGATGCCGGTAACCGGCAATGTGTTTGCCAAAATCGGCGATGGCAGCGTGACCGATTTTCTGGTTACCACCTTTGCCTATTCGTTCGTGTTGGCGCTTCAAATGTCTGCGCCGCTCGTCGCGTCACTCTTTCTCACCGATGTGGGATTGGGTTTTCTCGCCAGAACGGCACCGCAGTTTAACGTATTTGTAATAGGAATCATTTTGAAAATGCTTGTAGGTCTGATACTGCTGCTTCTGCTTATGCCGGGACTGGTTGCTTTGTTTGATCATTTGTTCGACAAAATGTTCACGGCGCTGCAGGAACTGCTGGGCGTAATCGGCCGAAGACCGGCGTAATGAGGCTAAGGAGTGATCGGCGTGCATTTGAAATACCGTGTAGACCTGCAGCTGTTTGCCGGCGAAAAGACGGAAAAAGCCACGCCGAAGAAGCGGCAGGACACCCGGAAAAAGGGCCAGGTTGCCAAAAGTATGGAATTGTCAGGGGCATCCGTTTTGATGGCCGCTTTTTTATGCCTGATGACTTTCGGCGGTTATATCAGGGATCACGTCGTGAGACTGTTTACCGATGTGTTTTTAAACCGTCTTTCCATGGAGGTCACCGTGGACAATGTGGTCATGCTGCTGGGCGAATACGGAATTCAGATTTTGATGCTGATCGCGCCGTTGTTTATCTGCGTGTTTGTCATCGGGTTGGCCGTCAACTACATGCAGGTCGGGTTTTTGTTGTCGGGTGAAGCCCTGAAAATGAAATTCAGTAAAATTGATCCGATTAAAGGTTTCAAGAACATTGCCTCCATGCGTTCTCTGGTGGAATTCGCAAAGTCGATCTTTAAGCTGACGATCATCGGTTATCTGGTGTATACCTCTTTATGGAGCGCGAGGCAGGGCTTGTCCTCCTTGTCGCAGATGAGTCCGGAGGCCATTTACCATTTCACGGCGGACGTCACGCTGTCCCTGGGCATAAAGATCGGCGTCGGTCTTATCGTTCTGGCCGCGCTGGATTATATATACCAGAAATACGAATATGAAAAAAAACATTCGGATGTCCAAGCAGGACATCAAGGACGAGTACAAAAAAAATGGAGGGCGACCCGCTGATCAAAGGAAAGATTCGCGAGCGTCAGCGGCGCATGGCACTCCAACGGATGATGCAGGAGGTTCCCAAGGCCGACGTCATCATCACGAACCCTACGCACTTTGCCGTGGCGCTAAAATATGAAGGCTCCTCCATGGAGGCGCCGCAAGTGATTGCCAAAGGCCAGGATTACATGGCTCTGAAAATCAAGGAAATCGCCAAGAAAAACGGCGTGATTACGATGGAAAACAAGCCGCTGGCACGGGCATTGTACCAAAGAACGGAAATCGGCGATTCCATTCCCGGTGACCTGTTCCAGGCTGTGGCCGAGGTTCTGGCGTATGTATACAAATTAAAAGGTAAGGCGAAATAACAAGGGATCGGAGGCCGAAAGCAGTGAAAATAAAAGAAATATCGGTTTTAGCGGGTGTCATCGGTATCGTGTTAATGATGATCCTTCCGATCCCGGTTTGGCTCTTGGATGTGCTGCTTGTCATCAACATCTCGCTGGCGCTCATCATTTTGCTGGTAGCCATGAATACGAAGGAAGCGCTGGACTTTTCCATTTTTCCTTCTCTTCTATTAATAACGACTTTATTCCGTTTGTCCCTGAACATTTCCACCACGAAGCTGATTTTATCCAAGGGAGAAGCGGGCGAAGTGGTCGCCACATTCGGAAGCTGGATCGCCGGAGGCGAGATCGCGATCGGTTTTATCGTGTTCCTGATCCTGGTGGTTGTACAGTTTATCGTCATCACGAAAGGCTCCGAGCGGGTGGCCGAGGTCGCGGCCCGCTTCACCCTCGATGCGATGCCGGGGAAACAGATGAGTATCGATGCCGATTTGAACGCGGGCATGATCAATGAAACCCAGGCCCGGGAACGGCGGCGCAAAGTCGAGCGCGAGGCCGATTTTTACGGAGCGATGGACGGTGCCAGCAAATTCGTTAAAGGGGATGCCATCGCCTCGATCATCATCCTGATCATCAACCTGATCGGCGGTTTTATTATCGGGATATCGATTCACGGCATGCCTTTCGAGGACGCGATGAGCACTTACTCGATCCTTACGATCGGCGACGGTCTCGTCAGCCAGATTCCGGCCCTGTTGATATCGACGGCCGCCGGCCTGATCGTTACCCGTGCGTCCTCGGAAGGCAATCTGTCCGAGGATTTGACCGGGCAGCTCTTCTCTTATCCGAGATTGATGTACATCGTTGCGGCAACCGTAACTTTGCTCGGGTTGTTCACGCCGATTCACTTTATTACGACATTCCCGATCGCGATCCTGCTGTTCATTGCCGCCAGACGGATGCAGAGCAACCTGGACCGGAGGCAGGTGGAGGTCGAGCAGATGGAGGAGGAGCAGCAGATCGAGGAGGTTCGGAGCCCGGAAAGCGTCATCAACCTGCTGCAGGTGGATCCGATCGAATTCGAATTCGGCTACGGGCTGATCCCGCTGGCCGACACCCAGCAGGGCGGGGACCTGCTCGACCGGATCATCATGATCCGGAGACAATGTGCGCTTGAAATGGGCCTTGTCGTACCGGTCATTCGGATTCGCGACAATATTCAACTAAAACCGAACGAATACGTCATCAAAATTAAAGGGAATGCCGTCGGCGGCGGTGAATTATTATTAAATCACTACCTAGCCATGAGTCCGGGTTATGAAGACGATTCGGTAAGCGGAATTGAAACGACCGAACCGGCTTTCGGCCTGCCGGCCCTTTGGATTGACGAGGCGGGTAAAGAACGTGCCGAGCTCGCCGGTTATACGGTTGTCGATCCTCCGTCCGTCGTTGCCACGCATTTAACCGAACTGATCAAGCGTCATGCCCATGAGCTGCTCGGCCGTCAGGAGACGAAAACGCTTGTCGACAATATCCGGGAAAATTATCCTGTGCTTGTCGACGACCTGATTCCGTCGGTTCTTACGATCGGCGATGTTCAGAAGGTGCTGGCCAAGCTTTTGCGGGAGAAAATTTCGATCCGGGATTTGGTCACCATTTTTGAAACCCTTGCTGATTACGGACAGTACTCCAAGGATCCTGACGTGCTAACGGAATACGTAAGACAGGCTCTGTCGCGCCAAATCACCCAACAGTATGCCCAGGAAGGCGAAGCCATGAAAGTCATTACCGTCGGGCCGGCTTTGGAGAAAAAAAATTGCGGAAAGCGTGCAGCAGAGCGATCAGGGAAGCTACCTTGCGATGGATCCGGTATCTACCCAAAGCATTTTCCAAAAGCTCGGCGAGCAGGTGAACCGGCTGATTCAAATGGGCCAGCAGCCTGTGCTGCTGACGTCCCCGGCCATCCGGATGTATCTTCGCCAGGTGATCGAGCGCAGCATGCAGGACATTCCGGTCCTTTCCTACAGCGAGCTGGAGCCTAATGTCGAAATTCAGAGCGTCGGAGTGGTGAACCTATGAGAGTGAAACGGTATATTGTCGACACGATGCCGGAAGCGATGCAGCACATACGAAATGATCTTGGCGGCGATGCCGTGATCCTGAGCTCCAAGGAAGTAAAAGTAGGCGGATTTATGGGCTTGTTTTCAAAGAAAAAAATCGAGGTCATCGCGGCCGTCGAAAAAGAGGAAAAGCCCAAAAACACCCCTTCTGCCATGCCTGCGGCACCTGTACCGAGAAGCTCGGTGCCGCAGGCCTATTAAAAAAACAGCCGAAAGCTCAAAGCCGCCGGAAAGCAGGGAGCCCGGAACCGAGGGAGCGATGACCATCAAGGAACCCGAATCCGGAAAAACGCCGGAACGGGAACAGGCCGCCAGTGATTTTGCCGCTGCTTTTGCTCAGGCGGCAGCCGCAGAATCCTTGAAGGCCGATGCGAATGCGGAACGGTTGATTGTGCCAGATCCGGCTCCCGGTCATGCGCTCGTGAAAGAGGAGAAGGCCGAATACAGCACGTCTCCGGCCGAAACAGCCTCCTCCTCTTCGACGGCAAGAATGGCGTCGGAACAAAAAATGCTGGAAGAGCTGCGGGAGATGAAGGAGTGGATCGCCAGGCTTTCGCGGCAAAACTTGCAGAAAAGAGAGCTTCCGGGGCCTTTGGACTCCATCCGTGAGCGGCTGATCCGCCAGGATGTTTCGCCGCATTTGGCGGATCGTTGGCTCTCGGCCGCAGTCGATGAATGGAGCGCCGGCGGGATGTCCTGGTCCGACGAACAGATTCGGGCTTCCTTCACTAAACAGGTGGAATCGTTTCTTGAAGGACGATTTGGCGGGGGATTGCAGGCGGAAACCCGCATTGTTTACATCGCGGGCCCGACCGGTGTCGGAAAGACGACCACGATCGCCAAGCTGGCGGCAGAGCAGCTGTTCAAATACCGCCGAAAGGTCGGTTTCATCACATCGGACACCTATCGGATCTCTGCGGTAGATCAGCTGCGGACCTATGCTTCGATTCTTAATGTTCCGCTTGAGGTGGTGCAGTCCCCGGGTGATATGCAGCGTGCCATGCAGCGTCTTGAAGCGTGCGATTTGATTCTCATGGATACCGCCGGAAGGAATTACAGGAACGAACTGCTTGTCTCCGAGCTGCAAAGCCTGCTGCTGCCAAGGGACCGCAGCGAAACCTATCTGGTGCTGAGCCTTACTTCGAAGAGCAGCGACATGATTGAGATCACGGAACATTTCAGCAAATTCGGCCTGGACAAAGTGATCTTTACGAAGCTGGACGAGACGGGAAGTTACGGGCCCATGTTCGATCTTCTGGATGCCCATCCGTTAATGCTCTCGTATATGACGAACGGACAAAATGTGCCTGATGATCTTCTAATGCCCGATTCAGGGATGCTGACGGATCTTCTGATTGGAGAAACACGGCTATGACGGACCAGGCCCAATCCCTTAGACAACTGGTTTATGCCAGATCGGAAAGACCATCCGATCCCGCGAAAAAGACAGCGAAGATCATTACGGTTACAAGCGGCAAGGGAGGAGTCGGCAAATCCAATTTCACTTTGAATTTTGCCTTGGCGCTTAAATCCTTGGGACGAAAAGTACTGGTGTTTGATGCGGATATCGGGATGGCCAACATCGATGTTTTGATCGGGGTATCCTCAAAGCTAAGTCTGTACCATCTGCTTCGAAAGGAAAAAAGCGTCGAAGAGGTCATTCAGTACGGACCGAATGGGCTGCCCTTCATAGCCGGAGGATCGGGGATCGCGGAGATGTTCGCATTATCCGAGGAAGATTTGAACTATTTTGTAGCCCAAATTGAACGGATCTCCGAGGGGATGGATTACATCCTTTTCGATACAGGGGCCGGTCTTTCCAGGGAAAATATGAAGTTCATCACTTCAGCCGATCATTGCCTCGTGGTGACAACTCCCGAGCCGACATCGATTACGGATGCCTACGCCTTGATCAAAGTCGTTCACGGAAGCCATCCGGAGGTTCCTTTCACGCTGGTCGTTAACCGTGCGGGGGACGAGTCGGAAGCGAGACAGGCTTCCGATAAGATCATACTGACGGCCCGAAGGTTTCTTGAACTGGACATTCGGATGCTGGGATTTGTACGGGAAGATATCCATGTGGTGAAATCCGTTAAACGCCAGTATCCTTTCTATCTCGCTTATCCCAGAAGCGAAGCGGCCCGCGACGTTCAACGGCTCGCCCTTCGCTACCTGGCCGTTCCGGCTTCGGCCGAGAGCGCGTCCCATATGGGAATTAAAGGATTTATGCAGCGCTTGCTCAAAAGAACATAGGATTCTTTTTGAACTAATGGGGAACTGAGGTGACAGCAATGACGCCACATCGCGTTCTGGTGGTCGATGATTCTCGATTCATGCGCAGAATTATTTCGGATTTGATCGAAAGGGACCCTCGGTTCCAAGTCGTCGGCACGGCAAACAACGGCACGGAAGCTGTTGCCAAGTGCAGGGAATATGATCCGGATATCATTACGATGGATGTCGAAATGCCCGAAATGAACGGACTTGAAGCGTTAAAAATGATTATGAGCGAGCGGCCGAAACCCGTCATCATGCTGTCCGGCATCAATGAGCAGGGGATGAAGGAAACGATTATCGCTTTGGAAACGGGCGCTTTCGATTTTATCCGCAAGCCTTCCATATCCAATGCCCAGGATATTGAGCAGGTTGGCCGGGAACTGGTCAAGCAGTTGAATGCAGCGATGCAGGCCAAGGAACGGAGGGCCTTGTGGGAGGAGGAAGAGCAAAAGCGCCGGGAAACCGCAAAAACGATTCCTCTTTCGCCAAGGCCTTCGGATCGTCAGCCGCGGGTCGGCCCGGAGCAGAACATGGAAATCTTCAAAAAAAAAAGCTCACAAAGAAAACCATGCGTTGCCGGGACGAAGCGGAACGACGCCGTTCCCCCTTCCGTTCAGGCGAAGAAGGACAAGCCGTCTCCTGCCGATAAGAACAAGGAGAACGCAAAGGTGGAAGCCGGTACGGGTACCGCCATGCGAGGCCGCGTTAATATTGAAGCGGTTAAACCGCCTTCGAAAATGAAGCTTGAAACAAGTCGGCCGGTCCGCGTTTCGGCCCAGGAGGAAATTCCTCACATCCGAAGTTCCCGGACCGGCTCCGATTATGACCAACTTGTTGCGGTCGGCTGCTCCACCGGCGGGCCGCGGGCGTTGAAAGCCTTGCTGGAAAGTTTGCCGGCGGATTTTCCGGCTCCCGTGGTCATCGTGCAGCACATGCCGCCAAACTTCACCAAATCTCTTGCCCAGCGTCTCCATTCCTTCAGTCCGCTAAACGTAACCGAAGCGGAGCATGGCATGATATTGCAGCCCGGTTGCGCGTACATCGCCCCAGGCGGCAGCCATATGACGGTCGACCGCTCCAATACGGGGGAATACCGCATCACGCTTTCCAAGGGGGACCCTTGCAACGGCCATCGTCCTTCCGTGGATGTGCTGTTCGAATCCTTGCTGCCGCTTACGGAACTGAAACGCCATGCCGTGCTTATGACGGGGATGGGAGGCGACGGAGCGAGGATGATGAAAAAACTCTACGACTCGGGGGTAACCTCGACGTTTGCGGAAAGCGAAGAAACATGCGTGGTATACGGAATGCCGCGAACGGCCGTTGAGCTTGGCTGCGTAAGTCATATACTTCCTCTGCAGCAAATTGCAGGGCGATTGGTTCAAGCAGTAAATAACGGAAAGTGAACTCATGGAGGAGGTGTCTCACGATGGACATGAATCAATATTTAACCATGTTTATTGATGAGTCGAATGATCATCTGCAATCATTAAATGAAAACATGCTTCAACTGGAGAGCGACCCCAGCGATTTGGGGATTGTACAGGTGATCTTCAGGTCAGCCCATACCCTGAAGGGGATGGCGGCAACGATGGGGTTTGAGGACCTTGCGTCGCTCACCCACCAAATGGAAAACGTGCTGGACCTGGTTCGGAATGAAAAGCTGAAGATGCAGGATTTTATTTTCGATACTCTATTTAAAAGCTTGGACGCGCTGGAATCCATGGTTCAGGACATTGTTCAGGGGGGAGAGGGAAAGGCCGATGTTTCCCCCATCGTAGCCTCGCTGCAAGCCATCGTTCGGGGAGAAGGTGCTGGAGATTCTGCGGCATCCGCCGGTTCCGCCCAGCCAGAGGCCGTTCCGGCCATGGCGGGAATTGAACTGGACGAGTTTCAACTTTCCGTGCTGGATCAATCGATTACGGAAGGCCACAAGGTGCTTTACATTCAGGTTAAACTCCGGGATGACTGCCAGCTGAAGGCTGTTCGCGCCTATATGGTTTTTGAGCTGCTCGAGCGCTCCGGCGAAATCGTCAAAACGCACCCGGACGTGCAGGATATCGAGCAGGGTGAGTTTGAATCCTCTTTCTCGCTTTACTTCATAACGCAAAAAGAAGCGGCAGACATGGAAACGCAAATCATGAACATCTCCGAGATCGATACCGTAACGGTTGTTTCTCTTGATCACGAATCCCTCCAGCAGATGGTTCAGCAAAGCGCTGCGACGGCCGAGGCGGTTAAAGAGGAAAAATCCGAAACGGCAGCGTCCCCTTCCCCTGCTGCGGCAGGAGCCGGACCGAAATCGGCTGCAGCCGGCGGAGCCAAGAGCCCGGCCAAAACTTCCGGCGCCCCTGCACCATCCCGAACCATTCGGGTAGACATCGAGCGGTTGGACGTCCTCATGAATCTGTTCAGTGAGCTTTTGATCGACCGGGTACGGCTGGAACAGCTTGCAAGCGATGCGAAGAATCAGGAACTGACGGATACGGTAGAGCATATGAGCCGCGTAAGCAGCGACTTGCAGAACATCGTTTTGAAGCTCCGGATGGTGCCGGTGGATACGGTATTCAACCGTTTCCCAAGAATGGTTCGCGACCTTGCCAAGTCGTTGGACAAAAAGATTGACTTGGTCATTACCGGAGCGGAAACCGAGCTGGACCGGACGGTCATTGACGAAATTGGCGACCCGCTTGTCCATTTGCTCCGGAATTCGGTCGATCACGGGATCGAGCCGGTTGCCGACAGGATTGCCGCAGGCAAACCGGAAACGGGAACCGTTCACCTGCGCGCTTTTCACAGCGGCAACCATGTGTTTATCGAAATCGAAGACGACGGACGCGGAATCATCCGTGAGAACATCGTGAAGAGCGCGATCAAGAAGGGCGTCGTCACCGAAGAGCAGGCGGCGGCCATGTCCGACGAAGAGGCGCATCAGCTGTTGTTCGCGCCGGGCTTCAGCACGGCCGAGAAAATCTCGGACGTTTCCGGGCGCGGCGTCGGCCTTGACGTGGTCAAATCAAAAATCAATGCGCTTGGCGGGAACGTGACCATATACTCCACTCCGGGCAAAGGCACGAACTTCTCGGTTCAGCTCCCGCTGACGCTGTCCATCATTGCCGCCATGCTGATCAAAATGGGCTCCGAGAAGTATGCGATACCGTTGACGTCCATCGTGGAAACCGGAATTGTAAAGAAAGGGCAAGTCCGTACCGTTCACGGAAACCGGATGATCCAGTTCCGGGAGACGCATATTCCGATCATTTCACTCAGCCGCATTTTCGAGGTTCCCGATTTTGACGAATCGACCGAAGAAGAAACCGAAATCGTCGTGATCCGAAAAGGAGACCGGCTTGCGGCTCTGGCTATTGACGATTTTATCGGCCAAAACGAGATCGTGCTGAAAAACCTGGGCAAATATTTGCCGGCCATCCAGGGCGTATCGGGCGCCACCATTCTCGGCGACGGTCAAGTGGCGCTTATTCTCGATCCGAATGCCTTTATCAAGTAACGTTTGTCAAAGCTAGCGGCACCTGTTTCCAAAAGGTGTGAACACATAGGGAGGGTTTAACATGGGTGAAGAAATCAAGGTTATCGTCTTTAAGCTCGGAAACGAGGAATACGGAATCGAAGTGGACAAGGTGCAGACGATCGAAAGGCTGATGCCGATTACGCGGGTGCCCAAGACGTTTGCGTTTGTCAAAGGGGTTATCAATCTTCGCGGAGTCGTCATTCCGGTCATTGACCTTCGCGGTCGTTTCGGTCTTCCGGAAGTGGAGCATACCGACCAGACGCGGATTATTATCGTTGCCGTGAATGAAATGCAGGTCGGCTTCATTGTGGACTCGGCGAGCGACGTCATCGATTTGGACAGCGACAATATCGATTCTCCTCCTGAAGTGGTCGGGGGCATTAAAGCGAAGTATCTGCGCGGCGTAGCGAAAATCGGAGAGGAACGGCTGCTTGTCATGCTGAACCTGTCCGAAGTGCTTAACAAAAGCGAAATTATCCAGCTCGAAGGGCTTGAGGACTAGGCGGTGGAGCTGTTTAAGCACGGCAAGGACTTCAAAATGGACGTCCTCAAAGAGGTGGGGAACATCGGGGCGGGCAACGCCGCTACCGCCCTTTCAAGACTGCTGGACAAACCGATCGATATGGCGGTTCCGAAGGTTCAGCTGCTGACTTTTGATGAAATTGCCGAAAGCGTTGGCGGAGCCGAGCGTATCGTACTTGCCGTTTTTCTGCGGGTTGAAGGGGATGCGCCGGGAAACTTGTTTTTTATCATGAGTCCGGAGGCCGGAAAAAATCTGCTTCAGCGCCTCGCCGGAATTGAAGTATCGGAAGACGGCGATTTTACGGAAATGGAGCAGTCTGCCATCAATGAGATCGGCAACATTTTGGCGGGGTCCTATCTGTCGTCTCTGGCGGACTTCACCAAGCTTTCGATGACGCCAACCGTTCCGGGATTGGCGATGGATATGGCGGGAGCCATCCTGAGTTACGGACTTCTGCAGTTTGGAGAAATGGGGGACGATGCCTTGCTGATCAACACGACGTTTCTTGAAGGGCAACACGAAGTGGAGGGTCAATTTTTCCTGATCCCGGATCCCCAGTCTTTTGCTCAAATATTCGAAGCTTTGGGAGTGCCTCTTGGGAATGATTGAAGAACAAAGTGTGGTAAAAGTGGCGATGGCGGATTTAAACGTCGCGGGTCCCGGCGGGATTTTACGTACAACAGGACTTGGATCTTGCGTAGGTCTGACATTGTACGACCCGCTGTTGAAGATCGGCGGCATGGCTCATGTCATGCTTCCGTCTTCTTCCATCGCCAGAGAGGGACAGCTGAACCTGGCCAAGTATGCGGATACGGCTATTCCTGTGCTGCTGAACAAGCTTAAGAGCATGGGCGCTTCACAAGCAAGGCTCGTGGCCAAAATGGCCGGAGGAGCCCAAATGTTTGCTTTCGCCGGCGCGGGCGACAGCATGCGGATCGGCCCGCGCAACGTGGAGTCCTGCAAGGCCGGGCTGGAACAACTGCGGATTCCGCTCATCGGCGAAGATACCGGCGGAAATTACGGACGGACTGTGGAATTGGACTGCGCAACGGGTAATTTTATCATACGCAGCGTACAAAAGGGCATAAAGGAATTGTAGCCATGATAGGAAAACTTCGATATAACTTGTGGGCCGGCGCGGCCGGATTCATATTTACGTTTCTTTTCTCCATTCGCAATAACCTTTGGTTAACCAGTCTGAACCGGGCAATTATAGCTTTTGCCGCGTGGTTTCTGCTCGCATACCTGTTGAGATGGGTATTTACGCTGGCTTTTGCGCCTGCCGATCTTTCAGCAAAGCAAAACGTAACGGATGCGGGGCCCGAGGAACAGGTAGGCGCCAGGTTCGACATGACGACGCCGTCTCAAGATGACGAAGAATTAATGAATCTTTTAAAACAGGAACCTGAGAACAAGCCGGAGGGCGGCGCATTTGTTCCATTAGACCCGCCCAAGCTGGTTTCAAACAAGAATCCCGAAGAACTGGCCAAGGCCGTTCGTCACCTGACAGAAAAATAAGGATGGTGAAGGCAATTGGACGAGCGTAAAGCTTCTCCCCTGAATCATGCGGATTTGTGGACTGCATGGAAGGAAAATGGAGACCAAGAAGCGAAAAAAGAAACTGATCGAAAATCATTTGCACATCGTTGACTATGTTTCCAGCCGTTTGGCAATTGGACTTCCCCGAAATGTTTCCAAGGGAGATTTGGCCAGCAATGGAGTAATGGGTCTGATTGATGCCATTGAGAAGTTTGATTATAAACGCGGATTGCAATTTGAAACCTATGCTTCATGGAGGGTTCGGGGCGCTATCCTGGATTCGCTGAGACAGGGGGACTGGGTTCCGCGTTCCGTCCGCGAAAAAGCCAAAAGAATCGAAACCGCATACCAGCAGCTGGAACAAAAATATTTACGGACGGTCAGCGACTCAGAGATGAGCGAATACCTCCAGGTTTCGGAAAAGGAGTTCAGGCATATGCTGCAGGAAGTGGCCGTCATGACGCTGAATTCGCTGGAGGATCCGATCCGCGAAGAGGAATCGGAGACCCGCATGTCGCTCTTGGTGGATGAGAAAGCGAAAAATCCGGACCATAAGGTACATGAATTTTATCTTAAGGAAGCTCTTGTCAAGGGAATCGGCAAGCTGACGGAGAAGGAAAAAACGGTAGTCTCGTTGCTTTATTACGAGGATTTGTCGCTCAGCGAGATAGCCGAGGTCATGTCCTTGTCGCCGTCCCGGATATCGCAGCTTCATTCGAAAGCGATATTAAGGCTGAGGGCTGCTCTGGAAAAGGACAAGGATCTTTTGATGCAGAATGATTGAATTCGGTCATTCGAGGAAGGGGGTTCCATGAATTGTCTGTAGATTATGCGTTGGAGAAATTTTTTCAAGTTACGTTTTCGGATGATAAAACCGTTGCGTACGTGCAGCTTTCCGATTGGGAAGAAGGCTTTGGCTGCGAGCCGGAGGAACTCGAGCAGTTTCTTCGGAAACGAGGAATCAAGTACGGGATCCAGCATGATGCGATTAACCGGATCGCCGGGCATGCGGAAGAATACCAATACAGCAGGACGCCTGTAGCAATGGGGACGGAACCTGTCCATGGGGAAAACGGCCGGATTGAGTTTAAGGTGGACCTTGGGGACAAAGAGACATCCCGTCCCTTGGAGACGGCAGACGGGAAGGTCGACTACAAGGAAATTACCAGGCTGAACAATGTCAGAAAAGGACAGCTTCTCGCCGTGCGCATTCCGGCAAAGCCGGGCGTTCCCGGCACAGCCGTTACCGGGGAAGAAATCCCATGCAAACCGGGTAAAGAGGCCCAATTTAAAATCGGTAAAAACGTGGTGGTCGATCCGGAACAAAACGTCATGTACGCCGCCATTGACGGCCTGCTTACGAAAACGGAAAAAGGCAAAATCAACGTGTTTCCCGTTTACGAGATCAACGGGGATGTTGACTACAGCATCGGCAACATCGATTTTGTAGGGACCGTGGTGATTCGTGGAAACGTATTATCCGGCTTCCGGATAAAAGCGGCCGGGGACATCAGGATCACCGGGTTCGTGGAAGGCGCGGAGCTGGAAGCGGAGGGCTCGATTGATATTTCCGGAGGAATCATCGGCTACAACAAGGGTTACGTCAAAGCCGGGCATAACGTCAAAAGCGCGTTCGTCCAGGACGGCAACGTCATTGCGGGAGCCGACGTTAACGTTTCCCAAAGCATCATGCATTCGAATGTCCGGGCGGGCCAAAACGTCTTTTGCAACGGTACAAAGGGATTGATCGTCGGCGGGAGCATTCAAGCCGGGGAGAGAGTGGTTGCGCGCACGGTCGGAAACAGCACGTCGACGACGACCGTCATCGAAGTAGGCGTTTTGCCCGAGCTCCGGAACGAATTGGGCGAGCTGAGGGTCAAATTAAAGCAGCAGCTGGAAAGCATGGACAAAACGGATAAAGCGCTTTATCTATTGAACCAGTTGGCCGCGTCGGGACAACTGCCGCCGGATAAGCTCGCGCTTCGCATCAAGCTGAATGCCACCAAAAAAATCCAATATGGCCGAACAGAAAGAAACCCGGGAACGCATGCTTGAAATTGAGCGTATGCTGGAGGATACGGGAAAAGCCAAAGTGGACATCATCAAAACGATATACGGCGGGGCGAAAATCGTGATTGGAAGATACACCCGTTTCATCAAGGATCCGACACAACGGGTTTCTTTTTATTATCATGAGGGTGACATCACGATGGTGCCTATGCTGTAGATCGCCTTTTTATTATTATCAAGCCGGACACAACCATTACAACAGGACGGGGTGATTCCATTGAGTTTGAAATCGGTGGAAATGCAAATTGCGGTGCCGCGGACCAGTGAGGCGAGCAGAATCCAACAAGAGCATCATCAGCGTCCGACCCAGGACCAGTCGTTCTTGGCCGGGGAACATATCAAGCAGAGCAGACAGGCTGCCCAGAGGAGTACGGAGATCGACGAAACGGCGGAATCCGCGGTCCGGGATGGCGGATCCGGGCATTCGCCCGAACAGGGCGGAGACGGTCACGGACAAAAAAGAACGGGCTCCGGAACAGCCTGTGGAGCATCCGTACAAAGGCCGAAACTTCGACATATCCCTTTAAGGGGCAGTTATGAAAGGAACCTGAAGTCGGATCTTGAGTTCATAAAATCTGGCATGAAGAACACGCACTTTTAACAGACGGCAACGATTGCAGAAATTAAAGGCACACAAAGGAGTTAACAGCTTTGAACCCATGGATCTATATCGTCCTCCTAGGAATCGCCGCGCTGCTATATGCGCTTTTGCTTCCCAAACGTCGCGAGGAATCGGCTGCAAGCGATCAGCTTGTCAAGGAAATGGAGTCTACCCTGGAGCAGTATATGGGAGAAATTCAACTGGAAAACGAACAGCTTCTGCAGCTCGTCGGCCAGATGAAGCAGGAGCAGGCGGCCAAGCAGACTGCGCAGCAGGAGCAGTTGAATGAAATCAGGCAGCGTCTGCTCTCCACGGAGCAGCAGCTTGCTGCGGTTGAACAGCGCTTAAATGAAGCGGAAAAATCGATATCGACGGCAGTGGCGGAAATCTCGGCCGGATCCTCATCTGCAGCTGCCGGGGAGGAACCGAAGCCCCAACCGATTCCCTCCATTAAAGACCGTTACTACGAGCTGTTTCAGATGTTTGAAGCAGGAAAATCCATCGATATGATTGCCAAGGCAGCCGGAATGCAGCGCGGTGAGGTTCAACTGATCTTTCAACTGGCCAAGCAGGAGGAATCGCCGTGATCAAGAACCGTACGTTTATGATGGGGCTCGGTGCAGGTCTCGTGCTCGGGGCGGTGCTGCTGCAGCTGATGCTGGTGGGCGAACGCAGCATGACATCCGGAGAAGAGCGGGAATGGAGCAAGGAGCAGGTGGTCAAGGCGGCCGAATCTCTAAATCTTCAAGTCGTTGAAAGTTCGGACGAGCTGATGACCGAGGAGCAGTGGGAGGAGAAAAGGAAGAGCAAGAACGGAGAATCGCAGGGAACTTCTAACGGATCACCATCCCGGCCGTCCGATGCCGGCACGCCGGATTCGCCCAAAAAACCCGTGTCGCCGAAAGAATCAAAGTCTCCGGCGGATTCGCCGGATGCCAAGAAGCCTTCAGTTCCGAAAGATCCGACGCCTGCGGAGATCGCCTATGTGATCAAGCGCGGAAATTTGGCGGATGTGGCGAAGGGACTGCAGAATGCCGGTATCATCAAGGATAAAGAGGCGTTTATTAAAGCGGCAACCGCTAAAGGGATTAATAAATTCATCCAGCAGGGCACCTTCTACTTTACTCCTGGCGAGGATGCAAACTCCATCATATCCAAAATATCGACGAAACCGCCGGAAAAACCGTCCAAGTAGCCATTAGGCCAGCGAGGCGGTTTTTCGAAATATTTTAGAGGCACAAGCCAACGCTTTTTTCAAAGGACGTAGGGAGGGTTTCTGCTTGGTGTGCCGTAGTCCATAACGGCCGGCAGCCGTACATACATGATATGTTGAAGCTGTTTTGCAGCGCACAAAAATAATTGCATCCGCCCTTTGATTATGATATAGTAATTGACGGTGTTAAAACACACGCCAGAGTGATTTCGTTAAGGGTGCTTCCGAAATGGAAGTCTTAGCGGGAAATGACCTTGGCGGAGGGCACACAAAAACCAAATTTAGGAGGTGCGTGAAGATGGCAGTAATCTCCATGAAGCAGCTTTTGGAAGCTGGGGTACACTTCGGTCACCAGACTCGTCGCTGGAACCCAAAAATGGACAAATATATCTTCACTGAAAGAAACGGTATTTACATCATTGACCTGCAAAAAACGGTCAAGAAAGTGGAAGAAGCTTTTAACTTCGTAAAAAGCGTCGCCGCTGAGAACGGAACAATCCTGTTCGTAGGAACGAAAAAACAAGCTCAAGATTCCGTTAAGGAAGAAGCTGAACGTTGCGGAATGTACTACATCAACCAACGTTGGCTCGGCGGAACCCTGACTAACTTCGAAACGATCCAAAAACGCATCAACCGTCTGAAAGAATTGGAAAGATGGGAAGAGGACGGCACGTTCGAAGTGTTGCCTAAGAAAGAGGTTATCATTCTCCGCAAAGAGAAAGACCGCCTCGAGAAATTCCTGGGCGGCATCAAGAACATGAAGGGCCTTCCAAGCGCTTTGTTCGTCATCGATCCTCGCAAAGAGCGTATTGCGGTTGCCGAAGCTCGCAAATTGGGCATCCCAATCGTGGGTATCGTGGACACCAACTGTGATCCGGACGAAATCGACTATGTTATCCCGGGCAACGACGACGCGATCCGCGCCGTTAAATTGCTGACCGGCAAAATGGCCGATGCCGTTGTGGAAGCTCACCAAGGCGAAGAAACAACAGCCTAATATCAGGTTGATGTATAAAGAATGAATTAAATGAAAAGGGTGGTTGGTAGGTGGATAACCTCTCACTGCCCTTTTTTTAAGGTCAGAAATGCAACGAATGATTGGAAAAACAGGACTATAAAGTCAATTCACACATTGGAGGGAATATCTATGGCAGTATCAGCTAGTGCTGTAAAAGAGCTTCGTGAAAGAACAGGCGCAGGTATGCTGGATTGCAAGAAAGCACTTGACGAAACAAACGGCGACATCGACAAAGCGATCGCGCTTCTTCGTGAAAAAGGTTTGTCCGCAGCGGCAAGCAAAGCGGGACGGATCGCAACCGAAGGCGTTGTGGAATCCTACATCCACGGCGGCGGACGCATCGGCGTTCTGGTAGAAATCAACTGCGAAACCGACTTTGTCGGCAAAACCGACCAGTTCAAGGAGTTCGCGCGCGATATCGCCATGCACATAGCGGCGGCAAGCCCGAAATACGTTCGTCGCGAGGAAGTTCCTACGGAAGAGCTCGAGAAGGAAAAAGAAATTTTGAAAGCTCAAGCCCTGAACGAAGGCAAGCCTGAAAAAATCGTTGAAAAAATGGTTGAAGGCCGCATCAACAAATACTACGAAGAGCACTGTCTGCTTGAGCAAGCCTTTATCAAAGATCCTGATAAAACAATTGACGCGCTGCTTAACGAAAAAATCAGCACGATTGGCGAGAACATCTCCATCCGTCGTTTTGTCCGTTATGAGCTGGGCGAAGGTCTTGAGAAGAAACAGGACAACTTTGTTGAAGAAGTTATGTCCCAGGTGAAAAAGTAAGCCGATAGCGGCTGACATAGTCTTGCCAAAAGAGTGGAACACATTGTGTTCCTTCTTTTTTAAAAATATATGACAGTAGCCTTAGATCAAGAAAAACTCCCACCGTTTGCAGTTGACTTTTCGATGCTGCAGGCAGAAGTTTTTCTTTTGAGATAAGAAAGTGTAAAATTCGGAGTAGAGACTACCCTTATCTCGCAGGACAACTTCATTCAAGAGGCGGTCTGCTTTCTTAGAAGAGAGTGCCGATAGACGTTTCCGGCGAAACGGGTGTTTTGCTCCGATTTATTTTTACCGTCAAGCAAGAAGCTTTGCGTCTGTCTATCGTTTTTTGAAACGGGCGTCTTTCAGAAGGCGCCGTCTTAAAGTGGAGGGTATACATTTGGAACAGCCTGTATTTAAACGTGTTATTTTGAAGGTCAGCGGGGAATCTCTTGCAGGCCAGAACGGTTACGGCATCGACGCCGATACCATTACTTCCATTGCCGAACAGGTTCGGGAGGTCGTAGACCTTGGCGTTCAAGTTGCGATTGTATGCGGAGGCGGGAACATTTGGAGGGGGATCGCCGGCAGCGCGAACGGCATCGACCGGGCTACGGCCGATTATATGGGCATGCTGGCTACGGTGATGAACTCGCTGGCGCTGCAGGATGCTTTGGAACAAATCGGCGTACCGACAAGGGTTCAAACCTCGATTTCGATGCAGCAAATCGCCGAGCCGTATATTCGCCGCAGAGCGATTCGCCATCTGGAGAAGGGCCGTGTCGTCATTTTCGCCGCAGGCACGGGCAACCCGTATTTTTCAACGGATACAACCGCTGCGCTGAGAGCTGCCGAGATTGAAGCTGAAGTCATTCTGATGGCTAAGAACAAAGTCGACGGCGTATACTCAGCGGATCCATTCAAAGACGAGACTGCCGAGAAATACGAACAGCTGACTTACCTGGATGTTCTGAACAAAAACCTGGGTGTTATGGATTCCACTGCTTCTTCCTTGTGTATGGACAATAACATTCCGCTTATCGTATTCGCGATAACAGAGCAAGGGAATATCAAGCGTGTCGTTTTGGGAGAAAAAATCGGAACGATCGTTAAAGGGAGTGTTGACTAATGCCGCAATCGGTAAAAAAGAATGCTGAAGAACGCATGGAGAAGGCGATTCTGTCTTTAAAACGCGATCTCGCTACCCTGCGTGCCGGCCGTGCAAGCTCGTCGCTGCTCGACCGGATCCAAGTGGAGTATTACGGAGCCCCGACTCCCGTAAACCAGCTTGCCAATATTACGACACCGGATTCCCGTACGCTGATGATTCAGCCTTGGGACAAATCCTCATTGGGGGATATAGAAAAAGCGATCATGAAATCGGATCTCGGACTGACGCCGGCAAACGACGGAAACCAAATCCGTCTGTCCATTCCACCGTTGACGGAGGAACGCAGAACCGAACTCGTGAAAATGACGAAGAAATTCGGCGAGGAAGCGAAAGTGGCCATCCGCAACATTCGCCGGGATGCCAACGATGACATTAAAAAAAATGGAGAAAACCGATATTTCCGAGGACGAGTCCCGGAGACATCAGGAAGATATCCAGAAGACGACCGATAAATTTATCGCGGAAGTCGACAAAGTACTCGTTGCTAAAGAAAAAGAGATCATGGAAGTATAAGAGACTTCGGCCCCTCCGTCTTCGGTGGGGTTTTGGTCTCTTCAAGCAGAGTGATGCCTGGAGGAAATGGAATGATCAAACGGGTTCGATCGTGGTTGAATCAGGAGGACAGTCAGCAGGGGTTCCGGCTCTCTCCGGATAATATTCCGCATCATGTCGCCATTATCATGGACGGCAACGGACGATGGGCGAAGAAGCGCGGGCTTCCGCGCATTTTGGGCCATCAAAACGGGATGAAGGCGGTCAAGAGAGCGGCGATTGCGGCGGATGAATTGGGGATCAAAATATTGACGATGTATGCTTTTTCAACGGAAAACTGGAAGCGTCCCAAGGATGAGGTCGATTTCCTGATGAAGCTTCCGCAAGAGTTTCTGGCGATTGAGCTGGAGGAACTGATCGAGAAAAATGTCCGGGTAACCATGATGGGCCATCCGGAAGATCTTCCTTCGCATACGCTGGATGCCATGAGAGAAGCGGTGTCGAGGACGGCGAATAATGACGGGCTTGTTTTGAATTTTGCGTTGAATTATGGCGGACGCAAGGAGATCACCGAATGTCTTAAATCGATGGGACGCGACATTCGTGAGGGGACCCTTCGGCCTGAGGATATTACCGAAGAATTGATCGGTTCACGGCTTCTTTCGAGCGATCTGCCTGATCCGGATCTGTTGATCCGAACGAGCGGAGAGCTGCGGCTCAGCAATTTTATGCTGTGGCAGCTCGCATACAGCGAATTATGGTTTACCGATATCCTATGGCCCGAATTTACCAGGGAACATCTGGAAAAAGCTGTTGCCGAATATCAACACAGAACCCGCCGTTACGGCGGTTTGACTTAAGCTTGGAGGATGGGACGTAATGAAACAGCGATTGATTACCGGAATTATAGCGGGAGCGGTCTTTTTGGGATTATGTTTCATGGGCGGTCTTTGGTATCATCTTCTGGTTCTGGCCATGTCCCTGATCGGCTTTTACGAATTTGCCAAAATGGCGAAGATGTCACCGTTCGGCGGAACGGCGATCATCGGTTACCTGGGCGTTCTCGCGTTTGTGTTTCCGTGGAGGCTGACGGACGTCTCATTCGTCCTGTCCTGGGAGCAGGTGATCTGGCTGGTGATGGTGCTCTTTCTGCTGGTGACCGTTGCCAGCAAAAACAGGGTTCCCATCCAGCAGGTTTCTTTACTGTTTTTGGCAGCCGTGTACGTCGGCGTCGGGTTTTCCTCCATTGCGGAATCCCGGAATACGCCGGACGGCAACGGGCTGTTTTGGACATTCCTGCTGCTGGCATCGATCTGGGCCAGCGACGCCGGTGCTTATTTTGTCGGGCGCAAGCTTGGACGCATGAAGCTATGGCCCGCCATCAGTCCGAACAAAACGGTGGAAGGGGCGCTCGGTGGCGTTTTGATTGCCGTTTTGACCGCAATTGTTTTTTCGCTGTTTTCAGGCGGATTGCTCCCGCTTGGCAATGCCGTTCTTATCGGGCTTGCCAGCGCCGTTGCCGGACAGCTCGGAGATCTTGTGCAGTCGGCCTATAAACGAATTTTCGGCGTAAAGGATTCCGGCAATCTGCTGCCGGGACACGGCGGCATTCTGGACCGGTGCGACAGCTGGATTATCGTGTTTCCTTTTGTACATATGATAGGCCTGCTGCCATATTGAGGAAAGGACAGATGCAGATATGAAAAAAATCAGCTTGCTCGGTTCGACGGGTTCCATAGGAACACAAACTTTGGATGTGGTATCCAACTACCGTGAAGCTTTTCAAATTGAAGGCTTGGCCGCAGGAAGCAATACGGATCTGCTCCTTAAACAGGCAAGGGAGTTCAAACCGAAAAAAGTTTCCGTGGCTACCAAGGAATTGGCTGACCGTATTCGAGAGGATCTGCCTGCCGGCACCCAGTTGTATTACGGCACCGAAGGATTAATCGAAATCGCGGCCGGAACGGAAGCCGAGATGGTCGTAACCGCCGTCATGGGCAGCATGGGGCTTCCTTCAACTTTGGCGGCCATCGAGGCCGGCAAGACGATCGGGCTTGCGAATAAGGAGACGCTGATTACGGCAGGACATCTCGTAACGAAACGGGCCGAGGCAAAAGGCGTGAAACTTCTTCCGATCGACAGCGAGCATTCGGCCATTTTTCAATGCTTGAACGGCGAGCGCCGAAAGGATATCGATGTTATTACTCTAACGGCTTCCGGCGGTTCGTTCCGGGACCTGAACCGGGATCAATTGAAGCAGGTAACGGTTGAGGATGCGCTTAAGCATCCGAACTGGTCCATGGGGGCAAAAATTACGATCGATTCGGCGACGATGGTGAACAAAGGGCTGGAAGTCATGGAAGCACATTGGTTGTTCGGCCTTCCTTACGAACAAATCCAAGTGCTGCTACATCCTGAAAGCATTGTTCATTCGTTCATTCAGTTCAAGGATACCAGCATCATCGCACAGCTCGGAAATCCCGATATGAGAGTACCTATACAGTACGCTTTGACCTATCCGGAACGCTGGCCTTCCAGTTCTCCGAAGTTATCGCTTGCGGAAGCGGGAAAGCTGCATTTTCGTGAAATGGATTTTGACCGTTTTCCTTGTTTAAGGCTGGCTTACGAATGTGGTAAAATGGGAGGGACGGCTCCTGCCGTGTTTAACGCTGCCAACGAAACGGCCGTTGCTCGTTTTCTAAATCGGGAAATATCGTTTCTCCAAATTGAAAACATTATCGAAGAAGTGTTGAACCGACATGACAACAAGCCGGAACCGTCTTTGGAGGTTATTGAGGAAAGCGACCGCTTAGCCCGCGAACTGGCCTCGCGCCTTTAGGAATCCGTAACGATCACAAATCTCCCTGAAAAAAGCTGACAGCATGTGATTCTCTTGTGACCGACAGGAGAATAATGATAATCTATAAGGACATACTGCGTTCTCGGAGAAAAGGGGGATGTCAATATTGGAAATGGTGCAGGTTGTTTTTTTTAACGGTGCTCATGTTTTTTGTCATCGTGACGGTGCATGAATGGGGGCACTACTACTTCGCCAAACGTGCGGGTATTTTGGTTCGTGAGTTTGCGATCGGTTTCGGCCCGAAACTGTTCTCGTATAAACGGAATGAAACTCAATTCACGCTTCGGCTGCTTCCATTCGGCGGATATGCGCGCATGGCCGGTGAGGATCCGGAACTGATCGAGATCCAGGCGGGACAGACGATAGCCGTCAGGTTGGACAGCGACAATAAGGTTAAGCGAATTTACCTGGATCAACTGGATAACCGCAAGAACGTCATTCGCGGGGAAGTGCAGTTTATCGATCTGGAAGAACGCCTGTCGCTCCGTTTGGACGTGGACGGGGAGTTTCAGCAGTATGAAGTTCATCCCCAGGCCATGATGGTTTCCAAGGGCACGGAAACCCAAATCGCCCCGAAAAACCGCCAGTTCGGCAGCAAAACCGTCGGCCAGCGGGCCTTGGCGATCTTTGCGGGTCCGGTTATGAACTTTATTCTGGCCTTCGTATTATTCGCTCTGCACATTCAAATGGCGGGGATTCCGATTGAGAACCCGTCGTACGTGCAGATCGGAGAGATCACGAAAGGCATGCCTGCCGATGAAGCCAAGCTTCAAGAAGGCGACATCATCGAAACGGTAAACGGTACCGCCATCGGTGCCGATTACAAGAAAATGATACAGCTGATCGCCGATTCCAAGGACAAGCCCATGGACTGGACCGTGCGGCGCGGAGAGCAGGTATTCAACGTAACCCTAACCCCGCGCTCGATGGAAGGTCAGGAGGGCGGAAAAGTCGGAATCGTGCCTGAGCTTCCAAGCCGTTCGGCCGGGGTGGTTGAAACCATAACCGGTGCGGGAACGGCGATGGTGGATACGACGAATATCATATTCCAAGGCTTCAGCCAGCTGATCCAAAAGTTTTCCATGGACGATCTGGGGGGCCCCGTACGAACCTTTGAGGTAACGGGTCAAATCGCCAAGCAGGGCATCGAGCAGCTCACATACTGGGCAGCGATTCTCAGTCTGTATTTGGGGATATTCAACCTTCTGCCGGTTCCTGCATTGGACGGAAGCCGGCTTATTTTCCTCGGGGTGGAGGCGCTGCGGGGCAAGCCGATTGATCCGAACCGGGAAGGCATGGTTCATTTTATCGGTTTCGCGATGCTGTTTCTGTTAATGATTGCCGTAACATATAACGACATTTTGCGTTTGATTAACGGTTAACTGACTGAAGATTTACGGCTCGGTGCGCCAGCCGCACGCGGGCCGTAATTTTTTTTTCGTAAGGCCATGGACCGGTAGGGGATTCAAGATACCTTACAGCCGATCTTGCTTCATACTTTGATGTTTTCGTATAGGAGGACAAGTATTCTTATGTCTAAGGATAAACAATTCGTGACCGAAATTACGCCGCAGGGAGAGGACTTCTCGCGCTGGTACATAGACGTCATTAAAAAAAGCGGACCTGATGGATTACTCGCCGGTCCGGGGGTGTATCGTATTCAAGCCCGACGGTTTCGAAATTTGGGAGCATATCAAAGAAGAGCTTGACCGCCGCTTCAAGGAGACGGGACACCGCAACGCTTATTTCCCGATTTTCATTCCGGAAAGTTTTTTTCAGAAGGAAAAAGAGCATGTGGAAGGTTTTAATCCGGAGCTGCCTTGGGTGACGGAAGCCGGCGGCGAGAAATTGGAGGAGCGTCTAGCGATTCGCCCGACTTCCGAAACGATGATCGGGCACATGTACTCCAAGTGGATCCAGTCCTATCGGGACCTTCCGGTATTGATTAACCAGTGGGCCAACGTCGTCCGATGGGAGAAGCGGACCCTTCCGTTCTTGCGGACCAGCGAGTTTTTGTGGCAGGAAGGCCATACGGCTCACGAGACCGAAGAGGAAGCCCGCAAAGAAACCATGCAAATGCTGGACATTTACAGCGATTTTGTTGAAAACTATCTGGCCATTCCGGTCATTAAAGGACAGAAGACGCCGTCGGAGAAATTTGCGGGCGCTGTGGACACGTATTCCATCGAGGCGATGATGAAGGATGGACGCGCCGTGCAGGCCGGCACATCCCACTACATGGGAACCAACTTCTCCAAGGCTTTTGAAATCCAATACCTGAACCGCGAAAATACGCTGGAGTTTGCCCATACGACTTCATGGGGAGTAAGCACGCGTCTGATCGGTTCCCTGATCATGGTTCATGGCGACGACCGCGGTCTGGCACTGCCTCCAAAAGTGGCTCCGACCCAAGTCATTATGGTACCGATCGGCCCGCCTAAGACCTGGGATGCGGTCGTTGCGCGCACGGACGAACTGTACGGCGAGTTGAAATCGGCTGGTATCCGCGTTCGCGTGGATGACAATACGGACGTTCGTCCGGGCTGGAAATTCAACGAGTACGAAATGCGGGGCGTGCCGGTACGCCTCGAAATCGGTCCGCGCGATATGGAGAACGGCGTATGCGTTCTGGTATCCCGCATCACAGGCGAGAAGAAGATTGTCCAGCAGGCGAACCTGGTTGAGGAGGTTCAAAACATGCTGGAACAGGTTCACCAGGAAATGTATGATCGTGCGAAGCAGTTCCGGGAGGATCACTTCTATTCCGTCGATACGCTGGATCAAATGAAGGAAAGCATGGAAGAGAAGCGCGGCTTTACGCTCGCCGGCTGGTGCGGATCGGCTGCCTGCGAAGATACCGTGAAACAGGAAACCGGCGCGACAAGCCGGAATATCCCATTTGAAGCCGACGAAGAGAAGACGTCTTGCCTCGTTTGCGGCGAGAAGGCAAAACATACCGTTCTATTCGCAAGAGCCTATTAATGTGATAAAGTAGTCTATTGGAATGGTCGGCATCCGAAAAAGATAATCATATTCCGGAAAGCTTCTGGATGGCATGACGCTCTGTGGGCAACAGGACGAATGGGTGCTGCCCCGGAAGCTTTTCGTTTGAAATATAAGAAAAGCGCAGGATTCATCCATACGGGACTTATATTTCTCGCGTAAAACGCCACCGACCATCTCATTGGACGACGGAGTTTGTTTTAACTTGTTGGATTGTTTCGGTATAGCAGGGAGGAAACCATGGGCACAGCGGAAGAGAAGAGAAAGCGGTTTGAGCTGCTGATGAAGCAGGGAGAAGTCCCGGCAAGTTTGGTAGACCCCTATTTTTTGGACGGCTGGATCGAGCAGGTGGAAATCCGCCGCGACAGCAAGGAATGGCTGATTACCCTGATCAAGGAAACGCTTGTCCCTTCCGAGGTCTATCGGACGTTCTGTTTGAGAATTCAGGAAAAAATGAACCATATCGCCAAAATCAAATTTTTGTTCCGATACCGGGATTCGGTAAAGGATGCCGACATCGTACAGGAATACTGGGGCTTGTTTTTGGAATGGGTCCACCGGGAAATCCCGTCGGTCAACGGCTGGATGGCACGGGCCAAGCATGAAGTGGAAGAAGGTCAGCTGCTGTTGACCATGTCCGACGGCATGTCTTTGGAGCTGGCCAAGAAAAAGCAGATCGATGCGGCGATCATGAAGTTTTTCAGCCAGTATTTCGCGCTGAATCTTCGGGTCAAAATGCAGGTTGGCGATAACGGTCAGGCTGCGTACGAAGCGTTTGAGCAAAGAAAGCGGGAAGAGGAACGCGAAGTCATCCAGGCGCTCATGACCAGCATGGAAGCGGAGGCTGAGGCGGAAGAAGAGGAAGGCGACATCAAGCTTCAGGTCGGCTATGAAATCAAGGATCAGCCTGTCCCGATTCAGGAAATTCAGGATGAAGAAAAGAAAATAACGATTCAGGGCACGATATTCGGCCTGGACCGCAGGGAGCTTCGTAACGGCAGCACTCTGTTCATGTTCAACCTGACGGATTTCACGGACTCGCTCCAGATGAAGATGTTTGCCAAAACCAAGGACGACGTGAAAGTGCTGAGCCTTCTGGCCGACGGAAAATGGGTCAAGGCACGCGGGCGCGTCGAGTTCGACCGCTTCATGCAGGTGCCTGAGCTGGTGATGATGCCTTCCGATCTGGTCGAGGTAAAGGCCCCTCCTTCCCGGAAGGACAACGCGCCGGTGAAGCGGGTGGAGTTCCACCTGCATACGACCATGAGTACCATGGACGCGGTCACGCCTATCGACAAGTACGTGAAAACCGTAGCCGGTTGGGGCCACAAAGCCATTGCGGTCAGCGATCACGGTGGCGTCCAGTGCTATCCGGATGCGGCTAAACATGCCAAAAAGAACGGAATCAAGATGATTTACGGGATTGAGGCCAACGTCGTAAACGATGCGGTCAACGTCGTGGAGCAGGCAAAGCCGATCGAGCTCAAGAGCGCCACGTATGTCGTATTCGATATCGAGACCACGGGCCTTTCGATCACGCAGAACAAAATCACGGAGCTGGCGGCGGTCAAAATGCACGAGGGCAAGGAAATTGACCGGTACGCAACCTTCGTTAACCCGCATGAAAAAATACCCTACCATATCCAGCAGTTGACCAACATCACCGATGATATGGTGAAGGATGCGCCGGATCTGGAGCCCGTGCTCAAGGAATTCGTGAAATTCACCGGAGATGCCGTGCTGGTTGCCCACAACGCGCGGTTCGATATGGGATTTATCCAGGCATCGCTGAAAAACGCGGGGATGGAGACGCTGGACAATCCTTATCTGGATACCCTTGAATTGGCCCGTTTGCTCCATCCGAGCATGAAAAACCACCGGCTGAACACGCTGGCGGACAAATATAAGGTGCTTCTCGAAAGCCATCACCGGGCGATCGACGATACGGTTGCGCTTGCCGGTATTTTGAACGGCCTTCTGGCCGACGTCGACAAGTTGAAAGGCATTGCGATGCTCGATCGGCTTAACGATTACGTGGGGACGGATCTGAGTAATACGCGGCCGTTTCACTGCGGCATTTATGCGCTGAACATGACGGGAAAGAAAAATTTGTACAAGCTGGTGTCCATGTCGCATACCGATTATTTCAAAAGGGTGCCTTGCATTCCGAAATCGAAGCTGGAAGAAATGCGCGACGGATTGATCGTGCTGTCCGGCTGCGAAAAGGGCGAGTTTTTCGAGACGGTGCTCAATAAAACCGAAGAAGAAGCGGAAGAGGTTGCACAGTTCTATGACGTGTTGGAGGTACAGCCGCTGACCATGTACATGCACCTTGTGGACAAGGGCCTTGTCGGCAGTCCGGAGGAGATCAAGACGGCCATCCGCAAAGTTATTCGCATCGGCGAAAAGTTGAACAAGCCGGTTATCGCTACCGGCAACGTGCACTATCTGGAGCCGCGGGACAAGCTCTACCGGGACATTACGATTCACGGGATCACGGGCTTTAGCCCGCTCAAGGACATCCGCAAGCCGGATGCCCATCTCCGTACCACGGAGGAAATGCTTCAGGAGTTCGAATATCTGGGCGAGGATAAAGCCTTCGAAATCGTGGTTACCAACACGAACGAACTGGCGGACCGTTTCGAAGAGTTGGAGCTCTTTCCGGACAAGCTTTTTACGCCAATTCTTGAGGGAGCGGATGAAGAAATCCGCAATACCTGCTACGAAACGGCAAGATCCATTTATGGCGAGGATCTGCCGGAAGTCGTGGTTGCCCGTTTGGAGAAAGAACTTGAGCCTATCATCAAATACGGCTTCTCCGCAAACTATCTCATCTCGGAGAAGCTGGTTAAGAAGTCGAATAATGACGGCTATCTCGTAGGCTCCCGGGGCTCCGTCGGTTCATCTGTCGTTGCGACCTTCCTTGGCATTTCCGAGGTAAACCCGCTTCCGGCCCATTATATTTGCCGAAATCCGGACTGCAAGCACAGCGAGTGGTTCCTGGACGGCAGCGTCCCGAGCGGATTCGATCTGCCGGACAAGGATTGCCCGGAATGCGGGAATCCGCTGAAAGGCGAAGGCCAGGATATTCCGTTCGAAACCTTCCTCGGTTTCAAGGGAGACAAAGTCCCGGATATTGACTTGAACTTCTCTGGTGAATATCAGCCTCATGCCCATAACTACACGAAGGTGATGTTCGGTGAGAAGAATGTGTTCCGCGCGGGAACCATCGGCACCGTTGCCGAGAAAACGGCATTCGGATTCGCCAAGAAGTATGAAGAGCAGCATCACAAGCACTGGCGCGGAGCGGAGCTGAACCGTCTGGCGGCAGGCTGCACCGGCGTCAAACGGAGCACCGGACAGCACCCGGGCGGCATCGTCGTCGTTCCGGATTATATCGAGGTAGAGGATATCACCCCGGTTCAGTACCCTGCAGATGACGTCAATTCCGAGTGGAAGACCACCCACTTTGATTACCATGCTTTCGATGCGAACCTGTTGAAGCTCGATATTCTCGGGCACGATGATCCGACCATGATGCGGATGCTTCAGGATTTGACGGGGGTCGATCCTACGACGATTCCGATGAACGATCCGAAAGTGATGAGCATGTTCAACTCGACCGAGGCGCTTGGCGTAACTCCGGAGCAAATCCGGACGCCGGTGGCAACCTACGGGGTGCCGGAGATGGGAACGAAATTCGTCCGGCAGATGCTGGTCGAATCCCAGCCTTCAAGCTTTGCCGACCTGCTTCAAATTTCGGGACTGTCCCACGGAACCGGGGTTTGGCTCGGCAATGCGCAGGAGCTTATCAAAAACGGAACCTGCAACATCAAAACCGTAATCGGTTGTCGCGACGATATCATGCTGTTCCTGATCTACAAGGCCGGCATGGATGTCGGACTGGCGTTTAAAATTACGGAGAGCGTGCGTAAAGGTAAGGGACTGACGCCGGAATGGATCGAGGAAATGAAGAAATGCAAGGTTCCCCAGTGGTACATCGACTCCTGCCTGAAGATCCAGTACATGTTTCCGAAGGCGCACGCGGCGGCTTACGTCATTTCCGCCGTCCGTACCGCGTATTTCAAGCTGTATCATCCGATTGAATACTATGCGACGTACTTCTCCGTCCGAGCGGAGGATTTTGACATCGAGCTGTGCTGCCAAGGATATGATGCCATTTACCGCCGGATTGTAGAGATCGAGCAGCTTGGCTTCCAGGCTAGCACGAAGGAGAAGAATATGCTGCCGATCCTCGAAATGGCTCTGGAAATGACGGCTCGGGGTTTCACCTTCAAGACGATCGACCTGTATCGTTCCGATGCGCTTCGGTTTACGGTGGATGGGGATTCCTTGATTCCTCCTTTCTCCTCGCTGCAGGGAATCGGGGACAACGCGGCCCGAAATATCGCCGCCGCAAGGGAATTCGGGGAGTTTCTATCCATCGAGGATTTTCAGCAGAAATCCAAGGCAAGTAAAACGGCGGTGGAACTGCTTACCCAGATGGGTTGCTTCCGGGGCCTTCCGGAAAGCAACCAGCTTTCCCTCTTTTAAAACGGGCCCGGGTACAGCGTTTAAGCCGTGTGGATAACGCCTTACCAGTCAAGGACTCATACTTGTCAGTATTACCAGTCTATGTTATAATTTTTTTGGTAATCATGGAGATAAAACCGTTGTGTAAAGAGTGGGGCAACCCACTCTTTACTCTTTGGTATAGGAAATGAAGTGTTGGAGGTTATGTTCTTTGAGCACACCGAAGATTAAAACGACCGTGGAAGAAATGGTGCAGCCGTATTTGGACCAGCACGGCTTTGAACTGGTAGATGTGGAGTATGTAAAAGAAGGAAGCAATTGGTTTTTGCGCGTTTTCGTTGACAAGGAGGGCGGCATCGATATCGACGATTGCGGCCTGATCAGCGAATACCTGAGCCAGAAGCTGGATGAAAACGACCCGATTCCAACCGCTTATTTTCTCGAGGTTTCTTCTCCCGGCGCCGAGCGTCCGCTGAAGAAGAAAGAAGATATCGCCAAGTCCGTCGGCAAGAACGTGTTTGTTACCGTCTACGAGGCCGTGGACGGAATGAAGGAGTTTGAGGGCAAGCTCGTATCCTTTGAGAACGATGAGCTTATTGTCCAGTCCGGGAAGAAGCAGCACGTGATTCCATATCCCAAAGTCGCCAGTGCCAGATTGGCCATCATTTTCTAAAATATAAGAAAGTATAAAATACCATCTATACTTGGCTTATATTTCACGCGGAAACGCTCATCGTCCTTAAGAAGGACGATGAAGCCGTTTCTACTTGACGGAAGTTTTGAAAGGGGGAACCGATTTTCAATGAGTATGGATTTTATTGAAGCCATGAATGAGTTGGAGAGAGACAAGGGCATAAGCAAGGATGTATTGTTTGAAGCGATTGAGGCGGCGCTGATTTCCAGTTACAAGCGTAACTTTAATACCGCTCAGAACGTGCGGGTCGATATGAACCGCAACACCGGCGTCATTAAGGTGTATGCCCGCAAATTGGTGGTTGAAGAGGTTTTGGATCCGCGGACGGAAATTTCGCTGCCTGCGGCACGCGACATTAACGCGCATTTCCAGATTGACGACATCGCCGAGATCGAAGTGACGCCAAGAGATTTTGGACGCATTGCCGCGCAAACGGCAAAGCAGGTTGTTACCCAGCGCATTCGCGAAGCGGAACGCGGCCTGATCTACAGTGCTTTCATCGACAAGGAAGACGATATCGTAACGGGTACGCTGCAGCGCCAGGATCCGCGCAACATTTACATTGACCTTGGCAAGATCGAAGCGGTTCTTCCGCTCACCGAGCTGATGCCTAACGAGAAATTCAAACACGGGGACCGGATCAAGGCGTATATCACGAAAGTGGAAAATACGACAAAGGGTCCTCAAATCATGCTCTCCCGCACGCATCCGGGGCTTTTGAAGCGTCTCTTCGAGCTTGAGGTTCCGGAAATTTTCGACGGTGTCGTCGAAATCCGGTCCGTAGCCCGCGAAGCCGGATTCCGTTCCAAAATCGCCGTGTACTCCCGGAATGAAGAGGTTGATCCGGTCGGCTCCTGCGTAGGGCCGAAAGGCATGCGGGTACAGACGATCGTAAACGAGCTCCGCGGAGAGAAGATTGACATCGTGCGTTATTCGGAGCAGGTTGAAGAATATGTTGCGAACGCGCTGAGTCCTTCCAAGGTTCTTGAAGTGCAGGTCTTCGAGGACGAGAAAATGGCTCGGGTTATCGTTCCGGATTACCAGCTGTCATTGGCCATCGGGATTAAAGGACAGAATGCCCGGCTGGCTGCCAAGCTGACAGGCTGGAAAATCGACATTAAGAGCGAGAGCCAGGCGGAACAGGAATACGGCAGACCGAAAACCCTGACGGGTGAGATGCATCAGGATTCCGTCTCCGTCGACTAATGTAAAGGACGGGGGGGCTGGACTTGAAACAGAGAAAGATACCGCTTCGCAAGTGCGTGGCTTGTCAAGAAATGAAGCCTAAAAAGGAGCTTATCCGCATTGTAAAGACGCCTGAAGATACGGTGCTTATCGATCTGACCGGCAAGAAGTCAGGCAGGGGCGCTTATTTGTGCGGAAACTTGTCCTGCTTTAAGCTGGCACAGAAGAACAAGGCGCTTGACCGCGCCTTGAAGCACCATGTTCAGTCAGAGATTTATGAACAGTTGGCCCAGGATTTTATAAAAGTGGAAGATGAATTCCTTGCCGCGAAGGATCGTGCCGATGACGAATAAGGCGCTGTCCAATATAGGCCTTGCCATGCGTGCGGGAAAAGTGGTTACCGGCGATGAGATCGTGCTCAAAGCCATCCGGTCTTCTGAAGCGAAAATGGTCATTCTGGCGGGTGACGCCTCAGATAATACAAAAAAGAAGTTCCGCGATAAATGCGGTACTTACAAAATCCCTCTGGTAATCGGATTTGACCGGGAAAGTCTGGGCACAAGCGTAGGTAAGCCCGAACGGGTTGTGCTGGCAGTTACGGATCAAGGATTCGCAGAAATGATCTCCAAGAAGCTGGAGATAATGTCGGAGGTGGAGTATATTGAGTAAACAGGATAACAAGGACAATAAACTTCGGGTATACGAGTATGCCAAATCGCTGAACATGAGCAGCAAGGAAATCATAACGATACTCAAGCGTTTGAACATTCCGGTGAACAATCACATGAGCGTGATGGAAAACGATACGGTCTCCAAGGTCGAGCAGTTTTTCAAAGACATCAAGTCGAATGCTGCGGCCAAGCGGGACGGTTCGGAAGGGTCGCGCAGCGATAACCGGAAGCCTGCTGTCACCGTTGCGAGCAGCACGGCACCGTCGGGAAGCGCTGAAGGCAGCGCTCCTGCCAAACGAAATGAAGGCGGCCGGAATGGGCACAGCGGCAGCCGGAATCAGGGTCAACGATCCTCAGGTCAATCGCAGGAACAAGGACAGCCCAAAAAACAACAGGAAAAGCAGGTAGGTATGAATAATAGAAATCAACAAAACAACTCCAATGCATCCGGCTCCCCGCAGCGTTCTGGCAGCGGACAGGATAACCGGAGAAACCATAACACGACCGCTTCCCAAGGAAGCCAGCAAAATAACAGGGGCAGAGGGCCTCAAGGCTCCGGCCAGCAAGGCGCTTCCCGTCCTCAGCAAAACAATGGACAGTCGGGCAATCCGCGTGCCCAGCAGGGGTCCAATCAGCCTCAAGGAGGCCGCAGCGACAACCAGCGTTCGGGCGGAAACACAGGATTCTCCAATAATAACAACAATGGCGGAAACCGCGGCGGTTCC
Organism: Paenibacillus sp. DMB20; assembly: GCF_000987955.1. GTDB lineage: Bacteria > Bacillota > Bacilli > Paenibacillales > Paenibacillaceae > Paenibacillus_AQ. The sequence continues at coordinate 39,418 of NZ_LAZU01000028.1, forward strand.
AGAAACGGCAATAATAACAACAATAACCGCCAGGGTTCCAAGCGCTTTGACGACAACAACCGTCAAGGAGGGTTCCGCAACAACAACCGCGGAGGCAAAAATAACCGCGGCCGGAATCAAAATCAGCAGCAACCGCCTCGCGAGAAAATCGACAACACGCCGAAGAAAATTATCGTCCGTGGCAACATGACCGTCGGTGAAACGGCGAAGCTGCTTCATAAGGACGCTTCCGAGGTCATCAAGAAGCTGATTTTCCTCGGCGTGATGGCCACCATTAACCAGGAGCTCGACATCGATACGATTCAGCTTCTGGCCGGTGAGTTCGGCGTTGAGGTCGAAGTGAAAATTCCTGTGGAGGAAGATCGCTTTGAAACCCTGGAGGAAGTGGACGATCCTGCCGATCTGAAAGAGCGTCCTCCGGTCGTTACGATCATGGGTCACGTCGACCATGGTAAAACGACGCTTCTGGATGCGATCCGGTCAACCAATGTGAGCAGCGGCGAAGCCGGCGGCATTACGCAGCACATCGGTGCTTACCAGGTTGAAATCAACGGCAAGAAGATTACGTTCCTGGATACGCCGGGCCACGAAGCGTTTACGGCGATGCGCGCCCGCGGTGCACAGGTAACGGATATGACGATTATCGTCGTTGCCGCGGATGACGGTGTGATGCCTCAGACGGTTGAAGCGATCAACCATGCAAAAGCTGCGGGCCTGCCGATCATCGTGGCCGTGAACAAAATCGATAAGCCGGATGCCAATCCGGATAAAGTAAAACAGGAACTTACCGAGTATGAGCTCGTGCCTGAAGAGTGGGGCGGAGACACCATTTTCGTAAATGTATCGGCTAAACAGCGCATGGGACTTGAGGATCTGCTGGAAATGATTCTTCTGGTCGCTGAGGTGAACGAATACAAAGCGAACCCGGATAAACGCGCCCGCGGTACGGTTATTGAAGCCGAGCTGGATAAAGGCAGGGGTCCGGTTGCACGCATCCTCGTCCAGCACGGTACGCTTAAAGTCGGTGATGCTTTCGTGGCCGGCAACTGCTTTGGACGTATCCGTGCCATGGTCAACGACAAGGGCCGCCGCTTGAAAGAGGCCGGTCCTTCCACACCGGTAGAAATTACCGGCTTGACCGAGGTTCCGGGTGCGGGCGATCCGTTCATGGTATTCGAAGACGAGCGCAAAGCCCGTTCCATTGCCGATAAGCGCGCGATCACCCAGCGCCAGTCCGAGCTGAATTACAGCACTCGCGTCACGCTCGATGATTTGTTTAAACATATTAAAGAGGGCGAGATCAAAGACCTTAACGTCATCATTAAAGGGGACGTTCAGGGCTCCGTCGAGGCGTTGAAAGGCTCCTTGAGCAAAATCGAAGTGGAAGGCGTACGCGTAAAAATCATTCACAGCGGCGCCGGCGCCATTACGGAATCCGACATTATTTTGGCAGCCGCTTCGAATGCCATCGTAATCGGCTTTAACGTCCGTCCGGATACGCAGGCGAAACAAACCGCCGAGCAGGAGAAGGTAGACGTTCGTCTTCACCGCGTAATTTACAATGTCATTGAAGAGATCGAACAGGCCATGAAGGGCATGCTGGATCCGGTATACAAAGAAAACGTCATCGGACACGCCGAAGTGCGGAACACCTTTAAGGTCAGCAAGGTCGGAACGATTGCCGGCTGCATGGTTACTTCCGGTAAAGTTTCCCGTAACGCCGAAGTGCGTTTGATCCGTGACGGCATTGTGATTCACGAAGGCAAGATCGATTCCCTCAAGCGTTACAAAGATGATGCAAAAGAAGTGGCGCAAGGTTATGAATGCGGCATTACCTTGGAAAGCTATAGTGACGTCAAAGAAGGAGACGTCATTGAAGCCTTTATCATGGAAACGGTAGAGCGCTAACGTAAAGAGGTGATCAGACATGGCAAAAATCCGAACAGGCCGCGTGGGCGAGCAGATTAAAAAAGAGCTCAGCCAGCTTATCCAGACGGAGATGAAAGATCCCCGGATCGGTTTTATTACCGTAACGGGCGTCGATGTGACCAACGATCTGTCACAGGCGAAGATTTATCTCAGCGTTCTGGGTGACGACGAGCAGAAGGCAGCTTCCTTGAAGGGGCTGGAGAAAGCCACCGGCTTTCTTCGTTCCGAGCTTGGAAAAAGAATCCGTCTACGCCACGTACCGGAGCTGATCTTTAAGTTCGACGAGTCGATTGAATACGGCAGCCGGATCGAGAAGCTGCTCGGGGAAATCGGCGAACAGGAAGACCGTTAGACAGATTGTTTTATAAAGGAGAGGGCGAATGCAGACCTATGAACAGGAGCTGCAGCAGGTCAGGCAATATCTGCTGGAGCACGATGATTACTTGATAGTGTCGCACGTTCAGCCCGATGGAGATGCAGTCAGTTCCACCCTTGCGGTGGGCTGGCTTCTCTCGCGTTTGGGCAAAAAATTCACCATGATCAATGAGGGGATCATCCCGAAGCGGATGAAAATCCTTTGGCATGCCGAAGAACTTATCAATATGTCGGAAACGCGGCCGCAGCGCAAGTTCAGCAAAATCATATGCGTGGATTGCGCCGATTTTGATCGTGTGGGGCGCACCCGGCAGCTATTTTCGGAAGATGCCATGATCGTAAACATAGATCATCACCCTACGAATAACAGGTACGGCACGGTCAATCTGGTTCTTCCCGAGGCTGCGGCTACGGCGGAAATTCTTTTTGACTTGATTAATCTGTTTGATGTCGAGTGGGATGCGGAGGCGGCTACCGCCGTTTATACCGGGCTTTTGACGGACACGGGGGGCTTCCGTTATTCCAATACGTCCCCGAAGGTTATGGAGATAGCTTCAAAACTCCTTTCATACGGCGTCAACGGTCCCGAGCTTGCGGAAACCTTTCTGGAGGAAATGACTCTTCCGCAAATGAAGGTGTTGGTTCAGGCGCTGAACACGCTGGAGATGACGTCTGACGGCAAGATAGCCTGGGTATACGTTACTCCTCAGCATATGCTGGAAAGCGGTGCGGAAAACGAGGACCTGGAGGGAATCGTAAACTACCCACGAAACATCCAGGGGGTGGAAGTCGGCATTTTGTTCAAGTCGCTGAATTCCGGCGCCGTCAAGGTGAGTTTAAGATCTGCCGGGAAAGTGGATGTGGCCAATTTGGCCCAGGCTTTTGGCGGCGGCGGACACGTCCGGGCGGCCGGCTGCCGGATCGAAGGTGAACTTGAGGCCATCATCCCTCAAGTGATAGAGCGGGTGAAACAAGCGTTATGACAGAACTCGAAGGAATTTTGGCGGTACACAAGCCGGCAGGATGGACATCCCATGACATTGTCGCGAAGGTCCGCCGTCTCGTCAAAATGAAAAGAATCGGTCATGCGGGAACGCTGGACCCGGAGGTGACGGGCGTACTGCCGTTATGCTTGGGACGAGCTACCCGCGTGGTTGAGTACATGCAGGAGCTGCCGAAAGAATACCGTGCTGTCCTCCGCCTCGGTTTCTCAACCGATACGGAGGATATTACCGGTACGGTAGTAGAATCGGTATCCGAGGTGTCGGTGACGGAGGGGGAAGCGAAAGAAGCCCTTGCTTCCTTTCTGGGGGAGATTTCCCAGGTGCCGCCCATGTATTCCGCTGTAAAAGTGGACGGAAAACGTCTGTATGAACTGGCCCGCGAGGGAAAAACCGTGGAGCGCAAAAGCCGTTCGGTAAGCATATATGAAATTGAAATGACCGGGTTTGATGAACAGGGGAGCCATACGGATATTTCCTTTCGCGTGCTCTGCTCCAAAGGAACGTATATTCGCACCCTGTGCGTAGACATCGGCAGAAAGCTCGGCTTGCCCTCGGTGATGGTTAAGCTGGAGCGTACCCTGTCTGCGGGAATCGCCTCGTCCAAATGCTTGACGCTGGAGCAAATTGAGCGGTATATGGAAGAAGGGACGCTTGGTGCAAAGCTGATTCCTGCAGATGAAGCCATTGCGCATCTGCCGGCCCATACGGTGTCGGACGAGAAGAAAGCGGCGGCCCTTCAGGGTCAGCGCCTTTCGGGAAGGGCCGTCACGCCGCCGGTCGAGCATCCGGACAACCTACGCTTGTACGATGGAGAAGGCCGGTTTTTGGGGATATTCCGAAGGCAGGAAGAGACCGGGGCCATCGTTCCGGTCAAAGTATTCTCCGTATAGTCCGTGGACCTATCTAAGTGAATTGCAGGTGAGAAACACATGAAAATCGTTTCCTTATCGTATCCCTTAACTCCGGAGCAAGAGTCCGAACTGGGCCAGCCGCAGGTGGCTGCCATCGGGCAATTCGACGGCCTTCACCTGGGACATGCCAGCGTGATTTCCACTGCGGTGGATATTGCGCGGAAAGAAGGAATACCGGCAGCGGTCATCACCTTCTACCCGCATCCCAAGGATGTTATGCGCAAAGGGAATTACGAAGGCTATCTAACACCTCAGACCGACAAGCAGGAACTGCTTGCGGACATGGGGATTGACATTCTTTACGTCGTGGATTTTAACGAGGACTTCTCCCGGGTCAGCCCGGAAGATTTCGTCACCGGAATGCTGCTGCCGCTTCAGCTTCATACTGCGGTTGTCGGCTTCGATTTCCGCTTTGGCTTCAAAGGCGAGGGCCGCGCGGACATGCTGCATGACATGAGCCAGGGCCGCATGCGGGTCGTAACCGTGCCTCCTTTTCTGATCGATGGAGAAAAGGTGGGCAGTTCTTCGATCCGCGCCGCCTTGTACGCCGGTCAGATCGAGGAAGCAAACCGCTGGCTGGGCCGGTACTACCGGATTCGCGGTACCGTCGTTCACGGAGAAAAGCGCGGCCGCAAGATCGGCTTCCCGACAGCAAACCTGGAGCTTGAAGGGCACTATGTCACACCGGCTCTCGGCGTATATGCCGTTTGGGCACGCTGCTCCGGTGACGGGCAATGGCTGCCGGGCGTGATGAGCGTAGGCTTGAAGCCAACCTTTCATGACCAGATGAAGGAGCCTGTCTATGAAGTCCATCTGCTGGATTTTGACGGCGACCTGTACGGTCAGACCATGATCGTGGACGTTGTGCAATTTATCCGGAAGGAGCTTAAGTTCAACTCCGTGAATGAGCTGATCGACCGGATCCACCGCGATGTTGAAGAATCGAGAACCATTTTGAAACGTTGAATCATTTTATTGGACAAATATTGCAGATCCCATTTTCTTTTTTCGGAAAAGTATGCTATACTCTTAGAGGTTGCCGGGGCGACCGGCATCATTAACCTTGGCTTGGTTGTTCGATCTCACCGTCGGTAACGAGGCCAACGGCGATTATAATGAAGGAGGTGAACAGGATGGCATTGACTCAAGAACGTAAACAGCAATTGATTGACGAGCACAAAACTCACGAATCCGATACCGGATCTCCAGAGGTGCAAATCGCTATCCTAACGGAAAACATTACGAACTTGACTGACCACTTGCGTACGCACAAGAAAGATCATCACTCCCGCCGCGGATTGCTGAAAATGGTCGGCCAACGCCGTAAGTTGCTTGCATACTTGAAAAACAAGGATGTTAAACGTTACAGCGCTTTGATCGAGAAGCTTGGATTACGCCGCTAATAATCCATAAGGTGTACCGAAAGCAGCCTGGTTGTCCACTGTCCTTCTTGGAACGACAGCGGCGCAGCCGGGCTCTTTTTTGAAGCTAACGAAAAGTACATATAAGAGAGGTCCGTTTCTTTTCTTTAGATATCGGAACGCATGACTTCAAGGGAAGGTCACCCTGATATCGCAAGAAAAATTACGACTAAAAGCGGTCTGTCTTCCGAGAAAGTACGCCGGTAGACGTTTTTCTTTAGATATCAGAACGTATGACTTCAAGGGAAAGTCACCCTGATATCGCAAGAAAAATTACGCCTAGAAGCGATCTTTCTTCTTTGAGAGTACGCCGGTAGACATTTTTCTTATATTTTTCGTTTAATGGCAAATCATTTAAGATGGGCCAAGCCGTCTTAATAAACGCGTGAGAACGGGCTGTTTGCAGACCCGGGTAAAAAACCGCCTAAGCATCGTTTTGCCGGGCGGTCTTTTATGAACAAGCGAATTAAAGGCAATACTGGAAAACAGGTAAAACCAATATCAAAGCCTCAAGAGGAGGGATTACATGGAACAACGTGTTGAAATGCAGCTGGGAGGAAGACCTCTCGTCCTGGAAACCGGAAGACTCGCGAAACAAGCCAACGCAGCGGTGATGGTTCGCTATGGCGAAACGGCTGTGCTGTGTACGGTTACGGCATCCAGCGAGCCGAAGGATCTGGATTTTTTCCCATTGACGGTTAACTATGAAGAAAGATTGTATGCGGTAGGCAAAATTCCGGGCGGCTTTATTAAACGGGAAGGCAGACCGAGCGAAAAAGCGATTCTGGCCAGCCGTTTGACGGACCGCCCGATCCGCCCTTTGTTCCCGGAAGGCTTCCGGAACGATGTTCAGGTCTTGAACTTGGTCATGAGCGTGGATCAGGATTGTGAGCCCGAAATCGCGGCCATGATCGGTACTTCGGCAGCGCTGAGCATTTCCGACGTACCGTTTAACGGACCGATCGGCGGCGTGGCTGTTGGCCGTGTGGACGGCAAATTCGTCGTGAATCCGACCATCGCGGAGCAGGAAGCGAGCGACATCTACCTGGTCGTCGCAGGTACGAAGGACGCCATCATGATGGTGGAAGCGGAAGCGAATGAGGTTCCGGAGGAAATCATGCTGGAAGCGATCATGTTCGGTCATGACGAGATCAAGCACATCGTGGCCAAGATCGAAGAATTGGTTGCCGTTGCAGGCAAAGAAAAAATGGAAGTGAAGCTCCATGCCGTCAACGAAACGGTGAACCGCGAGGTTCGCGAATTCGCCGCCGAGCGTTTGGTGGAGGCGGTTCGCATTGCCGAGAAGCATGCCCGCCAGGATGCCATCGATGCGATCAACGATGAAGCTTATACTGTATTTGAAGAAAAATACATCGAAACGCCGGAACTTTTGAAGGATGTCAAAGAGGTTCTACACGATATCGTCAAGGAAGAAGTCAGACGGTTGATTACCCATGACAAAGTTCGTCCGGACGGGCGCGGTTTGTCCGAAATTCGTCCGATCGAATGCGACACGGGCCTGCTTCCGCGCACGCACGGATCAGGTTTGTTTACCCGCGGACAAACGCAGGCGCTCAGCGTATGTACCCTGGGGGCTTTGGGTGACGTTCAGATTCTTGACGGCATCGACCTGGAAGAAACAAAACGTTTCATGCACCATTACAATTTCCCGCCGTTCAGCGTTGGCGAGGCCCGTCCTCTACGCGCTCCCGGACGCCGCGAAATCGGTCACGGGGCTCTGGGCGAACGTGCGCTGTCGAAGGTCATTCCTTCCGAAGTCGACTTTCCTTACACCATCCGTCTCGTTTCCGAGGTCATTGAATCGAACGGTTCCACTTCGCAGGCCAGCATCTGCGCAAGTACGCTGGCGATGATGGATGCGGGCGTACCGATCAAGGCGCCGGTAGCGGGGGTTGCCATGGGCTTGATTAAAGACGGCGACCATGTATCGATCCTTACCGATATTCAAGGCATGGAAGACCATCTCGGAGATATGGACTTTAAGGTGGCAGGTACGTCCGAGGGCGTAACCGCCATTCAGATGGATATCAAAATCGACGGGATTGACCGTGCCATTTTGCAGGAAGCCCTGGATCAGGCGAAAGAAGGACGCATGCACATTCTCGGAAAAATGTTGGAAGTCATTCAGCAGCCAAGAGAAAGCCTCTCCCCGCATGCGCCTAAAATCATTACCATGCAGATCAATCCGGATAAAATCCGTGACGTTATCGGTGCCGGCGGCAAAATCATCAATAAAATTATTGAAGAGACCGGCGTAAAAATCGATATCGAGCAGGATGGACGCGTATTTATCGCTTCTTCCAATGCGGAGATGAACCAAAAGGCGCTGTCCATTATCGAAGGCATCGTGCGTGAAGTTGTCGTGGGCGAAATTTATACGGGAACCGTAAAACGAATTGAAAAATTCGGAGCGTTCGTTGAAATTTTGCCGAACAAAGACGGTTTGGTTCATATTTCGCAGCTATCGACCGAACGCGTTGCCAAAGTGGAGGACGTCGTATCCATCGGAGATGTCATTACCGTGAAGGTGACCGAAATCGACCAACAGGGGCGCATCAACCTTTCCCGCAAGGCGGTTTTAACGGCCGAAGCGAAGTAACGACTTAGCGATTTTTTTACATGAAGGAAAGAGACAGAAATGAACATTCTGGCTCTTTTTTTTTATGGAATCAGCGCAGCAGCATCTTGTAATCCTCCACCTGTGCCGAAAGAAAAACAAAACGCTTGAAGCTTCTATTTTCCCATGGGATTTTGCAAGTACATAATCCCCACCCCCGTCTCATAAAATGGGACAAAGCTTAATTAAAAGGGGATGGAACGCCCATGAAGGGAATAAAGGCTATAGTGGCGGTTGCCGGCGTCGCTTTCGTATCCGGTATCGGAGTAATGACAGGTTCCTGGGATTATATCAAGCAGCTTAATCAGGCCCAAAGCGCGGCTCACGGGGAACAGCAGCCCGCGGCAGCGGATGTGCAGCTGCTTGGTGAAATTGAAGCGGAGGCGGCCAAAAAGCGGATCGAGCCGGTGGACGCCAGGGTCGATTCCGTTTGGAAAGCCATCCCCGGTTATAACGGGCAGGAGATTGACGTTGAAGAGACGTACAAGCGGGCACTTAAGAGGAAGGCTGGCGAACCGATTCCTTATGTGTACCGCCAAATTCCGGCCAAGGTCACTCTGGATGATTTGGGACAGCATCCGATATACCGGGGCAATCCGAACAAGCCCATGGTCTCCCTAATGATCAATGTGGCGTGGGGGAATGAGTACCTCAAGCCGATGCTGGATATTTTGGACGAAGAGAACATCAAGACCACTTTTTTTTCTGGATGGAAGCTGGTTGAAAAAAAAATCCGGAACTGGCTTCGGAAATATTGAAAAGGGGACATGAAGTCGAAAATCATGCTTATTCCCATCCCAATATGAGCCGGCTGAGCCGCACCCGAGCCGAATTGGAAATCGCCAAAACGCAGGAACTCCTAAAAGATAGCCTCGGCGTTACGAACAAATGGTTTGCCCCGCCATCCGGCGATTTTAACCAACAAACGGTGGAAATTGCCCATGCCCGCGGCCTAAAAACCGTGTTATGGACTTTGGATACGGTGGACTGGCGCCATCCGGCGCCCGAAGCGGTTGTGCAAAAGATAACGAGCAAGGCAGAGCCCGGCTTTTTAATATTGATGCACCCCACGGATTCCTCCTCCAAAGCGTTGAAGGGGATGATTCGTGGAATCCGTGCGAAAGGGCTTCACATCGGTACGGTAAGCGAGACATTATCGCCGGAAAGAATGTTGCCGGCTGGAAGTTGAGGCCCCTCATGAAGTTTGTTACAATGTGTGGATGGCATAAATATGCGAGTTCAAAAAGCCATGATCAAAAATTGACCGCTTTTTGAACAACCTCTAAAAAGAAAAAAACATGACAAGATGGGTGAAATCAAGGGAACACAGTGAGGAGGGCCTTTCGTGAAAAAAATACAGCTGTCCAATGGCCTGAGAGTCGTCATGGAACAGATCCCGACATGCCGCTCGGTCTCCTTCGGCATCTGGGTTAAGACCGGCTCCCGCAACGAATCGCCGGATATTAACGGGATTACGCACTTTATCGAACATATGATGTTTAAAGGGACGGACAGGTTCGATGCGAGGGCCATTGCGGAGCAATTCGATGCCATTGGCGGTAACGTCAATGCATTTACTTCAAAAGAATACACGTGTTATTATGCAAAGGTGCTGGACGATCACCTTCCGATAGCCGTGGATGTATTGTCGGACATGTTTTTCAATTCCCGGCTGGAGCCGGCAGAGCTGGCCAAAGAGAAAAACGTGATCCTCGAGGAAATCGCGATGTATGAAGATACGCCGGATGATCTCGTTCATGACCTGATGTCTCTTTCCGCCTACGGGAACCATCCTTTGGCTTATCCGATATTGGGCACGAAAGAGCGGCTGGAAGCGATGGATTCGGATACGCTGAGAGCCTATATGGAAAATCATTACACCATCGAAAACACCGTTATTGCGCTTGCCGGAAACATTGACGAAAGTGTCGTCGACCTGCTCGAACGCCATTTCGGCGGTTTCAAAAACAGCGGTCCCCGCCAACAGTTAACCGTCCCGGAGTTTCATGACGGCTTGGTGTACCGGAAGAAAAAAAACGGAGCAAAACCATATTTGCCTATCGTTCCCCGGCAGCTCGATCAGCGATGAACTCCAGTATGCGATGGTGCTGTTGAACAATGCCATCGGCGGAGGCATGAGCTCCCGGCTGTTCCAGGAAATTCGGGAAAAGCGGGGACTCGCCTATTCGGTTTATTCATACCACAGTTCCCATGCGGACAGCGGAATGTTTACGATTTATGCGGGAACGGCTCCAAAGCAGACCAAGGACGTGCTTGAGCTGACGAAGGAGATCATGTCCGATCTGGCCGTAAACGGCATGACGGAAGAAGAACTGAAAAAGGGCAAAGAGCAGCTGAAAGGCAGCCTTATTCTCAGCTTGGAGAGCACGGGAAGCCGGATGAACCGGCTTGGCAAAAACGAGCTGATGCTCGGCCGCCATTACAGTTTGGATGAAATGATCGAGCGGATCGAAAAGGTCGAGATGGGCCATATCGACGCCGTTCTTGACCGCATGTTTGCCGTGCCGTATGCACTTGCCATGGTGGGCACGACGGACAAGGCGCTTCAAGGAATGAGGAGGGACGAATTTGTTGCATTACGTTCAAATTAACAGATTATCCGGAAATGAGGATATAAAACTTCCGCTCAAGATGTCCGAGCTTGCGGCGGGCTTTGACCTGCATGCGGCGGTGGAGGAACCGGTGGTGCTGGCGCCGGGAGAGCGGAAGCTGATCCCGACGGGATTTGCCATTGCCATGCCGGGAGAGCTGGAAGCCCAGATCCGCCCGCGCAGCGGTCTGGCTTTTAAGCATGGAATTACCTGCCTGAACTCTCCGGGAACGATCGATGCCGATTACCGCGGGGAAATCAAGGTGCTACTCATCAATCTGGGCCAAGAACCGTTTACGATCGAGCGCAATGAACGAATTGCGCAGATGGTTTTTCAAACGGTTCCGAAGGTTGAGTTCGTTCAAGTGGAAGAACTATCGGACACCGTCCGGGGAGCTGGCGGATTCGGCCATACCGGAAGATAAGACCAATATCGACAGCCTGTTAACCGTTCCGGCATTAGCCGGAACGGTTTTTTTTAGGTTCGTCCAGCATGCATGGTGGCCATTCCAGGATGAAAGTTCGTGCGCCGACTAACTAAAGAAAAAAGTTTGCATTCCCCCGCTCACCTCTTTTTGGGCCGCCGCATAAGATGGTCCTATACATTGGTTGGGAAAGGAGCGAGGCCTTGCATGCTGACAGGAGTCCGGACCGTCTTTATCGGCGGTGACGCGCGGCAGATCGAGGTGATACGGAAATGTGCCGAGATGGATGCCGCTGTATCGATAGCCGGCTTTGACAAATTGCAGGATTCCTTTCAGGGGGTAACCCGGGAACCGCTCACAGCGGATTTGCTCACCGAAGCGGATGCCCTGGTTTTGCCCGTGGTTGGCTGCGATGACGAAGGCCGAATCGGCGCATTGTTCGCAGAGGGACCGCTGAAGCTGGAAGAAGAGCATATCAAGGCCATGCCGAAGCATGGGGTTGTGTATACCGGCATGGCCAAGAGCTACCTCAGGTCTTTGTGCGAAAAGCACAACATTAAGTTGGTCGAGCTGCTTGACCGTGATGACGTTGCGATCTACAACTCGATTCCGACCGCCGAAGGTGCTCTGATGATGGCTATTCAAAATACGGATTTCACCATACACGGTTCGACCAGCATGGTGCTCGGGATGGGGAGAACCGGCTTTACCATGGCACGCAGCCTGCAGGGACTCGGAGCCAAGATCAAAATGGGCGTCCGGAAAAGCGACCATTTTGCAAGGGCGGAGGAAATGGGCTGGAAACCATTCATGATTAAAGATCTGGGAGCGGAGGTTTCGGACATTGACCTGCTGTTCAACACCATTCCGACCATGATTGTTACGGCACAGATCATATCCAAAATGCCCCGGCAGGCCGTCATTATCGACCTGGCCTCCGCTCCCGGCGGCTGTGATTTCCGTTATGCGGAAAAAAGAGGGATCAAAGCCATGCTTGCTCCGGGATTGCCTGGGATCGTAGCGCCTAAAACCGCCGGAATCATCATGGCCAACACGTTGGTGGAGTTGATTTCGGAGGAAATCAGGATTCGGGGGGATGTCAAATGAACTGGAAGGGAAAGACCGTCGGCTATGCTTTGACCGGCTCGCACTGCACGCTCGAAGAGGTAATGCCTCAGATAAAACGCTTTAAGGATGGGGGGGCAAGCGTCGTTCCGATCGTTTCCCATACGATCATGACAACGGATACCCGATTCGGCACATCGGAAAATTGGCAGAAACAGTTGAAAGATATAACCGGTAATGATATTATTTCTACAATTGTTGAGGCGGAACCGCTAGGCCCTTCCAAGCTTCTGGACGTTCTGGTCATCGCCCCCTGCACAGGCAACTCGATCAGCAAGCTGGCGAACGCCATGACGGACAGTCCGGTGCTGATGGCAGCCAAAGCGCAAATGAGAAACTGCCGGCCGCTTGTACTGGCGATTTCGACGAATGACGGTCTTGGCCTGAACGCTGCCAATATCGCCAAGCTGCTGGTCACGAAAAATATTTATTTTGTTCCTTTCGGGCAGGATAATCCCCAGCAGAAACCGAATTCGCTTGTCGCCAGGATGGAGCTCGTGCCGGAAACTTGTTATTCGGCTCTGGAAGGGAAGCAGCTGCAGCCCATGATTATTGAACGGTTTCATTCAGCATAATTTTTGCCAACCGACGCAGTTCAAAAAAAAGAAACAGAACCAGTTTATTTCATGAGGGGAGACATGACAGATGAGCGAGCAAAAGTTTAATGTGGCCGTTGTGGGAGCAACGGGAGCGGTAGGAGAACAGATTTTGGGGCTTTTGGAAAAACGGGATTTTCCGATTGCCGAGCTGAAGCTGTTGTCCTCAGCGCGATCCGCAGGAAAAGTCCTTAAGTTCAAAGGACAGGACGTAACCGTAGAAGAAGCCACCCCTGACAGCTTTAAAGGTATCGACATTGCGCTCTTTAGTGCCGGCGGTGACGTGAGCAAGGAATTGGCTCCTCATGCTGTACGGCACGGGGCAGTATGTATCGACAACACGAATGCATTCCGTATGGATCCGGATAAAGTGCTTGTCGTACCCGAAGTAAATCCTGAAAAAATTGACGAACATAACGGCATTATTGCCAATCCTAACTGCTCCACCATTCAAATGGTAGCCGCTTTGAAGCCGCTGCACGATGCTTTCGGAATTTCGCGCATTATCGTGTCGACTTATCAGGCGGTGTCCGGGGCGGGACATAAAGCGATAGAGGAAATGCTGCGTCAGAGCAGGGAGGTTCTTGCCGGGAATGAAGTACGGCCGGACATTTTGCCTGTCGGCTCGCTTCCCGTGAAACATCAAATCGCCTTTAACGCCATACCTCAAATCGATAAATTTACAGAAAATGGATATACATTGGAAGAAATGAAAATGGTCCGCGAGACCAAAAAAAATCATGGGCGACGAAACCATTGAAGTTACAGCCACTTGTGTCCGCATCCCGGTCGTATATGGTCATTCCGAATCCGTCTATGTGGAGTTCAAGAATGATTACGAAATCGAAGAGGTTAAGCGCCTTCTGGAAAACGCACCGGGGATTACGCTGGTTGACGATCCTTCGGCACAGTCTTACCCGCTTGCAACGGACGCAGCCGGCAAACCGGACGTGTTTGTCGGACGACTGCGTCGCGACCTTACGCATAAGCGCGGTTTGAACATGTGGATCGTATCGGATAACCTGCTTAAGGGCGCAGCTGGAATGCTGTGCAAATTGCAGAAGTCATCGCTTCCAAACGAAACGGCTAGGCCTACCGCCTGCCGTTTCAGCCGCTCGGCGCCTGGTTTGAGTCTTTCGGATATTAAACGGAGGAATTCTCATGCGCATCCTGGTTCAGAAATTCGGCGGCACCTCATTGTCAACGCCACAGGCAAGAGCACGCGTAATCGACCATATCCGTCGTGAACTGGAACAGCAGTATCGGCTCGTTGTCGTCGTATCCGCCATGGGCCGGCGAGGCGAGCCCTATGCAACCGACAGCTTGCTCGATTGGAGCGAGCTTCATTGCGGTGACCTGCCCCCGCGCGAAAAGGATTTACTGCTGTGCTGCGGTGAAATCATATCGGCGGCAACGCTGTGCGGACTTCTTCATCGCGAAGGAATAACGGCTACCGTACTGACAGGGCCTCAGGCCGGGTTTATAACAGATACCCATTTTGGAAACGCCAGAATCCTGAATGTCAACCCCGAGCGAATCCTGGCTGAGCTTGATAAAGTCCAGGTTGTGATTGTAACCGGTTTTCAGGGACAGACGGAGTCCGGGGACTTGACTACCCTCGGACGTGGCGGAAGCGATACGTCGGCTACCGCCTTGGGAGCTGCTTTGCACGCGGAAATGGTCGATATTTATACGGATGTGAACGGGATCCTCACGGCGGATCCCAGGATTGTGGAAGATGCCAAACCTCTCAGTTATGTAAGCTATACCGAGATTTGCAATATGGCGCATCAGGGGGCCAAGGTGATACACCCTCGCGCGGTCGAAATCGCGATGCAGTCGCTGACGCCCGTTCGCGTACGCTCAACTTTTTCCGACAGCGAGGGGACGCTTGTTACCCAGCCGGACGGTTTCAGGGATGTTCCGGCGGGAATTATCGACAGGTATGTGACCGGGGTAGCCTACGTAAGCAATGTTACCCAAATCTCCGTGGAATGCGATCGGACGGAGCAGCTTCAGCTGCAAGTGTTTAAGTCGATGGCCGATAACTCGATCAGCGTTGATTTCATTAACGTTACTCCTGGCGGCGTTCTGTACACCGTATTCGACAGCGATTCGGAGAAAGCGATATCCGCGCTGCAAGCGCTCGGCTTGAAACCGAAAAGCCAATCCGGCTGTGCGAAGGTTTCCGTTATCGGCGGGGGCATTAACGGGGTTCCGGGAATCATGGCTAAAATTGTCGAGGCGCTCAGCGAACACGATATTCCGATTTTGCAGTCCGCGGATTCAAACACGACGATTTGGGTTCTGGTGAAAAAAGAGGACATGGCGCAAGCGCTGCGAGCGCTGCACAGCAAATTTGAACTTCACCGGTAAATCGGGCTTTGGACCCGGTTTAACGGAACAAAGCAAGGAGGAAACATTGTGGATTTCGGAAGATTGATTACGGCCATGGTAACCCCTTTTGATCGCGACGGCGAGATCAACTGGGACGAGACCGGAAGGCTGATCGACTACTTGATTGATGAGCAGCAATCCGATTCCCTGGTCATCGCGGGAACGACCGGAGAATCGCCGACCTTGAGCGAGGACGAGAAGCTGAAACTGTTTACGTTCTCGGTGGAAAAGGCGGCCGGAAGATGCAAGATTATTGCCGGTACAGGGAGCAATGACACGAAACATTCCATCGAGCTGACGAAAAAAGCCGAGCAGTGCGGCGTGGACGGAATTTTGCTCGTGGCGCCTTATTATAACAAGCCCAACCAGGAAGGGCTTTACCGGCATTTCAAAGCCATTGCCGAAAGCACTTCGCTTCCGGTTATGCTGTATAACGTACCCGGACGAACCGGGGTCAGCCTAAGTGCCGAAACGACGCTGCGGCTGGCTGAAATCCCGAACGTGACTTCGACCAAAGAGTGCGCCTCATTGGATCAGGTGACCCAAATCGCAGCCGCGGCTCCCCCAGGGTTCATCGTATACTCCGGAGACGATTCTGCCGCTCTGCCGGCCCTGTCGGTTGGTGCCTACGGCATTGTCAGCGTGGCAAGCCATGTTGCCGGATCCGTCATGAAGGATATGATCCAGTCCTTTTTGGACGGCCATGTGGCGGAAGCTTCAAGGCTGCACCAGAAGCTGTTTCCCCTCTTTAAAGGACTTTTTGAGTGCCCGAGTCCTCTTCCCAACCCGTCCGCGGTGAAATTTGCGCTTGAAGAAAGAGGATACCGGGTCGGATCGGTCCGCCTGCCGCTCCTTTCCCCAAGCGAGAGCGAAGCCGAATTTATCCGAAACGTGTTGAACGGTTTATAATGGCATGATTGGCCACCATCCAAAATAATTCGGAAGTCAGATATGAACGCCGCCGTCCTGTTTGGGACGGCGGCGTTTTGTGTATATAGGAAATTATAAAAGGTAGGTCGATAGGGGTATCCTAGGCCTACCGGGTGGCTGACTTGTGTTTTCAGTTTTTCATCATGTATAATGGGTTCAAGTGACTGGGTGCGGTATATTTTTGAAATTTAATATAACATTGGTCGACGTCCAAAACCATAGGAGGGTTAGATTCATTTGTCAAAAAAAATAAACAGCGATAAACTATCGATTTTTGCCTTGGGCGGCGTCGGTGAGATCGGGAAAAACATGTATGTCATCCAATATGCCAACGACATCGTTGTCGTGGACGCGGGTTTGAAGTTTCCGGAAGAGGACATGCTTGGCATCGATATCGTTATTCCTGATATTTCCTACCTGACGGAAAACCGTGATAAAGTGAGAGGAATCGTGCTTACTCACGGTCATGAGGACCATATCGGCGGCCTCCCTTACGTATTGAAGCATTTGAACGTTCCCGTGTATGGAACGAAGCTGACATTGGGACTCGTGGAGAACAAGCTGAAGGAAGCGAATTTGCTGGGCGAAACCAAGCGGATCCTTATTCATGCGGACTCCGAGATTCAACTGGGCAGCACAATGAGAGCCACGTTCTTTAAGACCAACCACAGTATCCCGGATTCCGTAGGGGTATGCATCGAGACGCCGGAAGGCAGCGTGGTTCATACGGGCGACTTCAAGTTTGATCATACTCCGGTCAATGACCAGTATGCCGATTTGCAGCGTATGGCTGAAATCGGAAGCAAGGGCGTCCTGGCCCTGCTGTCGGACAGCACGAATGCAGAGAAGCCGGGCTTTACGCCATCGGAGAAAAATGTCGGCATTGTTTTGGAGGACATTTTCCGCAAGGCGGAGCAGCGCGTCGTGGTGGCCACGTTCGCTTCGAACGTGCACCGGATTCAGCAGGTCGTTAACGCAGCCGAATCTACGGGGCGCAAAGTAACCGTGATCGGCCGCAGCATGGTTAACGTGGTTTCCATCGCTTCGGAGCTCGGGTACTTGCACATTCCGGACGGAATGCTGATCGAACCTGAAGAGGTCAATAAAATGGCCGCGGACCGCGTCGTGGTTTTGTGTACGGGCAGCCAAGGCGAGCCGATGTCGGCGCTTACCCGCATGGCCCGCTCGACGCACCGCAAAGTGGATATTCTTCCGGGCGATACCGTCATCATTGCGGCAACTCCGGTACCCGGCAATGAAAAATATGTGGGACGGACGATTGACGAGCTGTTCCGGCTCGGAGCGGACGTTATATACAGCGGTTCCAACTCCGGCGTACACGTATCCGGACACGGAAGCCAGGAAGAACTGAAGCTTATGCTCAACCTGATGAAACCGAAATTTTTCATTCCGGTACACGGCGAGTTCCGCATGCAGCGCAGACACGCTCTGCTTGCCGAATCCGTCGGCGTGGATCCTGACAACATTTTTATTACCGATCTCGGAGAGGTTGTTGAAATTCAGGGCGGATCGGCGCGCAAAGCCGGCAAGGTTACCGCAGGGAACGTTCTGATTGACGGACTTGGCGTTGGCGACGTCGGCAACATCGTGCTGCGCGACCGCAAGCTGCTGTCGCAGGACGGCATTCTGGTAGTCGTCGTTACGCTTAGCAAGCAGAACGGCGCAATCGTATCCGGTCCCGATATCATCTCCCGCGGATTTGTATACGTGCGGGAATCCGAGGGACTTTTGGAAGAGAGCAACCGGATTGTCTCCAGCACCTTGCAGAAGCTGATGAGCGAGAACGTAAACGAATGGGCGTCCCTGAAAACAAGCGTAAAAGACGCGCTGGGACGGTTCCTTTATGAGCAAACCCGCCGCAGACCGATGATCCTGCCGATCATCATGGAAGTTTAATTTAAGCATCGCTAACAGAATAATCAGGCACACAGTCGCCCCTTTTCGCAGGCAATATTGGACGGTTCCCGCGAAGAGGGGCTTTTTCGGATGTCGAAAAGGTCAAACATCAAGGAAACGCAACCTGATATCGCAAGAAAAGGCGGTCTGCCTTCTTAGGGAGTCTGCGTCGGGAGACGTTTTTTCTTTTATGATGTAACGGGATATGAAAAACCTGAACATCCATAGGGATAATTAGCGCATGATCTTTGCCATACTACAAGCGAGAGTTTTAGACTAATGAGAAGGCAGGGATGCGTGAATGAGCAATTACATGGATACCGAACCGAATAAACCGGAAGGCGGCAGCGAAACCGAGGTGCCCGCATTGCCGAACGAGGAACCGAAAAAACCGACAACGCTGGATGCCATCCAGCAGTTGGGACAGACCGGAGTACCGTCAGGGGCGGAGTCGAATGTATTTTGCATGACGATCATCGGTCAGATCGAAGGGCACATCGTGCTTCCTCCCCAAAATAAAACGACCAAGTACGAGCACATGATTCCGCAATTGGTCGCGGCCGAACAAAATCCGCGAATCGAAGGATTGCTCATTATTCTTAATACGGTAGGCGGAGACGTGGAGGCAGGCCTTGCGATCGCCGAGATGATTGCCTCCGTCACGAAACCGACGGTCACGGTTGTAATCGGCGGAGGCCACAGCATCGGGGTGCCGATTGCCGTCGCGGCCGATTATTCGTTCATTGCGGGCAGCGCAACCATGACGATCCACCCGATTCGCATGAGCGGCCTTGTCATCGGCGTTCCGCAAACGTTTGAGTATATGGAGAAAATGCAGGAGCGCGTTGTCCGTTTTGTAACGGCCCATTCCCGCATCACCGAAGATCAGTTTAAGGATCTCATGTTCAAAACCGGCGAACTCAACCGGGACATCGGAACGGCTGTATCCGGCGAGGATGCGGTAAAGTACGGCTTAATGGATGAAGTGGGCGGCATCGGCCAAGCCTTGGCCAGACTGAACGGAATGATCGGGGAACGGAAGAGCCTGGGGACGGGGGGGTTGACCCAATGACGTTTTATACCGTAATGCCTCTTGAGCTGGTGTGGCCGGATGCGAACGGAAGCCTGCCGCTTCAATCGAAAGAAATCCGGATCGGGCGCGTGCTGATGGAAATCGAGCCGGTGAGTGAGAATGAGGCCAGGATTGTCCGTCTTTTGGACTGCGAACTCGCCGATTATTTGAATCCGGATTACACCCCCGGCAATACCGTTGAATACATTCCTGCCATTCGACAAAATAAGCCTTAAGTCCCGAAAAGAGAACATAGGTACGCCACCGGAATATATGCTATAATATGGGTTCGGGGGTGACATTTTTGGCAAAACGCAGAAGAAAAAAAAAGGGCCGTATTTGCCTCGGTCCTTAAATATGAAATTTATGGAATTATTTTGATGACACTCTCGGTGATTGCCCTATCCGGAGAGGCGCCGGTAGGACGCTCTTTATCCAAAATGTCCGGCTACGTGCTCGGTAAATACTATTTCGTAATTCCTTTAATCGGCATTTATTACGGTTTGATGGTCATGATCCACCGCAAATGGCCCAAACGCTGGAACAGCCGCCGTACGGGAATGCTGCTGCTTGTTTTGGCATTGACCTTAATGAGCACCATCAGCGGGCTGGAGCCGAAGCTAGCCCCGATAGGCCAGTTGACATCAGGCAATGTGCTGACCCAAATACATAGCGATTTGCAAAGCGAGCTTCTTCACGGAAAGATCGACGGTAACCATCCGGTCATGGGCAAGGATATCGGCGGCGGATATATCGGTGCGCTCCAATTCGCGCTGCTGCTCATGTTTTTCGGCGGAATCGGAGCTCGCCTGATTATGATTGTGATGCTGTTCATCAGCTTTATGTTAATAACGAACCTGTCCTATGTGGATTTAATGCGGATGCTACGGATCCGCATGGTCAAGGCCGGAGAGCATTTGCAGAAGAGAATGCGGGCGCGTCAGACCCGGACAAAGTCCTCATCGGCCGGCTCTTCCAAAAATAAACCTGTTAGCCTTCCTGCGGACGAGGATGATGAGGGCGATGACCTGGAGGATTTGGACAAGCCTTCAGCCGGTCTGAAAACACCGGTATTCTTTCAGCTTTTCGGAGGCAAAACCCCGAAATCCAAAAGAGAGGACACCCTGGCGCCTGAGGAGGCGCCATCCGATTTCGGCGGAGACGGCGAGGCCTTGTATCGGGATCATCATGCCGGAGATGAAATGATCGGCACCAATGAGCCGGATGAGAAAATATCTTCGTCATCCCACTCAACTTCGCCGATCATCCGGGATTTCTTCGAACAGGTAAGATACGAGGAAGTCCCGGACGACGAGGAACACAAGATAGACGAACCGGAAGAGACGCCTTTCGAGGCATTAGGCCGGAACAACACGGAGCCGGCTGAAGCCGGCGTCGCCGAGGCGAGCCGGTTACAGGCAGATCAAGCCTCCGATGGGACATCGTTGCAGTCCGATCTTGGCAGCGAAGGGGAGGAGGAAAAGGCTGCCGCGCCTCCTCCGCCTCCTCCGCCTCCTCCGAAGCCTTATAAGCTTCCGCCGTTCAGGCTTTTATCCAAGCCCAACAATGGCGGGAAGGCCGGAGATCAGAACGATTACATGCAGACTGCGCGAAAGCTTGAAGCAACGCTGGAAAGTTTTGGCGTTCGGGCTAAAGTACTGGAAGTCGTAAGGGGACCTTCCGTTACGCGGTACGAAATTCAGCCTGACATCGGCGTCAAGGTAAGCCGGATCGTAAGCCTTACGGATGACATAGCCCTGGCGCTTGCAGCCAAGGATATCCGGATGGAGGCTCCGATTCCAGGAAAATCGGCGATAGGGATTGAAGTGCCGAATAACGAAGTTTCAATCGTTACGATGCGTGAGGTCATGGAGACTCCCCTGTTTCAAGACGCGCAATCCAAGTTGTCCATCGCTTTCGGGCGGGATATTTCCGGACAGACCATTGTCGGCAATCTTGCCCGCATGCCCCACCTTCTTGTGGCGGGAGCTACCGGTTCCGGGAAGTCGGTATGCATTAACGGCATCATTACGAGCATTTTGTATAAAGCGAAGCCGGACGAGGTTAAATTTTTGATGGTCGACCCCAAAATGGTTGAACTTAACGTATACAACGGCATTCCCCATTTGATGGCTCCCGTTGTAACCGATCCGAAACGCGCTTCGCTTGCCCTGAAGAAAATCGTGGTTGAAATGGAAAAGAGGTACGAGCTGTTCTCCAAATCGGGTACCCGGAATATTGAGGGGTATAATACCCTGATGAAGGACAACCCTTCTGCTGTACTGCCGTATATTGTCGTCATCGTCGACGAGTTGGCGGATCTGATGATGGTGGCTGCCCATGATGTGGAAGAAGCCATCACCCGTCTCGCCCAAATGGCCCGTGCTGCCGGCATTCACTTGATTATTGCCACCCAGCGGCCTTCCGTTGACGTCATTACCGGCGTGATCAAGGCGAATATTCCTTCCCGGATAGCTTTTGGGGTATCCTCTCAGGTAGACTCGCGGACGATTTTGGACATGGCCGGAGCGGAAAAACTTCTGGGCAGGGGCGATATGCTGTTTATGCCGATGGGCTCCTCCAAGCCGGTTCGCGTTCAGGGAGCATTCATGAGCGACCAGGAAGTGGAGAACATCGTCAATTTCGTCCGCGATCAGGGACAGGCGGAGTATGATGAGTCCCTTGTACCCGAAGTCGAAGAATCCTCCTCCTCCGATGATGATACGCTGGATGAGCTGTATGATCAGGCCGTCACCATCATCCTGGAGGCGAAGCAAGCTTCGGTCTCCTTGCTCCAGCGCCGTATGCGCGTAGGGTATACGCGTGCCGCCCGTCTGATAGATTCGATGGAAGCAAGAGGCGTCATTGGGCCCTATGAAGGCAGCAAGCCCCGCGAGGTGCTGATGTCCATGGAGCAGTATCAGCAAAGCAGAATAAGCTCATAAATGGCAAAGGACCGCGGATAGCGGTCCTTTTGTTGTCCCGTTTTGGATTTTTCGCGAACGTCCTCTTATCTTCCCGCAAGATCTTACCCTCGAGTTCCAGCCTTGCTCACTCTTGTCGGCTGCTTAAAGGAAGTGCATAGGAAACAGGCCCGCTTGTCATAATAACGTTAGCGATCCTGTTAAACCACAAGAGAAAGGTAGAGCGCAGCATGAAAAACGCAAAGATCTGGCTACTGATCGGTGTCGTGGTTTTGTTAACGGCGGGGGTTATCTCAAAAGCAAAGGTCGCTCCGTCAACCGAAACCGCACCGCAAATCCGGGAAGCCTTACCAACGTTCAGTCAGGCTATTTTGAAATACGGATCCACCGGTGAGGATGTATACGAGCTGCAGGGAAGACTGAAACATCTGGGATTTTATCACGGGAAAATCGACAGCGTTTTTGGAACAAAAACGAAAAACGCCGTGAAATGGTTCCAATCCGAGTTCGGAATGAAGGTGGATGGCATTGTCGGGCCGAAGGTGAAGCTTCGCCTATATAATGCGACCAAAGATTGGCGGCCAACGGAACCGAAGCTTCACGAGCCCGGGAGAGGCACCACGGGTGCAGCGGGCAAAGGAAAACAAGGAGCCCAGCTGTCCTCCGCAAATACGATGGGACTGTCCGACAATGATCTCAAGATTATGGCAAACGCCGTTTTCGGCGAAGCCCGCGGCGAGCCGTTCGAAGGGCAAGTTGCGGTTGCCGCCGTTATATTGAATCGCGTCAAATCGCCGAGCTTTCCCAATACGCCAAACGGGGTCATTTTCCAGCCGCGGGCGTTTACGGCGGTAGCTGACGGTCAAATCTGGCTGGAACCGAACGAAACCGCCAAAAAAGCGGTTCTCCAGGCACTGAACGGCTGGGACCCGACGGGCGGATGCCTCTATTATTTTAACCCGAGGACCGCGACGTCCGAATGGATTTGGACCCGTCCTCAGGTGAAAACGATAGGACAGCATATCTTCTGTATGTAGCGGCGTGCAGGGAGCAACCGGGGTTTGTCTCCGGTTGCTTCTTCACTTTCCGATGGGTTAGAATGGAACTTAATTACGGGCTTTCGCAGTAACAATTCATGTGGTAAGGGAGTTTTGGACCTTGACGACGAAAACGGGATTTGAACACGGCCAGGCCGGCGGTATCCGGATTCACGTGCTGCCGACCCGCCGCTTCAAGACATTTGCAATCTCGCTCTATGCCGGCAGTCCTCTGGCCGAAGATACGGTTACGAGGACGGCTTTGATTCCGTTCGTTTTGCGGAGAGGCACCGTTTCCTATCCGGAAACCCGGGCTTTTCGGGAACGGCTTGAGCAGTTGTACGGGGCAGGTTTCGGTTTTGATGTGTATAAACGCGGGGATCATCAGATCGTCCATTTCCGGATGGATACGATTAACGATTCCTTTGTTAAAAGCAAGGAAAGTTTGCTGAAGTCGTCTTTTGCGTTTTTAGGCGAGGCTTTGACTTCGCCGGTACTTGAAAACGGAGTCTTCCGCGGCTCCTATGTACAGACGGAGCGGGACACGGTCCGCAAAAAGCTGGAAGCGATCGTCAACGATAAAATCCGTTATGCGGCGGAGCGCTGCATCGAGGTTATGTGCCGGAACGAGCCTTACCGGCTTCATCCGCTGGGGCAGCGCAAGGATTTGGACGGCATCACGCCGGAAAACCTTTACCAGTCGTACAAAAAATGGCTGGATGAGGCGGTTTTTGATCTGTATGTCGTCGGGGACACGAATCTGGAAGAAGTGAAGAACCTCGTTCTCGAGCACTTTTCCATGAACCGCGGCGCCGTTTCGGAATACGCGGCTTCGGTTGTGCGTTCGGAGGTATCGGAGCCTCAAACGGTCATCGAAAAGCTGGAGATCAATCAAGGCAAGTTGAACCTTGGTCTGCGCAGCGCGATCACCTATCGTGACGACGACTATGCGGCTGCATTGATGTATAACGGCATTCTGGGCGGCTATCCGCATTCCAAGCTGTTTATCAACGTACGGGAGAAGGCAAGCCTTGCTTATTACGCTTCCTCGCGTTATGACGGACATAAAGGGATTGCCACCATTCAGTCGGGGATCGAGATTCAAAATTACGAAAAAGCGGTCGATATTATCCGCAAACAGCTGGACGACATGGCTGCGGGCGTGATTTCGGAAACGGAAATGACGCAGACGAAGGCGATGATCCGCAACGTGGTCAAGGAAATGCAGGATTCGGCATTCGAGCTGATCGCTTATGATTTCAACCGGGTGATTTCCGGCAAGGAGCGTGCGGCCGATGAGCTACTTGAGCAGATAGAGCAGGTTTCCGCTGATGATGTGAAACGCGCTGCGGCCGCTTTTTCGCTGGATACGATTTATTTCCTGAAAGGCCAAAAGGAGGAATAGCCGGTGGAAAGCATACATTATGAGAACCTGCAGGAAACGCTGTACTATGAAGTGCTCGATAACGGACTACACGTTTATGTGCTGCCGAAGCCCGGTTTTCAAAAAACCTACGCCACCTTCGCGACCAAGTATGGTTCGGTTGACAATCATTTTCGGGTTGAGGGTCAGCCTGAGGTGCGGGTTCCCGACGGGATAGCACATTTTCTGGAGCACAAAATGTTTGAGGAGCCGGAAGGCGACGTTTTTGCCAAATTTGCATCGAATGGCGCGTCGGCGAACGCGTTTACGAGTTTTGACCAGACCGTTTACCTGTTCTCGGCAACGGATAATATTATGGCCAACCTTGAAACGCTGATTGATTTCGTGCAAAACCCGTATTTTACGGACCAGAACGTAGAGAAGGAAAAAGGGATCATCGGCCAGGAAATCAATATGTACCAGGATAATCCGGATTGGCGGGTTTACTTCGGTTTGATCGAAGCGATGTATAAGGTCCATCCGGTCCACATTGATATCGCGGGAACGGTGGAGTCGATCGGAACGATTACGAAGGAAGACCTGTACACATGTTACAATGCCTTCTACCACCCGAGCAACATGTTATTGTTCGTGGTAGGCGGCGTGAACCCCGAAGAGACGCTGACGATGGTACGGGAGAATCAGGCCCGTAAAACCTACGGAAAGCAGGGGGGCATCGACAGGCTGTTTGATCCGGAGCCGATGGAGGTTGCGGAGAAGCGCCGGGTAAGCAGGCTGGCGGTATCCCTTCCGAAGTGTCTGTTCGGTTTCAAAGAAAAGGAAACCGGATTGACGGGTGAAGACCAGCTTCGCCGCGATTTGACGACCAAGCTTATGCTGGATCTTTTGTTCGGATCAAGCACGGAGCTGTATCAGAAGCTGTACGATGAAGATTTGATTACCGACAATTTTTCCCACGAGTACAACAGTTCTCCGCAGTATGCATTTTCCGCAGCAGGCGGCGATACGAAAGATCCGGAGCGGATGCTCAGCCGGATTCGTGAGGAAGTCGATCGCCTGAAGGACAGCGGATTTCATCCCGCCGATTTTGAACGCGCACGGAAAAAGAAAATGGGCGGATACCTGCGCATGCTCAATTCCCCGGAGAATATCGCGCATGAATTTACCCGGTATCAATTTAGAGGCAGCAACCTGTTCTCCGTGCTGCCGGTTTACGAATCCATCACGCTGGAGGATGTGAACCGCCGGTTGCAGGAACATGTAGATTGGGATCAGCTGTCCGTATCCCTGGTGATGAGTCCGGAATGAGTGCAGCGGGAGAGGCGCTGAAGCCGATTGGGGAAATGACCGTCATGATCACCGGTGCCAGCCGGGGGATCGGAGCGGCTATTGCGGAACGTTTTGCCGCGGTAGGCATGAATATCGTGATCCATTACATGAATTCCCACGAAGCCGCCAACGAGGTTGCCCGCCGATGCATGGCGCTGGGTGCCAAGGTGATGACGGTTTCGGCCGATTTGAAAGATAAAGAGCAAATCTTGCGCATGAGGGAAAAGCTGCAAAACCACGACATGGAGCCCGATATATTGGTAAACAATGCGGGCATCTCCCATTACGGCCTTTTATCCGACGTGACGGAAGAGGAGTGGGATACGCTGATGTCCGTTAATCTCAAAGGAATGTTCCTTTGCACTCAAGCATTGATGGGCAAAATGGTCGGCCAAAGGTTTGGCCGGATCATTAACGTATCTTCCGTATGGGGATTGTCCGGCGCTTCGTGCGAAGTGCTGTATTCCGCCAGCAAGGGAGGCGTCAATGCGTTTACGAAGGCTCTTGCCAAGGAGCTTGCTCCTTCCGGCGTGACCGTAAATGCCGTCGCTCCGGGGGCCGTCGATACGTCCATGCTCGGACATCTGGAGCCGGATGAAATCCGAATGCTGGAAGAGGAGATACCGGCGGGAAGGCTGGCCCAACCGGACGAAATATCATCCCTGGTGTATTTTTTGGCTCTGCCGGAATCCGGCTATATTACGGGGCAGGTCATCAGTCCGAACGGCGGATGGGTCACCTGATCGACAAAACATGCGGTCAAAGCCCGATGTAAGGGATGGTTCTTTTCACCACACATAGCGATTGAGCTGCGGGGACATATTAGTATTGTTCATTTTAAATCTCAAATGCCAACAAAGCAGAGGAGGATTTAATCATGTCATCCGTACTCAAGAATTTTGATTCATGGAAACAGTTTCTTGGCGAGCGTGTGGTTCAAGCCGAGAAAGCGGGAATGAACGAGGATACGATTTCCCAGCTGGCTTATGAAATCGGCGATTTTCTGGATGAGAAAGTCGACCCTCAAAACCCGTCCAACCGCGCCCTTAAAGAACTGTGGGATGTAGGCAACGAGGAAGAGCGCCGCACGATTGCCCGCCTGATGGTAAAATTGGCTAAAAACAACGCATAGGTTCAAGTAGAAACGACTTCGTCGTTCTACCCAAAAGAAAAAGCCCCCTTTAGAGGGGGCTTTTTCTTGGGAGTGTTACACAGTTGTCCTTGCCTTTCATTTTCATTTTATATATCATTAACGTGACCCATTTTATAACCTTTTTTTTAGCCATGCCCGCCAGGGGCGGAAAATTGTCGAAGGTTAGTGGAATTAGATGTTCAATGAGGTGTCTTTCGTGGAAGTTAAACAATGGTATATGGAGTACAAGATACATAAAAACCGTCCCGGCTTGCTCGGCGATATTGCCTCCATGCTCGGCATGATGGAAGTCAATATTTTAACCATCAACGGGGTCGAGGGGCGGACGCGCGGCATGCTGCTGGAGACGGACGATGAAGAGAAAATCGCGCTGATGGGTAGAATGTTGAATAAAGTCGAAAATATAACCGTAACGGCCTTGAGGCCTCCGAAACTTGTCGATATCCTTGCGGTTCGCCATGGGCGATACATCGATCGGGATTCCGACGACCACAAGACGTTCAGATTTACGAGGGATGAGCTCGGTTTACTCGTTGATTTTTTGGGTGAATTGTTCAAAAGGGAAGGCAATCAGGTTATCGGACTTCGGGGAATGCCCCGCGTCGGCAAAACGGAATCGATCATTGCCGGCAGCGTATGCGCCATGAAGCGGTGGACGTTCGTTTCCTCGACGCTGCTGAGACAAACGATCCGCAGCCAGCTTTCCGAGGACGAGATGAACCCGGCCAACGTGTTCATCATCGACGGAATCGTCAGTACCATCCGTTCCAACGAGAAGCACTATAATCTCCTGCAGGAGATTATGTCCATGAACAGCACGAAAGTTATAGAGCATCCGGATATTTTTGTTCGGGAATCGGAATATTCTTACGATGATTTTGACATTTTGATCGAGCTGCGAAACAATCCGGGCGAAGAAATCGTTTATGATACATTCACCGGTTCGTACAGTGACGATTTGTAATAAGAACCGCAAATCCAAGAGGAGGTGATGGCATGTCCGAACTGGGACAACAATTGAGAGAAGCGCGTCTGCAGAAGGGAATGAGCCTGGATGACGTGCAGGAAATGACAAAAATACGGAAACGCTACCTGGAAGCCATCGAGGCAGGCGACTACAAGGTGCTTCCCGGAAGCTTTTATGTACGGGCATTCATCAAGACCTATGCGGAAGCGGTAGGCTTGAATCCGGATGAGCTGCTGGAGGGCCATCAACAGGATGTACCGAAACCGGAACCCGAGGCGACCATGGAGCCGGTCATTCAAAAGAGGGCCTCAAGGGCTGCCTCCGAGCGAAACATCAGCTGGCTTCCTACCGTGCTGATGTGGACCTTTCCAATCCTGATCGTCGTCGTTATCTATTTGTATGCGGTCAAATCCAACGACGCCGCACCGGATAAACCGACTCCGCCGCCGGCTCAGAACCAGACGGAGCCTACCGGACAAGGCGAGCAGACTCCTAGTCCGGGGGGAGCGCAAGGAGAAGGCGGAACGGATCCGGCCGGAGAAGGCGCGGACGAAACCGAAACCGACCCGGGTGCCGAAACGGGCGGCGAGGTTACCGATCCGGAGGAAGGGAATGCGGAGGAACAGCCGGGTCAGTTGACGATCACGGAGGACCGCAAGGAAGGCAAGAATACCGTGTACAAAATATCCGCTCCTCCCGGAACGCCGGTTAAAGTGGAAATCAAGGCATCCGGGACGAGTTGGGTTGAGGTTTACAGGGGGTATAATTCCACTGGCGAGAAACTTTCTTTCGGGATGATGAATGCCGGCGATTCGGTCAGTTTCGACCTGGACGGTCAGGGAATGTACGTGAAGTCCGGCTATTCGCCCGCAACCGAAATTAAGGTGGGCGGCCAGGTTATAAAGGACGGCAAAACGTCCTCGCGTATGCTGTTTGAACCGGTTCAAGCCGGAGAATAGTTTGCCCTGAACGAGGAAAGAGTAATAGCGGTATGCGAATGGGGCATGCCGCTATTTTTTATTTTTTGCGGGAAGGGAGGGTGAGGCGCCCATGACGACCAGTTGGATTGTAGTCGGACTGGGGATTATCGTCAGCCTTTTGGGCTACTATCTGATTCCGAATAACTGGGGGTACGGCATCCTCGGTTTCGGGCTCGCCCATATCATTCTAGGTATCCTCGACATGTTTCGCCAACCGGTGCGGAACGAACGCGGGAACCCATAACAGGAGATGGCTTCGCTTTCGCCGGCGCCCGGGTGAAAAGCGGAGTTTTTTCATTGGCGTTTTCAAGTGAATGTTATCAAGAATAAGGGCTTCTTTGTTCCAGATGGATTAGACTTCCGCCTTGCTTCCCCCTATAATAGAGGGGATAGACTGTTGCGAAAGGAAGGAATGCTAGAATGGCCTCTGAAAACTCATTTGATATTGTGTCCAAAATGGAAATGCAGGAGCTGAGCAATGCCATCAATCAAGCTGAGCGCGAGATCGAGAACCGTTTCGATTTCAAAGGCAGCAAAAGCAGCTTGAAGCTGGAGAAGGATGCGCTTGTCATTGTATCCGACGACGAGTACAAACTGAATTCGGTCATCGATATCCTGCAGACCAAAATGGTAAAACGCGGATTGTCGCTCAAAAACGTGGATTACGGCAAGATCGAGCCGGCCTCCATGGGTACGGTAAGGCAGCGTCTTTCGCTTAAACAAGGGATTGATCAGGAAAACGCGAAAAAAATCAACATCCTGATCCGCGATTCCAAGCTGAAAGTGAAAAGCCAGATTCAAGGCGATCAAATCCGGGTTACGGGCAAAAGCAAGGATGACCTTCAGGCGGTGATGCAGCTGCTCCTTAAAGCGGATCTGCCGCTGGATTTGCAATTCACCAACTTGAAATAAACCTTGGCCTCCCTTCGGACGGGTGGAGGGGGGCTTTGTCTTTTTGACATATAACGGGCCTGATATTATACTAAAAATCATCGAATATTAGAGGTTGTTCCAAAAGTCAAATTTTTGGTCAAGAAGCCGAAAATCCGGCTTTATTGGACACGAACTAATCACAGGGATGCGAAAGAAGATGATTGGGGTAAGCCGTAAGCATGAAGCGTCAATCGCTTATCTTCTTCAGGTACATAACACTCAACAACTTGATGTTTCGGAACCGGCCGGGAATATCGGCCGCGTTTGTCAAACAACCCCATTATAGGGAGGCTGCTTCATGAATTTGCCTAATCGCATAACGTTGGCCCGAATCTGCTTGATACCCGTTATGATGATTTTTTTGCTGGTGGATTTCGGGTTTTACCCCGAACCGCTTGTATGGAATGATTTCGTACTTCCTTACAATCAATTGATCGCTGCCCTGATATTTATTTTGGCGGCGAGCACCGATGGGATCGACGGGTATTTGGCCCGCAAAAACAACATGGTAACCAATCTCGGCAAACTGCTCGATCCGCTAGCGGATAAACTGCTCGTTGCTGCCGTTCTGATTTCCCTTGTAGAGATGGGGAAGGTGGAGTCATGGATTGTCGTGGTCATTATCAGCCGCGAATTTGCCGTAACGGGCCTGCGCCAGATCGCCTTGTTGGACGGGGCCGTGGTTGCCGCAGGAAATTCGGGAAAATTAAAGACGGTCATTCAAATCGTTGCGATCGTTGCACTGCTCATCAATAACTTCCCGTTCGTGTTTTTCGGCATTCCGTTCGACCAGATCGCGATCTGGGCGGCGGCGCTCATTACGATCTATTCGGGGGCGGAATATTTTGTGAGAAATAAACATCTTCTGAGCGGAGCCGGAGCATGACAGCAATAGGAGAAATCCTATTGCTTTTTTCTTCCATTTTTTAATGAAGCCGTCTCAGGGGTAATAATTCTATTGTAAAGAGTCAGATACGGGAGGTCGTCTGAATGAAAGCAGAAATTATCGCGGTAGGAACCGAGCTGCTGCTCGGCCAAATCGTAAATACCAACGCGCAATACTTATCCCGGGAGCTGGCCGGAATGGGCATCGACGTTTATTATCAAACGGTGGTGGGCGACAACCTGGGGCGCATCAAGGATGCGCTTAAGTTGTCCAGTACCCGAGCGGACATCGTGGTTCTTACCGGCGGCCTGGGTCCGACCCAGGATGACCTGACGAAAGACGCCGTTGCCGAATTCATAGGCACCTCGCTGCATATCGACCGGATGGCGATGGACAATATCGACCGTTTCTTTATGGACCGGGGAATCAAAATGACGGAAAACAACAAGCGCCAGGCCCTTGCCATCGACGGCGGAACGCCGCTTCCGAACGAAACGGGACTGGCTGTGGGAAATGCGGTGACCCATGAAGAGACGCATTATATTTTGCTCCCGGGTCCTCCCAAGGAACTGATTCCGATGTTTGAGCGGCAGGCCAAGCCGTGGCTGATGCAGCACGTGCTCACGGAGGAGCTGTCGATTTATTCCAAAATGCTTAAATTTGCGGGAATCGGCGAATCCGCGCTGGATGACAGGCTTTCCGACCTGATTACGGGGCAAAGCGATCCCACCATCGCCCTGTATGCCAAAGAAGGCGAAGTGACGGTAAGGATTTCGACCAAGGCTTCAAGCGAAGCGGAAGCGATGAAAAAGCTTGATCGGCTCGAGGAGAAAATCAAAAGTTTAGCCCCTGAACATTTTTACGCAAACGAGGATGTTCCGATCGAAAAAAGTCATCGTGGACATGATGGCCGATCGCGGCCGGACCCTCAGCGCGGCGGAGAGCTGCACGGGCGGCCTTGTCATGGAAAGCCTTACGTCGATCCCCGGAAGCGCAACCATGCTGCTTGGAGGAATCGTATGCTACACGAATCAGATCAAGCACAAGCTCGTTCATGTGCCGAAACAGCTGCTTGAAGGAGACGATGCTCCGGGTGCTGTTTCCGCCGAAGTGGCACAGGTGCTGGCCGAGCAGATCCGAATGGTTACGGACAGCGACTTCGGGCTTTCCGTGACCGGCGTGGCGGGCCCGGGGTATGCCGAACGCAAGCCCGTCGGTCTTGTCTATATCGGAATCGCGGAGCGTGGAAAGGAAACCGAAGTTCACGAGCTTGCATTAAAAGGAAACCGCGAAACCATCCGGATTCGTGCGGCCAAGGCGCTCCTGTACCGTTTATGGCGAAGGCTGACGGATGTTTAGGCCAGTAAAAAATTAACAGCAGGGTTGTTTCCCGTGCGGCCGGGGAGTATAATCTAGATACGGAAGAACCCGTGGCATATCAGATGATTAGCCGCGGTTTTTGCCTTTTTGGGCGATGGCGCGGTTATAACCGAGGAGGGATGGCCCGCCAAAAAAAACGAATGTATGTTCGAAAAAAAGCTTGGCAAACGTGTGAAAACGAGGTATTATTATACTATCAACAGTTGAAGGGTTGTGAATGAATTGTCAGATCGTCGTGCTGCGCTGGAGATGGCGCTTCGTCAGATAGAGAAACAGTTCGGTAAAGGTTCGATTATGAAACTGGGTGAATCAACCCATATGCAAGTCGAGATCGTGCCAAGCGGATCCTTGGCATTGGATATAGCGTTAGGAACAGGCGGTCTCCCTAGAGGCCGGATTATTGAAGTGTACGGTCCGGAATCTTCGGGTAAAACGACGGTCGCGCTTCATGCTATCGCAGAAGTGCAAAAAATCGGCGGACAAGCCGCGTTTATCGATGCGGAGCACGCGCTTGATCCTGCCTATGCCAATAAATTGGGCGTCAACATCGACGAGCTTCTTCTGTCCCAGCCGGACACGGGTGAACAGGCTCTGGAAATCGCCGAGGCGCTTGTGCGCAGCGGAGCCGTCGACATCATTGTTATCGACTCGGTAGCCGCGCTCGTTCCGAAAGCGGAGATTGAGGGCGACATGGGTGATTCGCACGTAGGCTTGCAGGCACGTCTGATGTCTCAGGCTCTCCGGAAGCTGTCCGGTGCGATCAGCAAATCGAAAACCATCGCCATCTTCATCAACCAGCTTCGCGAGAAGGTTGGCGTCATGTTCGGCAACCCGGAAACGACGCCGGGCGGTCGCGCTTTGAAATTCTACTCTACGGTTCGCTTGGACGTTCGCCGCGTAGAGAGCATCAAGATGGGGAATGACGTGGTTGGTAACCGTACCCGTATCAAGGTAGTTAAGAATAAAGTTGCCCCTCCTTTTAAGCAAGCGGAGATTGATATTATGTACGGTGAAGGCATTTCGAAGGAAGGCAGCCTGATCGATATCGGAACCGAGCAGGATATCGTGGATAAGAGCGGCGCATGGTATTCGTTCGCAGGCGACCGTTTGGGACAAGGCCGGGAAAATGCCAAACAGTTCCTGAAAGAGCATCCGGAAATTGCCGATATCATTGAGAATAAAATTCGTGAGGCCAGCAATTTGACCACGAACGTTCCGGTTCAAAACGAAAGCGAAAAGGCCCAGGAAGAAATGGAAGAACAGGAATTGTTTAAAGTAGAATAATTAAAGCCGCCTTTGTTTGCGGTGTCTGAGGGACCGCCGTGTGTTATCCAAACACGTGGCGGTCCCTTTATGTGGGAAGTATGGCTTTCAACTGCCGGACGTTTTACGGGATTAAGAAAGGGGGAGGGAATCCTATGAAGGAAAAGTCAAAGTATGATGCGCCGGAGGAGGACTCATCCGGGGGGACAGGCGTCTCTCACTTTCCAGATCATGAGGAATTGGTGATCACATCCGTGGAAATGTTGAGGAAACCGAAACACCGCTACTTGATCAGCTTCGGTCCTTATACCATGACGGTTCATGAAGATGTCATGATAAAATACCGGATGATGAAAGGGTATTCTTTTCGAAAAGAGGAACTTGAAGAGATTGTTATTGCGGATGAACGGCAGCAAGCTTATGTGGAAGCTCTTCGCTTCTTGGAACGAAAACCGCGGACAGCCAAAGAAATTTCGGTGCGCCTGCAGCAGAAGGGGATGACTGAAGGCGGTATCGAGAAGACGGTTCGACGTCTGCAGCGGGAGGGGCTTGTGGATGACGGATTGTACGCCAGGCAGTGGACGGAGCAGCGGATAACGAGACAGAAGAAGGGACGGATGTGGATCCGCCAGGAACTGAGACAGAAAGGGATCGGAGCCGAGACGATTGCCGAAGCGTTAAGCGAAGTGAATGAAGAAGCTGAACTGGCCAGCTGTTACGATATCGGCAAGAAGAAGTGGGTTCAGACCCAAGGTGAAGTTTTGGAGCGGAAACGCAAGACGGGGGCTTTTTTTAATGCGGAGAGGTTTTACGGGGGAACAGGTGCGGAAGGTGATCAACCGGCTGGTCATGGAGGACGACGAGGCGGGTGAAGCGTTTGAGGAGCCGGAAATGTTTGATTAACCGGATCCCGCGGCTTTTAGCAAAATCCGCGATTCCGGGCGAATATGGGCATTAACCATTGCTTTCCCTTGACAATATCTTTTCATAAATACTAAAATGATAATGAATCTTTATCAATAAAAGGATGCCTTTTTCCTTCCAAAAAAGTTACCTTTTTGAAAGATTCGGATTCGCCAATTCATAATGAAATGTAATCCGCCGGAGTCGGCGGGCTTTGCGTATGCGAAACCGTGCGCAGTGGGACGGCAGTCAGTCTGCCGGGATTTTATGTATGAATGATGTAAAGAAACATGACAACTGCACATTCCCAAGGAATGCCTTGGAGGAACCAACGAGGAGGTGAACAGATGGAATCTTGGATCTGGATCATAATCGTTCTCGTTGTAGCCGCTATATTCTTTGGGTTCGGTTATTTTATTCGCAAATCCCTTGCAGAAGCTAAAATTTCCAGCGCGGAGCATGCCGCACTTCAAATCGTGGAAAACGCGAAGAAGGAAGCGGAGGCGCTGAAGAAAGAAACGGTTCTCGAAGCTAAGGATGAAGTCCATAAAATTCGGGCCGAAGCTGAAAAAGACACTCGTGAACGTCGGAATGAAATTCAACGACAGGAACGGAGATTGTTGCAAAAGGAAGAGTCGCTGGATAAAAAAATTGGAATCTTTGGAACGTAAAGAAGAACAAGTGGCGAACAAAGAGAAACGAATTGAAGAAACCCAGCAACAGATCGATTTGATTTACAAGAATCAGGTGGCAGAGCTGGAGCGGATCTCCAATCTGACCATGGAAGATGCACGAAGCATTATTCTCAGCAACGTAGAGCAGGAAGTTCGCCACGAAACCGCGCAGATGATCAAGGAAATCGAGCAGCAGGCAAAGGAAGAGGCCGACAAGAAGTCGCGTGAAATCATCACGCTTGCCATCCAGCGCTGTGCAGCCGATCATGTAGCGGAAACAACGGTTTCCGTCGTCACTCTGCCGAACGAAGAAATGAAGGGCCGGATTATCGGCCGCGAAGGCCGCAACATCCGCGCGCTTGAAACCCTTACAGGGATCGACCTCATTATCGATGATACTCCGGAAGCGGTTATTCTGTCGGGCTTTGATCCGATTCGCCGCGAAATTGCCCGTACGGCACTGGAAAAACTGGTTGCAGACGGTCGGATTCATCCGGCGCGCATCGAAGAAATGGTGGAAAAATCCCGTAAGGAAGTGGACGAACGGATTCGGGAGTACGGGGAACAGGCTACCTTCGAGGTTGGCGTTCACGGACTGCATCCGGATTTGATCAAGATTTTGGGACGTTTGAAGTTCCGTACAAGTTATGGTCAGAATGTGCTCAAGCACTCCATGGAAGTCGCTTATCTGACCGGCCTCATGGCCGGAGAGCTTGGCGAAGACATCACATTGGCGAAACGTGCCGGACTGTTGCATGACATCGGTAAGGCGCTGGATCATGAAGTGGAAGGGTCGCACGTTGAAATCGGCGTGGAGCTGGCGAAGAAGTACAAAGAACATCCGGTGGTTATAAACAGTATTGCTTCTCACCACGGAGACTGCGAAGCCACATCGGTTATTGCAATGCTCGTCGGGGCGGCGGACGCCTTGTCGGCAGCGAGACCGGGAGCCCGCAGAGAAACGCTGGAAACTTATATCAAGCGTCTTGAGAAGCTGGAAGCCATCACCGAATCATTTGAAGGCGTGGAGAAATCCTATGCCATCCAAGCCGGACGCGAAGTCCGCGTAATGGTACAACCTGAGAAGATCGATGATGCCGAGGCTTTCCGCTTGGCGCGTGACATTACGAAGAAGATTGAAAATGAACTGGATTATCCCGGTCATATCAAGGTCACCGTCATCCGTGAAACTCGAGCGGTTGATTACGCAAAATAAGGTTTATGATCATCTAAAGTGGCCGATTTCCGGCCACTTTTGTTCTTTCCTGAACGATAAGAGCGCAGCTAAACAGAGGAGTGGATTGGCATCAACGTTTTATTCATCGGCGATATTGTAGGCAGTACGGGAAGAAAGGCTCTTCGGGCCTCCCTCCCCGAGTTGAAATCCAAATATAACCCCCATATCATTATCGCAAACGGCGAGAATGCCGCATCCGGCAGAGGAATTACGGCGGCGATCGCGCATGAGTTTTTTAATTGGGGCGTCCATGGGCTTACGATGGGCAATCATACCTGGGACAACCGCGATATTTTTGAATTTATCGATGACGAAACGCGAATGGTCCGTCCCGCGAACTTTCCTCCCGGAACACCGGGCCGGGGGCATACAGTCATCAAAGCCAACGGAAAAGAGCTGGCCATCGTCAATTTGCAGGGCCGCACCTTTTTGCCGGCCATTGACTGTCCCTTCCGCGCAGCGGATGAGATTGTGGATGAGCTTCGTAAAAAACACAAGCACATTCTGGTCGATTTTCATGCGGAAGCCACTTCGGAAAAAATCGCCATGGGCTGGCATTTGGACGGACGCGCTTCCATGGTCGTGGGTACGCATACCCATGTCCAGAGCAACGATGACACGATTTTGCCGAACGGGACAGCCTATATAACGGACACGGGCATGGTGGGTTCCAAAGAAGGAATCCTCGGGATGCAGCGTAAAGGCGTACTGTATAAATTTAAAACCCAACTTCCGTCCCGCTTTCAGGTGGATGAAGGAAAATGGCATTTTCATGCGGTATTTGCACAGCTGGACGATACGACAGGAAAAGCGAAAAAAATCGAAAAAATTCGTCTCTATGAAGATGAATGGCGAATGGATTAAAAAAGGCCCGCAGCGGTTTAAGAGTAAATAAGGAACGATTGACAAAAAGAAGGAATCTTTTCCCCGCTCACGAATAACATCTAATAAATAAAAGCAAACCATCACTCAACATTCCCAGGGGAGGTACTTACCATGGAAGTATTAAAAGTTTCAGCAAAATCCAATCCAAATTCAGTTGCAGGTGCACTGGCTGGCGTTCTCCGTGAACGCGGAGGAGCTGAGCTTCAGGCGATTGGGGCGGGAGCACTGAACCAGGCTATTAAAGCGGTAGCCATTGCCCGGGGATTTGTTGCACCAAGCGGGGTGGACTTGATCTGCATCCCTGCTTTTACGGATATTGTGATTGATGGCGAAGACCGGACGGCGATCAAGCTGATCGTAGAACCTAGATAATGAGGAATGCCTGAGGATGGGCCTGTTTACTCTAAGCGTAAACAGGCTTTTTGCTGTAGGTTGGAAGTCGTAAAAATCCGGCGAGCAGGACGGGGTTCATAAATCGTTTGGCTTTAGAATAGAGGGGGACGGGCATGAAGGTTGTTGATTTTCATTGCGATGTCTTGAGCAAACTCTGGGAAAATCATGAGGCAAGCTTTGCCGAGGGTCCGGGGCTGGACGTCACGCGAAAGACGATGGATCAGGGAAACGTGGCAATGCAGGTATTTGCGGTATTTCTTTCAGAGCGGTATGGCCGTCCCAGTTTCGAAAGGGTGCTGGCCCAGATTGATATTTTCCGAACCCGGCTGGTGGAGTCCGGGGATTTGGCATGGTTGAAATGGCGGGAGCAGGTAAAAGAAATTCGGGATGGCGGCAAACGATGGGGAATGCTGTCTTTGGAAGGGCTCGACGGGCTGGAGGGCAATTTGTTTTATGTCCGTCTTTGCTATGAGCTTGGAGTCAGGTTTATGGGACTGACCTGGAACCATGCAAACTGGGCGGCTGACGGCGTCATGGAGAAGCGGGGAGGAGGCTTGACGGACAAAGGGAGGGAGTTCGTGGGAATTTGCAATGAACTTGGCATGATGTTAGATGTTTCGCATTTGTCACCGGCCGGATTTTGGGAGCTGGCAGAGCTGACGGAACGCCCCTTGATTGCCTCACACTCGAACGCCCGCGCCGTTTGCCCTCATCCAAGGAATTTATCGGATGAACAGATCCGCGCGATTATTGCCATGGATGGCCTGATCGGTGTCACATTTGTTCCATGGTTCGTCCGCAGCGGTTCGCAAGCCGTGAAGGCCGATGATCTGCTGCCGCACATAGAGCGGATTTGCAACCTTGGAGGTGAGAAGCATCTGATGTTCGGGTCCGATTTTGACGGCATCGATCATTGGATAGAAGGATTGGAGAGCCCTGCGAGATATCAGGATTGGGCCAATACCCTTCTGGAGCACTATCCCGAGAAGTTGGTTCAAGGCTGGATGTCCGGAAATGCGCTTGACTTTTTGGAGAAACATCTGCCATTAAGGCCCTAGAAAGCTGCTTGAAATATAAAAATGACAAGCACGACTAAAAAATATCCCTTGCCTTTTCCACATTAAACCGATAAACTTTATCGTAATTAAATAAATGAAGTTAAATTGTCATAATAATTTTATCAATTCGTGTTTTTAGCAAGTAACAGTATTATAATAGACTCTGGAACTAACGCTTTCATCGAAAAAGGGGAGTGGAAAGGCTTGATCAACCAGTTATCGTGGAAAATCGGGGGGCAGCAGGGGGAAGGGGTAGAGAGTACGGATCGTATATTCTCGACAGCCTTGAACCGGCTGGGTTACTATCTTTACGGGTATCGTCATTTTTCGTCCCGAATCAAAGGGGGACATACAAATAATAAAATCCGGATCAGCACTCAACCGATCCGATCGATCTCGGATGATTTGGATATCCTCGTTGCCTTCGACCAGGAAAGCATCGACCTGAATGCTCATGAGCTTCGTCCCGGCGGCGTCGTGGTAGCCGATGCGAAGTTCAGTCCGACGGTACCGGAGGGAACGGACATCCGTTTGTTTGCCGTACCGATTACGGCCATCGCGGAGGAATTGGGGACATCCCTGATGAAAAACATGGTGGCTTCCGGAGCCTCATGGGCCCTGCTTGGCTTGCCGCTGGATGTGTTCAGCCGGGCGGTTGAGGAGGAGTTCGGCCGCAAAGGCGCAGCCGTGGTAGCCCAAAACATCGAGGCCGTCAAAAGAGGGGCCGAATACGTGCTTGAGCTGGCAGGAGGCCCGCTCGACGAGTTCAGGCTGGAGCCTGCCGACGGCAAGCAGAAGCTGTTCATGATCGGCAATGACGCGATCGGGCTGGGCGCTGTCGCTGCCGGATGCCGTTTGATGAGCGCTTATCCGATTACGCCGGCTTCCGAGATTATGGAGTACTTGATTAAAAAGCTTCCGAAGTTCGGAGGTACGGTCATCCAGACGGAAGACGAGATTGCCGCCGTCACGATGGCGATCGGAGCCAATTATGCCGGCGTCCGGACCATGACCGCTTCCGCGGGTCCCGGCCTGTCTTTGATGATGGAAGGGATCGGGCTTGCCGGCATGACGGAAACTCCGGTTGTCATCATTGACACCCAGCGCGGCGGTCCAAGCACGGGACTTCCCACGAAGCAGGAGCAGAGCGACATCAACGCGATGATCCACGGAACGCACGGGGAAATTCCCAAAATCGTGATCGCCCCCAGCACGATCGAGGAGTGTTTCTATGATACCGTGGAAGCATTCAACCTGTCCGAGCGTTATCAGGTCCCCGTGATCGTCGTAACGGATTTGCAGCTGTCCTTGGGCAAGCAGTCGTGCGAGCCTTTGGATTACGGCCGAGTGGCCATCGACCGCGGCAGTCTTGTGCAAGAGGCTCCGGAAACGGAAGACAAAAGTCTTTTTCCAAGGTACGCTTTTACGGAGAACGGCATTTCCCCGCGGATCCTGCCCGGTCAAAAAAAACGGAATTCACCATGTTACCGGCGTGGAGCACGATGAGTTCGGACGTCCGTCCGAGTCGGCCGAAAACCGGAAGAAAATGATGGATAAACGGCTCGGCAAAATAAAACAGGTAGAGGTCACGAATCCGATCATGGCGGATGCTCCTTATGAAAAGCCGGATCTGCTCATCATCGGCATGGGCTCCACGGGAGGCACGATTGACCAGGCGCGCCAGTTGCTCGAGAACGACGGGATCAGTACGAACCATCTGACGGTCCGTCTGCTGCACCCGTTCCCGGCCGAAGCCGTTCGCCCTTACGTCGAACAGGCCAGACAGGTTATTGTCGTCGAGAACAACGCAACCGCCCAATTGGCCAATCTGATCAAGCTGCATGTCGGCGGCCGCGAGAAGATGAACAGCGTGCTTAAATACGACGGGAATCCTTTCCTTCCATCCATCATTTACAGTGAATCCAAAAAAAGTCTTCGTCGACAGCAAGGAGCTGGTATAAAAAAATGGCTACGTTTAAAGATTTCCGTAACAATGTCAAGCCGAACTGGTGTCCCGGCTGCGGCGATTTCTCCATACAGGCCGCCATTCAGAGGGCTGCGGCTAACTGCGGGCTTGAGCCCGAAGAACTTGCGGTCATTTCCGGAATCGGATGCTCGGGGCGGATTTCGGGCTATATCCATGCCTACGGCTTGCACGGGATTCATGGACGGGCGCTGCCGATCGCCCAAGGGGTCAAACTGGCGAACCGGGATCTGACGGTTATCGCATCCGGCGGTGACGGTGACGGTTTTGCCATCGGCATGGGTCATACGATTCATGCGATCCGCAGAAACATCAACATTACGTATGTCGTCATGGATAACCAGATTTACGGTCTGACCAAAGGACAAACCTCTCCCCGAAGCGCGGAAGGCTTTGTCACCAAGAGCACGCCGGAAGGCTCCATCGAGTCCACGCTATCGCCGCTCGAATTGGCCTTGTCCGCC
Organism: Paenibacillus sp. DMB20; assembly: GCF_000987955.1. Lineage (GTDB taxonomy): Bacteria > Bacillota > Bacilli > Paenibacillales > Paenibacillaceae > Paenibacillus_AQ. The sequence continues at coordinate 80,603 of NZ_LAZU01000028.1, forward strand.
GGGGCTACGTTCGTAGCGCAATCATTCTCCAGCGACATTAAACAGTTAACGGCATTAATTGAAGAGGGCATTAAGCATGAAGGCTTCTCGATCATTAACGTGTTCAGTCCGTGCGTTACCTTCAACAAAGTGAACACGTATGAATGGTTTAAAGAAAACATCGTCAATCTGGACAGCTTCCCGGACTATGATCCTTCGAACCGGATTCTGGCGATGACGAAGCTGATGGAAACAGGCGGTCTTCTCACCGGACTCATTTATCAGGATAAGAGCCGGAAAAGCTACGAAAACCAGATTCCGGGCTTCCGGGAAACGCCGCTGGCGCACCAGGAGCTTCAATTAACGCCAGAACAATTTGACAATCTTGTAGCAGAATTCAAATAAAGCGGCAAGAGGCAGGCGGAAATTCCGCGCTGCCTTTTTATTTTTGGGTAATAGAGAGTATAATAGTTGTTGGCATGTACAGCTATAGAGATGATACAAGGAGTGAAACAGATGAGTAAAACTGTACCTGTGGGTGTGTCGGCCCGCCATATTCATTTAACGCAAGAGCATATTGAAGCATTGTTCGGACCCGGTTACCAGCTGACGGAGTTTAAGCCTTTGTCCCAGCCTGGACAATTCGCAGCGAACGAAACGGTAGCTGTGATCGGAACGAAGGGTCAATTCGATAAAGTCAGAATTTTGGGGCCTGCCCGCAAGGCGACCCAGCTTGAAATTTCCCGTACGGATTCTTTTGCGATCGGCGTGAAGGCTCCGGTGCGCGAGTCCGGTAACATCGAAGGCACGCCCGGCATTACGATCAAAGGTCCTGCAGGCGAAGTAACCGTCGATGAAGGGGTTATCGTGGCAGCCCGCCACATTCACTTCCACACTTCCGACGCGGAGAAATGGGGCATCAAGGACAAGGATATGCTGAAAGTGTGTCTTGGCGGCGAGCGCGGTCTCGTGCTTGAGAACGTCATTGCCCGCGTATCCGACGATTTTGCTCTTGATATGCATATTGATACCGACGAAGCGAACGCAGCCGGGGCCAAAACCGGGGATACCGCCGAAATCGTTGGTTAATATTTGATTTTTTGCCAATCAAACGGCTGGTTTTGCAGCGGCTTCCGCTGCAGAGCCGGCCGTTTTTTTTAGATATAAGAAAGTTAAGCTTCGAAAGACGCCGCTTCCTTATATCGCAAGAAAAACTTCCGCTAAATGCGGTCTGTCTTCTGGGTAAGTACGTCGATAGACGTTTTTTCTTTTCATCATACCCTAGTGAAACGGCCCGGTCCCTTTGCAAAGGGCGACGGAGTCGTTTCTGTTTGTTTTTGCGGAACATGCCGAGCCTGGCGGAAGAGGGTAAACGAGGGCCGCGGCAGTAGATTAGGATGGAAGATCGTGATATAATCAGAGACAGTGCCTAAGGTGCCAAAGTGGCAACAAACTGAGATTTTAACGGATTTTAAGGAGTGACCAAGTCAATGTCCAAGGAACAGAAGGACTACTCCAAATATTTTGATTTTTCGGACGCCAAGGTGTTGTCGGAGGACGAGAACGGCAAGAGAATCCGCATCCGCGGCAGGGAGATCAATATTTTATCGGAGCCTAATCATAGACAGGAAAAGCAGCGCGGCAAACAGGACGTTCAGGTATTGTACGATACCTCGATCCCCGAAGAATTCAAAACGATAGGGGCAGGAAAGTTCTACCTCGTATATACCTTCGGGTGCCAGATGAACGAGCATGATTCGGAGACGATCAAAGGCCTTCTGGAGCAGATGGGTTACCGTGCGACCGAAGAACGCAAGGAAGCGGACATCATCCTGCTGAACACCTGCGCCATTCGCGAGAATGCGGAAGATAAAGTATTCGGCGAGCTCGGGCATTTGAAACATTTGAAGATCGAAAAGCCTGATATGCTGCTTGGCGTATGCGGCTGCATGGCGCAGGAAGAAGGCGTGGTGAAGCGTATTTTGCAAAAGCACGGCTTTGTGGATCTCGTCTTCGGCACGCATAACATCCACCGCCTTCCGCATCTGATACAAGAAGCGCTGTTCAGCAAGGAAATGGTCGTGGAGGTATGGTCGAAGGAAGGCGACATCGTCGAGAACCTCCCGAAAAAGCGGGAAGGTCTTCGCGGCTGGGTCAATATTATGTACGGCTGCGACAAATTCTGCACCTACTGCATCGTTCCGTATACCCGGGGCAAGGAGCGCAGCCGCCGTCCGGAAGACGTGATCGCGGAGGTAAGGGAGCTGGCTCGTCAGGGCTTTAAGGAAATCACGCTGCTCGGTCAAAACGTGAACGCCTACGGGAAGGATTTTACCGACATGAACTACAGCTTCGGCGATTTGATGGATGACATCCACAAAATCGATATTCCCCGCGTTCGGTTTACGACCTCGCACCCGCGTGATTTTGACGACCGGCTGATCAAGGTGCTGGCGAAAGGCGGTAATCTGGTAGAGCATATTCACCTTCCGGTTCAGTCCGGCAGCAGCCAAATCTTGAAAAAGATGAGCCGCAAATATACCCGCGAGTCCTATCTGGAACTGGTGCGCAAAATCAAGCAGGCGATTCCGGACGTGGTTCTTACGACGGATATTATCGTAGGATTCCCGGGCGAGACGGATGAACAATTTGAAGAAACCCTGTCGCTGGTCCGTGAAGTCGGTTACGACTCCGCTTATACGTTCATCTACTCCCCGCGTGAAGGCACGCCTGCCGCGGTAATGGAAGACAACGTTCCGATGGAAGTGAAGAGCGAGCGTCTGCAGCGCCTGAACGCGGCCATCAACGAGCATAGCCGGAAAAGCAACGACCGTCTCCTCGGCGCAACCGTGGAGGTGCTTGTCGAAGGCGTCAGCAAAAACAAGGAGCATGTCCTGTCAGGCCGGACCCGGACGAATAAGCTGGTTCACTTTGAAGGCACGCCCGATCTGATCGGCAGCTTTGTTCATGTTCGGATTACCGATCCGATGACCTGGTATATTAAAGGGGAAATCGTACCCGAGCCCGTTTCGGCAACGGATGCCGTATAAAGCTATATCATAAGATGGTTCGATGAACCAGACAAAGAATGGGAGCGATGAACGTGGCACAGGAACAGCGTGTAAATAAATACGGAATGCCGACATACAATACGCGGGATTTGATCATTCGCGAGGATATCATGGCCAAAGCCGAGGAACTGGCCAATCTGATCTCCACCAGCGAGGAAGTAAAAATGTTTCAGCAGGCGGAAGAAAAAATCCGCAATCATGAACGCGTTCAGGAATTGATTAAGACCATTAAGAAAAAGCAAAAGGAAATCGTCGCTTTTGAAACGTTTCAGAACAAAGAGATGGTTGCCAAAATCGAACGCGAGATCGAAGAGCTTCAAGATGAGATTGACGGCATTCCGTTGGTTGTTGAATTTCAACAGAGCCAAAGCGATATCAATTATCTGCTGCAGCTGGTCGTATCGGTGATCCACGATACCGTTTCCCAAAAGGTAAACGTTGAGACCGGCAAAGACACGCCGCCGAGCAGCTGCGGTTAAGAAGAGGGTGCGGAATCTTTCCGCGCCTTTTCTTTGAATATAAAAAAGTAAAAATACGATGGCCCGTATTGGGGAATAGTAGCAGCTGAATGGGCTGCCGATAGGAAAACCTTGACATCACACATAAATATGTCATAATGATATTATCAAAACGAATGATAATGGTGATGAAAAATGAGTGATCATACGCAAAAACCGGTCGAAAAACGGCAAAAAATACAGAACGCCGGATGGCGTTCCCGCGGATATCGTCATGTTTACGTTAACCAAGCGGGAGAGAAAAACGGTCACCAAGACGCTGCCGATCCGGGAGTTGAAGGTGATGCTGATTCGGCGCAGATCCTGGCCGTATGCAGGCATGTGGGCACTTCCGGGGGGCTTTTGCCGGGAGAACGAATCCATTTATGATGCGGCTAAACGGGAACTGAAAGAGGAGACCGGCGTAGACGGAGGACACCTGGAATACCTGGGGGTTTACAGCGCCCCGGGACGCGATCCCCGCGGCTGGATTATAAGCAATGCTTTTTATGCCCTGGTAGAGGAATGGATGCTGGAGCATAGGCAGGCTGCCGACGATGCGGAGGAAGTGGGCCTGTTCACGATTCAAGAGGCGCTGGAGAAGCTGGAGCTGGCTTTTGATCACCGGGACATTATCATGGATGCCTACCGGAAGATTCAGCATCAAATGCTGCAGACGACCATTGCCAAGCAGTTTTTGCCTGAGCATTTTACGCTTAGCGAGCTGTATCAGGTCATTCAAACGGTCGTTCCGGAATTTAAGGAGCCCAACTTTATCCGCAAAATCACTTCGACACGAAGCCGGCGGGGCATATTGGAGGAAGCCCGGGATGAGAACGGCAAGCCGCTGAGCTCGAACCAGTACTCGCAGCGTCCTGCGCAATTGTACCGGTTTACGGACCATATTCCGCTGCTTTCCATCTATACTTAGGGCGGCAGTCAAACGATCGATTTTTATCTTTGGTTTTTTTGTGCGGAAGCAGCGCAATCTTTTTTTGTAAATCCATCGTATAAGGAGTGTGTACAAGATGAAAGCGCTCATTGTTATCGATTTTACGAATGATTTCGTGGATGGAAAGCTTCCCGTCGGCGAACCGGCCGTAGCGATTCAGCATACGGTGGCAGCGCTGACGAAGTCGTATGCGGACAGGGGAGACTTTGTCGTCATGGCCGTGGATTTGCATGAGGAGAACGATTCTTTACACCCGGAAACCAATCTTTTTCCGCCGCATAATATCCGGGGGACGAAGGGCAGAGAGCTTTACGGGGAGCTCGCCGCGGTATACGAGGACCGTAAAGACGTAATTTATTGGATGGATAAGACGCGTTACAGCGCGTTTTGCGGCACGGACCTCGAGGTTAAGCTCCGGGAACGGGGAATCACGGAAGTGGCCCTGATCGGCGTATGTACGGACATATGCGTGCTCCACACGGCTGTGGATGCATACAACCGCGGGTATTCCATCAAAATTTACGAAGATGCCGTGGCCAGCTTTAACGCGGACGGACACCGTTGGGCGCTCGGCCATTTCAAAGGGAGCCTGGGAGCGGCTGTCGTACGGAGTTAACAACGAAAACGGCCCGTCGACCTTGGTAAAGGACGATGGCGTCAGCTGCGAGAAGGTTATCCGGCTGCTTCGCCGGATGCATGAAGGAGGAGCTTGAGATGACAGCAGGATTGGCTTTACATACGGACAAATACCAAATCAATATGATGTATGCCCACTGGATTAACGGCTCGCACCGTACGAGAGCGGTGTTCGAAGCTTATTTCCGGAAGCTGCCTTTCGGGAACGGCTACGCTGTTTTTGCGGGGCTGGAGAGAATCGTTCACTACATTAAGGATCTTCGATTCACAGCTGACGACATCCAGTACTTGGCCAAACAGGAAGAGGCATATGATCCGGCTTTTTTGGAAGAACTCAGCCAGTTTCGCTTTAAGGGCTCGATCCATTCGATGAAGGAAGGGGCGCTCGTCTTTCCGAATGAACCCTTGATCCGGGTAGAGGGAACGATATTCGAAACCCAGCTGGTGGAAACCGCGATTCTTAATTTCATGAATTTTCAAACTTTGATAGCCACCAAGGCTTCCCGGATCCGGCAGGTAGCGGGAAAAGATATTTTGCTTGAATTCGGTACCCGACGCGCCCAGGAGGCGGATGCCGCGGTGTGGGGAGCAAGAGCGGCGTACATCGCCGGCTTTCACGCAACCTCCAATATGCTGGCGGGCGAGAAGTTCGGCATCCCTACGAAAGGCACGCATGCCCATTCATGGGTACAGACCTTCCGCAGCGAACAGGAAGCCTTTGATATTTTTGCGAAGGTGATGCCGGACCAGGTTACACTGCTGGTGGATACCTACGACACCCTGGAGAGCGGCGTGCCGCACGCGATTAATACGGCAAAGAAGCTGGAAGCGCAGGGTAAACGGATGAATGCGATCCGCCTTGACAGCGGTGATCTGGCCTATTTGTCCATCCAGGCCCGCAAAATGCTGGATGAAGCGGGACTGGATTATGTCAAGATTGTCGCCTCCAACGATCTGGATGAGAATACGATTCTGGATTTGAAAGCGCAAGGCGCCCGGATCGACACCTGGGGAGTCGGAACGCAGTTGATCACGGCCGCGGACCAACCCGCTCTGGGCGGCGTCTATAAGCTGGTGGAACGGGAAGTGGACGGCGTCATGGTGCCGACGATAAAAATCTCGGCCAATCCGGAAAAAGTATCCACGCCGGGCAAAAAAGAGGTCTACCGCATTATTTCCAAGGGCAGCGGCAAAGCCATCGCCGATTATATAAGCTTTCCCGATGAAAAGATGCCTCCGGAGAACGGGAAACTGAGACTGTTTAATCCGCTTCATCCTTATATGCGCAAAAACGTCCGTAATTTCGATGCGGTCTCGATGCTTACGCCGGTATTTGAACAAGGCGAACTCGTTTATCAGCTTCCGGAACTGGAAGCCGTACGCGAATATCATAATGTCCAATTAAGCCAGTTCTGGCCGGAATATTTGCGGAAGCTGAATCCCGAGATCTACCGCGTAAACCTTAGCGAAGCGGTGTGGGAGCAGAAGCAGAAGCTGATTGCCGAATACATGGAAGAGCACCATGAGGATCAGCACGACGAATAATGGAATAACCGTTTCCGGGCGAAACCGCCTGAAACCAGCAGCCCCTTTGGTTTCCCTACGGGAAATCGAAGGGCGTTTTTTTATAGATATAGAATTTATAAGTTATCAGCGGAGCTGATGGAATTCTATATCGCAAGAAAAACTTCCGATAAATGTGGTCTGTCTTCTGTGAAGTACGTCGATAGGCGTTTTTCTTATCCGAAACATTATCGATTATTTCTCGGGAAAGCGCAGAAGACGCCAAATCCCGATGTTCTCCCGGAAACTTCGACAATTAAACATTTTTAACAGCCGGGCAAAACGGATTGTTATTATGATAGAGTAGCGATAGAAAGGGGAAGATGATGGATGCAATCGACTTTTCGGGCGTTTGTGGTTCATAACGATGAGGATGGATTTCGGTCGGGTGTGGAGGCATGCCGTATGGAACAGCTGCCTGAAGGGGAGGTCACCGTTCGGGTAAAATACAGCGGCGTAAACTACAAAGACGGTCTGGCGAGCATACCGGAGGGTAAAATCGTCAGAAGGTACCCGTTTATCCCGGGGATTGATTTGGCAGGGACGGTAGAATGTTCCTTGCATCCTTCTTTTAAGGAGGGGGATGAGGTTATCTGCACAGGCTATGAACTGGGAGTTTCGCACGAGGGAGGATACAGTGAGTATGCCCGCGTCAAGGGAGACTGGCTGGTTCCCTTGCCTGCGGGACTGAGTCCCAAAGAGGCTATGGCAATCGGTACGGCCGGCTTTACCGCCGCATTGTCGGTAGCGGATCTTATCCGAAATGGCCTGAAGCCTGAGCATGGCCCGGTTCTGGTAACGGGTGCAACGGGCGGCGTCGGCAGTTTTGCGGTGTCCATGTTGTCCAAGCTCGGATTTGAAGTGGCGGCAGCAACCGGTAAAGCGGAAACGCAAAGAGAGTGGCTCATGAACATCGGCGCCCAGACGGTGATTCCCCGGGAGGAAGCCGTCCCGGCGGCCAAAGGAGCGCTGTCATCCGCAAAATGGGCAGCGGTGGTCGATCCGGTGGGAGGAACCCGGCTGTCCGGGTTGCTGAAACAAGTCAAATACGGCGGCGCGGTTGCGCTTTCCGGGTTAACCGGCGGTGCAGAATTTCCAGGAGCGGTGTATCCTTTTATCCTTCGCGGAGTTAAGCTGCTGGGCATCGATTCCGTTTATTGTCCCATGGACATCCGGCGGGAAATTTGGGGACGGCTTGCCGGGGAATGGAAGCCGGTAACGGTGCTCGATTCCGGTATCCGGGAGATTTCGTTGAACGAACTTCCCGAAACCTTCGAAAGGATTTTGAAGGGCGGTGCCGTAGGCCGTACCATCGTATCGATGTAAGAGCGGGGGATCGAATAAACTGTTCCGCCGTCAGGCATGCTAATCCCAAACAAGACATGCAGCCTTTTGCATGACAGGGAAGGATGGATGAAGCATGGCAACACGGTGGATCAAAGGAATGCTGGTTGGTTTGCTCCTGACTGCCGGTATGGGCTGCAGCAAAGAAGGAGTCAAAGAAGAAGTCCAGAAATACGATATCCGTCTGCACGCCTACGAGGAAGGCAACAGAGAAGCGAAGACGGAAGGACTGGGCTTAAACGGCAGAATCCTGGAGAGGATTCAGGAATTGTTTAAGGATCAAAACGTTCGGCTGACCAACGAGACGTACACGGAAGACCAAAGCGGAACCATGGCTTACCATTACCGGATGAACGCCGATACCAATCAGCAGCTGAAACTTTTCGTTTTCAAAGATGAGCCGTCAAGAATTCATGGCATTAATGAAATGTATGGCGGCCATGGGATGATCGAAAAGGGAAACGCGAAGCACCTCGTTATCGTCGATAAGGAGGCTGCGCTCGTATACACCTCAGCCGGTGACCGGAAAGGCCAATACACCGAGCAGACCCGAAAGGTAGCGGCCGATGTGCTAAAAGAGATTCCGCGCCAATCGAACAGGGTAAACAACGTGGAAGAGAGCGGCGGGAATCCGAACGATCCATATGGAAACGATATGTATAATAATAACGAATAACATGACAAGTCGAGGAATACCCAAGCGTGATCCATTCAATTTGTAAGATATACCCGGCAGTCCAAATCAAAAAAGGGCGGGAGGTTTATGATAACCCCCGGCCCTTTTTGGCTTCTTAATAAGCTAATTGTTCAGTGGGACTTGTTGATTTCCCTGACGACATGGCGCAGTTCCGGCAACAAGATACGCTCCATGGCCAGCCTTACGGCGTTGACGGAGCCAGGCATCGAGAAGACCGCCGTGTTGCCGACCGTTCCGCCGATCGCCCGGCTTAATATGGCGGCAGGTCCAATCTCCGTATAACTCAGGTAGCGAAAAATTTCCCCAAAGCCTTGCAGTTCCTTGTCGAGCAAGGAAGAGACGGCCTCATACGTTCGGTCCCTGCCGGAAATGCCGGTCCCCCCCCGTCAATAATATGGCTTGAACTGCAGATTGGCTGGAAGCATTGTAAATCAGCTCGCGAATTTCGTCGTATTCGTCTTTGACAATGATATGCTTGATCACGGCGTACCCCGATTCCTCCAGCAGCTTTCGCATCAATTGGCCGCTCTTGTCGTTCTCAAGCGTTCTTGTATCCGAAACGGTGACGATCATGCAGGAAACCGATTCCGGGGATTGACTCCGGTGTTCTTCTACAGAATTCATCGATAACATCTCCCACGTGTTTTAATGGACGTGCCATGTTCTAAGGTTAACCTGTTACCATATGCCGTTAAGAAGCTTGCTCCCGGCCCTTCTCTATAGTACACTCGCTAACAGAGGACAGGAAGGGAAGAGTTTACATATGAATAACGAGGCAACCCCCATATATATATTATCAGGCTTTTTGGGCAGCGGTAAAACAACGCTGCTGACAAGATTGATTTCGTTCTGGAAGCGGGAAGGCCTGAAGCCGGCCATCGTCATGAATGAAATCGGCGAGGTAAATATCGACGGCATGATCGCCGGATCGGACATTCCTGCGGCCGAAATGCTCGGCGGCTGTATCTGCTGCTCTATCCGCGCGGATCTGGCTTCCGGGCTTGCCCGGCTCATTAAAAACGAGAAACCCGACGTTATCGTGATCGAGGCGACGGGTGCCGCAAATCCGATGGAGATTTTGGATGCGACGGCCGAAGCCGCTTTATATTTGAAAATTCAAGTGAAACAACTCATTACGGTTGTAGATACGGCCCATCTGCTGCATCTTCATCGGGAACAGAAGGGGAAAACCTATCGATTGATGCAGGAGCAGATCCGCTGCGCTTCCGCTTTGATATTAAACAAAATGGACCGGGTATCCGCGGAGGCGCTGCAGGAGGCCAAAGATATCGTAACCAAATGGAACGGATTCGCGCCCATGCTTCCCGCTGTCCGCTGCGAAGTGGATTTGGGAAGGCTCCTCCATGAAGATCATGAACATGACGGGTTTGAACACACCGATCTTCGGAATAACGATCACAGGCATGACCATCACGGGCATGACCACGGCTCCCATGCTTCCCACGGCCACGTGATGTCTTACACGCATTACTTGAAAGCTCCGCTGGACAGCAGGGAATTCGAAGCCTTCGTAGCAGATCTGCCGCGTGAAGTCTACCGGGCCAAAGGGATTTTGACGTTCAGCGATACCGCAAGCCGTTTTTTGTTCCAGTATGCTTTTAGGGAATCCGATTTCACCAAGGCGAACGTCCAGGAGTCCCTGGAGGATGTAATCGTATTTATCGGGGAGCATTTTAGCCGGTCCGAGCTTCAGGACAAGCTGGAGCGGCTCGAAGGAGCCCCGAACCGGCAACAGAGCCGAGTTTAGTCTCTTAAAACAATAGAGGTGCCCATGGGGGCACCTTTTTTTTTGAGAAAATCCTGCAATGTAAGACGTAATCTCTATCTGTTGGATGATGGATAATGAAGAAGGGTTATGTACCGGATCGGACGGTCGGTTCGGTTGGAATAGGTATGGGGCTGATCAGCGGAAAACCGCATCATCGTATTCGCCTCAAGCACGTATTCCCCGCTGTCCAGCGAAATATGAAGGATGCCTTCAATCACCATGATGAATTCCTCGACACCTTCGTAGTGGGCCTCCGACACATGGGAGCAGCCAGGATCCACTTCCACGCTGTACATCTCAAATCCTTTATCCTGTTCAAAGGGAAAGATCGGGAAGGCACGGTAAGCCCCTTCCTCTTCTTTAAAAGGAGTAATATCCTCCACTTTCACGATCGATACCCCTTGACTGGGCTCCTCCATCAACGTAGCGAAGGAAATCCTCAGGCCATTAACGATTTTCCACAAAACCGAAATGGTCGGGTTGGATTCGCCTCTTTCGATTTGTCCCAGCATTCCTTTGCTGACCCCGCATAAGTCGGATACCTGGTCAAGGCTTAGCCCTCTCGATTTGCGGATGATTTGTAAGTTTCTCCCGATTTTTATATGTATCGGTTCTAGCATTTCTGTCCACCACTCCACTCTGATCCATCCGGATTTATAAAAACACATAAAAAATGTGTGCAATATAACATACAATTGTGTAATATATTATACAAACACGGTGAGTATGCGTTTTCCGTTTATTATCTATTGTATGTATAAATCTTGGAAGGGGCAATCCGTATATGACTGCTACCATGCTCGGACTGGTGAAAGAGGAGCGCAAGCCAGGCGCCGTATTGAAAAAAAGTGCCGGTTCCAACCTACGGGCCGGATGAAGTGTTGGTAAGGGTGATGGCATCTTCGATTTGCGGAACCGACGTTCACATTTACAAATGGGATGATTGGGCGGCTAGCCGAGTCGTTACTCCCAACGTTTTCGGCCACGAGTTTGCCGGAATCGTAGAAGCCGTCGGAGCCAATGTGACCCATGTGAAGCCAGGGGACCATGTGTCCGGAGAAGGACACGTCGTTTGCGGAAAGTGCAAGGCATGCCGAACCGGCAATGCCCATGTTTGTCTCCACACGCGAAGCTTTGGGATTACGCTGCCGGGTTGTTTTGGAGAATTCGCCGTCTTGAAGGCCAGCAACGTGATCATGAACGATCCTGAACTTCCTTTTGAAATCGCTTGCATTCAGGATCCGCTGGGAAATGCGGTTCAGACCGTGCTGGCAGGGGATATCGTTGGGCGAAGCGTTGCGGTTATCGGTACAGGCCCCATCGGCCTGATGGCCATTGCCGTCGCCAAAGCTTGCGGCTGCGGAACCATCATAGCGGTCGATATCAATGCTTACCGTTTGGAAATGGCCCGGACGATGGGGGCGGATGTGCTGGTCAACAGCAGCGAGGAATCTTCCGTGGAAGCTATCATGAAGGCAACCGCCGGCGAAGGGGTCGAAGTGGTATTGGAGATGTCGGGGCACCCCGGCGCGATTCGCGACGCTTTAAAAGCGGCTGCACCCGCAGGTCGTGTTTCGCTTTTGGGCATCCCGACCAAAGAGGTCTCTTTTGATCTAGCCCAGGATGTTATTTTTAAGGGACTTCAATTGAACGGAATTACCGGCCGCCGGATGTACGATACCTGGTATCAGCTTAAAGGACTGCTGGAGCGGGGCCGGATCGATTTGTCGCCGATCATTACCCACCGACTGACCCTGGACCGGTATGAGGAGGCTTTCGAGCTCATGTCATCGGGGAAATGCGGTAAAATTGTGTTTATTCACGATCAATCCAATGATCAGAAACAACGGTAACGCATAATCATTATAAAAACGACGGAGGTGCCAAGGATGGCCGGTTTTGAATTCATAGAACAGCAATTGGAGGAACTGAAGAAGTCAGGTCGCTATCGTCCGCTTACGGTATGGGAGGGCGGATCGGACTCGTGGATGACCCTGCAGGACGGCAAGCGCGTTCTGCAAATGTCTTCGAACAACTATTTGGGCTTGACGCAGCATCCGCTGTTAAAACAGTCGGCTGCGGATGCCATTGCGAAGTATGGAGTCGGTGCAGGTTCCGTCCGGACCATCACGGGTACGCTCGACATCCACGATGAACTGGAACGGCGTCTGGCCGAGTTTAAGGGGACGGAGGCTACCCTGGTCTTTCAATCGGGCTTTACGACAAACCAGGGCGTGCTGGCTTCCATTCTTGGGGCCGATGACGTGGTTATCAGTGACGAGCTGAACCACGCAAGCATTATTGACGGAATCCGGCTGACCAAATGCAATAAAGCAATTTATGCCCACAAAGACATGAACCAGCTTGAAGATGTACTGAGAAAAAGCGGAAATTACCGGCAGCGTGTGATCGTGACGGACGGAGTCTTCAGCATGGACGGAGATATTGCTCCCCTGCCGGCCATCGTGGAGCTTGCCGAAAAATACGATGCCTTGGTCTATGTCGATGATGCGCATGCCAGCGGCGTGCTGGGCAAGCACGGCAAAGGATCCACGGACCATTTCGGCCTTCACGGCCGCGTTCACATTCAGGTCGGCACGCTGTCCAAGGCCATCGGCGCCGTCGGCGGCTACGTGGCGAGTTCGCTGGCATTGAAGGACTATTTAACGAATGTGGCCCGTTCGTTCCTGTTCAGTACCTCGCTGCCGCCTTCCGTGGCCGCGACTTGCCTGGCTGCGATTGAAGTGCTTAAGAGCGAGCCGGAATTAACGGAACGGCTGTGGAGCAATGCGAATTCGTTCCGCAGCGCCCTGCAGAGCGCAGGTTTTGACACCGGATCGAGCGAAACCCCGATTATCCCGATCATCGTCGGCGATCCGGCCCGTACAAACCAATTTTCCCGCCGCCTGATGGAGGAAGGCGTTTGCGCCCAAGGCATCGTTTACCCTACGGTTGCGATGGATCGGGGCCGGGTCCGTCTGATCGTGACGGCCCAGCATACCGAGCAGGATCTGGCTTTCGCGCTGGAGGCTCTGACCAAGGTGGGCAAAGAATTCGGGCTTATCGGATAAAACCCATCGCGTTTCATCCATTCCGATTTGCCGACCAGCGATAATTGCATGTTTTTACTGGAGCCTCCTTCATGGGAGGCTCTTTTGATTCACGAAGCAAGCGGACGTTTAATACAATGGCAGAGCGAAAACATGTATGGGAGGTAAACGTAAAATGACGAACGAACTACAATATAAAGATTGCATCGAAGCTTGTCTCCAAACCATGAACGCATGTAATGTATGTTACGTTTCCTGCTTGAAGGAATATGATATCGCCTTGCTGCGCGAATGTATCACGTTGACACGGGAATGCGCGGATTTTTGTTCTTTTGCAGCCGAGGCCATGACCCGGATGAGTCCTTATGCTTCCGAGATCTGCTCTTTATGCGTTAAAATGTGCGAAGCCTGTGCCGATGAATGCAAAAAGCATACCCAGGAGCACTGTCAGGAATGTGCGGAATTATGCCGACGCTGTGCCAATGTCTGCCGGGAAATGTGCTGCGTGGCCTAAATCAAAAAAAAGCCTGGTGCCCATTAGTCTTTTGGTTTTGTGGGTATCAGGCTTTTTTTGCGTCCGATTGGAGATGCCGTCAGCTATCCCCCTTGATCCCGGTGAGAAAGGATTTTTGCGAAAAATGCTGTCTCTTTGCAGGTACTTTGGATATATGCGTTTTTGATGCCTTCGGCCTGTTTCATCATTAAGGATTATATTGAATAATTACGATGTGCCTGCCGGCCTGCTGAAGACCGGAGCCGACATTTTGCGAGCATGTGATTCAAGGAGGAAGAGAGATTAACGATGAGGAAATGGAAGTGTCTTGTATTTATTTTGGCGGTAATGTTAATGCTGACCGCCTGCAGCAGTAAAACCGCTTCAAATGAGGCCGGAAAAACGGAGAATGAAATGCAGGTTGACGCCGGGACTGCTAAAAAAAGAGCCTGCAGCGGATAAGGAGACGGTGTCCGCGACAGAAGCAGAGGAAGGGCAAGAGGCGGTGGATGCTGAAATCGTGGCTGAAGTGCCTGAGGAGCAGATGGACAAGGCCGCAGATCCTAATGTTTTGATCAAAGGGGATGTTACGGTTGAAGGCAAGAAGGTTCTCGTTAAGGGGAGCAGCAACCTTCCCCCGGACCTAACCCTGGAGGCGGAAATCACGGCAAAAGGCTATTCGATGTTCGGTTATACGGACGAGGCAAAAACGGAAAATGACGGCAGCTTTGCATTGGAGATCGAAAAGCCGAACCTAAAGAGCACGGATACCATGGATCTTGAAATCGTGTTTCGCCCGGAAGAAGCGGTTGAGCCGGTACAGGAGATATACGGTAAGAAAGGCGAAAAGCTGACCGGTCCGTATGTTTACCAATATGAATCCTCCGGCGAAATATATAAACAGGTTGCTGTCAGAGCGGGGATTAAGGCGAAGGATGCAAAGCTTCAGCTGGAAGAGCCGGGCTGGGAAATTCCCGAGGACCAGGGAAACCCGGAGGTATGGATTAAACCCGTCGTGACCAAAGACGCGAAGAATTACTATGTAACGGGGAAGAGCAATCTGCTCGAAGGGACCGAAGTCAAGCTTGACATCGATATTCCCGACAGCTGGCATATCGGTTATTCTGATTCTGCCGTTACGGCACCTGACGGTTCGTTCGAAATGCGGATCGAGAAACCCAAAAATATCGATAGCTTTTATATTCTGGTTCAAATGGAGCCCGATGAGGATATGTGGCCATCAGCCAAGGAAACATACGGGGAAAAGGGCGAGAAACTGAAAGGGAAGTTTGTAAAAAACAAGCAGACTGATGAAGGAGCCGTTAAGTACATCCAGGTGAAAATGAAGGTTAAAGAAGATAAAAAAGAATCCAAATGATAGGGCAAAAAAACGTCCTTCGGCATATAACTTCGCCGAAGGACGTTTTTTTGGCTGGAAGCCGGTTTGGGGGGCGAAACCTGCCGGAGTGGCGGCCGAAAATTCCCATTTATATGCTTGAGAGGTTTGAAAATGGGATTTTCGGGTAATATAAGCATGTTTTCTGACATGTAAAAACATATAAATGCGGGAAGGGAAGTGCAATTGGAATGCAGGATCGAAGAGACAAGGACCATGCGGGAGCATTCGTGCCTTACATACCGGCTTCCAAATCCATGGCGGAGCTCACGATTTTCGCTATTATTCTGGGGATACTCCTGGCTGTCGTTTTTGCGGCAGCCAATGCGTATTTGGGGCTCAAAATCGGCTTAACGGTGAGCGCTTCCATACCGGCTGCCGTCATCTCGCTTGGAGTGCTCAGGGGAATTTTTCGGAGAAAATCAATTTTGGAGAACAATATTGTGCAGACGATGACCACGGCAGGGGAAGCCGTGGCGGCCGGCGCGATATTTACGCTTCCAGCCCTGTATATGTGGAACCATGTGCCAACAATGGGGACGATCAGCTTTATCGTCCTGGTCGGCGGCTTCCTCGGGGTGGCGATGATGGTTCCGCTTAGACGGCTGCTTATCGTCAATGAGCATGCTACCCTGCCTTATCCGGAAGGAACGGCATGCGCGGAGGTGCTGATTTCGGGAGAAACCGGAGGGAAAAGCGCCAAAATGGTCGTATACGGCTTTCTTATCGGAGGGGCCGTAAAAGCCATGGGCGACGGATTCAAATGGTTCCGTACAGAGATTGAGAGCGCCATGTTCCGGTTCAAAAACGCGGTCATCGGCATGGATATTTTTCCGGCTTTGCTTGGTGTCGGTTATATTATCGGTCCCCGAATCGCGGGACAAATGCTGGCAGGAGGCGTATTGGCCTGGCTGGTGCTCATCCCGGTCATCGGTTTTATCGGAGCGGGCAGCGGTAGCATCGTGGCGCCGTCCGCTGATCCTATCGGCGAACTGGATGCCTGGGGGATCTGGAGCGATTATATCCGCTACATCGGGGCCGGCGCCGTGGCTGCGGGAGGATTGATCACGCTTGTCAAAACGCTCCCGATGCTGTTCAGCTCGCTAACGGCAACGCTCCGCGGCCTGCAGAAGAAGGAAAGCGCCAAGGTCACGCTGGATAGGACGGATTATGATATCCCGGGTATGTGGGTTTTCCTTATGATCGCCGTGCTGATCATCATTATCGCTTTCGCTCCGCTTACGGATGTGGGCATTGTTGGCGCGGTGTCCATTGCCATTTTCGGCTTTCTGTTCGTGACGGTGGCGTCCCGCATCGTCGGGTTGGTCGGCAGTTCTTCCTCGCCTGTCTCGGGTATGACGATTGCAACGCTGTTGATCGTTACATTCGTGTTCAAAGCAACCGGATTGAGCGGGATGACGGGCATGATCGCCTCCTTGACCGTCGGAGCGATCGTGTGCGTCGCCCTCGCCGTATCGGGCGATATATCCCAGGATTTAAAAACGGGTTATCTGGTTGGCGGCACGCCTTGGAAGCAGCAGGTGGCCATGATGATCGGCGTTCTGGTCTCCGGTCTCGTGATCGGATTCATTTTGTCGGTGCTGAACGAAAGCTACGGATTGGGATCGGAAGACCTGCCTGCGCCAAAGGCCGTGCTGATGCGGATTATCGTGGAAGGCATCATGGCGGGGAATCTGCCGTGGGACCTTATTTTCATCGGGGCAGCCTCCGCTGTTGTGTTTGAGCTGCTGGGACTCAATTCGCTTACCGTAGCCGTGGGGATTTACCTGCCGGTTCATGTAAGCACGCCAATTATGGTAGGCGGGATTGTCCGCTGGTTCATCGAGAAGATTTCCAGGAAAGATGAAGAGGCATTGAAGGCAAGAGTGGAGACAGGGACGCTGCTGGCCTCCGGTCTGATTGCGGGAGAATCCCTGATCGGGGTCATCATTGCCGTATTGATCTGGATGAATGTTCCTATTCCGGGAGCAACCCTGATCGAGAACAACTGGCTGCCCCTCCTGATCTTCCTGATCGTCACGATGATTTTGACCTGGGGCACGTTGGCCGGCAAAAAAATCAATTGCAGTCAAAAGGCAGGCGTGAAGAGGATGATCGGGAATACAGCCAAGAAACCAAGAGACGGACAAAATTTGCTGCGCATGATTCCGGTTCTGCGGGATGGACTCCAACTCGCCGGCTCGAACGGGCGATGGGTCGTGCATGTCCACCGGCAATCGTGGCTGGAGCGGCAGGCCGTACGATTTTTAAAACAGCCTGCGGTGATCAAGGTGTCCCTTGACGAACTGGGCGCATCGGTCGTTGGGCGCTGTGACGGAAATCATTCGATATCCCGAATTGCGGATGCGTTAAAAGACGAGTTCGGCGAGGCGGCTGAGCCGCTTCTGCCAAGACTGGCCAAGTTTATTGAACTTATGGAGGCCAATGGATGGCTCGAATGGAAATCAGTCGAAGCGGAGCCGTCTACCTTGGAGAATGTCGGCGGCCAGTAAAACGCGACGGCAGATCCCAAAGTTAACATAGCAAAGCCCCCGCCACCGCGATCCGCAAGGAAAGTGGCCAGGGGGCTTGATTTCATATTAAGAAAGTATTAGGGATCCTCCCGCTTTTCATGCCCCATCGTTGTCAATGGCTGGAAAATCATTGTACAATGTTTCTAAACCATTGACGGAGGCATAAGAATGAATGGAGATTTGTTGGTGTTGAACGGGGTAAGCAAGCGGTTCGGAAAACACCTGGCGGTTAGCGATATCACCTGGACCATCGGCAAGGGGGAATGTGCCGCCATTACCGGAGGGAACGGAGCGGGGAAAAGCACGCTTCTTCATCTTATAGCCGGTCTTTCGCTCCCATCCCAAGGAACCAGAATCGTTTATGATAAAAGAATGAGGATCGGATATGTTCCGGAGAAGTTTGCAGGCTTACGGTTCACCCCGGAGGAGTATCTTTATCATACGGCCAGGATACAAGGATTGGGCAAAGCGGCGGCCAACCGGCGCGTGGACGGGCTGGTGACGCTGTTTCGGATGAGGGAATATGCCGGCCGGAGGATGAACGGCTTTTCGAAAGGAATGCTGCAGAAGGTAAATTTAATGCAGGCCATGTTGAGTCTTCCCGGTCTGCTTGTTCTCGATGAACCGCTGTCCGGTTTGGACGAGCCTTCCCAGCATGATATGATATCCGTTCTGGGCGAAATCAAAAACCAGGGCACTGCCATCGTGATGTCGGTTCATGAGCCGTTATTGACGTCTGCCCTGGCCGACCGGATCGTTGTCATGAAGCAGGGAAGGATCATTCGGGATGCGCTGCATGATCGGACCGAGGATACCGGATGCAGGCTCCTTTTTCACGGCCTCCCGCCGGATGCGATGCTGCAAGTGGAACGGCTTGACGGTTTCCGGTATTGGTTATCGAGAGGAACGCCGTCGGAAATCGTGATCCGGCGGGAGGCTTCCGACGATATCCTCCTCTTTGTGCTTAAGGCTGGCGGTTCCGTGATTCTCTTGCAGCCGATGGACGAAAACGTGCAGGTGTCCCCAAGCCAATCCCGCGAATCAAAGGCGGTGAGCGGATGACCGTCATCATGAGCGTGCTAAAGTATCTGCTTGTCAGTTACACAAGGTCATACCGTTATTTCGGACCGGTTGCCTTTGTGATCATAACCGTGCTGTTTTTGTATTCTTATAAACCGAATCCGGTTATGGACAGTTATGCCGTAACCTCATCCATTCTGTTTATAGGATGCGCTTGGTTGGGCTTGAGCTTTTTAAACCATGACCAAGGCCGGCAGACGGGATTGCTTGTCCTGCATTCGGGCAGCGCGTTAACGTTTTATATCGCTCAATTTGCCGCAATTGTCCTTCTTGCTGCCTGCTTGAGCGCGGGAGCGGTTCTCTATCCGATGCTGACCGGCATGTTTAACGAACCGGTAGGCTGGATGAGGTTCCTTACGGCATTGTCGGCCCATGTTTCCCTATCCTTGCTCGGTGCGGCCATTGCGCTGTTTTTTCAAAACGGTTGGATCGAAAATTACGGGAGGGCTGCCGGCATGATGCTCGTACTGATTGTTTTTTCTTTTGCGGGGTTGTCCTTGGGCAGCCAATTGCCGGAATATGCGAAATGGGTCATCTATCTGCTTCCGCCCGTTTCGCCGATGGTTGACATGATGATGCACGACTCTGAGCGGTTGTTATGGGAAAAGGCCGGCATGATCGCATATTCGCTGGGATACACGGCTTTTCTGCTTGTCGTTTATCTAAAGGCAGCATGTTCAAAGGATACTGCGGATTTAATTCGAAAAGCAGGTTGATGCAGGAGGAATCTTCCTATACCATTAATAGAGAAAGACGGGTTATATCACGAAAAAGGCAACCTATGGATCGGGAGGAGTACGATGAAACAGACACGACTGCTCGACAGTGACCACTCCAAAGAGCTGTTTGCCTATTTCGGTTTGGCGGTATACTACTCTCAGGCACTGGAGCAGCAGCTCGCGAATTTGCTCATGCTGATCAAGCTGTCTAAGGGAAAGGTACCTTCGGAAGAGGACTTTACGCAACTGTATCAACGTAAGCTTAGCAGTTCGCTTGGGCAGCTTATTCAGGAAATACAGCATTATTTTCCTTTTTCCGAAGAAGAAACGCTTCAGCTGAAGGAAGTATGGAAACAGCGTAATTATATCGTTCATGATTATTTCAAAGAGCGTATTCATGAAACGTTCAGTCCAGCCGGACGTTCCCGAATGATCCGGGAGCTTACCGCGTTTAAGGACCAGGCTCAGGCACTGGAGCAGAAGCTGCAGGGATATTCCAAGGAGATGTACATCAAACTGGGATTGGAAGGGGACAATAGTCCTGATTTTTAATAATCCGAAAATGCCATGAAACATATTTCAGCGGGTCTCCGTCAGAAATGATAGGAGGTGCAAGCCATGAAAAAAACGATGAAAATAGTAACAACCCTTCTTATCTCATCATCCCTTCTCGGCGCAGGCGCAGCATCCGCATTTGCCTTTACCGATATAGAGGACAGCGGCCAGCTGGCCATCGTAAAAGCGCTGCAGTCCAAAGGGATCATCCAAGGAATCACCGCCGACAAGTTTGCTCCGAAGAAGACGATTACGGCGGCGCAAGCGATTCAAATGGTTATAAAAGCGACGGGGCTGGAAGCTTATCCGAACTATTCGGGGAAATCGTTCAGCAGCGTACCGGATAGGGCCTGGTATGCGGATGCCGTGAAAATCGCGGCCATGCACGGACTTCCGGTTTCGAACGAGACGAAGTGGAATGAACCGGTCACCCGAGAGGATTTTGCCAATCTGCTGTATTCGGCCATCTCGGAGACGGGGAATTATCCCGTAGTCTTGATGCACATCAATGTGGCTGATGAGGATCAGATGAAGAAGGAGAGCATAGGAGCCGTTCAATTCCTGTTGTTAACCGACATAACCGACCTTGATAAGGACGGCAAGTTTCATCCCAAAGAAAACCTGACCCGGATCGAAGCCGCAAAAATGACGCATGCCGCGATGAAGTTTATAGCAGAGCATAAGCATAATACTCCGGGCCAGGATGATACGGCCGAGGAAGGCATTTCAACGAAAGTCGTAAAAGTAACCGATGAGGTAAACAAGGTTGTCATCACGAAGGACGGTCTGCCAAACCCCGGCTACAGTATCGCCGTTGATTCCATTGATTTCGTTACCGATTCGGAAGCCGTGGTTTACTACAAAGTGATTGGTCCGGATCCGGGAAAAATGTATCCGCAGGTCATTTCCAAGTCATCCGTGGATGTGTTTGTACCATCAAAGTTCACCGTAAAGGTAAGAGCGGCCAAGTAACCGAACCGCGAGATCTACCACGATATTTTGGGAAACGAATCGGCAATAAACTAGAGAAGCCCCGCCAGGCGCATGCTTGGCGGGGCTTCTCTTCAGTTAATACGCCGACAGAGACGTTTTTCTTTTGCTAAAAACAGTCTCCTCGCACGAGAGGGACGACGAGACTGTTCGGTTGGCGTTATGCAAGGCCGCCGGCCGCTTCTGCTGCAGCTGCCGCAAAAGCGGCTTCTTTCTGTTCCGGCGGCGGCTGCATCGAGCCCTGCTGCAGCTGATACATTTTGTAATACCGTCCCTGAAGCTCCATCAGCTCATCGTGGGATCCCTTTTCCACAATTTCGCCGCGGTGCAGAACCAGAATCTGATCGGCGCTGCGGATCGTGGAGAGGCGGTGGGCGATGATAAACGTGGTGCGTCCCTTTTTCAGTACCTCGAGCGCATCCTGTATCAGCGCTTCGGTTTCCGTATCGATGTTGGCGGTTGCCTCATCCAGAATTAGGATGGCGGGATTAAACGCCAATGCCCGGGCGAAGGAAATCAGCTGCCGCTGGCCGGCGGACAAGGTGCTTCCTTTTTCGATCACCGGTTCGTCAAAGCCCTGCGGCAGATGACCGAGCAGTTTATCGGCGCCGACATCGCAAAGGGCTTTGTCGACCTGTTCCCGCGTTATGCGCGGGTCTCCGAGACTGACGTTGGAGGCTATCGTACCGGTAAAGAGGTACGGATCCTGCAGCACGATTCCCATATGCTGACGCAGCCACTGTTTCGGAATGTCGGTGACGGGCTGGCCGTCAATGGTAATGGTTCCTTCTTGCGGATCATAAAAGCGGAACAGCAGGTTGATGATCGAGCTCTTGCCGGATCCCGTATGGCCGACCAGCGCAACGGTTTGACCCTGCTTAGCCTCAAAGGATATGTTCTTGAGCACGTAATCTTTCTTGTAAGCAAAAGAAACATCCTTGAATTCCACATTGCCTTTATAGCGGGGCATCGAGCCGTCGGTGACCGCTTCGCCCTTCTCGTCCATCAATTCGAAGACCCGCTTGGCGGAAACGATGGATGAGTCCAGCGCGGCAAGCTGGTTGACCATGCCGGTGATCGGCTGGAACATGCGTCCCATCAGATCGACATAGGCATATAGCACCCCGATGGATACAATGCCTGTTCCGTTCAACGAGGCGGACCCAAAGTACCATAAAATGACGACAAATGAAAGGTTGCGGAGCACATTGACCAGGTTGTGGGTTGTCAGGGAGTTCAAATTGAGCATTTTGTTCTGATGAGCCATGTAATCCTCGTTCAATGCTTCAAACTCTTCCTGGGTCGCCTTCTGGCGGCGGAATACGCGAATGATCGGCATCCCCTGGATCGATTCGTTGATAATGGCGTTTATTTCACTAAGACGGGAACGGATCACCACGTTGTATTTGGTGGCGAATTTCCGGTAAAGCACGGTCCAGATGACCAGCATCGGAATCACGAACAGGCTGATCAGGCCCAGCCGCACATCAAGCAGGAACAGTGCAACGTACACCCCGGTTACATAAATGGCACCTGAAGCGAAATTGGACAAAACGGCCACAAACAGATCCTTTACGCCTTCGGTATCGTTCGTTACCCGGGATACGACCTTGCCCGCGGGCAGGTTGTCAAAGAAATGCACGGGCAGGCGCTGGATATGCGCGTACACGTCCGTGCGCAGCTTTTGAATGACGCGGTTGGCGGATGATTGCAGCCAGTAGGTTCGTGCAAATACCGCAATCATGGAGACCACCATGGCGATCAGAAACAGACCGACCAATCTATAGATTCCTGGAAGCTCCGGCTCAAAAAAGGCGAAGAGCTCGGAAGTAGACAGCTTGGCGGCGGGATACTGCGAGCTCTCATTCCCGTAAGAAATGGTCAGGACCCCGTCTTGGAAGGAGCGATCGCCTTCCGTGCGTTCAACCCGCTCCGGAACGAAATAAAAGCTGCTCCCGATTTGCAGGATGCGAACTTCCTTGCCGCGGGTTTCTTCATCCCGGAAATGGTCTTCCCGTTTATAATGGCTGCCTTGATAGGAGGCTGACTTTTCCGGCGACGAGGACTCATAATAAGGCTTCTCGATCCCCAGAATGTGGTCATCAATCATCGTTTTCGCGATAAACGGACCGGCCAGCTCGGCGGCAACGCCGATGGCAAGCATGATGAGGGCTGCGATGAACGTGCCCTTTGCGGTTAAAGCGTATCGGAAAAGCCGTTTGGCAATTCCGGATTGATTGGATATCGTTTGATCGGGATGGGTCAATTAAGACACCTCCTCGGAGTTCAGATTATTTTCAACCTGCTGGCGTTCAAATTGCTCGCGGTACCATCCGTTCAATGCCAGCAGATCGTTATGGGTTCCCTGTTCAACAACGGCACCCTCGTCGAGCACGACGATCCAGTCGGCATGCTGTACGGCGGACAGGCGGTGGGTGGATATGAGTGTCGTTTTGCCTGCGCGTTTCGTTCGGATATTCTCGATGATCCGGGCTTCCGTCCGGGCGTCGACGGCGGAAAGCGCGTCATCCAGAATCAAGATTTCCGGATCGGAAATAAAGGCGCGGGCGAGAGAGACCCGCTGCTTCTGCCCTCCCGAAAGGGCCACGCCTTTCTCGCCAACGAGCGTGTCCAGGCCGTCGGACAACGTATTCAGATCCCTGTCAAACGCCGCGGTTGCGATGGCATCCATAATGACCTCGTCGGAGGCGTTCTTTTTGCCGAACTGAATATTTTGTCTTACGGTTTTGGAGAACAGGATCTGTTCCTGCGGTACATACCCGATCCAGCTATGCAGCCGGTCCTTGGACAAATGATCGACGGGAACGCCCGAGATCAGCAGCTCGCCCGTTCCTGCAGGATACTCATGCAAAAGCTGCTTCAGCAGCGTGGATTTGCCGCTGCCGGTTCTGCCGACGACGCCCAGCGTTTGGCCGCTGCGCAGAGTCAAAGAAACATCTTTCAGGTTATCGACGCTTGAGGTCGGGTAACGGAAGGTTACGTGATGAAATTCGATGGAATCCGGTGTTTTCACGTCGACAGGCTCTACGGGATCCACGACATCCGGCATGACGGCTAGCGTATCGTTTACGCGGTCAAGGGAGGCATTGCCCCGCTGCATAATATTGATGAGCTCGCCGATGGCGAACATGGGCCAAATCATCATCCCGAGGTACATGTTGAACGATACGAGATCTCCGAGCGTGATTTGATTTTGAAACACCATGTAAACGCCGTAAGCGAGTCCGATGACATAACTGAGTCCGATGGAAAAGTTGATCGTCGGTTCAAACAGGGCATCCACTTTGGCCACAGCCAGGTTTTTGCGGTAAACATCGTCCGTAATCTCCTGAAAGCGGCGCTGATCTTCGCGTTCTTGGACGTAAGCCCGAACGACGCGGATACCGGCTATCGATTCAAGCACCTGGTCATTCATGACCCCGAAGGCGTCTTGTGCGGCGGTGTATCTCTTATGGATGGCTTTGCCGTAAATGACCATGCCGATCGCAATGATCGGCAGCGGCAAAATCGCCGCCAGCGTCAGCTTCCAGCTGACGATAAATCCCATGGCAAACAAAACAACGATGAGAAATACCGTTGAATCGGTCATGACCAGCATGCCGAACCCGGCGGTGGCGGCGACGGAACGAATGTCGTTTGTGGCTTTGGCCATCAGGTCACCGGTCCGGTTTTTCTCGAAAAAGGGCGGGAGCATGCCAAGCAAATGGTTCATGAAACGTGTACGGAGCAGACGCTCAACCAGGTTGGCTCCCCCGAAAATGCGATGCATCCAAACATATGTACCTAAATAGATGACCGCGACCGTTCCGAGAATCAGGAACACGTATTTGGCAAGGGAAGCCCAGGTAATCGAACTACGGACAATGTCGTCGATGGCGTTTCCCAGCAGAAGCGGGGGAATCAGTTCAATTCCTCCGCACAGGATGAGAAAGAATAACCCGATCAGGTATCTTTTCTTCTCAAGCTTGAAAAACCATCCTAAATTTTTGAGTACGGCAAACAAAAAAAATCCCTTCCTTTCATGTGCGGGCTTCAGGCTCAATTCATACGTTAAACCAAAAAAAGCATATCATCTCCTGGAACGGATGATATGCTTCATTCATTAACTTATCATGCGCACGGAATGGCAACGACGACCGTGCGTAAGAGATACTTGCAGTTCAGTAAACCTTTACAGAACCCGTATCAAAATTGAGGGAGTACCGGCAGGGCGTCGTCAGTATTCAATTGTATAAGGTTATGCATATGACGATCAGCATAGACAATGAATGTATTGAACACTTTAACCACCCTTTCGTTTTAAATTTACAATAAATTGAAGAAGATCTCGTATGGACTGAATTTTATCACCGGGGAACGGGAATTGTCAAACCAATTTTATGAAATACGGCTCATGCCCTGTGGCCGCTTTTTTAACATAAAAGGTTTGTAACCCTGTACGCATATGCGTTATGATACATATACACCATTGAAAGATGAGGTTTGAGATAGATACTGCCCTCGAAGGAGAGTGTTAGGCTTGAACATTGAAGTCAGTCATGAGGCAGCGCGCTGGTACGTGAAAGAGCTTGAACTGAATGCCTGCATGTTTGTCCGATTTTTTCCTCGTTACAGCTCCGGCGGCGGTCTGCACCCCGGCTTTTCTCTCGGCATTTCCGTGGAAGAACCCACTGATCCCGGGATAACGCAGCAGGCAGGGGATGTCACGTTTTACATGGAGGAAAGTGATCTTTGGTACCTGAAGGGATATGATCTTCATGTGGAGTATGAGGAATCCCTTGACGATATTTCGTATATTTATAAAGAAGAAGGCGCTGACCGTCAAGACCAGGCGTAGTAAC
The DNA here is from genome assembly GCF_000987955.1 of Paenibacillus sp. DMB20. Classification (GTDB taxonomy): domain Bacteria; phylum Bacillota; class Bacilli; order Paenibacillales; family Paenibacillaceae; genus Paenibacillus_AQ. Next base: position 106,810 of record NZ_LAZU01000028.1, read on the forward strand.
TTGCCTGAAGCGCTTTATCCTGTCCGGAAAGGAGGTTCCCGAGGATGAACCTATATCACCGCGATATCCGTCAGTACATAGGCAAGCGGTCGATGATCCGGGTCAAAGCAGCGGTTATCGCGCTGAACGAATCCGGTGAAATCCTGCTTTTGAAACGGCAGGCGAAGGACGTATGGGGACTTCCGATCGGTAAATTAAAGCCGGGAGAATCGATGGAAGATGCGGCTGCCAGAGAACTTTGGGAAGAGAGCGGCCTGACTGCGGATGCCATGCGGCTGATCAACCTGATATCGGGTCCGCAGTACATGAAAAAGTACAGAAACGGCGACGAGGAGTATTATGTTATCGGCGTATATTCCGCGTCGGGGCTTCGAAGCGCGATAGACCTGCCCCCGGAAAGCGATGTCTCCTTAAAGTATTTTGACCTCGATCTGCTGCCGCCCATGGACTCGGTAACCGGTCCGCTGATAGACATGATCCGCTGCCAAATACGCTGAGTTTTTTGTTTTAGAAAAATCATGTTTATGGTGACGGGATTCCCCGAAAGGGGAATTTTTTTTCGCGCCGAAAGACCCCTGACCAGGCATGGCAGGGGTTTGCTGTAAACGGCGGCTTGCACTATGTCGTTTCTTCGAGCGCAAAATCGAAATCATCGATATCGTATACCTGAACCGGGATGGACGCATCGATAATTCGCTGGATCAATTCATATTGGTCTGTCAGAACAGGCGCTTCGATTCGCTGGGCCGTGGCCAGCATTTCGGTTTCGACAGGGTCGAACAATTCGCCGTAAGGTGCCGTGTCCATGGCGTTCATGATGGTGACCAGGGTCATTTCACCGACGGGAATGGACGGGCTTTTGGCCCAGGGAACCTGAAGGGCGCGGTCGATTTTTTTTCTTGTTGAGCGGCTCCTCAAAATAATCGATAAGCTCGCTGATCTTGGTGCGGACATGCTGTTCATCCGGAGCGTTGTGCATCAGCGGCTCGTCGGAGCTTAATAACTCGTATAATTCCAGGACGGTTGTGTAGGGTATGATGTATTCCACAGGTCTTGGCGGCACAAGAAGCTGTCCGTAAATCGCGAGCATGACGGCTTCCGTCACAAATACTGTACTCATGTTAATCCTCCTGCTGGCAAAACCGTAATAAATGAGTTTAGCATTATCAAAGCATTGCGGCGGACAAAAGTCAACAGCTGGGCTTTATTGAAGAACCGTAAACTTGTCCGGGCAATTGTTGATTTCGTCCCGCACCATGAATGATGTACAGGAAAGGGGCTGTTTTTACTATTGAAGACATGGAAGATTTATTATCCGTTTGTTAAACCCTATTTAAAATGGATTATATTAACCCTGATCATCGGGATGATCAAGTTCTCCATTCCGCTCCTTCTGCCGATGATCATGAAATACGTCGTCGACGGGCTGCTTATCAATCCCGATCTTGGCGTGGAGCAAAAGATCGAACAGCTGATGCTGATCCTTCTCGGGACATTGGCGCTGTTTATCGTCGTCAGGGGACCGGTGGAATATTTACGGCAGTATTTCGCGCAATTTATCACAAGCCGCATATTATTCGATATGCGTAACCGGCTGTATGCCCATCTTCAGCGTTTGTCGCTCCGGTACTATCAGAACACGAAGGTGGGGGAAGCGATTTCCCGCTTTATTAACGATGTCGAACAATCCAAGAACCTGGTAGAAGTCGGCATGATGAATATATGGCTTGATATTTTCACCTTAACGTTTGTACTGATCGTCATGTTTGTTATGAACCCGGTATTGACCCTGGTGTCCATTTCGGTGCTGCCTTTGTATGCGATTGCGGTCAACCTGCTTTATAAGCGGCTTAAGAAGCTGACAAAAGACAGATCGCAGGCTTTGGCGGGAATTCAGGCCTATCTCCATGAGCGGATCCAGGGCATTTCGGTCATCCGCAGCTTTACGCTGGAACGCTATGACCAAAAGAAATTCGAAGCGATTAACGGCAATTTCCTTAAAAAGGCGATGGCACAGACCCGCTGGAATGCCTTGACGTTTTCGATCATTAACACGTTGACCGATATTGCCCCCATTCTTGTCATCGGCTATGGCGGTTACCGGGTCATCCAAGGCGATTTAACCTTGGGGACTTTTGTTGCCTTTTTCGGTTATTTGGACAGGCTGTATGCCCCCCTCCGGAGACTGATCAATTCCTCAACCGTCTTGACGCAGGCTACGGCCTCGCTGGAGCGCGTGAAGGAACTGATGGACGAGCCTTACGATATTGTGGATGCGCCCGATGCCAGGAAGCTGCCGTCCGCCGGCCGGATCGAGTTCGATCGCGTATGGTTTCAATACAACGATGATGCGGGCTGGGTACTAAAGGATATTAACCTGACGATCGAGCAGGGCCAGACGGTTGCTTTTGTCGGCATGAGCGGGGGCGGAAAATCCTCGTTGATCGGCTTGATCCCGCGTTTTTTACGATGTGCAGAAGGGCCGGGTGAAAATCAGCGGTTTGGACGTCCGCGGCGTGACGCTCGACAGCCTGCGCGGTTCGATCGGCATGGTGCTGCAGGACAATTTCCTGTTCAGCGGGTCCGTCCGTGAGAATATCCTGTTCGGAAACCCGGAAGCCTCGGAGGAACAAATCATTAGCGCCGCAAAATCGGCCAATGCCCATGACTTTATCATGAATTTGCCGCAGGGCTATGACACGGAAGTGGGGGAACGCGGCGTTAAGCTGTCCGGAGGTCAAAAGCAGCGTCTTGCCATCGCCAGGGTATTCTTGAAAGACCCCGAAATCCTTGTTCTGGATGAAGCGACATCCGCGCTTGACCTGGAATCCGAGCATCTCATCCAGCAGGCGCTGCAATCCCTGTCGAGCAACCGCACAACCCTGATCGTTGCCCATCGCTTGTCCACGATCACCCATGCCGATCAAATCGTCGTGCTGGAGAACGGGCAGATTACGGAGCAGGGGACGCACAACGAATTAATGGAGTTGAACGGAAGTTACGCCCGTCTATATAACGTTCAGCATTTGGAGTCCTAGAATACAAAAAAGGCTTTCCCGCCGGCAGTTCATGCCGCGGGAAAGCCTTTTTCAATATATATCGCGCAATTAAGACTTGCCGATCAGCAGCGACAGAATTCCCGCCGCGATCAGGGGACCTACGGGTACGCCGCGGAAGAGGGCGACGCCAAGGACCGTTCCGACCAGGAGCCCGGCCACGATGGTGGGGTTGGTTCCCATCAGGACGGCCCCGCGGCCGCCGAGATAGGCGACCAGCATTCCCACGCCGATCGCAAGGAGAGACTTCCAGTTAAGAAAAGACTCCCCGATGAGCTGCAGGCTCATTTTTCCGCTGGCGATCGGCGACATCACGCCAATCGTCAAGATGATGATGCCAATGGTCAGTCCGTACTTTTCCAACCAAGGAAAAACCTGCTGCAACCCGGTTACGCGGATCAGCAGCAGAACGATCATCGCAATGGTCACTGGGGAATTGCTGCTGATGATGCCAAGTGCGGCCAAGGCAAGCAAAATGAGCGAGGTGACATCCATCTTGTACGCCAACTCCTTTACTGAACTGATGACGTGCTTCGTTAGGTTTTATGGACGGGCGGCAATATGCTCCGCGATCAAGCCTCCGTGAAGACGGCCCGTTTCGATAAATACCTCGTTGGCATTCCGTCCGGAAGCGATAACGCCTGCGACATAAAGGCCGGGAATCGTCGTCTCCATGGTTTCGGGATTATAACGAGGTTTTTCCATCTCCTCGTCAAGTTCCACGCCGGAAGAGGACAGCAGTTTGCGGTCCGGCCGGAAGCCGGTCATCGCGAGAACAAAATCATTGTCAACGATCTGCCCGGAGCCGTCTTTCGCGGTGATCGTTATCGAGTTTTCTCGGATTTCGGTAACTTGAGACTCCGTATAAAGCCGGATTCGGCCTTTACCTACCATGCTTTCAAACAGGGGTCTGACCCATGGCTTGATGTTTTCCGATACTTCCTTGCCGCGATAAATAACAGACACTTCCGCGCCGACGCGGATTAATTCCATGGCTGCGTCGACCGCCGAATTGCTGCCGCCGATAATGGCGGTTTTCATTCCGGCATAAGGGTGGGCTTCCCTGAAGTAATGAGTTACTTTATCCAGGTCCTCGCCCGGAATTCCGATATAATTCGGATGGTCGAAGTAACCGGTCGAGATGACAACGTTCTTGGCAGCCCTGAAGCTTTCGACGCCGCCGCGTTTGCGGGTGTCCACCCTGAATGAACCGTCGTCCTGCTTCCGGATGGAGATGGCCTCCTCGTATGCGGATATTTGAAGTTTATAATGCTCCGCTACCCGGCGGTAATAAGCAAGCGCCTCGTCCCGATACGGCTTGTCGTTCGATATGGCAAACGGCACGCCGCCGATTTCCAGCATTTCCGCAGTACTGAAAAATTGCATGCGGGTCGGATACAAGTAGATGGAATGCACGACATTGTGTTTATCGATAAGTTCTGTGGACAGGCCGCGTTTACCGCATTCGATGGCTGCCGATAATCCGCAGGGGCCTGCACCGATGATCAATACGTCCAGCATGGTGAACCTCCTTATGTAGTTAGCGTAACGAGTAATCAGCAATATTAATCCTACCGCAATTGTCGAGATAAATCCATAATCACTGCCAATTGCCGTAAAATCGGAAGCGTAAAAAAAGAGAAATATTGACAGCCGAAATGAATTAGATTAACATCTAATTAGATAATTATTAAATTAAAAAAAATGTCAAAGGCGGGATGCAAAATGCAGCTCGATAAAATCGTGAACGTGCATAAACTGCTCGGCGATCCAAACAGAATGCGAATCTTGATGCTGCTTGGCATGGGCGAACTAAACGGCCAATCGCTCGCCGATAAGTTGAGCTTATCCCAGCCGACGGTTACGCATCATGCTTCCAAACTTCGCGAAGCGAATATGATCCGGGAGCGGAGGGAGAAGAACATCATATTCTTTTCCCTGAATCCGGAATTTATACGGCAGGTGCACGAAGCTTCATTGGCCTTTATTTTCGGAAAGGAAGGAGGTGAGAGAACGATGGCCGCAGACCATGCAACGGTTCGGGAATCCGTGCTTAAAAACTTTTTTACCAAAGACGGAAGGCTGCGCCAAATTCCGGCCCAGTATAAAAAGAAATTAATCGTTTTCGAGTTCCTCGCCGAGAAGCTGGAACCCGGGCGCCAATACGGCGAAAAGGAAATCAACGAATTCATTAAACGGTATCATGAGGATTTTGCGACAATCCGGAGGGAATTCATCATGCATCATTTTATGTACCGCGAGCAAGGCATTTATGTTCTGAATCCGCGGGAAATGTGGAGCAGGTGGGAAGAGGCCAAATAAGTGCCGGCATTAAGGAATGAGCAAGGAATTTCTATTGAAACAAGAGCCGAAAAAAGCCTTCTGCTCGGGAAAAAAGTCCAAGCGGAAGGCTTTTGCCATAACTTATAAAGGGATCATTTCGCCGGATCGATATCGATGTTGCCCGAGTGGGTATCCACTTTAATGGTATGTTTGCTCTCTTTTGGCGATTTCGGAGTAGTAATGTCGCCGGAAAGCGTAGTCGCTTCATAAAAACCGTCAAAGCCCGGGTCCGGAATGATATCAACGTCGCCCGACAGGGTCTTGACGTCAATTGAAGACACGCCTTTTAATGTCAGCTCGACAGATCCGGAATGGCTTTCCAAACGGCTTTCCCCTTCCAGCTGCTTCAAATCGATGCCGCCGGAGAGGGTCTTCGCCTTGACTCCTGCCGTGATGCCGGCTCCCGATATATCCCCTGAATGATTGTTTAATATAAGTTCATCGGCGGTGATATCATTCAGCTTGATGTGGCCCGACAATGAGCTTATTTTCATTTTCTTAGCCGTGCCGCTGCTAACTTCAAGGTCCGAGGAATACGAGGAAAGGCTAAGTTCATCAAGCCGCGTGCCCTTAGGGAGAACAACTTGGATTTTTCCTCGCGCCGATTGCAGGTTTACGCTGAATACTCGAAAGGTTTCGGGCGGGGTCAAGTCCATTTTAAATTCGGAGCCTTCGGGTTTCAGCTGTTTCAGCCGGTCAATAACCTCCTGGTGTACGTTCCCTTGGAAATCGATATAACCTTCGCTTCCCTTACCGGGCTCAAACGAAACCTCAATGTCCACATTTCCTTCAATCGCGAGTTTTTTTGAGATCCTGGGCCGTAACTGTCCATTTCTGCTGGTGCGCCGGGTAATCCGCTTCGAATTTGAACTTGTTGTAAGCCATGCCGATGGCCCCGATCAAAATAAGAGCGAAGGCGATTCCTATAATAAATTTATGCTTCATCGAGCCGATCTTCCTTTCATCATACGTATATTCCATCCGGCGTAGCCTTTGGTCATCACCCACAACCCTATAAAGATCCAACGGGAAAGGTAAGCAAGCAGGATGCCGACGCCAACGAGAGATATGGACATGAACAGCTTAGCCGGGGAAAAGTTGCCGTTAAGCAAATAGTCAATTAGCAGGAGTACAGGGCTTGCAATGCCTCCCGCGCTCGCAGCAGCGAACCCGATGCCGCAGCTCCAGAAAGCGGCCAGCAAAGGGACGGCGATAAGCCCGGTAAAAAAAAAGACCGATCAAGATAAATATGCGGCCTATAATCGACGGATTGGAGGGAAGATACACCGGCATATCCGTAAAACGGTCTCCAAGCGCTTCGCGGGCCACTTCAAAAGGGTCCCCGAGTTCACGGGCAATTTCTTCTTCGGAACGCCCGTTTTGCAGGCCAAAGTCAAAGTGGGCTTCCACATCGCCGATCAGCTCCCGGCGTTCTTCCGGATGGAGGGGAGCCAGCCGTGTTTCCAGTATGGATAAGAATTGTTTTTTATTCATCCTCGTTTCCTTCCTCTATCAGATTAGTCACGTTTTGAACAAACGATTTCCATTCCTTGATCATGGCTTCCATGTAAGCTTTGCCGCTCTCCGTCAACTTATAGTATTTACGGGGCGGGCCTTCTGACGATTCCTGAAGATACGTGCTGCAGTATCCTTCGTTGACCAGCCGCCTCAAAAGAGGGTAAAGCGCGCCCTCGGCGACCTCGATATGGCGCGATACAGACTGGGCCAACTCATATCCGTACTGGTCCTTGCGCTGAATGAGAACCAAGACGCACAGCTCAAGCACCCCTTTTTTGAATTGAACACTAACATCCAAAGCGTTTCCTCCAATCGTGCATGAATTCATAAAGAACAGGTACTGAATATTAAACATTAGCTATATAGAGAATAACATCAGGTACTGATTAATGCAATATACTGACACCTAAATTCCCCAACATTTTTATCAAAAAACGTGTTCTTGCAGGAAAACGTTTGGCATACTATATATTCGGACGGAATGAAAGGGAAGCGGTTTGAAGGGTCAATATATGGAATAAACGGGGATCTTCGGGATTGCCGCTTGTCTGAATCAAGCTTTGAAAAAGCCGATGCGGCGAGGTTTTGGGCGTTTTAATCTGCAAAAGAGGGGTTAATAGGAAATACGGGCATTAGGAAAATTTTCCTTTCCCTAACTTGTCATGTAAGGAGTGAACGGCATGTCCATCGATCGATTTATATTAAGAAAACTGGACAGCTCCCCCAAGCTGCACACTCGCCTGAATCTGGTTAAGCTGTTCCAAATTCGCATCCGCAAGGCCCAGACGGCGGAAGAGCGCCATTTTCGCTGCCGATAAAATTCAAAAAAAGGGCTATCCCTTTTTTAGAAAAGGGATAGCGCAAGAGAGTCGTTTTCACTTTTGCTGTGAAGAATTGCCTCGGATCCTTCGATTTCAATGCTGATGAGGGAGTTGAGGCATTTTTTTGAGCGCTTTTTTTACCGTTCTGTATTTTATGGTCAAGCGCGCTGGTCAATAGCTTAAGTACCTTCTGTACCGGCTGTTTGTTCTCCGTTGTAAAGTAGACGGGAACCGGTTTGTTTTGAAACATAATGAGCGTTTTCATCCTATCACCTCACGAAAAGTTATTTCATGATATTTGCATTATAAACGGCCAATCTTAAAATAACCTTAAATTCTGAAAACAAATCAAAAACGCCTTTCATGAGAGTGACATTTCTGTGAACTCTCTTTTTTGCTTATAAAATAGGCTGCATTAAGCAAATTACGTATACGTAAACATTCAAATTTTGGTCCATTTCCCTGTTTCATTCTAAAAATCGGTTCTTTTGAACCATGCTATCCGCAGTCAAAATAGGAAATAGGAAATATGACACAAATTGACAGGATCGACCGTGTGATGATACAGTTACAATACTGTAACCTATTTTTTAACCCCTTTGATATAGGGATTGGCCCTTTTACAGGGAATACACTATTACGATATATAGAAGGGCAGGAAAATTCAGATGATTCTCACCGTGATTAGCGGGCGCAACGAAGAAGACTGGTTTGACATCGACGTTCCGGATGAATGCTCCGTCACCCGGTTGAACGAATTGCTCGGACTCCGGCTTTTTCATGAACCTTCGAGTCCCGGCATTCAATATATATTGGAAGCGAAATTTCCGGAAGGCCTTTGGTTTACCGTGGAAGAAGTTCCCACGATCGTGGAGGCGGGACTCAGGGAAGGTGCATACATTCGCCTTCAACGGGCCTTCTCTACGACCGATGAGGAAGCGCCCGTGTACGGAAGAAGATCGCTGTTTCAAGAAACATGAATTGGGGTAAATAACCCTTTGATTTCTGCTAGAATCACATCATACATATTAAATTTCGACTGTTTCCGAGATTTTAAGGGGGAGGACCACGATGAACGTCTTGTACCAGCGTTCGCCAAGAATCAAGCCTGCGCTTCATATGGAAGAGATGGAGATATTAAGACCTCCTTCAGAGCCCAACAAGCCTTCATTTTCATTAATTTCGATTATCATTCCCGTTATTATGACCGCCGTTACGATCGGTTTCTACGTTTATTTGAATATGAGCGGAAAAATGGGCAGCAACAACTACTTTTTTTTTTGCTTTCTATATTTATGATGCTCACCTCATATACGCTTCCCTTTTTTTATGTATCTGGGTAACAAAAAAAACATACCAGCGGAAGTTGGCGGAACGGAACCTCATGTACCGTTCGCAGCTTAATCTGCATCGCGAGGAGCTGAAAGAACGGCAGAAGGACCAGGTGGAGCTGATGTACGAAATCCACGGCGATCCGGATGTATGCTTTCAAGTCGCGAAAAACCGGAGCAGCAGCCTCTGGGAAAGATCGCCCGAGGACGACGACTTTTTGAAGGCCCGTATCGGAAAAGGGACGGTACCGTTCCATATACGGGTGCGCCCCCCGAGAGCTGACGGCTATGAGAAGGATCCCCTCATTCAAGCTGCCGAGGATTTGGCTTCCGAATTTGAGACGGTCGAGGAAGCATCAATCACTTTGCCCCTGTTTGAATCCAAGGTGGTCGGAGTGGTTGGAGGACGCGAGAACGTGCTGAATGCGCTGCGTGTCATACTGGCTCAAACCACCGTTCGCCATTCGCCTGACGAGGTCAAGATCGCCGCTTTTTATGAGGAAAAGGAAGCTCATGAGTGGGACTGGCTTCGCTGGTTTCCGCATTCCTGGGACGATGACCGTTCCATCAGATATCTGGCTGACCGGCGCAGCAGCGCCCATCAGCTGGCGGATGAGATTTTCATGCAGCTGTACCGCCGCAAAAGCAACCGATCGGAGTACGGCAGGAAGTCCGTCGAGATTCCGGCGTACGTCGTCATTCTTTCCGACAGCCATCTCATCGAAGAAGAGCCGCTGCTTCCGCTTCTTTTGGAGGACGGGGAAGCCGTTGACGCGGTGACCATTATTTTGTCGGACCGCAAGGAAAGCCTGCCCATGCATTGCCAGCTCATTGTCGAGGTCGAGCGGGCTGAGGGAGCTTATACCATCAAAAAGGCCGGAAATATAGGCCAGCAGTCATACGAATCGGACAGCATCAGCCGCGAACAGATGGAGGCTTTAGCGCGTTACATGGCTCCTATCCGCCTGAAGCGTTCCTCCGCTTCGGATATCCCGCCGGTTTTGACGTTGTTTGAAATGATGGAAATCGAGAAGATCATGGAGCTTGATGTCAAGAGGCGTTGGCAGCAAAACCGGTATCCGGATACGCTTCCCGTCCCGATGGGCGTCCGGGCCGGAAATAAAAAAAATCAATCTGAACCTGCATGATAAAATCGAGCGGGGCGGCCACGGGCCGCACGGATTGATCGCAGGAACGACGGGATCGGGGAAGAGCGAAGTGATCCAATCGATCGTCGCGTCGCTTGCGGCCGAGTTCCATCCGCATGATCTTGCGTTCATGCTTATCGACTATAAGGGCGGGGGGATGTCCAATACGTTTCTTCATCTTCCCCATGTGGTCGGTACCATCACTAACCTGGACAACAATCTGATTGAACGCGCCAAAATATCGTTAAAAGCCGAGCTTGTCCGGCGGCAAAAAATTCTAAACGACGCGGGTAATCTGCAGCACATTGACGAGTATTATAAACTGCTTCGCGGCAGGCATGGGGAACCGCTGCCGCACTTGGTCATCATTATCGACGAATTCGCCCAGCTGAAAAAGGACCAGCCGGAGTTTATGGATGAGCTGATCAGCATAGCCGCCATCGGCCGAACGTTAGGAGTGCACCTGATCCTGGCCACCCAAAAGCCGGCCGGGGTCGTGGACGACAAGATTTGGAGCAACTCGCGGTTTAGAATCTGCCTCCGCGTTCAAAGCGAGGGAGACAGCCGCGACATGCTGAAAATACCGAATGCGGCCTGGATCAATAAGCCGGGCCGAGGGTATTTCCAGGTCGGAAGCGACGAGGTTTTTGAGGAGATGCAGTTTGCCTGGAGCGGCGCTCCTTATATCGAGAAGCAGGATTCGGAAGGCCTGATCAACATCAAGGAAGTCCGTTTGAACGGGAAAATGGAACCGATGCTGATGCCTTCTCATCCTTCGGGAGCACATCGGGAGGAAATGCCTAAACAGCTCCAAGTATTTATCGACCGTCTGGCGGATATCGCCCGGGAAGAAGGGATCGAGAGACTTCAAGGGCCTTGGCTGCCGCCTCTGCCGGAAGTCCTGGATCTGGATGAAATTCTGGCGGAGGAAACCGAAGGGTCGGCCGCGGTGTTCGGCGATGCCCCTTTAACCGCTTATGCCGGTATGTTGGATGATCTGCCGAACCAGTGCCAAAGACCTTTGAAGCTGAACTTGGAGCAGGGCCATTGGGCGGTTTACGGGATGCCGGGCCTGGGAAAAACGACTTTTATACAGACCATGCTTATGTCTTTGGCCGTAAGATACTCACCCGACCAATGGCATGGGTATCTGGTGGACATGGGCCGGATGATGCGCGACTTTTCCGGTCTTCCCCACATCGGAGGCGTGATGAATGCGGAAGAGGAGGATCGGATCAAACGATTGTTCCGATTCCTGACGAAAACCGCCGGTATCCGCAAGGATATGATAGCGGACGCGGGGGTAAAAACCATCGCGGCCTATCGCCGCTCGATGTCGATCAACGTGCCGCAACTGGTCATCGTCATCGACGGTTACCTAAATTTCCGGAACTCGTATCCGGATGAAAACGATATGCTTGAATACCTGCTGCGCGAAGGCGGCAGTCTCGGCATCACCTTTGTCATCACCGCAAACCGGATATCCGATATGTTCGAAAAAGTCCGAAGCAATATATCCCATGCCGTTTCCTTTGAACTGGCGGACCCGGCCGATTACTATTACGCGGTCGGACGTCCGTCAAGAGCGCCGAGCCAGCTTCCGCCGGGAAGAGGCCTTGTCAAAGGCCAGGTTCCGCCGATGGAGTTCCAAACGGCGCTCCCTGCGCCGGGACAGGATGAAGGACAGCGCTCCGCCGAGCTTCGGAGCCTTATTCAGCGAATCAGCGCTTCATGGAGCGGCGAAAGAGCCCCTTCGATCAACCCGCTGCCGGAAAAAATAAGCCTGTCCGAGCTGTTAAGAATGGATCAGCCTTACGAACAGGTTTCGGGCGCAGGCAGGTTCCAGGTTCCGGTCGGACTCTCGACGGACGATCTGTCCCCATTCCTGGTTAATCTGGAAGAAGGGCCTCATTTCATCGTGGCCAGCCCGATGGAGGGCGGCAAAACGTCGTTCCTGCTAAGCTGGATGTTATCCCTTGCTCTTCATGCATCTCCCGAAGAGCTGGAGATTTATACGGTGGATACCCGTTATGGAAGCAGCGGACTCAGCCGGCTCAGGCATCTGCCGCATGTGCGCGGTCATGCCGAAAGCGAAGAGGAGCTGGCCCCGCTGATTGCCGGGCTCTATGAAAAAGTGCAGAACCGCACAAAAGAAGGAAACGATTCGGCTATTATTTTATTCATCGATGATGCCGATGTCATGAGTAAGCAGCTCAATGATTTTACAATAAAAGATCAGCTGTCTTCGATTGTGAGACTTGGAAGAGACCGGAAGGTGCATGTCGTCCTTTCCGGCGTTCCGGCTGATTTTCCGACCTTTGGGGTGGATTGGTTTACGGACGTTAAAGCGTCGCAATCCGGATTTTTATTCGGGACCCTGGATTCGAACGATTTGTCGTTCTTTAGAATCCCGTTTTCAGAATCTGCCAATAGTCCCGGGGGCCTAAAATTGCTTCCGCCGGGACAGGGGTACTACGTAAAACGAAAATTTTCCAGAATTAAAGGCGCAGTTCCGTTCGACGAAATATGGAACGCCCAAAAATGGGTCACAGAAATTCGCGACCGATGGCATGTTGTAGTTTGAGGGGAGGTGGCTCATAATGTTGACGATTCATGCTTCCAAGCAGGATACGATAACGCTTGACAATAAGGAATTTTTCTTTCTCGCGGGCATTCTTGGCTCGGACCGTTTGCTTGGGGTAGAAGACCCCTTCAGCGGTTATCTGGCGGAGGAAATTGCCGGGGAATGGGAGGCCGCGAAAAGATCCCTTCTGGATAAGCGTTATTTGATACGCGAGGAGAGCGGGGAACTATCGATACCGCCCGAAGTGTTATCCCGCGTAGCCATCGCGGGGCTGGCGGAGCGTGCCTGTTGGTTGAAGTACGAGAATAGCGGCAAATCGTTTGAAGGATATTTGCACGTAACCGACGAAAATGTAATACAAGTAAGCAAGTGCGGAGAAAACGATTCGTGCTACATGCTCAGCGAGCTGGGCTCGATTGAAGATACATGCAATAAGCTTGTGGAGGATTTGGCTCTCAGCGATCAACCTTTGGGGGAGATACCCGCATTGCTGCTGAGCCGTAAAGAATTTGCGGATATTTACACCTGTGCTTCCGATACGAACAGCGATGAAATCAGCGACAGGCTGGCAAGATTGACTGACGATGCGGAAGGATCGATAGCACTGGCAAAATGTTTGAAAAATCGGGTTTCTTCGGGGGAACTTCAGCTGTCCATATGGAACGGGTACAACTGGGAGAGTCAAAATGCAGCGTTTGTCGCAAATGAGTCCATGAATTGGTTGCTGCGGATGAGTCTTCAGGGCGATCAGGATTGGCTGACCGCAGCGCCTGCAACCAAGGAGCAGTTTCATCATATGCTCCTTATGTGGCTGAAACAGTAACGAGAGCCCGTTAGAAAGGTGAGGACCAATGCGTATATCTGTCGAACCGGAATCGCTCCGGACATTAAGCCGTCAGCTTTTGCAATCCGGCGATCAAATTACGGCCATTACGAATCAGCTTAGCCAGGCGATCAACTCGCTGGTGTGGGAGACCTCCTTAAAAGCTGCGGTTATTGATGAATGGCAGTCGGCCCAACGCCTTGGAGAGCATCTGGGAGCTCTCTTGGCAAACATGGGCAAGCATTTGCAGGGAAAAGCGGATTTGTTCCAGGAAACGGATCATCAGTACAATACGATACTGGAGCACGCTTTGGTAGGCGGGGTGTCGCCGACAGCCCTGTTTGCGGCCTCCAAGCAGGAGGGGGGAAGCTCCATTTTGCCGGAATCGGGGCTTTCTTCATCCGTTATCTCGAATCCAAGCTCCGCGGCCGCCGCAGTCGGCATGAGCAGCGGAGACGGAGGGAATTCGGCAAAGCAGGCCGCCCTTAACGGTCAAGGATGGACATTTACGGATCCTTCCAATCTGGCATCGCCAACTAATTTGATTACTCCTTGTGTATTTTGGGTTTCAATTATGGGTCGTTGGGGGTAATTGGAATTTAGGTCTGAGGACATTTTGTAAATCTTACCAACATAGGATAAGATGACAATTGTTGATCAGAACCGATAATACAAAGGAGGTACATACATGGCAGGTCGCATTTTAATTACGCCTGAACAAGTAGAACAAGTAGCAAATCAATTTAAGCAAAGCGGTGAGCAAAGCCAGCAAATCGTTAACAGCCTGACTCAATCCGTGAATGGTATGGAAGGCCAATGGGACGGTATGACCAAACAGCGTTTCTTCCAGGAATTCCAGGAAGCAAGTCGTCTGATGAACTCTTTTGTGCAGACGCTTGACAGCATCAGCAACGAGCTGAAAGCCATTGCCCAAAAATTCCGCATGGCGGACGAATCTCGCTAATTTTCAATTGGTCCTTTTTGCTATATAATAGGTTCATAGAGAAGAAAACCGGGTGTTTGACGACTCCCGGTTTTCTTGCAATCCAGAAGCTTTATGTAAGAATCATCTTTAACAATTGCGTATGAAAGATGCCGAGAGGAGGATATTCATGAGTTTTCAGCCGAATCCGGGCGATGAAATAATCATAAACGGAACGGCCTATACGGTGGGACAGCATCCCGCGGCTCCTGGTCTGGCCTATGCTCAGGCAGGCAGGCAAGGGATTGTATACCAGCTTCTGCCAGTAGACGGAAAGATTCACGAGGCTAAAGCCTTGAAGGTGTTCTTTCCGAAATTCCGGATCCCCGCCATGGTGTATCAATCGGAGCATATGGCGAATTACCGGGAAATCCCCGGTTTGATGGTATGCAGCCGAGATGTGCTCACTCCCGAAAGAAACGGAGACTTGATTGCGGAATACCCGGACCTGCTGTATGCCGTAATGATGCCATGGGTTTACGGGATTACCTGGTTCGATGTAATCAGTGATCAGCGAACCCTGGGACGCGGCGATAGCCTGCTGCTCGCTAAAGCGCTGGCTGCCATCGGTTCGAGTATGGAACAGCGCGGCTTGGCGCATTGCGACTTGTCGGCGCCAAACGTCATGCTTCCGTTTTTTTCGGAAGTGAAGCTGCCTGAAGGCTCAGCTGCAGTCGAGCTGGTGGACGTGGAGCAGATCTATAGTCCCAAAATGGACCGTCCCGATGTGCTGCTGGCCGGTTCCCCGGGCTACGCGGCGCATCGGACGGTACACAGCGGTTTATGGAGCGCATACGCCGATCGCTTTGCCGGAGCGGTAATCATTGCCGAAATGCTCGGTTGGAGCGACCCGGCCATCGTGACCAAAGCTTGGGGCGAGAGCTATTTTGATCAGCATGAGATGCAGACGCCTTGCGAGCGGTACTTTTTGCTTAAAAAAATCCTTGGGTCAACGATGGGGCACGGGCATTGCGGATCTGTTCGGACGCGCCTGGGACAGCCAGGATTTAAGCAGCTGCCCTACCTTCGGGGAATGGCTGGTCGGGCTTTCAGGGCTTTCGGAGGAAGAGCCGGTTATCGAGGCGGCCGGGACTTCGAAACTCATGGCTGCCGGCTCGGAAGATAAGCCCCGGGTTGATCCTGTTCAAGCCGAACAGCATGCCGCCGAGACGCTCGGCATTACCCCCGGCAACCGGGAAGTGAACGACAACGTTGTAGGCCGTTTGTTCCATCAGGCAAGAGATCTGGAGAGTGCCGGCAACCTTGCCGGAGCGCTTGAAATTTTCCGGTCTGCCTATCATTTCGTAAAAAAGGACAGTCCGCTCGAAGTGGAGCTGGCCGCTGCGATCAAGGGTCTGGAGGAAAAGTTGTATCCGCCGGAGCCAGCCAAGAAGGGCTGGAGGGCCGTCGTTGGTTCGAAGAAATTCATGATTTCCACTGCGGCTGCCGTCGCCATTCTGGCGGGTTCGGCTTTTACGGTGAACCAGATTTTGGCGGAGAAAGCGGAGAGCCGCCAGCAGGAAGAAGCCAAGCTTGAGGCGCAAAGGAAAGCCAAGGCCGCCGAGGAGGCCCGCCTGAAGGAGCAGCAGGCCGCTGAGAAGAAAGCGGAAGAAGAACGAAAAAAAGCGGAAGCGTTAAAACAGGAAGAAGAACGCAAAAAAACGGAAGCGGCCCGCAAAAAAGGCTGCCGAAGCGGAAAAGGCCAAACAGGCAGCCGAAAAAGCCGAACTCCAGGAAAAATATGAGAAGCAGGCCAAATACGAGGCTTATCTGGCCAAGGTTGAAGCCAATAAGAAGAAGCAGGCGCTTCAGGATAAGTACGACCAGCAGAAAAAATACGAACAGTACTTGGCCCAGCTGGAAGAAAAGAGAAAAAAGCAAGCTGCGGAAGCCGACGCTAAAGCCCGGGCTGCCGAGGCAGCCAGAAAAGAAGCGGCCCGCCGAAAGGAAGAGGCGCGCAGGCAGCAGGCGAAAATGGAGGCAGCCAGAGCGGAGCAGCTGAGAAAGCAAAGGTCCGAAAACGTGGTGACCCTGATCGCCACGTATAATAAAGTGTATAATGCTCAGGTAGCCGGAAATCTGTCCCGGGCAAGGAATTTTGCCCGCGATTTCTTGTCCATGTACCAAAAAGACGCGGCATATTATAAAACCGTAGGCAAATTGAGTATACGTGCAAACTCCATTACCCTCTTTTTGGAAGACAGCAATTTCTGGCTGCCAAGTTATTGACATACCGAATGCAGAGGTGTTTACACGTGAACTATACGATTCAAGCTTCTCAGCGTACCCCAGCGCTTATTATTTACTTAATCGATATCAGCGCTTCGATGAACATGCTGATGGAGGGACGGAGGCGGATCGATGTCGTTTATGATGCCTTGTCCCTGGCGATCCGGCAGATGGTGTTTCGTTCGACCAAGGGCAATCGGCTTACGCCCCGCTACCGGATCGCTATCCTTGCCTACAGCGATGACGTTTACGACTTGCTGAACGGCATTAAGGGAATTGATGAAATCGCGGCCGTCGGCTCTTTGCCGGATTTGACCCCCAAGCGGTTTTCGGATTCCGCGAAGGCATTTCTGCAGGCGGAGAGAATCCTGCAGGCCGAAATCCCGAATATGCAGGATTGTCCGGCCCCGCTTGTTTGCCATATGACGGACGGAGTGGCAACCGGGGACGACCCTGAGCCGATGGCCCGCAGAATCATGAGTTTGAGCGTTCCGGACGGGAACGTGCTCGTCGAGAACATTTTCATTTCGGATCATCTGATGAGTCAGCCGGTGAGCGAGCCTCGCCGCTGGAAAGGAATTCTGCCGGACACCAATCTGGAAGATGAGCATGCCCGAAAGCTTAAAATGATGTCATCCGTTCTGCCGGAAAGCTACCGGGAGATGTTAGTCGAAGCGGATTATCAATTAAGCCCCGGCGCTCTGATGATGCTGCCCGGCACATGCGCAGAGCTGGTATCCATTGGATTCCAGATGTCTGCGGCAACGCCGGTAAGGTAGGCGCTTATGAGATGTTCCAACGCGGGCCGGCAGCCCAGAGGACTTGATCAAGCTGCGGATTCCTATGTTTACGAGAGCAAGCAGACGCTCGAACAACCGGTTACGTCGGTCAAACGGCAATTTCTGTGCAGGTATGCTTACGGAAGAGCGGCTGAAACCGTAATGTTGTCAGAGAAGGGTCAAGACTACATGGCTTTTGCCATTGACGGGGGAGTGTGCAGCTTCGTTCTGTGCGACGGCGTCGGTTTAAGCTTCCGTGGGGATTTTGCTTCCCGGTATTTGGGCAGCGGTCTTCTGAGTTGGTTGCGGTCCGGAAATGAGCTGGGCCTGCAGCAGCTTGAAAGCAAACTGATGGAGCTTTCCCAAGGAGCTGCGCGGGAATCCGCCAGTCTGCGGGTGGATGATAACATCCCGCAGCTGCTCAAAGAGGTTCTCCTGGAGAAACAACGCCAAGGCAGTGAAGCCATGTACATATGCGGGCGTATCGAGCTCCCCGGTCGATTTCAGAGAAAAGGAAAAATGTGGATGGCCTGGCAGGGAGATTCCCGCCTTCGCATGTTTCAGCATCATATGGAGCTCACTTCCCGTTTCGGCGGCAGGTTTCACACTTCTGAGCGCTGGTCCACACGGTGCGGGCCGGTCGGAGGCAAGCCGAACGTATATGAATGCAGGCTGGATAACCCGTCAGGTTACCGGCTGCTGATGTATAGCGATGGTTTGAACGATCTGGATCCGATATCGGAAGCGGTGCCGGACGACCAGGTCCAGGTGCTGATGAACTCCTTGCACACAGGCGGCCTGGAGGACGACGCATCTTTTTTGGAAATATCGTGGTAGGCAAGTCGACCCGAGAGTATCAAATTGAATGAACCATGAAAGCCGGGCCTTCTAGGTCCGGCTTTTTTAGGCTGCGGCGGAACAGATCATCGGGTTATCGGCCGATTTGTAAAGGATGCGTTTAACCAAACATTGACACCCCTTATTTTAATGTGTATATTGTATATATACATTGATTATTTTATATACACACTTGTTCGGGATGTACGCATCAGAAAATATTGAAGCAAAAGGCAGGCGGTGAGCAACATTCATATTTTACTTTCACATTCCAGCGGCGAGCCTATTTATGTTCAAATCGAAAGGCAAGTCAGGCAGAGCATTATGCGAGGAGAACTGAAGCCGGGCGATCCGCTCCCTTCGATCCGGCAGCTGGCGAAGGATTTGGGCATCAGCGTCATTACGACCAAACGGGCCTACAACGAATTGGAGCAATTGGGACTGATCGAATCCATGGTGGGCAGGGGCTCATTTGTATCCGGCGCCAACCGGGAGATGATCAGGGAGCAGCGTCTTCGTGCTGTGGAGGACAAGATCAGAGAGCTTTTGGAGGAAAGTCGGGGCATTCCTCTGGAACTTCAAGAGCTCATGGAAATGATATACACATTGGATAAGGAGGAGCGCGAATGATTCATTCGGAAAAAATGGAAGTCCGTGATATTCCTGCACTCGAGCTGAAGGGGTTGAATAAATCCTACGGTTCCTTTTGCCTTGACGAGATATCCTTCAGCATACCGAAAGGTTATATCACAGGGCTCATCGGGCCGAATGGTGCGGGGAAAAGCACGTTGATCAAGATGATCATGGGCATGATTGTACCGGACCGGGGCGAGATATTCATGCACGGCCAGCGGATCAGCACGGATGAAGGAGCGTTTAGGGAAGACATCGGGTATGTTTCCGACGAGAATATTTTTTATGATTTTTTAACGCTGGGCGAGATCGTCCGGATGACGGCACCGTTCTATAAGCGCTGGAACGAGCCCAAGCTTCGCCAACTCATGAACATTTTTCAGCTGCCGGAAAAGAAAAGGCTGAAGGATTGCTCGAAGGGGATGAAGATGAAGTTTTCCATCGCTTTGGCGATGGCCCGCGACCCGAAGCTGTTAATCCTGGACGAGCCGACGGCCGGATTGGACCCGGTGTTCAGGAGAGAACTGCTTCAACTGTTCGGCGAATATATCCAGGACGAGAGTCGGACGATTCTGTTTTCAACCCATAATACGGACGATCTGGACCGCATCGCTGATTACATAACCTTTTTGAATCAGGGAAAGGTCGTATTCAGCGACAGCAAAGACGATGTGATTGACAGGTACGTCATCGTAAAAGGCGTTTCCGAGCTTCTGGATGCCGATATCCGGCAGCATTTTGCGGGTCTTCGGGAGACCGCGCACGGATTTGAAGCGCTGTCGCCGGACAGGGGGGAAGCCGTGAGGCTGTTTGGCGATTCCGTTCTTTATGAACGGCCAACCTTGGAGGATATTATGTATTACACATCGAGAGGAGAGGGGCTCTTTGGGCAATCTGGCATTATTCATTCGTAAAGACTGGATCGTTTTACGCAAGTATGCCTGGTTTTTTTTTATTGTGGCTCGTATTTTTTTCCTTTGGCAATAACGGCAACCTGCTTGGGGTTATGCTGCCGGCCATGCTGATCATTCTCATTTCCAACATCGACTTGAACCCGTTTCATAAATATGCGTTCAGTTTGCCGCTTTCGCGCCGGGAAATCATTCTCGGAAAGTATTTGTCATCGGTCTTTTTTTATGCTGACGGGTCTTGCAGCCACCTATTTGCTTCAATCGGCTTTTTTCCTCCTTACGGGCGGAGAACTGAGTTACACGTTGTTTCAAATCTGCGTGTCGGGTATCAGCCTGATCATGTTTATTACCCTGTATTACCCGCTTTATTATTGGCTGGGTCCGAAAGGCGGCCAGATTCTGAAAATGGTCGTCATGTTGGTTGCCTTCACGGTGACCTTCACCATCAATGCAGTTATTCAGAATTCGCAAGAATGGGTAACGTCAACTCATATCGACAGCGGGATGGTTATCATGATGGGGATAGGGATATCCGGGCTGCTGCTTGTTCTGTCTTATCATTTGTCTGCAATCATCTTCCGCCGTATTGATGTGTAAATCCACCGAAGTCCTTCCATGAAGTCAGATCGAAAAAAAAGCCCTGTAGATTATAATTACCGTCCTTTTGGGTAATCTTGTGACAGATACGTTCACAACGTTACGTTAAAGGAGATGGGCATACATGAAGCAAGAATACGGCCGATTTCAGGGAAAAACCGCGATCGTCACCGGAGCGGGTTCAGGGATCGGAAGAGCGACCGCCGTCAGATTGGCCAAGGAAGGCGCCAATGTCGCCTTGTTTGACTTGAAGGATGACCGCACGTTGGAGGTGGAAAAAGAGCTTTCGTCCATCCGTCAAGAGTGTGCGCGAGCATTTGACGTGGACATTTCGAATCCCGAACGCGTGGAAAAGGCAGTACTGGAAGCCGTCGAGATTTTTGGCGGGATTGACATCGTTTTTGCAAATGCCGGCATTAACGGCGTTCTCTCGCCCGTGGATGAAATGAAGCCCGAGGACTGGGAGCAAACGCTTCGCGTCAATTTGAACGGTACGTTCCTTACCGTAAAGTACGCGGTACCGCATTTGAAAAAAAGAGGCAAGGGCAGCATTATTATCACCAGCTCCGTGAACGGTACACGGGTATTCACCGGCTTCGGCATGATTGCGTACAGCACGACCAAAGCCGGCCAGGTCGCTTTTGCCAAAATGGCGGCACTGGAGCTGGCCCGGTTCAAAATCCGCGTCAATGTCATCTGTCCGGGAGCGATTTCCACCAACATCGATCAGAGCACGAAGAAGCAGGGCGGTCTGGAAGAGATCACGATTCCGATCGAATTTCCGGAGGGCGGGCAGCCTCTGGCGGAAGGGCCGGGTCAGCCGGAGGACGTGGCCGATCTCGTTGCGTTCCTTGCCTCGGACGAATCCCGGCATATTACCGGTTCGCAGATCTTTATCGACGGTGCGGAATCGCTCCTTCATTAAGGGCAAACGGCGAATGCATATGGATTGGAGCTTCATGGTGGAATAAACAAACGTTCCATACCATTTTTGTTTTTGGAGGACTTAAAAATTCCCCCTGTATCTCATGATGCCGGGGGATCTTTCTGTTTTCATCGGTAACGGGAAACGAGGCGGTTTTCTTGTTTGGAGAGTGTTCATGACAGCATGATTTCGGTATGATTATAGTATTCCAGGAAAGAGGAGGTATCCGTCTTGAGCATGTTTTCACGGCTCGCCGAGCAAAAGATTGAAGAAGCCGTACGAAACGGGGAATTCGACAATCTGTCTTATGCCGGAAAAAAACTGAACGTCGACGATCTTTCCCATATCCCCGAAGACCTGCGGATGTCCTATCGCATCATGAAAAATGCCGGTTTCGTTCCTGAGGAAGTCGCGCTCCGAAATGAATGCGTCCGGTTGTTTGACCTTGTGAATGCCTGCGGCAGCGAAGGAGAACGAGAGAAGCACCGAAAGCTGTTGAACGAGAAGACGCTGCGCCTGCAGATGCTGATGGAACAAAGAGGTCTTGGAAGCAGCGGTGCCTTCCTTCAATATGAGGAGCGGATTAAAGACCGGCTATTGTAAGCTGAACGCGACCCGAAAAAACACCGTTAATCCGCAGATTGCAAAAAAAAAGCGCCTTTCCTGAACCTGACAACCAGGCATTGAAAGGCGTTTTTGCTTCAGGAGTCGGAAGAACATTTAGCTCAGGAGGCTGTACATGTGATCGGTCATCATGATCGGACGCGAGGTCACTCGGGATAAGGAAAAATGGCCGACCAGCTCGGCAGGCTGCACCCGCTCGGGTTTATCCAGCAGGCCGGAGGCGTAAGCCAGCCATCCCACGACTTGCTCCGCCGGGATTCCTTCGTCTCTAAGGTTTGAAAGGCTCAGCCCGCGGCTTCGTTTGGCGAGCCTTCTTCCTTCCTCATCCACCAGGAGCGGGATATGGGCAAACCGCGGGGGGCGTTTGCCGAGCGCTTCATAAAGCAGCAGCTGCCTGGGCGTGGAATCAAGCAAGTCCGCGCCGCGGAGCACGTCGGTGATTCCCATAAGCGCATCGTCCACGACAACGGCGAGCTGGTAGGAAAACATGCCGTCCGCCCGTTTAACGACAAAGTCGCCTCCGGCATCGCCCAGCATTTGCAGAGGGCCCTCAATTCCGTCAACGAAGGACATCGTTCGGCCGGGAGCTTTAAACCGGAGGGAGGGCTGTTTGGATTCTGCCCGACGGGCTCTTTCCTCCGGCCCAAGACTGCGGCACGTTCCCGGATAAACAGGCCCCTCCGAAGAAAGTCCATGCGGGGCGCTGGAAACCGACAATATATCCGCCCTGCTGCAATAGCAAGGGTACAGGAGGTCTTTATCCTTCAAAATACGGAGAGCCTCTTGGTACAGCTCTAGCCGCTTGCTCTGCACGTACGGTGCATAAGGTCCGCCGATATCGGGCCCCTCGTCCCAGTCCAGGCCCAGCCATTTCAGATCATTCACGATCTGCTCGATAAAATGGGCTTTGGAGCGAGCTGTATCTATATCCTCTATCCGCAAAATGAAGGTTCCGCCGGCGCTTCTTACTTGGAGCCAGGCCACCAGAGCGGCAAGCGCGTTGCCTACATGCATGGTTCCCGAAGGAGTAGGAGCGAAACGCCCTCGAAGCGCCGTTGACGATGAGGATTGCTGCATAATTTCACCTTCCGAGTCGGTTTTTCGTTTATCGTGCTTATTTTATTATTGTACCGCAGGGTCGATCTTGCTTTCCAGAGGAGGACGAAAGCAAGGTCTTGGAGGCCCGTCGGATGTGTCATATAATAAATAACAAACAACCAATTTATAGACAGGATACGGATACATGAAAAGTAGTGAACTTCCTATACACCAAGTACTGCCCGAGTTAAAAGAAACCTTTCGCCGTCATGGCTCTGCGGTTTTAATCGCAGAGCCGGGGGGCGGGCAAAACGACGCAGGTGCCGCTTGCATTTCTTGGCGAGCCGTGGCTTGAGGGCAAGAAAATCATCATGCTGGAGCCGCGCAGATTGGCTGCCCGATCGGCGGCTTCGTTCATGGCGGCTTCCCTTGGGGAGCAAGTCGGACAAACCGTGGGTTACCGCGTACGCATGGACAGTCGCGTTAGCGAAGGAACGGCCATCGAGGTGGTGACCGAGGGAATTCTAACCCGGATGCTTCAGAGCGATCCGGAGCTGTCCGGGATCGGCATGATTATTTTTGACGAGTTCCACGAACGGAGCATTCATGCCGATACGGGACTTGCTCTGTCCTTGGAATCGCAGTCGGTGCTCCGGGAGGATTTGAAGCTGCTCGTGATGTCCGCCACCTTGGAGGCGGAGCCGGTCGCGAAGCTTCTGGGCCAAACCCCGGTCATTCGCTGTGCCGGACGCTCATTCCCGGTGGAAACCGTCTACGCTCCTCCGATTTCGTCCCAGAACACGGAGCAGGCTGCGGCAGCGGTCATTTTGCGTGCGCTGTCAGAGAATTCGGGCGATGTTCTGGCTTTCTTTCCGGGGGTCAGAGAAATCCGGCGGACCGCCGATACGCTGCGAAACGGCCGGCTTCCGGAAGACGTTGTGATCCGGGAACTGTACGGTCTGCTGTCCCCGGATAAACAAGACCAAGCCGTACGGCCGGACCCCGAAGGCCGTAGAAAAGTCGTGTTGTCCACCTCGATTGCGGAGACAAGCCTGACGATCGAAGGCATCCGAACCGTAGTGGACAGCGGTTATATGCGGACAGAGGTATTCTCGCCGAGAACCGGTCTGCCGCAGCTGGTGACGCGGCGCGTATCCAAGGCCTCGGCGGATCAGCGACGCGGACGGGCGGGGCGGCTGGCCTCTGGCGTATGTTACAGGCTTTGGAGCGCGGAGGAGCAGTCGCGGCTGCGAGACATCGACACGCCGGACATTTTGCAGACGGATCTGGCTCCGCTTGCCCTGGAACTCGCCGTATGGGGCGTGAGGGATCCGGCGGAACTGTCCTGGCTGGATGAGCCGCCGTCCGCTTTGTTCCGGCAGGGCAGGGAGCTGCTGCGGCAGCTGGGCGCTCTGGATGAAGCCGGATCGGTGACGCAGCATGGACGGAACATGGCGGGACTAGGCCTTCATCCGCGCCTGGCCCATCTGCTCCTTAAAGGTAAAGAGCTCGGTCTGGGGGCTTTGGCTTGCAGGCTTGCCGTTCTGCTTCAGGAGCGCGACATTATAAGCGGTTCCGAGGCTTACCAGGACCGGGATATCCGAACGAGAGTCGAACATTTTCTGTTCATGGAGCGGAACGGCAAAGACGGGCTGGCAGAAGGCAAAGCGGCATCCTTCAAACGCATGCTGCAGGATATCCGCCATCTGCAGGACAAGCTCGGAGCCGATTCGAAAGAAGAGATGCGCATTGACATGTGCGGGCTGCTGTTGTCCTTTGCTTACCCCGACCGGATCGGGAAAAACCGCGGAGGCGGGAGTTTCCTTCTTCGCAGCGGACGCGGGGTCGTTTTGGCTTCGGTGCAGCAGCTGAGCCGCTCCAATTATATCGTCGCAGCCTCGATCGATGATCAGGGGGCGGACGGAAACATTTTGCTGGCGGCACCTTTAGAGGAGTCCATCATCGAAACGCATTATGGCAAGGATATGAACGAAGTCAAAGAAGTGTACTGGGATTCGGAATCCGGAAGCGTCAGGGCCAGAACACGGAAGATGCTGGGGGCCATCGTCATGAAGGAGCGCCCGGATTCCCGCCCTTCCGGGGAAGAGGTATCCCGAGCGCTAATTCAAGGCATAAGGAAAGAGGGCCTGCAGCTCCTTCATTGGAGCAAACAGGCCCTTCAAATGAAACAGCGCATGGCATTCATGCGGCATCATCATCCGGATTGGCCGGATGTTGCCGACGAGGCGCTGCTGAATACGATGGAGGTTTGGCTCGGCCCCTATCTTGAGGGTGTCCGCAACCGGCAGGATTTGCATCGGATTCATACCGGGACTTTGCTGGAGCATCTTCTTAGCTGGGAACAGCGGAAACAACTGCAGAGCGAGGCGCCGACACACATTAAAGTGCCCAGCGGTTCGCTGATCCCGGTAAGCTATGACCGACCGGAAGCGCCTGCACTGGCTGTCCGGCTCCAAGAACTGTTTGGATTGCAGGAAACGCCGCGCATTGCCGGGGGCAGGGTCCCGCTGACCTTGCATCTTTTGTCGCCGGCCCAGCGGCCCGTTCAGGTGACCTCGGACCTGTCGAGCTTTTGGAACAGCGGCTACTTTGAGGTAAAGAAAGATTTGAAGGGACGTTATCCGAAACACTATTGGCCGGATGATCCGCGAGAAGCCATACCGACCAACCGGACGCGGCCGAAGATGCAGGGCTGACGTTTTGCCTTTCCTTCTGGCGGGTAATGATGGGTGACCCAAACCGACTGAAGGAGGGAATGCAACATGGAAAAGAAAATCGTTGGCGTGTTTGCTACGGAAGATGAGGCCGTGAGGGCCATTGGAGAGCTTCAGCGCAGAGGAGTCCCTACGGAAGCCATTTCAATCCTTTCCAAGGATAAGCGGGACGTGGAAACCGTCACCGAAGAAACGGGGACGAAAGCGCCCGAGGGCGTGGCGGCAGGGGCAGCGACCGGCGGAATACTCGGCGGGGTGGCCGGACTGCTCGCCGGCGTCGGCGCTCTGGCGATACCGGGCATCGGACCGATCATCGCCGCCGGACCTATTGCCGCAACGCTTGCAGGAGCGGCCGTCGGCGCGGGAGCCGGCGGACTTGTTGGAGGATTGATCGGCCTTGGCATTCCCGAAGATGGAAGCCAAGGAGTATGAATCCTATGTAAATGAAGGCCGCATTCTTGTCCTTGTGGATGCCGGGCAGCGGAATGCCGATATTTATGACGTTTTCCGTTCCAACCAATCCCTGAATGCCCACCGGTATGACGGGGTTGACGATGGGCTTCCTCCAAGAGGCACCATTTTATAAATAAATAGGCGTTCTCATCTCAGGTCCGGTTCCTGGAAGGAACCGGGCTTTTTTTCGGGGACAAAGCGCAAAGATACCGCTTGGAATCATTCCCCGGTCGAAGATCCGGGGGATGATGTCTTATAATGATGTATAAGTTCAGGAAAGAATGGAGGAGAAGGAATGCGGAAAGAGAGAATTCCGGAGATCGAGCGCCTGCGCGGTCTCGCTTTTTTGGCAGTCGTCCTCCAGCACTCGATAGCTCATTATTCGGTAGAGGAGGGAATGGGCCTAGCGGACGGAGTCGGGATGGCTGCCATGCTGTTGGCGGTCAAATTTGCCGTCCCGGCCTTTATTTTCATCACGGGCCTTGTTCTTTTTTTATAATGATCCCCAGCAGTTGAATTATGGAACGTTTGTCCGAAAAAGGGTTCTTGATATATATGTTCCGTTTGCGGTCTGGACCATTATCCATATGGCCGTGAACCGCGGATTGCATCCGGGTTCGCTTGACGGCTGGGCCGATCTTGGCCTTAATCTGTTGACCGGAAAAGCGAGTTCCCATTTATGGTATATCATCATGCTATTTCAGTTCTATCTGCTGTATCCGCTGTTTCGCTCCGCGTTACTTGGTGTTTCCCGGCGGTTTACCCTTAAAATGAACGTCATTCTGCTGTTGGTTGCAGGAGGATTGTATGTTCTCGTGACCGCTCACATTACCGATATCGGAAGCTGGATGGGACAACTTCATATTCCGGTATGGAGCGATTTGTTTACCACCTATGCGGACCGAAACGCCTTCTTTTATTCGTTTTATTTCATGCTCGGAGCAGCAGCCGGAATGAACCAGCGTGTCTGGAAAACCTGGATAAGGAAGGCCCGTCCGTTCTATTGGCCTCTGTTTTTCTTCCTCTTCGGCGCTCTTCTGATGAAGGGAATCGGGGAGATCCTAACGGCGCAAGGGGCGGGGATAACCTTTTATTCCTTGTCGCTGCTTCGGCCATGGATGGCTGTGTTCCTCATCTGTTCGATCTTCGTGACGTATGATGTTTCGGTCTGGATCTGCCGCCATGGCGGGCCTGTGGTCAACCGGCTGTTGTCTTCCCTGGGGCTATATTCCTTCGGTGCATACCTGATGCATCTCTTGACGCTGAGAATCAGTTATCTTGCCGACGAGGCCTGGTTCGTGGCGGCGCCATCCTGGGCAAGAATCCTGTTTTCCTGGGGGATTGGCACCATGCTGGCTTATGCGGGAGCCCGGCTGATCTCCTTGCTTCCTTTCGGCAAATGGTTAGCCGGCGTTCCGGGCGGCAGGAGCCGGAGAAAAAGAATGACCGTTAAAACCGCGGGAACCCCTGCGGACATGTAACTTGGCGTTACCGCAAGGCTCTCATTCATGGCTGGAGGAACGCGAATTATTTATTCTGGACGGATTCGATGAAAGGTTCATCCTGAAAGATGGATTTGCAAATTTCCAGGATGCCGGCGGCATGGGAAAACGGGCAAATCTTCTCGTGCAGCCCTTTCGCTTCGTCGGTTGCATTGCCCACCAAATAACCATGGCGGACCGCTTGCAGCATGCCGATGTCGTTGCCGCTGTCCCCAAATGCCATCGTGTTCTCCCGGCGTACGCCGTAGTGGTCCATCATGAAGGATGCTATTTCTTGCTTGCCGGTTCCCTGCGGAATAAAATCCACGTCATAAGCCCGGTCAGGGTCGCCCGCCGCAGGATTGCAGCGGTTCACGTTTAAAGCGATTCCGTTTATTTTTGATAAATGTTTGATGATTTTTAAGTCATATGAGGATTTTGCCTCCGATTCCATAAGATAATAGTAGTTGTGTTTATACTTTGCCTGGCCAAAATTGGTTTGTTCCTGCAGTTTAATTCCGTATTCGTAACGCAATTCGTCAACGAGCCCGGTGACCAGGCTGCCGGAAAAACGGGTTTTCGCCAGCCGTTGCTCCCAGATCGGATTCGGCATCAAGTCTCCTTCTTCCGTTACTTCGTACAGCTCCGTGCCCAAATTGCTTGCTATGAAGTGGGGACTGAAGTTCATGCGGGAGCGTTCCATCTTAGCGGCGATTTGATTCAGGTCGCTGCCCGTAACCCAGCCGATTTTCAGAAAAAAACGTGCCGGACAAGAAATCAAGGTACTGCTCCAGGCGATACAGATCCTGCAGTTGTTGGGATGAACAGGCATGAGGATAATAAGTCTCGTCAAAATCAAGCATCAATAAATATCTCGTTTCGCAAGGCTTGGAAAACGGCTTTTTGAATTTTAGCGACATCTCTGTACACTCCCATTCTATGATTTACCCCCAGGATAAACGGTGGGATTGTTCCCAGGTCAACTATTTTTTTATTGGAGGAGTCATGCCAACCATCTATGATATTGCACGGTTAAGCGGAGTTTCGAAATCGACGGTTTCACGAGTCTTGAACCATCATCCCTATGTCTCGGAAGAGAAAAGGCAAAAAGTCCTCAAAGCCGTTGAAGAGCTTCAGTTCACCCAAAATGCCCGCGCCGTCCAATTTCGGCTTCAGCAGTCCAATCAGGTCGGAATCATCGTCCCAACGCTTGATCACCCCTATTTCAGCCAGCTGGTCAGCGCCTTGTCTTTGGAATGCAACAACCATGGGTTAAAGACGGCCGTCTACCAGACCTTCGGGAACGGGAAGCTGGAGGAGGAAGTATATGCCCACCTGCGGAACAAAGAACTGGATGCCGTGATCCTGGCTTCGTCTATTTTTTCGGACCGGGAAATCGCGGCATACGCAGACGAATACCCGGTGGTCGCTTGCAATGAGGATTTTCCGGGAGACCGGTTTGACGTGTTCTGCATGGATGAGGAAGCGGCCGTTTTCGAAGCAACGGATTTCCTGCTGAAAAGCGGGAAGACCGGGCTGATATTCTGTTCGGACCATTTGGATCATCCGTCCCAGCGGTCGCGTTTAAGAGGGTTTATGCGGGCTCATGAATCGAGGGGGCTTCCGTGCGACGGAAATTATATATTTGACGGCATATCGTCGATTGAAGATGGAATCGGGCTGGGATCAAAGCTGTTTCACAGCCCGGACCATCCTGACGGAGCGATTGCGGGAAGCGATTTTGTGGCGGCCGGTTTGGTTAAATCCGCCTCGGCGAATAACATAAAAATGCCGGATGAGTTTGCGGTTTTCGGTTTTGACAATCATCCGGTCTCGCTTGTTACGGAGCCGCAGCTGTCCACGATCTCGAACAGCATTGAAGAGATGTCCAGGGACCTGGTCCGTCGCTTGAAGAACAGAATAAAAGGAGACCGAACCGAACCTTTTCAGAAAAAAGTATATAAGGGGAAATTGATCAAAAGAGGCTCAACGGCCCATTAAATCCCATTCGCGATAACCGCAGGCTGGCATGACCAGGCAGGCGGTTTTTTTATTTGGGTTCCATTTCTCATGTTTTCCAATTTTTTTAACGACAGACAACAGATTAAAATTTCAACATATGAAAAAATTCATAATAGCAAAAGCTTTGAAAACACTTTCTCGCATCCTTCACACAAACTCCATCATAAACGCTTTTACCAACCGCAATCCTTGGTTAAAAGGGAGTGTAGACCTGTTGTGCAAATTGGAAAACTGTGGTTTATAATGGTACACAAAAGAAGTGAATCTTTACCGGGAGGAGGCGGCATTCATGGCATTCATGGTCGCTCAAAGGGCATTTATCAAGGTTTACCTGATCACGATGGTAGAGCAGCAGCGGGGTTACGGTTATCAGATGCTGGAGGAGATGAGGCAGGAGTTCAAAAACTATGGATATTCGCCGCCGCAAAGCGAGATTTACAGGGCGCTTCACGAACTGGTGCAGGAAGGAATATTTTACCGGACGAAACAGCTGAAGGGCAACGACCCGAAAGTCGATTTTCAGGAAATCGTGCTATATCATTTTACGGATGACGGCCAGGAGAAGGCCAAGCTTTATAAAAAAACAAGTGAAAACGGATCTGGACCGCTGTCTGGGAATACTGAACAAAGCGGTGACAGACAATTATTAATGCAACCAAAGGAGGAATCGCTTCATGGGCAAAAAACTGCGCTTAGGGATTATGAGTACGGCAAGAATCGCAAGGAATTCGATGATTCCCGGCATCCTGAAATCCGAACGCTGTGAAGCAGCCGCCATTGCCAGCCGAAATGCTGAAAAAGCTGCCGAGGTGGCTGAACGGTTCAACATTCCGACCTTTTACGGTTCCTATGAAGAATTGATTCATGATCCCGCCGTTGATGCCGTATACATTCCGCTTCCTAACCACTTGCACAAGCCATGGACCATTAAAGCCATTCAAGCGGGAAAACATGTTTTGTGCGAAAAGCCTGCGGCCCTCAACGAATTGGAGGTACGCCAGATGGCGGAAGCGGCTCGGGAGCATAAGGTCGTGTTTGCCGAGGCTTTTATGTACCGCTATCATCCCAAACATGCCCGGGTCAGGGAACTGATCGATCAGGGGGAAATCGGAGAAATACGCGGCATCCACGGAAGCTTTACCTTTAATAACGCGGACGATAAAAGCAATGTCAGATACAGCCGTGAAATGGGCGGCGGATCCATTTATGACGTCGGGTGCTATCCGATTTCCGCGGCGCGAATGTTCTATGGCATGGAGCCGAAGGCCGTTACCGCCCATGCGTTCTTTTCGGAGGAACATGATGGCGTGGACATGATGGCGCACGGCATGCTTGAATTCGACCGGGGACTGGGTTTGACCTTTGAATGCGGCATGTGGGCATACTCCAGATGCAGCCTGGAAATTGCCGGCACGGAGGGGAGAATAGAGCTGCCATCGGCATTCGGCTGGGAGAGAATGGAGGACCAGGCCCAAATTTTGATTCATACGGCAAAAGGGACACGCGAAGAGAAACTCGGAGCCCACAATCATTTCGCGCTGCAGGCGGATGCCTTGGCCGCGGCCGTATTGGATGGCATTCCGCTGCCATACGGCCCGGAGGACGCCATAAACAATATGCGGGTGATCGACGCCTGCTTGAAATCCATTCATACATCGACCCGGGTTACCATAGGCCGTTAAACAAGAACGGCAGGACAATAAATCGCTGAAACCAGCGGTTTATTTTTTTTGCCTATTGCATTTGAAACGAATATCGATAAAATAAACTTAACAATAAAATAATTTTAACGATATAATTTATTTAATGAAGAGGAGCAATGACATGGAGAACGCTGCCGTTGTTGAAAAGCAAGGTTTTCGCCAGTTGATCAAAATCAGGCCTTATATGTTTTATATGCTGGCCCAGACGATTTCCAGATTCGGGGATTCCGTCGATTCCATAGCATACAGCTGGATGGTCTACGCCCTGACCGGCTCTGAACTGCTTATGGGATCCCTGTTTGCTTTTAATTTTTTGCCCGGCTTGATCTTCAGTCTGTTTACCGGCGCTTTGGTCGACCGATGGCCGAAAAAAGCCGTTCTAATCCTGACGTATGCCGGACGGGGCTTGTTCGTATCCCTTACAGCCTTGTTGTACGCGATTGGCCAGCTTCAAGTCTGGCATCTGTTCGTAATCACTTTTCTGAACTCCACGCTGGAATGCTTCTCCAGGCCTGCCGAAATGTCGCTTGTGCCGCGACTGCTCCCCAAGGACAAATTACTTGCGGGAAACTCGTTCTCCTCGTCCCTGAGCAAAACTTCCGAACTGATCGGTCTATCGGTCGCGGGTGCCCTGATCGCCTTGATCGGCATAGCGGGAACCATAGCGGTCGATGCCGCCACATTTATTCTCTCTGCGGCCGTTATCGGTTTTATGCGAAATCCGGAGGAAGGGGAACGTATGGAAAAGGGGAACGATTTCAAGGAAAAGCCGGATGTGATAAGGAAGAAAAATGTATTCGGGGATATGCTCGAAGCCATGGCCTTTATCCGCAAACATCCGCTTCTGTTTACGACGACCCTATTTTCTGCATTCATTAACTTCTGCCTCACGCCGATCAATGTTCTTCAACCTGTTTATGTGAAAGAGAGCCTGGGAGCCGGCGCGGGAGGAATGAGTATCCTGGGGACCGCGATGCTGATCGGCATGATAGCCGGGGGGCTTTGGATTGGAAACTATGGAGGACGGTTCCGCAAGAGCACGCTGATCCTATCGGGTACCCTGATGCTGGGTGCGGGTTACGGCAGCTTGTACTTGCCTGCAATGCTCCCGGGTCTGCAAATGGAAACGGCGGGACTCTGCATGTCCGTTATCGGGTTTGCGGTTACGCTTGCCGGCACGCCATTGTCCACATATGTCATGGAAGTGACGCCGAGAGAAATGCTCGGAAGAATCGGTTCCGTTGTCGCGGTCCTATGTACCGCTGCGATACCGCTCGGCAGTGTCATCACCGGA
Organism: Paenibacillus sp. DMB20; assembly: GCF_000987955.1. GTDB lineage: Bacteria > Bacillota > Bacilli > Paenibacillales > Paenibacillaceae > Paenibacillus_AQ. The sequence continues at coordinate 139,677 of NZ_LAZU01000028.1, forward strand.
TGGGTCGCCAAATACAGTACTCCGCAAACCCTTTATCTGTGGATGGGAGTTCTTATGGTCATTCCGGTTGCCTTCCTCTTCCGCAAGAAAAGCTTCCGTGCCGTCTGATCTTTTTTGATATTTGCATCCGCGCCGCCTATAATGAAGTAAATACAAGTGAATCGTATAACAGAGGTGTTCGGGTGTGGAGAAAAAGGTACTGACTACGCTGGAGGAAATAAAAATATACTCGGATCCTTACCGGCTCCAAATTTTGAATGCTTTCTACATGCTGGATCGTCCGGCAACCGTGAAGGAAGTGTCCGATGAAATGGGGGAGGTTCCGGCCAAAGTACATTATCATGTGAAAAAGCTGGAGAAAATCGGCCTTTTGAATATGGTTTCCACCAAAGAAATTAACGGAATCGTCGCGAAATATTACGAACCGTTCTCCGGTGCGATTGAAATCAAGCGTAAGGAATCGCATAATGAGCCTTCCGCGGATGAAATGCTCCGTTCCGAAACCTTCAAACTGCTGTCCGAGCTGTATGAACAGAATAAACAGCGGTTTTTCAAGCAGGTTCAAGCATCGCAGAAACCTCATGCAATGATGAATAACACTACGCTGTATATGACGGATGAGGAAGCCCGCAGCTTTTTTGAACGAATTAACCAATTGTGCGAGCCCTACAAAAGCAAGAAAAAGGGCGGGGATTACCGGTCATACGAATTTTTTGCGACGACGATCAGGAATGACTCCGAATGATCATAACAAGCCGGCACCGCGGATGCGCGGTGCCGGCTTGCGTGAATACCTGAAAGGCTACGGCATTGCAAACTTCCGGCGAAAAGCGCTTTCGCTTGATAGGACGAGAGACGTTTCTATTCGTCATCGTCTTTGTCCGGTTTGAAAGATCTGACCGGAGAAGTTGCGGTTCCAAAATCCTCGACTGCTTCCCACGCTTCGGCATCGTCAAAACGTCCGTCCGTTTTCCGGCGGCCCACGCCCGCTCTCCCCAGAGGGGGCGTAATGACGTCTTCCTCAACCGGCCGGCTGCCGGAAAGGCGCTTATCGGGCGCGTGCTTCACGCAGTAGGCCGTATAGGGGAGGGCTTCCAGCCGTTTGTACGGAATTTCTGACCCGCATTCCGCGCACGTTCCGTAAGTTCCTTTTTCCATACGGTCCAAGGCTGCCGATATTTGATCCAGCTCGTCATTCAACGTTTCGTTAACGGCAAGGTCGCGCCCACGTTCAAACGTTTCCGTGCCAACGTCGGCAGGGTGATTGTCGACCGAGCTCAGCTCGCCGGTGGATACCCGGAGCGAGTCTCCAAGAAGGGCGTTCTTTTCGCCGCTTGCTTCAAAATGGTTCTCAAGAAACTTTTTTTCATCCAAAAGCATCTGTTTCAAGGTATGAAGCTGTTCGTGGTTTAAATGGTTCATTGCAGTTACTCTCCTTCCCGATGCCGTGTAGGGACCCGCTTGTAATTTCCTTACCCCGATGGAGAGGGAAGCAATCATTTGCTGCATGGCAAGCTTACAGACGATTTTGGAACTTTCTCCAAAAAACAAGCAAACGGTTTTAATCCCTGCCCGGGATGTGATATAAAAAAAGAAAGGGACAGGAGCAGGGCCTGCACCAATATTTGGAGGTATGCGCGTATGGATGAACATATGAAACGCCGATTGGACAAACAAAAAAAGCTTTTCCGACAGCTGGGCATTCAACTGGACGCTTTGTCTATCCATGAAAAAGAATTTTCGAACAAGCTGAGGGGTTATGACGCCGAGGAAGTGGATTCCTTCCTGGATGACGTCATAAAGGATTACGAGCGGTTTTACGCGACCATTTCCGATCTGATGGATAAGTGGCAGGAACAGCAGATCATCATCCGTGACCTGAAGGCCGGGATCAAACCGGAGACGGAAAGACCGGCGATTGATCCGGTCGCGGTAGAAGAGGTTGTGGCCAGGCTCGAAGCCGACGTGGCTATTCTTAAGAAGCGAATCCGTCCGGAACAGCAATTTTATATTGATTAATTCATTACATAAAGATGACCCGGATGATTATCAGGTTAATGCCGTCGATAATCACGGAAATTCAGTTTTGGCATAAGGGGTGTCCCGAAGGTCCGTTGACCCGGGGCGCCCCTTTTCCTTTACATCCCCCGATAAACCCAAGGAGGGGCTGGGTTCGATGACCGTCTTGCAGCCATGCCGCCTCCGGATACGGTATCATGTGCATGATCGCCGTTTCCGTTATTCCGTTTATGGTGAACCGGGACTGCCCGGGCCCCCCCATTCTCTTCCGTATCCCCTTGCTTTCTATTTTGACGATTCCATGTGTCCGAGACTTCAATCACATGAGGCTCTGCTTCGTTATAAATCGAAAGAATCCGAGACTCTTCCGTAAGGCCCACGAACCAGTGACACTGCCCTGCGGTTATAAAAGCTGCGCTGCCTGGGGTCAGGATGGAGGATTGGTGGATGCCCGTAACGGGATCGAGACTGGAAAAACTGATGTCTCCGGACAGGACATAGAGCAGTTCGTCCGAATCCGGATGGCGGTGCGGAGCCGTTCCGTGTCCCCGACGGAAAACGGCATCGGTCATGGAAAGCGACTTCAAACAGGAAATCATATCCGGCGCAAGATCAGCCCGGGATCCGGTTAATGTGTGGCTTCGATGCTTCATGGCATTCCATATGATCCGATCATGGTGACCCCGGTCATCCGGCTTTTGAAAGCGCATATCGGCGTACCGCCTTTCAACGTAAATTGAGACTGTTTGTACTATATGTATGTGATAGGGTCCGGTAATCTTCCAAATAACAACGGCATGAAATCAAAAACAACTCGCGAGCTCAACAGGTAAAACCGTAGTATGCCATCGGCCTACGACGAAAGTCACAACCGGCGAGAGGGCTCGGCTTATGGCTTGTAAACCATTTTTATAACAATTACTATATTATATATGGCACTAGATTGATGGATACGGGGAGGTTGGACTTTGCCTAGCAACCTTAAACTAAATATACGCATGAAGATTGTCCTCGGCTACGTATTGGTGCTTTTGTGTCTTGGTGTGTTTCTGTGGGTTGTTTCCGGGCGTTTGTCATCCCTTCAACAGGAAGCCGATTTTATTGGACAGCATGATGTCGAGGTTCACCGCCTTACCCATGAGATAGAGAAGAACATGCTTGAGCTGGAAACCGGACAGCGCGGATATGTCATTACGGGAGATCCTGCTTATCTGGAGCCGTATAAAGAGGCCTTGTCCACTTGGGAAACGAATTATAATAAGCTTTACCAAATGATCAAAGACAATGAAAGCCAGTTGAATGATCTAACGAATATCAAAGAGAACATCGATAAATGGATTGAGATTGCCGGTCAGCCTGCGGTCCGGTTGAAGCAGGCCGGTCACGATGAAGAGGCGCTTCATTTTTTTTATCAACGATCCCGGCCAGCCTGCCATGGAGACGATGAGAAGTCAGTTTTCCGCATTTCGCAGCACCGAAAGACAATTGACCTCGGATCGGATTGAGGCCATGAAGAGAAGCAATACGAACCTGATCGTAACCATGTACGGCTTATGGGCAGCCATAGCACTGGCAGTCGTGGCAGCTGCTTTTGTTATTTCCAGGAGCATTGTAAAGCCGATTACCGAGGTTGCCGGGATGATCTCGGATATAGCGGACGGCGGCAACCTGTCCCGCAGGATTAGGGTGAATACGCGCGATGAGGTATACGATCTGGCGGAAAACACGAACAAGCTGCTTGAGAATGTCAGCGGCCAAGCTTGGGTAAAGGACCAGGTTAATGTCATGTCGACTCTTCTTCAAAATGCGGATAACCTGGATACCATGACCCGATTTTTTACGCATCGGGCAGCGGGGGTATTGGGCGTGCCCTATGCGGCCCTCTTCATAAACCGCAATGATATTGAGCTTGTCAAAGCTGCGGCCTTCGCCGATCCCGACGGGGAACCGTGGGACAAGGTGAGGGATCGTTTCTTGCCGGGGGAAGGTCTGATCGGGCAGTGTATGGTGGAGAAGCGGATTCTCCACTTTGACGATATTCCTCCGAATTATGTCCGGATCGAGTCGGGCCTGGGGGATTCCGAGCCGAAAAACGTGATCGTGGCTCCTGCCATGTTTGAAGGAAGAGTGCTCGCCGTTTTGGAAATGGCTCTCTTCAAGCCGATGGATGAAACGCAGAAACAGCTGTTGGAGCAGCTGCTTCATGTCTTCGGGGCAGCGATGAATTCCATGTATAATAAGATGGAGATTCAGCAGTTATACCGTGAATCCCAAGCGCTGAACGAAGAGCTTCAAGTTCAGTCGGAGGAACTCCAATCCCAGACCGAAGAGCTTCAAGCGCGGACGGAAGAACTCCAAATGCATGCCGCGGAAACGCAAATGCTTAATGAGCGCCTGCAGGTTCAAAAAAAATGCCGCCGAACTTGCCGCAAAGGAAGTCGAACGCTATGCGGAGCAGGTGGAACAAAGCTCCAAGTATAAGTCTCAGTTTTTGGCGAATATGTCCCATGAGCTTCGTACGCCGTTGAACAGCATGCTGATTTTGTCCCAGATTTTATCGGAGAACAAACAGGGAAACCTGACGGAAGAGGAGAAAAAATTACGCGGCCGTCATACACAAATCGGGAAGCGAACTGCTCAATTTGATTAACGATATTCTGGACTTGTCCAAGGTAGAGGCCGGCAAAATGCAGATCGAAAGAGATTACGTCAATATGACGGAGCTGCCGGAGGCCATGCGCGATTATTTCGCCAAGTCGGCGGAGAGCAAACAGCTTCGCTTCGAGATTGACATGGACAAGTCCGTACCGGATATGATATACAGTGACGGAATGAGGCTGCATCAGATTCTGAGAAACCTCATCTCGAACGCCATTAAATTTACCGACGAGGGATTCGTGAAGCTGTCCATTCGAACCGCTGGCTCCGTAAAGCTTAACGATTACCAGCTGAATGAAGAAGCGGTGATATTCGAGGTGCTCGATACCGGCATCGGTATATCCGAAGAGAATTTGAAACCGATTTTTGAAGCATTCCGGCAAGGGGATGGAGCAACGGCAAGAAAGTTTGGAGGAACCGGTCTCGGTCTTTCGATCTCCCTGCAGCTGGCAAGGCTGCTTGACGGCCATATATCGGTGGAAAGCAAGGAGGGGATCGGCAGCAAATTCACGTTGTTTCTCCCGGCACGCACAGAGGCTGATGTTCAGGAAACCCTGTTTATCCTTCCCGAAGTAGCGGCGACAACGGAGAAGAATCCGCGCTGGAACGCAGCCCTGCTGCTGGAAGACGATATGGACGGAATGGAGGAAGCCCTTCAGTTGGAAGGCAGGACGGCTCTGATCGTCGATGACGATATCCGGAACGTGTACGGTCTGACCAATGCGCTGGAGAAATTCAACATGAAGGTGCTGACGGCGCAGAACGGTTATGAGTGTCTGGAAATCCTGGAAACGGAAGACAACGTTGACGTGGTTCTTCTGGATATCATGATGCCGGAAATGGACGGATTCGAAACATTGAAGCGTATTCGCGAGAATCCCCCTTTCAAAGAGCTGCCTGTCATCGTGTTAACCGCCAAAGCCATGAAAGAGGACAAAGACAAGTGCCTTGCGGCCGGAGCGAGCGGTTATATGAGCAAGCCGGCACAGCTTAGCGATATTATCGCCGCCATCCGGGTTTGCCTGCTGGATCTGCAGTCGTAAAAATGTTTTTTGGAGCCATACCATAACAAAAACACCTTTTTAAAGAAGTAACAGATAGAACAGCAGGACACCCAGGCCGATAATGGAAAGGCCGAGATGGACCCATCCGAACGAGCGGACAATGGCCCGTTCTTTTTGCCGGTTCTCCGAACGGGCAAATTTGGCATCCAGCACGAACAGGATCACTCCGCTGACGATAAGTATGCCTACGAGGTACCAGGCGTATGCTGTATGATCCATGAGGGCCTCCTTCCACGTGTCATGATTGGCATTACACAGTATTTCCCTGCGTGGTTCAAATATGTAGGCGCTATGACGACCATGCCTCTTTTCCGCCTGCTCCTTTCCGTTTGACACGAGACTGACATGCCCTCCGGTTGACGGTCATTTGCATATGCTTTATCATATAACTTATAACACTGGGGAGTGGCGTGTTACCGTTTGCGGGCATTAGCCAAGAGGAAGCCTTTGATTTTCAAAGGCCTTTTCTTGGCTTTTCTATTTTTTGTGAATCCTTCTGCCAAAATCGGTTTAAGCTTATAGAAAGGGGGATGTGCATGAGCGGGACGGAGACGTTTAAGGTCATACGGGTGATCGGCAACAATGTCGTTATGGTACAGGGCGGCGGGAAAAAAGAACTTGAATACGTAATACTTGGCAAAGGAATCGGCTTTGGGGCCAAAACGGGAGGAACGATCACCTCGGATGATCCCCGCGTTGAGAAGCTGTTTAAACTGGAAGACCGGGAGCAATGGAGTCAGTATCACCATTTGCTGGAGGATTTTGATCCGAAGGTGTTGGAAATTACCGACGAAATTCTGAACAGTATCACCAAGGAATTTCCGGGAAAGCTGAATGACAAGGTATACCTTGCTCTTCCGAGCCACATCCAGTTTACGATTTACCGGATCCGCAAGGGTATGGATATTATCAATCCGTTTTTGGAGGAAACCAAGATCAGCTTCCCCCGAGAATATGAAATAGCCCAGAAGGCGGCCGATATGATAGGCAAGGCCTTTGATATCGAGGTGCCCGATGATGAAGTGGGTTTTCTCACCTATCACGTATACTCCGCCGTCAGCCATGTGCCTGTCGGGCAATTGGTAAAGGCATCCAATATAGTTGGGCGCCTGATCGAAATCATCGAGCGGGAGCGGGGCGTCGCATTTGAAAGCGGCAGCATGGACCATGTCCGGCTGCTGATGCATCTGCGATTCTCGGTAGACCGTATCCTGAACCAATCGGTGAATGTGGACAACCCGTTCGCGGATCAGATCAAAAGCCAGTTTATAAGCGAATACGGCCTTGCCAAGCGGCTGGCCGAAGTGATGGAGTTGGATCTGGGCAGACCTGTGCCGGAGGCGGAGGTTTGCTTTTTGGCCATGCATTTGTACAGACTGTTTAGAGGACGCAAAACAACATAAGCAGCAACAGACCAAGGAGGAATCATAATGTTTGAACGCTTCAAAAAGAAATCCGCTAAAAAAAGTCGAGGTAAATTCTCCTCTCACGGGTAAAGTCGTACCTTTATCCCAGGTGCCTGATGAAGCATTTGCGGCAGGACACATGGGCCAGGGCATCGCGATAGAGCCATCGGAAGGGCGTTTGGTCGCTCCTTTTGACGGAACGGTGGCGCATGTCATCAAAACGAAACATGCCGTCATGCTGGAGGAGAAAGCAACCGGCCTGCAGTATCTCTTTCATATCGGCATCAACACCGTCGGTTTGAAAGGGGAAGGCTATACAAGCCATGTGAATGTAGGGGACTCGGTTAAAGCCGGCCAGACGCTTATTGAATTCGATATTGACGCCATTAAGGCCGCCGGCTATCCGGTCGTGACCCCGGTCATTGTTACCAATGCCGATGAGCTCACATCTTCCGTTGAAGGACATACCGGAAATGTGACTGCAGGCTCGGATTCCGTCTTAAGCATCACCCTTAATTCCTAAAAAATGATTTTTTTGTTATTGACAATATGGAAAGCCTGAATTAAGATAACAACATCAAAAGAATACGTTTTAAGGCGTGTTACCATAAACAATGGGCATGAGCCAAGAAGATGCGGACTATAATTTATAGTCGCCATTCTTCTTGGCTTTTTTTGTGGATATAGAATTCATAAGCGTTCAGCGGAGCTGATGGGATTCCATATCGCAAGCCTTAAAATGCTGAATACAAGAACTCGCGAGGAGGAGGATCCACAGAGGTCTTTTCGTTCCCGGATGGGAAGAAAAAAATGGTTATTCATTCGACGCATTATGTAAACGTTTTCAACACAATGCTAAATTATTGAAGTGGAAAGGATGATTTACATGCTGGCTAAATTACAAAAGCTGGGTAAGTCCCTTATGCTGCCGGTGGCCACATTGCCTGCGGCAGGTATCTTGCAGGGTCTTGGATTGATCGACTATCAAAAAGATATACCTTTGGGTGCGCTAGGAGGTTTTCTGAATCATTATGTCACTCCGTTCATGACCTCCGGTGCCCTTGCGATTCTGGACAATCTGCCGTTTATCTTCGCGATCGGCGTTGCGATCGGGTTCGCCGGAGACGCTGTAGCGGCTTTATCAGCATTTATCGGATATATGGTGCTTACAAAAGTACTCGCGCAAGTGCCGCTGCAAATGCCGTTTATACCGGACGACGTGAAGTTGAATATGGGTGTTCTGGGCGGTTTCTTTGTCGGTTTATGGTCTGCTTTCCTGTATAATAAATACCACAATATCAAACTGCCGGATTGGCTCGGTTTCTTTGCGGGTAAACGCTTCGTGCCGATTATTACCGCAGCCTCGACGATGGTCTTGGCCGTTCTGATCGGTATGGTGTGGAGCCCGGTTCAAGACGTGATTGCCGACTTCGGCAACTGGGTAGTGGGACTGGGCGGCATTGGATCTTTTGTATTCGGTACGGCCAACCGCTTGTTGATTCCTCTGGGATTGCATCACGTGCTTAACTCGATCGCCTGGTTCCAAATCGGCGACTACACCAATGCCGCAGGCGAAGTCGTTCACGGTGACCTGTGGCGCTATTTTGCCGGAGACCCTTCGGCTGGAATGTTCATGTCCGGTTTCTTCCCGATCATGATGTTTGCGATGCCTGCGGCGGCGCTGGCCTTTATTCATACCGCCAAGCCATCCAAACGCAAGCTCGTTGGCTCCATCTTTATCGGTTCGGCTGTGGCTTCATTCTTGACGGGCATTACCGAACCGCTTGAATTCGGGTTCATGTTCGTTGCCCCGGTATTGTATGTGGTTCATGCGATTTTGACAGGTCTTTCCGGCCTGATCATGTATATGCTGGATGTGCATTTAGGCTTCACGTTCTCTGCTGGTTTGATCGACTACCTGGTCAACATGAAGCTGTCCACGAATGCATGGCTGCTCATTCCGGTAGGCTTGGCCTTCGGCGTTGTGTACTATTTCCTCTTCCGGATTCTGATCGTTAAAATGAACCTGAGGACACCGGGACGGGAGGATGACACCGAGGAGGAATCTTCCGACGCTGGCGCAGGTACTTCGGCGGGAGCAGGCACAGCATCCAAAGAGTCCAAGGCAGCCAAGGTTCTGCAAAACATCGGCGGTGCCGATAATATTACGAGCATCGATGCTTGCATCACCCGCTTGCGCCTCGTTGTCAAGGACGACAAAGCCGTTAAGGATTCGGAGCTGAAAAAGCTTGGCGCTTCCGGCGTCATGCGCCTCGGTCAAGGCGCGGTTCAGATCGTCTTCGGACCGCAAGCGGAATCCATTAAGGATGAAATCAAAAAGATGATATAATCATGAAGCAAAAAGCGGGCAGCTGCCCGCTTTTTTTCTGTCTCTCGCTTATTATTTCCTCACCTTCGCCGCCCCATCTTGGGAAACGGGAATGCCACGATCCGCTGCCATGAATATCCTTCCCCAATAAACGGTTATTATGGATAACTTTCGCGATAGCAGGGGGGATTATGCACACGGACGAAAGCACATAATGAGATGGAACGTTTCTGTCCTTATGATCAATTCCTGGAAAGGTGGAAATAGACATGAGCTCAACCGCAAAACCATCGGGAGCAGGGCGTGAAAAAACACTGAAATGGTGGCAATTGTCCCTGCTTGGCGTAGCTTCAACCATTGGAACAGGCTATTTCCTTGGTTCCAGTTTGGGAATTAAGCTGGGAGGACCGGCCATTCTGATTTCATTCGTGCTGGCCGCAGCGGGCACGTTCATCGTTTTTGACGTACTGTCACGAATGACGGCCGAGGACCCGATGAAGGGCTCATTTCGGTCATACGCCAAAAAGGCCCATGGACGATGGGCCGGGTTTTCGACGGGATGGATGTACTGGTGTTCGGAGGTTCTCATTATGGGAAGCCAAATGACGGCGCTGGCCATTTTTTTCGAGATTTTGGTTCCCGGCCTTGCCCATGTGGCTTTTTGCGGCAGGTTATGCCGTTTTGGGGCTTCTGGTTATATGGATCGGCAACAAAGGTTTTGACCGTCTGGAAAATATACTGGCCGTCATCAAAATTGCCGCGATCCTGATGTTTCTTATCCTTGCCGTCGCGGCATTAATGGGATGGATCAAAGGCGGAAATCAGCCGAAGGTACCGCTAACCGCTTCATCTTTCTTCCCGACCGGGGGGCTTGGCTTATGGTCATCTCTCATTTTTGCCTTTTATGCTTTTGGAGGAATCGAGGTGATGGGAGTCATGGCGATTCGCCTAAAGGATCCGAAAGAAGCTCCCAAGTCCGGCCGGGTCATGATACTCATTTTAGCTGTTATATATTTACTGTCTCTGGCCCTGGCCGTTACGATGGTAGCGTGGAATAAATTCCCCACGACCAAAAGCCCGTTCATCGTGGCACTAAACACTTATGATTTGCCGTTCGTCCCTCACGTGTTTAACGCGGTTTTGATTATTGCCGGATTTTCGACGATGGTGGCAGCCTTGTATGCCGTGACTACAGTGCTGGTGACGCTTTCCGAGGATCACGACGCACCCAAGCTGTTTTCGCGGAAAATGTTCAAACGGAAAACGCCTATCTATGCCTTGGGGCTGACGGCAGCCGGGCTGGTCGTCTCCATTGTCTTGTCCTTGCTTATGCCCGGTAAAATTTATGAGTATTTGACGACGGCTGCCGGCTTGATGCTGTTGTACAATTGGTTTTTTATATTGGTGTCGGCTGGACGAAACCTGGACTTGACCGCTTGGGGGCAGATCAAGAGATATACCGGTATGCTTCTGATCCTGCTCGCGGTCAGCGGAACCTTGTTTCATGCCACAAGCCGTCCGGGCTTCTGGATCAGTCTCGGTTTCCTCGTCGTCATCACCGGGGTTGTGCTTGTCATGCAGTCGGTATGGCGAAAATCCGAAAAGCACGGTGAGGAACGAAAACGGCTTAAACGCTCCAAGCTTCGGACGAAACCGGTGAGATGAAGACTGTTACCACGAGACAACGGATGTTTTTTTTTCAGAAAAACAATAACTTTATGGCCCTAAGGCCAAAATAAATCCCGAAGCCGATCAAGGAAAGTCCTGAAATGACCGAAATGAATGCGATCCCGCGATGACTGAGGAATTTTCGGAAGGTGCTGGCCATGCCGGCCATGGCGAAATCCCATAGCAAAACGCCGAATATGACAGCGGCGCTATATAATAAAAGATCCCCGGTTCCGTAATCCGCAGCCGTCTTAACCAAGACGGAACCGTATATGCCGAGCCAAAACAAAATGGTCATGGGATTGGAAAGCGACATCAAGAATCCGGACATCATGGAGGACAGCAAGGAATCGTCTTTTTTATCCGAACTGACCGTTACTTTACCGGCGCTGATGACACTTTCGATCCCCGTGTAGATCAGGACAAATGCACCGAAGAGCCATAGAAAGGTTTGCATGAAAGGAGTGCTCAGAAAGTGTACGACACCCAAATATACGAGGACCATATACAGGATATCCGCGGTTACCGCACCCAGTCCGAACAGCCAGGCATGCCAAAATCCTTTCTTCAGGCCCTTGTCCAGTTGAGCGGCGTTAATCGGCCCGACCGGGGCGGATAATGACAAACCCAAAATGATATAGCTTAAAAATAGGCTCATGGTTATTCTCTCCCATCCGAAGGAATAGCTCGAGCTGCAAGGAGCTCGTACACATTATATTCAGCGTAATCCGTGGCCATGCCGTATTGCTGAAATATCCTATTGTTTAAAATGAATCCGTGCCGTCAGGCTCGGTTTTTTTTGTGGATTGAACGTGCAAACAGAAATTTTGCCGTCTCGGTTAAAGCTTGTATGATAGAAGCTAAGGAGGGTGAACGGTGGCGAAAAAAATACAAGATCGGCGTACTCTCGGACACGCACATGCCCCGGATGGCGAAAGCGCTGCCTGCGGAGCTGCTCAAGGGATTGGCCCATTCGGATTACATCCTCCATGCCGGCGACTGGTCGGATTGGTCCGTTTACGAGGCGCTAAAGGAAATCGCCCTGGTGAAGGGCGTAACCGGAAACGCCGACTCCGGGAGAATCAAGGAACACTTCGGATCGACCGAATTATTCGAGATCGGGGGCTTGCGGATAGGCATTGTTCACGGGCATGGAACGAGAGGGACAACGGAAAGCCGCGCTTTGAAAGCTTTTGAGGGACAGAAGGCGGACTGCATTATTTTCGGGCACTCCCACATTCCGCTGATCAAGCACGTCGGGGAGACGCTGTTGTTCAATCCCGGATCACCGACAGACAAGCGGAGGCAACCGCTGTATTCTTATGGGGTTTTGGAGATTGAAGATGGAAGATTAGAAGCAAGGCACGTTTTTTTTAGAGATAAGAAAGTATAAACTCCAGAGGTTTGCCATCCTTATCTCGCAAGAAAAAACTTCCGCTATATGCGGTCTGTCTTCTGAGAAAGTACGTCGATAGACGKTTTTTCTTAAGAGAAGTGAAATTTCACGTTCGCTTGATGCTTCGTTAACGAATTTCGTGTATGCTGGTACTGTAAGTCGTAAACTATGAATGGATTTGATTCATCATCCCGGACTCACTCAGTAATGCGGAAAGCGGGGAAAACGCATGGCAACAGAACAGCTGCCGGATTTGGAACGGTTTTTGGCACTTGTTGGTCATCTGGAAGAACGCATTCATTCCTTAATCGAAAAAACGACATTTAACGAGCAGGAAAAGAAATTTATATGGGATCATATCATGGTGGTCCCCGGCAAAAACGATGATTTGTAGCTTTTTGAAGGATGCTTTATTGAAAAACATGTCCCGTAAGAGGGGCATGTTTTTTTTGTTTTGGTTGCTACGTGTTTTATAATACAGGGTGATCGGTAATCCATGTATAGGGGGCAATGCAATGAGAGTAGGAGTTATGGGGCTTGGCGATATCGCCCAGAAAGCTTATCTTCCGATAATGGCGGGGATGGAGGGAGTAGATTGGGTACTTTGTACCCGAAACACATCCGTTTTGGAGGGCGTAAAAGCCCGATATCGTATAACGGAAGGGGTCCAAACACTCGATGAGTTAATCGGAAAAGGCGTAAATGCGGTATTCGTGCACACGGCGACAGAGTCCCATCCCGCCGTCATCGAACCATTGCTGAATGCTGGAATCCACGTTTATGTGGACAAGCCGATTGCTTACGCCTATGAGGAAACCTTAAGGCTGACCGAGCTGGCCCGGGAAAAAGGCTGCGTGCTGATGACCGGGTTCAATCGCCGGTATTCGCCCATGGTGTCCGAACTTACCTCCGTGAAAGAACGGAGTTACATTTATATGGAGAAAAACCGGGTGCGCCATCCGGATTATGCCAGACGTTTTATTTTTGACGACTTTATTCACGTGGCGGATACCCTGTCCTTTCTGTCTCCCGGACAGATCCGGGATGTTTCCGTTTCGGCTCTGGTTAAGGACGGGCTGCTTTATCAAGTTCTTTTGAAGCTGGAGGGGCAAGGATTCACATCGATCGGTCTTATGAACCGGGACAGCGGCTTGACCGAGGAGCGGCTTGAGGTCATCGGCACAGGACAAAAAAGTGATGGTCCGCGACCTGAATTCGACGATCCACCTTGTGCAGGGGGAAGAAAAGCTGCGCAAATTCGGGGATTGGGTGCCCGTCCTGAAGCGTCGGGGGTTTGAGGATATCATACGTCATTTTTTGCAAAGCGCATCCGGGTTGAAAGACCCATATCCTTCCATGAGCGAAGCGCTGGAAACGCACCGCCTCTGCGAACGGATCGTAAAGCTGGCGGAGGAACAAGGGGCCGAACCGTGGGGAAGATGACTTTTGAATGGGGCGAGAACGGGTTAATTAATGAAAGACAGATAAAATGTTAATCCTTAACGTTGGAGAGGATGGCCATGGGTATAGAAGAAACGAGGGAAGGGCGTATTCAAATCGGTCTGTCCGGCTGGGGAGATCATGATGAGCTCTATGAAAAGGGTACGAAGGCCGGGGAAAAACTGCGCGCGTATACCAGACACTTCCCGATCATTGAGATGGACAATACGTTTTACGGCATTCCTTCGCCGGAAAGAATGCTTAAATGGAGCTCCCAGACGCCGGATGGTTTCGGCTTTATCGTGAAGGCCTATCAGGGGATGACCGGGCATTCCAGGGCCAAAAAACCTTACTCCGACACCAAAACGATGTTCCAGGCTTTTAAAGATTCGGTTGAGGTGCTGAAAAAGGACGGAAAATTAAGAACCGTTTTGTTCCAATATCCTCCTTGGTTTGACTGCGAGAGGAAACACGTGGATATCCTGAAAGTAACCAGGGAATGGATGGACGAATTTCCGGTAGCCCTGGAATTTAGGAACCGCAGCTGGTTCACGCCGGAGTATAGGGAAAAAAACGCTTCGATTCATGCAGGAAGAAGGCTGGATTCACAGTATCGCAGACGAGCCGCAGGCCGGCCCCGGCTCCATTCCGCTCGTACTGGAACCGACGCAGGAGCACGCTACGATGATTCGCCTTCACGGACGGGATGCAGCCGGCTGGCATGCCAGTGGACAAGAGAACTGGCGCGAGGTCCGGTATTTGTACCGATACAGCCGCGAGGAGCTGGAAGAATGGAAGGAAAACCTGTTTAAGCTGCTCCAATCCACGAGGGAATGCTGGCTTATCTTCAATAATAATTCCGGAGGGGACGCTGCAGCGAATGCCAAACAATTGCTTCAACTGCTGGATATGGAAACCGGTCCCCAGGCTGTCAGGCAATTGGAGTGGTAAAAATGTCTAGAAATATGGATGGTTATCCTATAAATGTAAGAAAATTGGCCTTTGATGCTCAAAAATGAGTGAAAACGTCACGAATTTGACGTAAATTCATCTGTTTATGAGATCATTATTATATAAAAAGGCTATTTTCGGTCTGGTGGTTAAGTGTATTATAATGGGGCTGTAAAAGAATTTCCGTCCATGAACTATCAAAATAATCTGACGGAGGGAGTCAGCGATGAAGACCCTTGACAGAATGGCAGAAGGACCATGGCAAAAATATCACGGTCCGAACTTAGGGTACATTCAAGACCAGTATGAAATGTTTTTGAAAGATCCGCAATCCGTGGAGCCGGCATTCCGTGAACTGTTTGCCAGCTGGGGATCTCCTCCATCTTTGCCAAACGAAGAAAAGAAAGCGGATACGCACGTATCCGGGGGTACGATTGACCGCAATTTACTGAAGAAAAGCGTAGATGCCGGCAAACTGGTGTGGAACATCAGAACTTACGGCCATTTGGCAGCAGACATTGACCCGATTGGTATCGGAACCGAAGTGGACACCCGTCTTCTTCAACCGGAAACGTATAATCTCAGCCAAGCGGATTTGGCGGCCCTGCCTGCAGAGATCGTCTGGGAGGAAGCTCCCGGAGATGTCAAGAACGGATGGGAGGCAATCCAGCGGCTGTATCAAATATATACAGGAACGATTGCCTATGAGTTTAGCCATGTGCACGAAGAAGAGGAGCGTAACTGGCTGAACAGCCAGGCCGAGTCCGTGATTCATCAGACCCGGCTGAACAACGATGAACGCAAGCATCTGCTGAAACGCCTGCTTGAAGCGGAACAGTTCGAGGAATTTTTGCACCGGACTTTTGTCGGAGCGAAGCGTTTCTCGATTGAGGGCAACGACGCCCTTGTTCCGATGCTGGACGAAATCGTCCGTGAGATGGCACACGAGAATGTAAGCTCCGTCCTGATGGGCATGGCCCATCGCGGTCGTCTGAATGTGCTTGCCCATGTGCTGGGCAAGTCCTACAGCAAGATTTTTTCGGAATTCCTTCATTCGCCGAACAAACATCTGGTTCCTTCCGAGGGATCGATGGGCATCAATTATGGCTGGACGGGGGATGTGAAATACCATCTTGGCGCCGACCGTTTCGTAAAGGAAGCCGATGCTCACGAAATGCGCATTACGCTTGCGAACAACCCGAGCCATCTGGAGTTCGTCAATCCGGTGGTCGAAGGTTTTGCGCGTGCGGCGCAGGAAGACCGCAGCAAGCCGGGATACCCGGAACAGGACGTCAACAAGGCTGCAACGATTTTGATCCATGGCGATTCGGCATTCCCTGGCGAAGGCATCGTCGCGGAAACGCTGAATTTCAACAAACTTCCGGGCTTCCGCAACGGAGGAACGATTCACGTGATCGTGAACAACCGTATCGGGTTTACGACGGAAGGCAAGGATTCCCGTTCTACTCATTATGCGAGCGACTTGGCCAAGGGATACGAGATCCCGATTATCCACGTCAATGCTGATGATCCGGAAGCTTGCATCTACGCTGCACGTCTGGCCAGCGAATACCGCAATCGGTTTAAAAAGGACATCCTGATCGATCTCGTAGGATACCGCAGATACGGTCACAACGAGACGGACGATCCGGAAACGACCCAGCCTTTGATCTACCAAAAAGTGAAACAGCATCCGACCGTGGCGAATCTTTATATGAAGAAACTGGTGGATGCGAAGGTATTGAATCAGACGGAAGCCGACGAGCTGAAGTCCAAAGTCCAAAACGGCCTGAAGGATGCTTACGAAAGCGTAAAATCGAAGGAATCCTCGGACCATGTGCTGTTGAACCTTAAGCCGTCCGGAGATAACCGGAAGGTAAAGGCGAAAACCAGCATTCCCGTGGATCAGCTTCGGGCGATCAATACCGCGCTTCTGAACTGGCCGAAGGATTTCACCGTATATCCGAAACTTCAACGGATTCTTGAGCGCCGCAGCGCCGCGCTGGAAGATGGCCAGAAGGTGGATTGGGGTCATGCCGAGACGTTGGCGTTTGCTTCGATCCTTGCGGATGGCAAGCCGATCCGGATCACCGGGCAAGATGCGGAACGCGCGACGTTTGCACACCGAAATCTTGTTCTTCATGATTCGGTAAACGGCTCAACCTTCTGCCCGCTGCATCGTCTGCCGCAGGCAAAAGCCTCGTTCGCGATTCATAACAGCCCGTTGTCCGAGGCCTCCGTGCTTGGCTTCGAATACGGTTATAACGTATATTCGCCGGAAACGCTTGTCATTTGGGAGGCTCAATACGGTGACTTTACAAACTGCGCCCAGGTCATCATTGACCAATTCATTACGTCGGGCAGCTCCAAATGGAGACAAAAATCAAGCTTGGTCATGCTCCTTCCGCACGGTTATGAAGGACAGGGACCCGAGCATTCAAGCGCCAGACTCGAGAGATTCCTGCAGCTCGCCGGAGAAGACAACTGGACGGTTGCTAACCTGACAAGTGCAGCCCAGTATTTCCATCTGCTTCGCCGTCAGGCATCCATCATGAATACAGAGGATGCGCGTCCGCTCGTGCTGATGGCTCCGAAGAGCCTGATCCGTAATCCGCGCGTCGCCTCGCCGGTTACGGCATTCAGCCAAGGCTCCTTCCAAGAGGTGCTGGAGCAGCCGGGCCTGGGGCAAACGCCTAAAAACGTGGAACGCCTTGTACTTTGCTCCGGTAAAGTGGCGGTGGATTTGGAAGAGGCTTTGGAGAAGCAGAAGGATGAGGATCATTCCTGGCTTCACATTGTGCGCGTAGAGCAGCTCTACCCGTTCCCTAAAGAAGAAATCGCCCGGATTATGAAGCAGTATCCGAATTTGAAAGAAATCTTGTGGGTTCAGGAAGAGCCTCAAAATATGGGCGGCTGGAGTTACATGGAGCCGCGGATTCGCGAAATTGCGCCGAAGGGAACCGAGGTTTGCTACAGCGGCCGTCCGGAGCGTTCCAGCCCGGCAAGCGGATACCAGGACGTACACCTGTACGAGCAGCAGACCATCATTTCTTTTGCCCTGAATCGGAAAACTATAAATCAACATATCTCATTGGGGAGGTAAGCGGCTGTGAACGAAATAACTGTACCAGCTATGGGCGAATCCATCACCGAAGGAACGATATTCAAATGGCATGTCAAAGAAGGGGATAGCGTTAATATCGGTGATGTGTTGCTCGAGTTAGAAACGGATAAGGTCAATCTGGAAATCAGTGCGGAGGCAAGCGGTGTTGTTCAAAAAATCCTTTGCCAGGAAGGGGACAATGTCACGATCGGTGAAGTCATCGGTCAGATTTCCCCGGAAGAAGGCGTAGGGAGTGAGCCTGCGCCAACGAAGGGCGAAGAAGCTCCGGCGCCTGTTCAAGCGGAGACGAAAGCTGCGCCCGAGCCGCCTAAACCGGCGGCAGAGAGCGCAGACGGATCAACGCCAACAGCTTCTCCATCCGCCCGTAAACTGGCGCGCGAGCGCGGGATTGATCTGGATCAGGTACAGGGCCGCGACCCGATCGGTCGTATCTATCATGATGATGTGAAGAATCATTCTGCCGAAAGCGCCAAACCTGCCGCCGCGGGCAAGCCGGAACAGCGTTCCGCGGCTCCGGCCGCATCTGCGGACAGCATCGGCAAGCCCGTTGAACGCCAGCGGATGTCACGCCGCCGTCAGACGATCGCGAACCGCTTGGTCGAAGCGCAGCATACCGCCGCGATGCTGACCACGTTTAACGAGGTCGACATGACTGCCATTCTGGATGTCCGCAAGCGCCGCAAAGACGCTTTTAAGGAAAAGCATGATGTCAGTCTCGGATTTATGTCTTTCTTCACGAAAGCCGTTGTAGGTGCCTTGAAACGGTTCCCGCTTCTGAACGCTGAAATTGACGGCGAGGATATCATCGTGAAAAAATTCTACGATATCGGAATCGCCGTATCGGCTAAAGAAGGCTTGGTCGTGCCGGTAGTTAGAGATGCCGACCGGCTTGGCTTTGCGGAGATCGAGAAAGAAATCGTCGATCTGGCCAATAAAGCACGCAGCAACACGCTGTCTCTGTCCGAGCTGCAGGGAGGAACCTTTACGATTACCAACGGCGGCGTGTTCGGCTCGCTCCTTTCCACGCCGATCCTGAATACGCCGCAGGTAGGCATTCTGGGAATGCACAAGATCCAGCTTCGCCCGGTTGCCATTGACGCCGAGCGTTCCGAAAACCGTCCGATGATGTATATTGCCCTGTCCTATGATCACCGGATCGTGGACGGAGCGGAAGCCGTTCGTTTCCTGGTCACGGTCAAAGAACTGCTGGAGGATCCGGAATCGCTGTTGTTGGAAGGCTAATTCAGGTATTTAAATATGCAATGATAAGACCGTCCCCGGAGTTGGAGCGCTTGGCTGTTGGGGACGGTCTTTTTAGGTTGCAAGTTATAAGTCTGCGTTTAAAAAGAGGGTTTAAGAGTTTAAGAGCCGGATTGGTCTTTCTTATCGGTCTCAGAGGAGCTGCGAGGGTTCCATTCTTCGGCCTGAGGCTCGATATCCTGCCCTTTCTTTGCCTTATCCCTTTGCTCCTTGGAGTCGTTTTTTGGTATCTTGTTTGTTTCTAACCTCATCTCCGGATGGCTGTGTCATTGGAATTCCTCCTTTATAAGTTCGGTATAGTAGTACATACCCTTACGACAAGAAGAACAAACAATTCGTGTGCTATAAGGGTTAGGTTGATTCCTCCGTGGCGTGAGTGTAACATGGATAGAAAGGCATAAGCCTTCCGACAGGACGGCTGTTGAAAGGAGAGTAATATCATTGAAGGTATCATCGGAAAATCGGACATTCGTTTTTACGGGCTCTTATGCGGAAAGCCAGGAGAACGGGATTTGCGTTTATTCATTTGACCGGCAAACGGGAGACATGGAGCTGTTGGATCAACAATCCGGCATAAAGAATCCGACATTTTTAAATGTGGATACCCAAAACAACCGTCTTTACGCGATCGGCGAAACCTCCGATAACGGCCGTAAATCGGGAGAAGTCGTTACTTTTGAAATCGACCGTCGACGGGCAAATTAAAGGAACTGTCACGCGTTCAGGGAAGCAGCAGTTCGACCTGCCATATTCAGCGGGATCCCGAAGATCAATTCCTGATCGTGACGAGTTACCACGGAGGATTGGTCGATCTTATTTCGCTAAACCGGGAAGGCGTGGCCGACCAGCTTCTGGACGAACAGAGCCATGAGGGATACAAGACAGCATCCGACCAGCAGCCGAGAGCGCATTCGGCCTTTTTCAGCCCGGATGGCCAGTACATATTCGTCCAGGACTTGGGTTTGGACAAAATCATATCCTATCGCATCAACAAAAACGGGCGGAAACTTGAGTTCAATGGAGAAACGGTTATCGAGCCGGGGTCGGGCCCCCGTCACCTCGCGTTTCATCCAAACGGAAAATATGCCTACGTCATCAATGAATTAAAATCGACCATAACGGCTTTTCGCTATCTTCCCGAAGATGGACGTCTGGAAACGATTCAAACGGTATCAACGCTGCCGGCAGATTTCGAAGGGGAGAGCTACTGTGCCGAGATCGCGGTATCGGGAGACGGACGCACGGTTTACGGTTCGAACCGCGGACATGACAGCATCGCCGTCTTTTCCGTCGACCAAAGTTCCGGTGAGCTTGCTCCAGTCCAGTATGTTTCCACGGAGGGAGGCCATCCGCGCCATTTCTCCCTGATGCCGGGGGACCGTTTTATGGTCGTGGCAAACCGGGATGGCAACAATCTGGTGCTGTATGAAGTTCACTCGGAAGACGGAACGCTTCGGTTTACCGGTCAAACGGTTCGGCAATCCAAGCCGGTATGCGTAAAACCCGCAGTATTCGAGATTTAGGTCGAAGGTATTTCAAAGTCGAAAGCTCTGCCTCACGGCAGAGCTTCTTTTTTAGGCTTTAGCCAGTTGAGCACGCGAAGCGTGCGAAACATAAAACCACCTGCTATGCGGGTGGAGGGATCAAGGGTTACACCAATAAGACCATTCCGATAACATTGAGATGTTCAGGCTCAACGGAAGGAATGGTCTTAATGGCAAACAAGAATTATAGCTTAGCTCACACGAAGTGGATGTGCAAATATCACATCGTGTTCACCCCGAAGTATAGACGTAAAGAAATATATAATCAAGTGAGAAGAGACTTGATCGAGATCTTCAAGCGTCTATGTAAATATAAGGGAGTGGAAATCATAGAAGGTCATATGATGCCAGATCATGTGCACATGCTGGTAGCAATACCTCCTAAAATAGCTGTATCAACATTCATGGGATATCTGAAGGGGAAAAGTGCGCTAATGATCTTTGAGAAGCATGCCCAATTAAAGTATAAGTACGGGAATCGAAAATTTTGGGCGGAAGGCTATTATGTAAGCACAGTAGGATTAAATGAAGCAACCGTCGCTAAGTATATTCGCGAGCAAGAAGCACATGATCAAGCAATAGATAAGCTGAGTGTAAAAGAGTATAAAGATCCATTCAGTGGTAAAAGTAGCAAAAAGAAATAAACCAGTTTAACTGGTAAGTGGAAGTGACAAATAACACTGAGCCTGAACAGATTTGAGGTCAGGCTAGCGTCTTTAGGCGCAGTTTGGCAACAGGGGGTTATACCCCAAGTGTAAACCACCCGTTGGACGGGTGGTTCTGATTGATTCTTCTTCGATTCAGAACCCGAACGGTTAGGGTATGTATTATCATGCTAACTAATCAAGGAGGGTTGCCAATGCCATCAGAGAAGCGTTTGGACGGAAAAGTTGCGATTGTTACGGGAGCTGGTTCGGGAATTGGTCGTGCCGCTGCCCTTCTTATGGCAAAACACGGAGCGAAGCTGCTGCTTATCGATATTGAACGCGAGCGCGTTGAGAAAGTGAAGGCTCAAATCGAGCGGGGAGGCGGCGAAGCGCTGGCAGGGAACTGCGATATCTCGAAGCCGGAATCGTTGACCGAGTGTTTCAGGCAGGCTGCCGACAGGTGGGGAAAGATCGACATCGTGTTCGCGAACGCCGGCATCAACGGAACGAAGGCGCCGATTGAAACGATGGAGATTGAGGATTGGGACCGAACGATCAACACCAATCTAAGGGGAACCTTTGCAACGGTCAAGTATGCGATCCCCTACCTGAAGAAAAATGGCGGAAGCATTATCATCACGAGTTCCATCAACGGAAACCGCGTATATACCAGTTTTGGATTTTCCGCTTACAGCACAACCAAAGCCGGACAGGTCGCGTTTATGAAGATGGCGGCATTGGAGCTGGCCCAATTCAAAATCCGCGTCAATGCCATTTGTCCGGGGGCGATCGCCACGAATATCGATGATTCCACCGACGAAAGGCCCGAGCTTGAAGAAGTCCGGATCCCCATTGAATATCCCGAAGGCGACCAGCCTTTGGCCGAGGGGCCGGGGAAGCCGTCCCAGGTGGCTCAGTTGGTGCTGTTCCTTGCCTCCGATGACTCGTCCCATATCACCGGTACGGAAGTATACATTGATGGAGCGGAATCGCTCCTTCATTAAGCTTTGCATGCGTTTGACAAACACGCCTGAATTCTTCATAATAAATGAACATGTTTTCAAAAAAATAATTCAGGTGATCAGACATGGGTATCGTTGTAGTGGAAATTTGCGACAGCAATTTGATGAGTGCCTTGGATCTCGAACATCTGGAGGAGCTTTACCCTGAGATTGCCGTGCTTCGCGCGGATTGTATGAACCTTTGCGGTTTGTGCAAGCTGCGTCCCTACGCACTGGTTAACGGGAAACGGGTTTTCGGTAAAACTACCGAGGAATGCATCGAGAACATCAAGGCCGCCATTGAATCCGAGCTGGCCATTTATCATGAAAATTAATCGTCGGATGATGATGTTACCATATTAAAAGGCATGCCGCGTATCGCGGCATGCCTTTTATATAGATTTTAGTCTTGCTAGGGACGCGGATTAACCGGCTGCTACGGTCTCTTCGCAGGTTTCGGAACAAAATCCGTGATGAAGCTCTTCGCATTGATCGCAGCAGATATGCTGCAGATGGCAAGCGTCGTTGGCACAGTTAATGTACCGGTCGGCAGGCTTGCCGCAGTGATGGCATTTTCCAACCACGATATCTTCATCGGTTCGGTTGATTTGCACGGAAATGCGCTCATCAAACACGTAACATTTGCCGTCGAAAAGACGCCCCTGTACCTCTGGATCTTTACCGTAGGTTACAATCCCGCCTTCCAGCTGGGCGACATCCTTAAAGCCTTCTTTTAGCATGAAGCCGGTCAGCTTTTCGCAGCGGATTCCGCCCGTGCAGTACGTTAGAATGGTTTTATCTTTGTACTGGCTCATATTTTCGCGAATCCACTCCGGAAATTCCCGGAATGAATCCACATCCGGACGGATCGCGTTTCTGAAGTGGCCGAGATCATATTCATAATCCGTTCTTCCGTCCAGAACGATAACGTCATCCTGCTGAAGTGTTTCATAAAATTCTTTTGGCGACAATCGTTTCCCGCTGATAATGTTGGGGTCCAGCTCTTCGTCTACGCGGAAGGTTACGAGTTCTTTCCGGTGCCGCACAAACATTTTGCGAAATGCATGCCCTTCGGAGGGGTCGATTTTAAATACCATGTCCGCAAACAACGGATTGGCTTTCATATGGCGCATGTACTCTTCAGTCTGTTCTACCGTGCCGGACACGGTACCGTTAATGCCTTCCGAGGCAACGAGGATCCGGCCCTTCAGTCCCAGGTCCTTGCAATACTGCAAATGTTCGCTTTGGAACGCCTCGGGATCCGGGATGGGAACGAATTTATAATAAAGCAAAATTTGATATGGAAGTTGTTTCGTCATATATATCACCTGTTCTATTTTATGGATTTTTGAAAGGCCTGCTTATACTTAGGAAGTACTTATAAAAGTGTAGTGAATTTACGTTACTTAGTCAACTGAAATGTATAGAAAGTTTACAAGCAAAGGAAGAGAAAAATCCCAATTGACGCGAACCGCATCGTACATATAAAAATATGCATAATAAACCGTTGTTCAAATCTATTTTTTTTTGACTTGACGCTTTTATCGATAAAAGCGTCAATGCGGTGTCGCTTTGTGTCGTTTAATCAATGGGTTGTTAAAGAGAGGGGTTATCGGATTGAAAAAGAACATGTGGTTGTCATTGACTTTGTCGGCTTTGCTCCTGGCATCGGCCGGATGCGGCAACAAGCCTGAAGAGGGAAGCCCTTCCAACGGTTCGGGAGGGGACACGGATAAGAAGTCTTACTCGATTGCGATCTCGCAATACGTTGAGCACCCTTCCTTGGACGCTACGAGAGAAGGGATCATGGCCGCACTCAAAGACGGAGGGATTACGGAGGGCGATAATCTGGAGTTGGATTACAGCAATGCCCAGGGCGACCCTACCAACAACCTGAGCATCGGCCAAAAGCTGAAGGATACGAAAGCGGATCTGGTCATCGCCATTGCAACCCCTTCCGCACTGACGGTAAAAGACAATGTGACGGAGAAGCCGGTACTCTTTGCGGCGGTTACCGATCCGCTGGATGCAAAGCTGGTTTCGAATCTCGAAAAACCAGGCGGTAACGTATCCGGTGCCTCCGATACGAACCCCGAAGCAACCAAACAGCTGATGAAGTTTGTCAGCACGCATTTTCCGAATGTCAAAAAAAGTCGGCATCATTATTAACGAAGGCGAAGCCAATGCCGTCGTGATGTCCAAGACGGCTGAAGAAGCACTGAAGGAGTACGGCATTGAGCTTATCAAAGCTCCGGTAACCAACACATCCGAGGTGAAGCAGGCTGCCGAATCGCTTGTCGGCAAGGTAGATGCCTTCTATATCACGCTGGATAATATCGTTGTCAGCGGCGTGGACGCGGTTATCCAGACGGCTAAAGCCAACAAACTGCCATTCTTCTCCAGCGACCGGGATACGGTGGAAAAAGGCGCATTCGCAACCGTCGGTTTCAAATACTTCGACCACGGTTACCAGGTGGGCCAAATGGCGGTTGATGTGTTGAAGAACGGGAAGAATCCGGCGGACATGAAAATCACGATTCCGGATAAATTGGACTTGATCCTGAATGCCAAGGCTGCAGCCGATTACGGAATCGAAGTAACGGACGCCATGAAGCAGGAAGTCAAAGACCCGGACAACAACATCATCGAATAACGGCAAGGCGCGGACAGGATTGCCCGCGCCTTGCTTAATCTTAGAGGAGGTCTTGAGCATGTTTGATTTCATAAGCAAATTGGATGGCCCGATTGAATTGGGTCTGTTGTACGCACTCATGGCGCTCGGCGTCTATATTACGTTCCGTATCCTTGACTTCCCGGATTTGACCGTTGACGGCAGCTTCACTACAGGCGGGGCCATCGCAGCCGTATTGATTACGGATGGGGCATCCCCCTGGATCGCAACCCTGGCGGCATTTGGAGGGGGCATGCTTGCCGGGATCTGCACAGGCTTGCTCCACACGAAGGGCAAGATTAACGGACTCTTATCCGGGATTATCATGATGATTGCTTTGCACTCCATCAATATGCGGATCCTCGGCAAGCCCAATGTCTCGCTCAGCGGAGAGAACACGGTGTTTTCAACGCTGGATCCCATCGTGATCATAGCCATCATCGTTATTGCCGGCAAGCTGCTTCTGGATGCTTTCTTCCGGACGGACTTGGGGCTGTCCCTTCGGGCTACAGGCGACAACAAACGGATGATCCGAAGTTTTGGGGTGAACACCGATATTACGACGGTTCTGGGGCTGAGCATCTCCAATGGTTTGGTTGCGCTATCAGGTGCGTTTGTGGCCCAGCAGTCCAGCTTTGCGGATATCAGCTCCGGGATCGGAATGATTGTTATCGGGCTTGCTTCCGTCATCATCGGAGAGGCTATCCTTGGAACGGGAACGGTATTCAGAACCACGCTTGCGGTCGTTCTCGGCTCCATCATTTACCGGATCGTCGTGGCGATTGCCTACGAGGTTAAATGGTTTGAAGCCTCTGACCTGAAATTGATCACCGCCGTGATCGTGATCGTCGCCCTCGTTGTGCCGACCATCCGCAGGACCCTGAAGCAGCAATCCATGGCACGGAAGCGTTCCGCGCAAATTTTGGCCGGGGACGGAAAGACCGAGGGAGGTGCGGTATAATGCTGAACATGAACCATGTGTCCAAGCTGTTCAATCCGGGTACCGTGGATGAAAAAATTGCGTTGACAGGGGTAAATCTTCATCTCAAGCCGGGAGATTTCGTTACCGTTATCGGAAGCAACGGGGCGGGAAAGTCCACCTTAATGAATATCATCTCCGGCGTCATGAAGCCGGATGCCGGGGAGGTCAGCATTGACGGCAATTCCATCGGTCACCTTCCGGAATACCGGCGCAGCCGGTGGATCGGCAGGGTATTCCAGGATCCGATGGCGGGAACGGCTCCCCATATGACGATCGAGGAGAATCTGGCGATGGCTTACCGTCGCGGTGCCTCGCGGGGATTAAGCATTGGGGTAACCGCCGTCAAACGCAAGATGTTCCGTGAACAGCTGACCCGTCTCGGCATCGGGCTGGAAAACCGGCTGCGCGCCAAAGTAGGCATGTTGTCCGGCGGTGAACGCCAAGCGCTTAGCCTGCTGATGGCGACGTTTACGAAGCCTCAGATCCTGCTGCTGGACGAACATACGGCGGCCCTTGATCCGGCTCGTGCCGAATTAATCACTCGCCTGACGGAGGAGATCGTCCGCGAGCTGAAACTGACCACGTTGATGGTTACCCACAACATGGAGCAGGCGATCCGTCTCGGCAACCGCCTTATCATGATGGACAAGGGGTGGATCATCCTCGACGTAAGCGAAGAACGCAAAAAACATCTCACCGTCGAGCAGCTGCTCGGCGAATTTGAACAAATCAGCGGACATAAGCTGTCCGATGACCGGTTGATGCTTGGCTAGGATTTGTTTTTCGAATGCCGGCTTTCCAGCCAGTAATACCGGTATTTCGCAAACCGCATCGATATGATGCGGTTTCTTCCGTTTTTTCCGCTTTCGTTCCAATCACACCCCTGGCGAATTGCATCGAATCTTGAAGAGAACTTGCCTATGAAAGAGAATCGGATGGATTCGTTGAGGTTTTTCGAAGCATAAGAGCGGTTGCCGTAAAGCTTCAAAGTATGATAAGTTTATTTTTACATATTGTTACATAGTGAGGAGTTTACAAAAAATGGCTTCGACGCAAACAACACTAGAGAAAGATGGGCAGCGTACCGCTCAAAAATGGCTGATCTTCGCGGGAGTCATTTTAATAGCCGTAAATTTGCGGGCCGGGATTACTTCCGTCGGTCCTTTAATCGGGATGATTCGCGAGGATACGGGTATTTCCAATGCGCTGGCCGGAATGCTGACGACCCTTCCGCTTCTGGCGTTTGCCATATTGTCCCCGCTGGCGCCGGGTTTTGCCCGGAGATTCGGCATCGAATCGGCACTCCTGCTCAGCATGGTCGTGTTAACCGCAGGCATCTGGATCCGGTCGGTTTCGTCCCCGTGGACGCTTATGCTTGGAACGGCTCTGCTCGGTTCCGCCATCGCCGTAGGGAACGTCCTGCTTCCAAGTTTGATCAAGCGGGATTTTCCCCGAAGCATTGGCTTATTGACGGGAACCTATTCCATGTCCATGAATTTGCTGGCCGCTGTTGCGTCCGGAATCAGCATACCTCTGGCCGTTCAGGCAGGTTTGGGATGGCAGGGGTCCCTTGCGGTCTGGTCGGCGCTGTCGGTATTGGCGATCCTGGTCTGGACGGTGCAGCGTAAACAGCGTGCCGAGGTAAGCGGGTCAACGTCTGCGGTGAAAGGGCAGAGCTTGATTCGCTCCCGCATGGCTTGGAATATCACCTTGTTTATGGGTCTGCAGTCCTTTACTTTTTACTGCAATATTTCCTGGCTTCCCGAAATCCTTCACAGCCAGGGGCTCGATTACAGCTCGGCTGGATGGATGCTCTCCATACTGCAATTCGTCAGTCTTCCGTTTTCATTCATTATTCCCGTGCTGGCCGGACGCAGACCCAATCAGCGTCTGCTTGTGTTCTTATCCGCTTTATGCATGTTTACGGGATATGTCGGACTGTTCTCCGGTCTGCAATCTTTAAATCTGTTGTGGGTGATGCTGGTCGGGATCTCGGGCGGGGCCAACTTCAGTCTGTCGCTGATGTTCTTTACGCTGCGAACGCGCACGGTACATGAAGCCGCCGCGTTATCCGGCATGGCGCAGTCGCTGGGTTATCTTCTGGCGGCCGTCGGACCGATGCTGATCGGTTACATGCATGATTTCACCGGCGGATGGAAGACATCGCTTCTCATCTTGTCCGGTGTCGTGGTCCTGCTCTTCTTTTTTGGCATGGGGGCGGCTAAGCCGGGGTATGTATCCTCAGGTGCCGAGAAGAAGGCATAAAATGCACGCGACCTTTTTTTGGGAGAACTGAACAGATTAAAGAATCCCCGTTCCTGAATTTGCGGGGATTCTTTTTGTATCGATACGTCAAGAGTCTTGCTCCATATCCGTCTGGATGGATTCATCGGCTCCGGCGTGATCCCTGCTCCAATCCTTATGCAGAGATCTGTTTTCATAATCAAACCGGTTCGGCGGGCGTTGATCGGCTCTCCAGGGACTGCTCTTGCCGAGAGACGACTCAAGGCTGGAACCGTAAGGCCCTTCCGGGAATTCCTCGGCAACCAGGTCGTTGCGCTGTGACTCTACCGTTGAGACATCGGTGTATTTGTCGCGGTTTTCTTTTTTTGAACGGTGTGCTCATCTTGTTTTCCTCCTGCATAGCTTTAAGGTACCATTTAATTAGTACTTTTTTAAGTTTTCCCCCGGGCTCAAGGATCATTCATTTTATAGATGCATTCGTAAATAAAGCCATGTTTACACCGGGTTAATAATAAACGGGTAAAATACAATTACAGACATTTGAATTTAACGGACAGGAGGTCATAACAGCCTGTGAACGGAAAAGTCGAAGTAAACAGTCAGTCCCGACCCAATCGGCTGCGGCTGCTGAATGAGGTTTGGTGGACGGCGTTGAAGCTTGGAGCAACTTCTTTTGGCGGACCGGTCGCGCATTTGGGGTATTTTCACGATACCTATGTGAAACGAAAAAAATGGATGGACGAGCGAACTTACGCGGAACTGGTCGCTCTATGCCAGTTTTTGCCCGGTCCCGCCAGCAGCCAAGTAGGCATCGGCATCGGGATCCGGCGGGCGGGAATGATCGGTGGTTTGGTGGCATGGCTCGGATTTACGCTTCCGTCCGTTCTGCTTCTCATCGCTTTTGCTTACATATTACGGGGGGTTGATGCCTCGGCCCAGGGTTTCGTACAAGGCTTGAAATTGGTTGCCGTAGCCGTCGTGGCCCAAGCTGTGCTCGGCATGGGAAACAAACTTGCATCTGGACGGGTAAGGGCCGGCATGGCTGTCGGCTGCATGGCTCTTGTTCTGCTTTGGCAAACCCCGTGGGTTCAGGCTGCATCCATCGCCGCATCCGGAATGGCGGGATGGCTGCTGTTCCGTGAGGAGAAGGAAACGCCAGCGATCGAAGATAAGCCTCTTATCGGACGGCGTACAGGTTTTGCTTGTCTTGCTCTTTTTGCGGTTCTGCTTGCAGGGCTGCCGCTGTTAACCGAATGGACCGGCGGCAATCCATGGATTTCGCTCATCGACAGCTTTTACCGGACCGGGTCGCTTGTGTTCGGGGGAGGACATGTGGTTTTGCCGCTGCTGGAGACGGAGACGGTCGCGAAAGGCTGGATCAGCCATGAGGATTTTGTAGCCGGATACGGAGCGACGCAGGCGGTACCGGGCCCCTTGTTTACTTTTGCAGCTTATCTCGGCGTGCTGATTCAAGGTATTCCCGGAGCAGTATTGGCGATTTTGGCGATTTTTCTCCCGGGATTTCTTCTGGTTGCCGGGGCCATGCCATTTTGGAGCGGACTCACGGGAAATAAAGCCCTTCAAGGGGCTATCGCAGGAATGAATGCGGCGGTGGTAGGTATTCTGTTTGCTGCTTTATATGACCCGATATGGACTTCCTCCGTCCATACCCCTTTGGATTTTGCACTGGCCGCCGTTTTGTTTGTGATGCTCGCGATCTGGAAGCTTCCGCCCTGGGCGGTGGTATTGGCCGGAGCTATTGCGGGACAGCTTCTGTTCTAGCGAAAATACGGGGATTTATCCAAAGCTTTGGCGAACATGCGCCAAGGTTTTTTTGTTCATCCTTGATTCGGCAAGGAGTAAAAAAGGCGGGTTTTGTTTAATGTATAGGGTGACAGGCGGCTTGGGAAAACCAAAAGTCAATAACTCCGGATAAGAGGAAGTGAACATTAATGTTTGATTGCATCATTGTGGGCGGGGGGATCGCCGGCTTGCAGGCGGCCATTCAGCTTGGAAGGTACAGTGCGTATAATGTCGTGGTGATCGATAAGGGAACCGGACGTTCAACCTTATGCCGGAGCTATCATAATATTTTGGGATGGCCCGGGGGGATACCCGGCGAAGAATTGAGGAATCGCGGGCGGGGCCAGGCTGAGAGCTTCGGCGTGACCTTTCGACGGGATACGATCGTTAAAGCCGAGACCATAAAGGACGGTTTTGTACTATCCGGCGAAAGCGGCAAGTTGTATGAGGGGAGAATGCTACTGCTCGCGACGGGGTTGACCGACCGTTTTCCCGACATTCCGGGGCTGGTTCCGACTCTCGGAAGGACGGTCTATGTATGCCCCGATTGTGACGGGTACGAGGTGCAGGACCGGAAAACCATCGTGATGGGCGCGGGCAACCCGGGGGCGGACATGGCGATTCTGCTGCGGGACCGTACGCCGGACATTACTTACGTGAATCACGAACAGACGCCTGTTGATCCGGGACGGATGGAAGAAATGGAAACCAGGGGAATAACCTATGTGGACAAAAGCATTGCCCGGATTCTTTTGAAGGAAGATGGTCTGATCCAGGGGGTCAGCCTGGGAGACGGATCGGTCCTGCCGGCGGAACGGGGGTTTATTTCTTTTGGCGGCAACCAGGTCCATTCGGAGCTTGCGGTACAGCTGGGAGCGGAAATTGAACACAACCGGCATGTAAAAGCCGATCCAAGGACGAAAATGACAAACATTCAAAAACGTTTGGGTGGCCGGGGACTTAGGCGTTCACTCCGAACTCGCCACCGTAGCCATGGGGGATGGCGCTACAGCCGCGATATGGATTAATAAGGCATTAAAAAAAACGTTCGGCAGGTAAATCCCAACAAAAATGATCGGAAAACATAAAATTAGGATTGCGTTATTCGACACGGTGTATTATGATGATCTAAATTATAGGCGACTATAATGTGATTTTTTTTAATTGAATGATGTGGGAACAGGTGCGGGGGTTTTACGATCTCTGCTTAAAAGGGAAGTCCGGTGAAATACCGGCGCGGTCCCGCCACTGTAACGGAAGAGTTTAGGGCTTTGACATGTCACTGATCCGATGGATCGGGAAGACGGCCTCAAGACGATGACCCGGAAGCCAGGAGACCTGCCTGTTCTGACAACACTGCTGTACCTACGGGAGATAGGGAGGTGTTAAGAAGCGGCGCGTCGATTTTAAAGTATGCGGGGCATCTTTACCTATGTCTATAGGGGGAGGTGTCCCTTTTCGTGTTTGTCCATCGGAGAGGGATATAGAAACCGTCAGACTGATTATGGAGGGGAAGAAATGAATCATATTCAAAGCGGTAACCTGGGATATCCTCGCATTGGCGAGAACCGGGAATGGAAAAAGGCATTGGAAGCCCATTGGGCCGGAAAGCTGGAGGAAGCGGAGCTTCTTGAACAAATGAAGCTAATCCGTCTATCGCATCTGAGAACGCAGAAGGAGAAAGGGATCGACTGGATTCCGGTTAACGATTTTACCCTGTACGATCACGTGCTGGATACGGCCTTCATGTTTGGTTTGATTCCCGAGCGGTTCAAAAGCGGCGGCAATGGGGCGTCGCTGTCCACCTATTTTGCCATGGCCCGGGGGAGCAAAACCGCTTCCGCCTGCGAGATGACGAAATGGTTTAACACCAATTACCATTACATCGTCCCGGAATTGGGCGAGGGCGAGCCCGTGCTAACCGTTAACCGTCCTTTGGAAGCCTATCGTGAAGCAAAGCGCGAAGCGGGCATCGAGGCCAAGCCCGTTATCGTAGGGCCGTACACGTTTGTAAAGCTGTCCAAGGGATATGACGCCGGGAATGTGGACCGCATCCTGGACCGATTGCTGCCGCTGTACGTACAGGTACTTCAAGAACTGCAGGCGGAGGGAGTGCAGTGGCTTCAGCTGGACGAACCTTCGCTTGTCGCCACGATGACCGAGGACGAAATGGCGCGGGTTGAACGTATCTACAGCGTGCTGCATGAACAAGCCCCGGAATTGAACATCATGCTCCAGACCTATTTTGATTCGGTCGAGTTTTATGACAGAGTGGTTTCTTTGCCGGTTCAAGGCGTCGGTCTTGATTTTGTCCACGGTTTGGAAGGCAACCTGGCCGGACTTCAGCAGCACGGTTTCCCTCAGGATAAAGTACTGGGAGCGGGAGTCATCGACGGGAGAGGCATCTGGAGGGCGGACCTGAACCGGCAGCTTGACCTGATTGAACGGCTGACGGCTTATGTGCCGCAGGACCGCATCGTCGTTCAGCCGTCCAGCAGTTTGCTTCACGTTCCGGTGACGGTTGCATCAGAGCATAAGCTGGATCCCGTTCTGCATGATGCGCTGGCTTTTGCGGCGGAAAAGCTGAACGAAGTGAAATGGCTGCAGCGGGCCGTCATTGAAGGCAAGAATGCCGTTCGGCAGGAATTCGAGGCTGCGAGCCTGGCGGTAAGCCGGCTGAACCAATCTCCTCAGCGCAGCAGGCAGCAGGTTCAGGATCGGATGGCCAAGCTGGATCAGGAGCCGTCGAAACGGATCTCCCCGTTTGCGGAGCGATCGAAAAAACAGCAGGAAAAATGGCGCCTGCCTTTGCTGCCGACAACGACCATCGGCAGCTTCCCCCAAACCGCCGAAGTGCGGAAAGCCCGCCAGCTCTGGAGGAAAGGGGAATGGTCCCCCGAGCGTTACCGGGAGTTCATCCGGGAGGAAATCGGAAAATGGATCGCGATCCAGGAAAACATCGGGCTTGACGTGCTTGTCCACGGCGAATTCGAGCGGACGGACATGGTCGAGTTTTTCGGCGAAAAGCTGGGCGGATTCGCGTTTACATCCCATGGATGGGTTCAATCCTATGGCTCCCGCTGCGTCAAACCTCCGGTTATTTTCGGGGATGTCGAGTTTCTCGCCCCCATGACGACGGAAGAGACCGTATATGCCCAGTCGTTGACGGGCAAGCCGGTTAAAGGAATGCTGACTGGACCGCTGACCATTCTGAACTGGTCCTTTGTCCGCGACGATATTTCCCGCGAATCGGCAGCGTTCCAGATCGCGTTTGCCCTTCGGGAAGAGGTAGAGGCGCTGGAAGCCGCCGGGATCGAGATGATCCAGGTTGACGAACCTGCTTTGCGGGAAGGACTCCCTCTTAAAAAGGACCGTCATGCACGATATCTGGAACAGGCCGTGCTTGCTTTCAAGCTGGCCACGTCCACGATCCGGGATACGACCCAAATTCATACGCATATGTGCTATTGTGAATTTCACGACATTATCGACTCCATCCGGGCGCTCGATGCGGATGTGATCTCCATAGAAACGTCGAGGTCGCACGGGGAGTTGATCTCTCACTTCGAGGACCATACTTACGACCTGGGCATCGGGCTCGGCATGTATGATATACATAGCCCCCGCGTTCCTTCCGTGGAGGAAATGGTCAGCATGATGGACCGGGCTTTGTCCGTATTGGATCCCCAACTGTTCTGGATCAACCCGGATTGCGGCTTGAAGACTCGCGGTTTGGAGGAAACGGTGGCCTCGCTGGAAAATATGGTGAAAGCCGCAAAGATCTACCGCGAGAAATGCGCGGTTGTCGCCAAGAACTAGATAAGAGCTCCATTGTTTAATAAAAAGAGACATCCTGCGAACGCTGAGCGTTGACAGAATGTCTCTTTTTTGCCGCCCATTTGTTCGGCTAAAGGTTAAAACGCAGAATTTGTTCCTCTTGATTCAATGCACGGAGAAGCTCCGCCTGTTTCGGGCCCATCAGGTCAAAGTGGGGGTAAGGCTTCCGGTGGTGGATGTATTGCGGATCCAGCCCGTGCTCCAGACACCACCGCTTCAGCCGGACAATATCGCTGCAGCCAACCTTGGTTACCGTTCGGAACTGGGGGAAGCGCGGATCGTACCAGAAATGCGTCAGATAAGCGATTTCTCCCCTGACTACCGAACGCTGCCATTCCTTCAGTTCCTGTCTTGTGATGCCGAACGCCATGAAAGCCTCATCCTTTTGTTTCAGTATACTTTCTCATTATACCAGCATATACATGATTGCAGTACAAGGGTTGCGGCCCGTTAAATCCGAAGTTTGGCGAAAAGGAAGAATACGATAGAAAGCGGGGGAACGTCCATGATTCTTGAAGCGGCAACGCTGCATATCAAGCCCGGCCGGATCAACGAGTTCGAGAGCGCTTTTCGGTCGGCCTACGGCATCGTTTCCGGAATGAGGGGCTATCTGGGGCATGAGCTGTACAAATGCGTCGAAAATAAAAGACGAGTATATCCTGCTCGTACGCTGGAGCGCCATTAAGGATGTCACCGTCGGCTTCCGGAAATCGCCCGAGTATCAGCAGTGGCTCGAGGTGCTTCAGCCATTCTGCGATCCGCAGCCGGATGTCAAACATTACATTGACATCCGGGTCGGGGGAAGAGAGCAGGCGGAGGCGCGATATTTGCAGGACGACAGTCATACCGCCGAAAAGCTTAACGATTAAGTACGCCTGACTGTCTCAATCCGAAACGGCTGTCGTCCATTGAGCCTGCCGACGAAGCCGTATATGCGTATTTTCGCTAAAAAACAAGGATTGTCGGGTGGGGATGCCGAAATGGGATAAGGGCATCTTTTTTGATGAGGAGTGGTTTCTATCACCGATTACAATGCTGTCAGAGAGCTGGCCGGACAGGTTAGGACAAACGTTTGCAAAGTCATTGTCGGAAAGGAAGACCTGATCGACAAAC
Source organism: Paenibacillus sp. DMB20 (assembly GCF_000987955.1). Lineage (GTDB taxonomy): Bacteria > Bacillota > Bacilli > Paenibacillales > Paenibacillaceae > Paenibacillus_AQ. Next base: position 174,834 of record NZ_LAZU01000028.1, read on the forward strand.
TGTTTATTGCCCTTGTAACGGCGGGACATGTCCTGCTGCAAGACGTGCCGGGAACAGGGAAAACCTTGCTGGCAAAAACGCTCGCCAAGTCTGTGGATTGCGAGTTTAAAAGAGTACAGTTTACGCCGGACCTTTTGCCGTCCGATCTGAGCGGAATCTATTACTTCAATCCGAAATCTTCCGAGTTTGCTTTCCGCCCGGGACCCTTATTCACGCATATTCTGCTCGCGGATGAAATAAACCGTGCCACCCCGCGCACCCAATCCAGCCTGCTTGAATGCATGGAAGAACGCCAGATCAGCATCGATGGCGTCACCCATGCGCTGGAAAATCCGTTCATGGTCATCGCCACGCAAAACCCGCTGGAGCAGCAGGGAACGTTTCCGCTTCCGGAGGCTCAGCTTGATCGGTTTCTGTTCAGGTTAAGCATGGGGTACCCGAGCAGGGAGGAGAGCGTCACCATCCTGAAGCGTTTTAAGGATGATGAGCCGCTGAAGGAACTGAAAGCAGTCGCGCCGACGGAGAAGCTCCTGCAGGCCAGACAAGCTGCCGCAAGGGTATACGTCAGTGATGAGGTGCTGAACTATATGGTTGAACTCGCGGAACGGACAAGGAAAGACGATGTCGTGTCATCGGGCGTCAGTCCGAGGGGATGCCAGGCGCTTTTGAAGGCCGTCCAGGTTGAAGCCATCCTTCAGGGAAGGGACTTCGTCACCCCTGACGACATCAAGCGGCTGGCCTCCCCTGTCTGGGCGCACCGGCTGCAGCTGCGGGGAACGGTCCGGACGCGCGAGGGAGCGGGAGCCGCCGAAGAAGTCATTGCCCGGGCTATCCGGGATACAACCGTTCCCGCCGAAGGCACGGCAGCGCTTTAGGAGGGAAATATGGGTGCATACTGGATACTGTTGATCGGAGCGCTGGTCATTGTCCTTCAGGGCGCTTTATTTCGCCGTTATGCGTTAAAGAGGATTGCATACAGCCGTTCGTTTAAAGTCTCGGCCTGTTACGAAGGCGAACATTTCGAGCTGGTGGAAACGATCGAAAACCGGAAAATCGTTCCGGTACCCTGGCTGCGGGTGGAATCCCAGTTCAAAGCGGGGCTCAGGTTTCAGGGCCAGCTCAACCTGGATATCAGCGAGGGGCAGTTTGCCCAGAACCATAAAAGCTTTTTCAGTCTAATGCCATGGACCAAGATCGTAAGAAGGCATGATGTTACGGCGAGCCGACGGGGCATGTACCGCCTGGGTACCGTGTCAATGACCTCGGGGGATCTTCTGGGCACGGGCTCCGCCGTTCTCAGCTTACCGCTCGAGGGCAAGCTTGTCGTTTACCCTGAGCCGCTGGATATGGCGGAGATGGAAATGCCCGTTCAAACCTGGATGGGAGAAACGTTGGTCCGCAGATGGATTGTGCAGGACCCGTTTTACCTGTCCGGGGTCAGGGAATACCGTGAAGGGGATTCGCTGAAGGATATCCACTGGAAGGCAAGCGCCCGAACCGGTGAACTGCAGGTGCACCGAAGGGATGCGACCGCAGACAGCAGGATTGTCATGTACCTGAACGTCGAGGACCATGAGCATATGTGGAGCCGGTCTACCAGGCCCGAGCCGGTGGAATACGGAATCCGGCTTGCTGCCGGAGCGGCCGCCGAGCTGCTGTCGCATGGGATGGAGGTGGGAATCGGATCAAACGGCATGTTGGAAGAGGAGGGAGGACCTTTTCCCGGGATCCCCGCCGCCGGAGGCTCGGAGCAGCTGTCCCTTATACTGGAATACCTGGCGGTTCTTCAGCTCGACCGTCGTCTGTCATTCCACGAATTTCTGGAGGGGGAGCTTGTCCGTCTGGAAGGAAAGTACGAGGTGCTTCTGCTGACGACCTACATGAACGACAGGCTGGAGGATGTTATGGCCAAGTACCGTGCAGAAGGCCATAACGTCATGGTCCACCTGTTGGAAGAGAAGGCATCTCATCGCAAGGGGGCTTAAGGATGAAGTCGATACTCAAAAACCTTCCCCGCGTTTTGGGACAAGGCCTTGTCGAGTGCTTGCTGTTTTTTCCGCTGCTCTATATTCCGCTGGTTTATGCTAAAGCCGGTCCTTGGATTGCGGCATGGCCCCTTCTGGTTGTGGCCGGATACGGTGCGGGCTATGCGTGCAGCCGCCTTTTCCGGGTCAACACGGTTCTTAAAACCGTTCTTTGGTCCCTGGCATGGTCGGTGGCGGTATCCCTAATGGCGTTTGGCGTTTCATTTATGCTCTTGATCGGCGTCCCCGGTTTGTTTGTCGCATGTTACCGGGGGATAAGAATGGAACAGGCCCATTGGTCGGTTCTCTTTCCCGGCATGTACTATTTAATTGGGTTGATCATTTATGGATGCAGCAGCTTCGTTCTTAACTTCATGCCGTCGTTCGTCCCGTATAGGGGAGTCTTGACGTGGTTTGGTGCCGCTGCGCTGGCAGTCACGCTGTTTATCATAAACCGGACCCACATTGAGGAAGCCACCCTTCCCCATGACGATAAAGTCATTCTGGAGAAAAGGGTCCGCCGCCAGAATCGATGGCTGGTTGCGTCAATGCTTTTGCTTATAGCGGTTCTTGTTCTTTTGCCTCAGCTGCGCCAAGGTTTGGAGTATCTATGGAACACGGTCGTGTCCTGGATGAACGGACTGTTTCAACAACTGCCGGAAGATAAAACGGAACCGCCCCCGGAGCGACCGCCGCTGGAAGATCCGCTGCTGCCCGTGGAGGAGTCTCTTCCGCCGCCGCAATGGATCAAAGTCCTGGAAAAAATAATGGTCGTTGCGGCTTGCGCCGCAGCCGGCCTTGCGGCAGTTTACCTGCTATATCGTCTGGCTCGCACGCTGCCCAAATGGGCGGAAAAATTATCCGCATGGCTGAACCGGCTGTTATCGCGCCGGTCGGGGGAAGGAGAGCGCCTTGGTTATGTGGATGAGGTGGAGAAAATCGCTCCTCCCAAGAGAGGGAAAGCATTTAAACGATGGAGGCTTTCAGCCCGCAATAACCGGGCAGGCGTGAGGGAGGATGGACAAGAGGCCGGAATCAGACGTTTATACCGGAACCTCGTGGAACGAAATATACGGCAGGGATACCAATGGAAAAGACATTTCACGCCGCGGGAAACCGTGCATGATTTGAAGATGAGGACGGGGGCGTCGGAACCTGTGCCTGACGGATTTGTCGAGCTTTATGAGCAGGCAAGGTACGGGGGCGGGATTGTGGATAAGAACAGGGCCGAAACCGTTCTTAAAGCTTCGAAGGCGACTTCCAAATATAAATAAGGAGTGGACAGCATGTCTGTACAGAAGGAAAGCAATGCCGTCATCGATTACGGCGACCTTGAAGTTACCGGAGGAATCTCCGTCTTCTCCAAGGAATTTGACAAGGCATTTTATTATGACGGTGATGACTTGGGGCTGATCTATACGGCCGAGTTATCCAAGTTTCGTTTATGGGCCCCTACGGCAAGCGAAGCATTTGTCATGATATACAGCGATTGGAACAGCGAGCGCGGCGAGAAAATTCCGATGCGGCGGGATGTCAAAGGGACATGGGTTGCAAGGGTTTCCGGCGATCTGAACGGAAAATATTATACCTATCTGGTCCGGATCGGGAAGCAGTGGAACGAGGCGGTCGATCCTTACGCGAAAGCCGTGGGAGTAAACGGGGACCGCGGGGCGATCATTCCTCTTTCCGAAACCAACCCTCCGGGATGGAGCCGTAAAAAACCGTCGTTCCGGGATGCGGTGGATGCGGTCGTTTACGAGCTGCATATCCGGGATTTCACCATTCATCCGGCAAGCGGAGTTGAACGCAAAGGCAAGTATCTCGGTCTGGCCGAAAAAGGCACCCGCGGACCTCAAAACTTGCCTACCGGGCTTGACCATATCAAGGAGCTTGGCGTAACCCATGTCGAGCTGCTTCCCTTTTATGATTTTGCTACGGAGAGCGTGGACGAGACCCGGCTTGACGAGCCTCAATACAATTGGGGATACGATCCGAAAAATTATAATGTGCCGGAAGGCTCTTACGCTACGGACCCCTATCGTCCGGACGTACGCATCCGGGAATTGAAACAGATGATTCAGGCCTTTCATGACGAGGGCATCCGCGTCATCATGGACGTGGTGTATAACCATGTGTACGACGGCTATCTTGTCAATTTCACGAAGCTGGTTCCCGGGTATTACCTGCGTTATACGGCTGATCGGAAGTTCTCGAACGGTTCCGGCTGCGGCAACGATACGGCTACGGAAAGACCCATGATGCGCAAGTTTATCGTCGATTCCATTCTGCATTGGATTCGGGAATATCAGATCGACGGTTTCCGTTTTGATTTGATGGGCCTTATGGATATAGGCACGATGAACGAAATCCGTAATCGCGTGAATGAAATCGATCCTTCCATCATCATGATCGGCGAGGGATGGATGATGGAGACCGAACTGGCGAAAGACAAAAGGGCGAATCAGCTTCATGCCGCTGAAATGCCGGGGATCGGCCAATTCAACGACGGATTTCGGGATGCCGTGAAGGGCGACATTTTCGTGTTTGACCGAAAAGGCTTTATCAGCGGCGAAGCTTCATTCAAGGAGAGGGTTTTGCCGGGAATTGTCGGCGGCATCCCTTATGACGATGCCATATCTTCGTTTGCGCTCCAACCCGATCAAATCGTGAACTATGCGGAATGTCACGATAACCATACGCTATGGGATAAGATCGAGCTGTCAGCCGAGTCGGAAAGCGATGAGGTCCGCCGTGCGATGCACCGATTGGCTTCTTCCATGATATTGACCAGCCAGGGCATTCCCTTTCTTCACGCGGGACAGGAGTTCTATCGTACCAAGAACGGGGAAGAGAACAGCTATAAATCAAGCGACGAAGTCAATCGTATGGATTGGGAACAGGCGGCTTGGCACAAGGAGGGGATTGAGTACATCCGGCGACTGATTTCTCTTCGGAAGGAACATCCGGCGTTTCGGATGAAGGACGCGGAATCCATCCGCAAATTTCTCCGCTTCGAGAAAGCTCCCGATCATGCGGTAGCTTATACGATCAGGAGGCATGCCAACGGAGATCCGGACGAAAATCTGTTCGTGCTTCACCATGCCGGCCGGTCAACCGGGGAAATCCCGCTTCCGGGCTTGGGTTCCTGGCGCGTGCTGTTCGGCGGGGAACTGATTGAATGCCTGACGGACAACAGCTTGACCGTTGACGGCATCGGCACCGTAGTCCTGGCCTCCGGAAAGTCGCGGCGCTAAGGAGCGCATGTCTTTTACAGCAGAAAATTTACCAACAAATGATTAATGCCTGCAAAGTCTTTCGTCTGATATGCTGAAATGTATGCAAAGAACGAAAGAAACGAGGCGTAATCTTGAAAAAATATATGATATCCGTGTTTATCTATCTAATCGGTTTTTCCGCCGGTTTTTGTCCGGCGGAGGCTCAGGCAGCCCCTCATCAGCCCGTGTTTAACGACATTTCTTCCAGCTATGCGAAAGATGCGATCATTCGCCTGGCCGACAGAGGAATTGTGGACGGAAACGGCAACGGGGCTTTTTTGCCGCGCCAAACCGTTACACGGGCGGAGTTTACGGCCATGGTCAGCCGACTGCTCGGAATGGGGCCGGTGTTTAATGATTTGCCCGCCTACCGCGATGTTCAAAAGCAGGCATGGTATTATGGGTGGGTTCATGCCGGAAGCAATCTGTCCATTGTAAACGGCAAAGGGGAACAGCTTTTCAGGCCGCTCGACAACCTGTCCAGGCAGGAGGCGGCGGTCATCGTAGTCCGCGCGATGAAGCAGGACGGCGGCCGTGGCAGCGGTTTGGCCGACCGTTACAAGGATGCGGACGAAGTGGCAGGATGGGCTCGGACAGAGGTAGCGGCAGCCACCGTATCCGGATGGATGGAGGGAAACCAAGGACTGTTCAGGCCGGAGATCGAAATTACGCGGGAAGAAACGGCTGCGTTGCTGGACCGTGTTCTCGAATCCGGCAATGTGAAGCCCCTTATCGATCACGGATCGGAAGCCCTGCGTCAGGATATCCGAATGGGATGGCTGTATAACGGGAACGTGGGCCAGTATATTAGCTATGCCAAAGCCGCAAATCTGAACACCCTTGTCCCCCGCTGGTATTATATTGAGCCTTCGGGAGCCGTCACCAATTACAGCAATATCGAACTGCTGCAGTGGTCACGCCAAAACGGACGAAAGGTCTGGGGCATGCTGGGCAACCGGTCGGACGCGGATGCTACCCATCGGGCGCTCGGCAACAGTCAAGCCCGAAGGTCTGTCATTCAGAAGCTTGCAGGATATGTTTCGACATATAAACTGGACGGCATTAATGTCGACTTTGAAAACGTGGCTCCGGCGGACCGGGCGAATTTGACCTCGTTCATTAAAGAGCTGTCAGAGGAGCTCCACAGCCTGGGGGCGGTCGTCTCGATAGACGTGTCCCCGGATTTGGGGACGGATTGGACCGAAGCGTTCGACTACTCGGCATTGGGGGCTTATGCCGACTATGTCGTTTTAATGGGCTACGACGAACACTGGGGAGGCTCTCCTTTGGCAGGCTCCGTGTCTTCGATGCCATGGCTTACCTCGGCGGTGGATAAAATCCTGACCACGGTACCCTTCTCCAAAACGATTATCGCTCTCCCGCTATACACAAGGGAGTGGCGGTTAAGCCCTGGAAGCGGGTCAGAGGACATCAGCTTGCTGGAGCAGGGAAGGCGGATTCGGAAGCACTCATCGGTCCTGATATGGAATGAGGCGTTGGGCCAATATGAAACCTCGTATGACGAGGAGGGGATTCGCCGCAAAATTTGGACGGAAGATGCCCGGTCCTTATCCGTAAAACTTCGCATGCTTGTCGCCCGAAATGTTGCCGGTACGGCTTACTGGTACCCTGGTTCCGAAACGCCCGACGTGTGGCAGGCAATCTCCAATATCCAGCGTTATGAGAGTTATTCATTCAATCTATAATATATAACGGGGCGGGTGCGGAAGCATCCGCTCTTTGGATATGGGAAAACTTACAACTTGCCAACCTTGGGGATTCATGATAAATTAGTGTCTCGGGAAAACAACAATATTCCCTGTGGCGGTCGTGGCGAAGGGGTTAACGCACCGGATTGTGGCTCCGGCATTCGTGGGTTCAAGTCCCATCGATCGCCCTCCAAATTTTACATAATGTTTAAAACCAGAGAGCCTACGGGCTCTCTTTTTTGCGTTCCCGCAGCGGGATTTTCCACATAATGCAGGATGGCATGGAGAAGCTAAGCAGGCGGCTTGATAAATTTTTAAAGACTGGGCTTGCAGATCATTTTGTTATAGGAAATTCATCCCATTTTCATATTTCATATTTCATAGTCCATGGTTATATAGTGTTAGTGACTCAGTTACTTTTAAAGATTTCAGCAAAAGGGGACTGCAACTATGGTTTCAGCTCTACTCGGGAGCTTTATTTCAGCAATGGCTACGGTAATTGGGGCGGTTCCTTTGCTGTTTGTGAAAACATTGTCTGAGAAATGGAAGGATATTCTGGTAGCCTTTACGGCGGGGATCATGGTGTCGGCCTCGACATTCGGCTTGATGCCGCAGGCGCTTGACGAAGGCGGGATTATGCCGCTGACCATCGGGCTGTTGGCCGGGATCGTGGTGCTGGATTTGATTGAAAAAAACATACCCCACATCGACGTGGAAAACCAGTCGCGGATCACATCTTTCGACTCATCTTCGCTTTTGGTCATTATCGCGTTGTTCATTCATAACATTCCCGAAGGCCTCAGCACAGGGTTCAGCTATGCAAGTCAAAATCAAGGCCTCGGCCCGATGGTGGCCATCTCGATCGGAGCTCAGAATATGCCGGAGGGATTGATTCTGGCCGTTTTTCTCATAAATACCAAGGTCGCCCGGATGAAAGCGTTCCTTATTGTTTTTTTTAACCGGGATGATGGAACTGGTTTCGGCGGTGGTCGGCTTTTTTACGGCCAGTTATATCGAGTTCATCATCGGGTACGGTCTGGCCTTCGCTGCCGGAGCGATGATGTTTATTGCCTACAAGGAGCTTATCCCGGAAAGCCACGGACACGGCTATGAGCGTCCTTCGACCTATTCGTTCATCATGGGCCTGCTGATCATGGTATACATTAGCTACGCGTTCGGATGATACATAAGACTCGTATGCCATAAGGATCGTAAACTGCTATAATGTACAGTACAGAGGTGATGAACGATGGCAGGCAGAACGAATAAAAAAGGAAAAGTTCAGACGGCGAATCATCAACCGGCCGACAAACCCGCCACATTGAAGGATCTCTTGGACCCGAAGATGGTGGAGCGTCTGAAGGCCCAAGCCGATACCCTTAAAGCGGATGAAGCAAAAAGGCAGGAAGCGGAGCGTATCAAACGCGAAGAGGCCCGGAAGTCCGAGCAAAAACGATTGGATAACGATTTTGAATTTCTGCTTCAGAACAGCGAGATGGACTGGCGGAAATACAAGTAAGGGGGGGCGGCTTTTGGCCGTCCCTTTTATAGATATAGAATTTATAAGTTATCAGCGGAGCTGATGGAATTCTATATCGCAAGAAAAAACAACCGCTAAATGCGGTCTGTCTTCTAGTGAGGTACGTCGATAGGCGTTTTCTTCTTATAGATATAGAATTTATAAGTTATCAGCGGAGCTGATGGAATTCTATATCGCAAGAAAAAACAACCGCTAAATGCGGTCTGTCTTCTAAAGAAAGTACGTCGATAGACGTTTTTTTTTATGGTGCGAAGAAAGCGTCATTTGGAGGTTTTCGATATTTTAACAATATGACAGGGTTTCATTGTAATAGTAAAATAGGAAACTGAACGATTCATTTATCCATAATACTCGATGAAAGGAATATGACCATGTCTGATCAGGAACGGAAACTAGATTCGTCACAAGACCAGCTGGACGTAGGTTTGCTGCTTAACGCTTTAATGGCATTAAAAAAGGGGGACTTCTCCCATAGAATGCCCTATGAATGGACGGGCGTTGCAGGTAAAGTTGCGGATTCGTTCAACGAGATCATGGACATGCAGGAAAGCCTCGTCAACGAAGTGAAGAAAGTGGCGAAGGTCGTCGGTAAAGACGGCAAGCTGAACCGCAGATTCGTACATAAAAATAACGGCGGCTCCTGGGGAGTTATGGTGGATTCGCTGAACGGCCTGGTTACAGACCTTACTCAGCCCACCAGCGAAATGGTGAGGGTTATTAACGCCGTCGCCGAGGGCGATCTGTCCCGTAAGGTCGAGTTGGAGATTGAAGGCCGGCCGCTGACCGGGGAGTTTTTGAGAACCGCCAACAACATCAACCAGATGGTCACGCAGCTCAGCATGTTTGCTTCCGAGGTCAACCGCGTCGCACGCGAGGTGGGGACGGAAGGCATACTCGGCGGCCAGGCGGATGTCAAAGGCGTTTCCGGCACATGGAAAGACTTGACCGATAGCGTGAACAACATGGCAAACAACCTGACGGATCAGGTTCGGAATATCGCTGCCGTAACAACGGCCGTGGCGAATGGCGATCTTTCGAAGAAGATTACGGTTAACGCCAAGGGCGAAATATTGGAGCTGAAGGACACTGTCAACACGATGGTGGATCAGCTCAGCACGTTTGCGTCCGAGGTGACCCGGATGGCCCGCGAGGTCGGAACCGAAGGCAAGCTGGGCGGTCAGGCAAACGTGAAGGGCGTATCGGGCACATGGCGGGACCTGACCGAAAGCGTAAACGACATGGCCAGCAACCTGACGGAGCAGGTACGGAATATCGCGGTTGTCACGACCGCCGTGGCGAATGGCGATCTTTCCAAGAAAATTACGGCCGACGTGCAGGGCGAAATATTGGAGCTCAAGAACACGATCAACACGATGGTGGATCAGCTGAGCACGTTTGCGTCCGAGGTAACCCGGATGGCGTCCGCGAGGTCGGAACCGAAGGCATTCTCGGCGGTCAGGCCGAAGTGAGCGGCGTCGCCGGCACATGGCGCGATCTGACGGAAAGCAGTGAATGACATGGCCAGCAACCTGACCAATCAGGTCCGTAATATCGCAGAGGTGACAACCGCCGTTGCCAAGGGCGATTTGTCCAAAAAAATTACGGTCGACGCCAAAGGCGAGATTCTGCAGCTCAAGAGCACGATCAACACGATGGTTGACCAGCTGAGCAACTTTGCGTCCGAGGTCACGCGCGTAGCCCGGGAGGTTTCCACCGAAGGCAAGCTTGGTGGACGTGCCGACGTTAAGGATGTATCCGGCACCTGGAAGGACTTGACGGACAGCGTCAACTATATGGCGGGAACGCTCACCGATCAGGTACGGAACATCGCCGAGGTGACGACGGCGGTAGCCCGGGGCGACTTGTCGAAGCATATTACGGTAAACGCGCGCGGGGAAATTCTGGAGCTGAAGAACACAATCAATACGATGGTGGATCAACTCAGCACGTTTGCTTCCGAAGTTACCCGCGTAGCGCGGGAGGTCGGCACCTTGGGCATGCTGGGCGGACAGGCCCAGGTGAAAGGCGTTGCCGGGACATGGCGGGATTTGACCGAAAGCGTCAACTACATGGCATCCAATTTAACCAATCAGGTCCGAAACATTGCGGTTGTTACGACAGCGGTTGCAAACGGCGACTTGTCCAAGAAAATCACCGCCGACGTGCAGGGAGAGATCCTGGAGTTGAAGAACACGATCAATACGATGGTGGATCAGCTCAGCACGTTTGCCTCCGAGGTTACCCGCGTCTCGCGCGAGGTTGGAACCGAGGGCAAGCTTGGAGGCCAGGCGCAGGTTAAAGGCGTCGGCGGGACGTGGAAGGATCTGACCGAAGGGGTAAACAGCATGGCACGCAACCTGACGGATCAGGTGCGCAACATTGCCGAGGTTACCACGGCGGTCGCCAAGGGCGATTTGACCAAAAAAAATCACGGTGGATGTCAAAGGCGAGATTCTTGAACTGAAGAACACGATGAATACGATGGTGGACCAGCTGAGCAACTTCGCCTCCGAGGTAACGCGCGTGGCCCGGGAGGTCGGCGACGGACGGCAAACTGGGCGGACAGGCCACCGTGCGGGGCGTCGGCGGGATCTGGAAAGATCTGACCGACAACGTCAATACGATGGGCTCGAACCTGACCGATCAGGTCCGCGGCATTGCCAAAGTCGTTACCGCCGTAGCGAACGGTAATTTGAAACAAAAGCTGACCGTGGACGCGAAGGGTGAAATTGCCGAGTTGACGGATACCATTAACAATATGATCGACACGCTTGCCACCTTTGCCGACCAAGTGACGACGGTAGCCCGGGAGGTAGGGGCCGAAGGGAAGCTCGGCGGGCAGGCTAACGTTCCGGGGGCAGCCGGTACATGGCGTAATCTGACGGATAACGTTAACTATATGGCAAGCACGCTGACGACGCAGGTGCGTGCCATCACGAACGTGGCTACGGCCGTAGCGAAGGGCGATCTGTCCAGAACGATCGACGTTGCGGCGGCAGGCGAGGTTGCGGCACTGAAGGACAACGTCAACGAAATGATCCGCAACCTGAAGGAAACCACCCGGATCAACACGGAGCAGGACTGGCTGAAGACGAATCTGGCCAAGTTCTCCCGCATGCTCCAAGGCCAACGGGATTTGAACGCCGCCAGCCGGATGATTTTGTCGGAGCTGGCGCCGCTGGTTTCGGCGCAGCACGGGGTCTTTTATTTGAATCAACCGGTAGGCGGGGAGCCGCTTCTGAAGCTGTACTCCAGCTACGGCTATCAGCAGCGTAAAAACCTGTCCAACGAATTCCGTTCCGGCGAAGGCCTCGTCGGACAATGCCTGGTGGAAAAACAGCGGATTCTTCTTACGCATGTACCGTCCGACTACGTCGTCATTTCGTCCGGTCTGGGCGAAGCGGCTCCGCTGAACATCGTCCTGCTGCCGATCATTTTCGAGGATCAGGTGCTTGCCGTTCTGGAGCTGGCTTCCTTCCGTCCGTTCAGCGATATCGATATTGCTTTCCTGGACCAGCTGACGGAATCGATCGGCATCGTCATCAATACGATGCAGGTCAACCGCCGGACGGAGGAGCTGCTGATGCAATCGCAGTCGCTGACGGAGGAGCTGCAAAACCAGCAGCAGGAGCTTCAGCATACGAACGAAGAGCTTGAGGAGAAAGCCAAACTGCTCGTCATCCAGAAGGCCGAAGTGGAAAGCAAGAACGACGAGATCGAGCTTGCCAAGCGCTTCCTGGAGGAAAAGGCCGAGCAGCTGGCGCTCACATCCAAATACAAATCCGAATTCCTGGCGAACATGTCCCATGAACTCCGTACCCCGCTGAATTCGCTGCTTCTTCTAGCGGAACAGCTGGCCGAGAATCCGGATCGGAACCTCTCTTCGAACCAGGTCAAGTTTGCCAAAACGATACAAGAGTCCGGAATGGAACTACTGAGCCTGATCAACGATATTTTGGATCTTTCCAAAATCGAGTCGGGCACGGTAACCCCGGAATATAACGAGGTCAAGATCAGCGAACTTGTGGACGGATTGGACCGGAGCTTCCGCCTGATCGCCGAAGACAAGGACGTCGACTTTGAGCTGAAGACGGAAGCCGGCGTTCCGGAACTGATCGTCACCGATTTTAAACGCCTGCAGCAGGTTTTGAAGAATCTGTTGTCCAATGCGTTTAAATTTACCGAAGAAGGAAAGGTCGCGTTGTACATCGCCCGCGCCGCGGAAGGCTGGAGCCCGGACAACAGCGTTCTGAACCAGGCGAAAACGGTACTCGGCTTCACCGTTAGCGATACGGGCATCGGAATTCCCGAGGATAAACAGCGGATTATATTCGAAGCCTTCCAGCAGGCCGATGGAAGCACGAACCGCGAATACGGGGGAACCGGCCTCGGGCTGGCCATTTCACGCGAAATCGCAGCCCTGCTCGGCGGGGAAATCACGCTGTTCAGCGTTGAAGGAAAAGGCAGCACCTTCGTGCTGTATCTGCCGCTTGACGAAGAGTTCGCCGGGCCGGAGCCGAAGTCTAAATACGTACCGGAGGTCATCGACGTGACGCCGCCGCTTCGAACCCGCTCTTTCGTCAGAACAAGCCAGAAGAATGTCTTGGACGACCGGGACAATATTCAGCCGGACGATTTGGTATTCCTGATTATTGAAGATGACCAGGTATTTAACGAAATTCTGCTGGAAATTTTGCATAAAAAGGGCATTAAAGCCGTAATCACTTCGTCCGGATCCAATGCGCTGGCAATGGCCAGAAAATATCAACCGGCTGCCATCACGCTGGATCTGCGCCTGGACGATACCGACGGCTGGCTCGTGATCGAGCATCTGAAGAATGACCTCGGCGTCCGGCACATCCCGGTTTGCGTCATTACGATTGAGGAGGACGAGGTCGGCCTGAAACAAAAAGGCGTTTTCGATTATATGTGCAAGCCGGTATCGAACGAGGATCTTGAAAATGCGATTGACCGGCTCAGCGCGTACGCAAAACGCGAATTCCACCATCTGCTTGTCGTCGTGAGCGATGAGGAGCGGCGCAAGGAAATCGTGGAGACGATCGACAATAAGGATATCGGAATATCCACGGCGGAGACGGCCAAACAAGCGCTGAATCTGCTGAGAGATCATGATTTCGATTGCCTGATGACGGATAACGACTTAACGGACATGGGTGTGCTCTCCTTTATCCGGGAACTTCAGAAAAATGCCAAGAACAAATTCCTTCCGATCGTTCTGAACCGGAGCAGGAAGTGGACGACCGAAGAAGAGGAAGAACTTGAGGAACTGACCAAATCCTCGGTGATCAAAGAGGTGAAGTCGCCGATACAGATCATGGACGAAACCGCCCTGTATCTGCACCGCAAAGCTGAAAATCTGCCGGAAGGACCCCGGGAGACGCTCGTGAAGCTTCATCAGTCCGATGAGATGATCGAATACAAAAACGTTCTCGTCGTGGATGACGATATCCGCAATATCTTCGCGCTGACGACAATCCTTGAACGTCACAACATGAAGGTGATACCTGCCGAGAACGGCCATGAGGCGCTTCATATTCTGGACCAGACGCCGGATGTGGATATTGTTCTGATGGACATTATGATGCCGGTCATGGACGGCTACGAGACGACACGCGCCATCCGGAAGAAGCCCCATTTCCGGGACTTGCCGATTATTGCCCTGACGGCCAAAGCCATGAAAGGGGACCGCGAGGAATGCCTGGAAGCGGGCGCTTCCGATTACATCACCAAGCCGGTGAACAGCGCGCAGCTGCTGTCCATGATGCGGAGCTGGATGCGTGAAACGGAGCAGGAATCGACGAACGCACCGGCGCCCGAAAAAGGAACAGCCGATTCGGAGAACCGGCAATAGATGAAACGACAAAGACCGTCAGGGTGGTATTCCCTGGCGGTATTCTTTTGAGTGTACAACGCATGCGGCCCGATCAGGTAGAGGTTGATGCTTTTTCATGGTTTGGATCCTCATGTATAATAATGGAACGGGAGACCGGCAATCATCGCTTTCGGATAAGGTTTATTTCAAGGAGGAGAGGAATATGAGTTCATCCAGCCATTACTGGCAAGGGGCGCGACTGACCCTGAGAGCCATAGAACCGTCGGATATCGAGCTTTTCAAAGCTTTTGACGATACGATTGACCGAAATGTGGATGCCGTTTACTGGCCCCAGCCGGACCGGAGGAGGCAGGAGTGGCTGGAGTCGGAGCTTAAGCCCCGCGAGGACGATTCCTTTCGCTGGATCGCCGTAGCGGGCGGGGATGAGGCTGTCGGGACCATCGATGCGTTTGCCTGCAACCGGCGTTTCGGGACGTTTAAATACGGCCTCGCGCTCGCTCCCAGCCAACAGGGAAAGGGCTACGGGAGGGAGATGATCGAGATGGTCCTGCGTTTTTATTTCAACGAACTCGGTTATCAAAAGGCCACGCCCCACGTGTACTCCTTCAATGAACCCTCCATCAAGCTCCATGAAAAAATGGGATTCATGCAGGAAGGAAGGCTGCGGAACATGGTGTATACGGAGGGCCGTTATTTCGACGAGATTTATTTCGGCATGACGCGGGATGAATTCAACGAAAAATACGGCGCGGCGCGTTGACCGGGACAAAGGGGCTGACCATCGGAATCGCAGGCGGTTCCGGGAGCGGAAAAACCCATTTGAGCCTGCTTCTGAAGGACAGGTTAAAAGACAAGAATGTTTTGATTTTACATACGGATCGGTATTACAAGGCGCAGAGACCCGTGACAAAGGCCCCTTTTTCGAATAAGGAATATGAGGATTTCAACCACCCCGACGGCGTGGATGTTCAGCGCCTTTGTTCGGAGTACCAAGCTGCCCGAAAAGGGAACGAATTCGATCTGATCATCATTGAAGGTTTTCTTCTTCTGTACTTTGATGAGCTTCGGGAATGGTTGGATTTGAAAGTGTACGTGGACTGCCGGGCGGATGATCCGCAGAACGGGATGGTTTCTGAGCAAGGGGTACTCTTATGAGGAGACTACGCAAGAATACCTGGATCTGGTGCGTTTCCGCCATGATGAATATGTGGAACCGACGAAATGGCATGCCGATATCATCATTAACGGCTCGACCGGACCGCATAAGGGAGCGGAGTTGATTCAGGTTTGGATTGAACACAGCCTTCAACTGGGGAGTGGATGAACGGATGAGAGTAAAAGGGCTAAACCATTTATGTTTTTCGGTATCCGATCTGGAGCAGTCCATCGCTTTCTTTGAGCATGTGATTGAAGCCAAACTGCTGGTTAAAGGCCGGAAGCTCGCGTATTTCGACCTGAGCGGTTTATGGATTGCCTTGAATCAGGAAGATATCGAACGGGACCGAGCACCCTCTTCCTATACGCATACCGCATTTACGGTAGAGGAAGAGGATTTCGACGAATTATTGGGACGATTGAACAGATACAAGGTACATATTCTTCCAGGGAGAAAGAGGGACCCGCTCGACAAAAGGTCTGTCTACTTCACCGATCCCGACGGACACCTGTTTGAATTTCACACCGGGACACTTGCCGACAGATTAAGTTACTATAAGTCCGAAAAGAAGCACATGACTTTTTATAGAGATAAGAAAGAATAAACTTCAGAGGATTGCCATCCTTATCTCGCAAGAAAAAACTTCCGCTATATGCGGTCTGTCTTCTGAGAAAGTACGTCGATAGACGTTTTTTCTTGATTATATATTGCGGAGAGAGCGAGCTTTAATGATGCCTGAAGCGTTGGCGCCTTATTTGGAAACGTTTGATACCAACGGGGATTTGCGTTCCTACCTGGAGCGCTTAGGTGGCTAAGGCTTCGCCAACGCCCTGAAATAAGTCCGGCTTGCGATCATTCGGAATGTAGGTTACAATAAGTAAGTCGAATATATACGGTAGGGGGTTTATGTACATGAAGGTTGAAATTTGGTCGGATTTTATGTGTCCGTTCTGCTATATCGGAAAACGTCACTTTGAAGAAGCGCTGAGCCAATTTCCGCAAAAAGAGCAGGTGGAGGTTGTTTTCCGCAGCTTCGAGCTGAGCCCGGGTGCGACGTATGAGCCCGGCGTATCGATGACCGAGCTGTTAGCCTCCAAATACGGCATGAGCATAGAGCAGGCGGAGGCTTCCAACGCCCGAGTTACGGATCAGGCTGCAAAAGCAGGCCTTACGTATCACCTGGATCGCGTCATTCCTGCCAACACGTTCGATGCGCACCGATTGGTTCACTTTGCCGGACAGCAGGGCAAAATGAAAGAAATGGCGGAACGTCTTTTCCTGGCCTATTTTACCGAAACGAAAGATTTGGACGATCCAGAACTCTTGGCCGACTTGGCTGCCGAAACGGGTCTGGACCGAGACGAAGCTGCATCCGTTCTAGCGAGCGATCGTTATTCCTCCGAAGTCCGGGCCGATGAAGACGCGGCGAGACGCATCGGCGTTCAAGGCGTGCCGTTCTTTGTTCTGGACGGCAAATATGCGGTATCCGGCGCCCAGCCTGCCGAGGTATTCGCGGAAGCGCTGCGCAAAGCGTTCGGAGAAGAAAAACCGCTCATTCTGGTAAATGACGAAGACTCGGCAGCGGGAGCCTGCACGGACGAATCGTGCGAACTGCCAACGAACAATAAATAAGAAGGAACATGAACACCCGGTGTTTTCGTCAAGAAAACCCGGGTATTTTTTATTCCGTCCAAACGGAGATGTTATATGCCGCTTGCCAAGGGTTTTTTTTGGGATAAATGCAGCAGAAAACAGGATTGAGTTATAGGAACTTATGTTCTATAATGAATGAATAAAACGTAACCGCTATCATGAAGCCTGGGTAAGCGGGCGTTTTCAAGGGGGGCTGTGCGTAATAGAAGACATCATACGCTTCCGGGATATCGCTTACCTTCAAAGCGGAAACGAAAAGCAGCAATCCGCCTATCGTGCCCTGACAGATCTTAAAATCATGGAACTGCTGGGGGAGTTTGATCCCCTTCTTGTCGGAACCGTGCCCATCGGCATCGATTTGCCGGACAGCGATCTGGACATCATTTGTTTTGCGCCGGACATAGGTTTTTTCGAAGAAGCGGTAAAGCAGCGTTTAATGGGTTTATCCCTTCATATGGAACAGGGTTATACCGGGGGAATCTTGAGCCTGACCGTACAATTTACATACCAAGATTGGATCATCGAGCTTTTTGCGCAGCCTGTGCCTACGCTGATGCAGAACGGCTGGAGGCATATGATCGTCGAACACCGAATATTGCGGTTATGGGGGGAAAAGGCCCGTAAGGCCGTTATGAAATACAAACTTTGCGGCATGAAAACCGAGCCGGCGTTCGGCAGGCTGTTAGGGTTGGAAGGGGATCCGTACGAAGAACTGCTCCGCTTGAATGACTGGCAGGATGAACGGCTTGCGCGGCATTTTAACATTAAGGGGGAAGAAGATTAATATGCATAATGAAAAAGAACAGCTTCTCGAGAAGTTCGGAACATGGATCGATTTCGTGGGCAGTCTGGAACGAAACAGCGAGAGCGTGTGGGATCAGCCGCTTGCCGAAGGGAAATGGTCCGTTCGGGGCGTTGTGAGCCATATCATGAAATGGGATGAATATTTCTTGAATGAAGCTATATTAAAAATCAGTCGCGGCGAACCATTGACCTCAAAGCATCTCGATTACGATGAGTTTAACGAAGAAGCCAGGCGGTATGGAGAGTCCTGCCCTGTTTCCAGGCTTGCGGACGAAACCAAGAGGCTCCGTCAGGAATTGATTCGGCATATCCGGTCGCTGAGTGAAGATCAATATGAACGAGCCTACACGGACGGCGATGGGAATCCGTTTGAGCTTACCGCTTACCTGAAAGACTTTATTTGGCATGACGAACATCATATCGTCCAGATCTCACCATTGCTGGAATAGAAATATGACGATAATCTTTCAATAAACTTCTATGAAAAATCATCGTTTATCCGTTACACTATCCATAACAATAACGTTAAAGTTGGTGAAACGGATTGATTGGTGCTGCAGCATTGGATATCATGTCATTGTTCACGCAAGACAATTTGGAGTGGTTTCTGGAGAAATTCCGGGGGCTCGGTCCCATACCGGGCATCCTTCTTACTTTTATGAAGTCATTTGTTCCCCCTCTGCCGACAGCGCTTATTGTCGGGGTGAATGCCGCGGTTTACGGCTTTTGGCCGGGCTTTATTTATTCTTGGTTCGGTTTGGTTGCCGGCTGTTTCGTTACCTTTCTTCTGGTGCGCTCGGTCGGAAAAAGCCGATACTTGGATCAATGGGCTGCGAAGCCGAAGGTGCAAAAGGGAATGAGATGGGTTCAACGCAACGGCTTCAGTTATGTGTTTTTGCTGGGAATACTGCCTGTCGGCCCTTTTGTGGCGGTTAATATCGCCGCCGGCTTGGCGAGGATGCATATTCAATCCTATCTGATGGCCGTTATTTTGGGTAAAGGAATCATGGTATTCTGCGTCTCGTTCATTGGCGCCAATTTCTCGGATTTTTTACGGCAGCCGGTTTTGTTTGCGGGAGTCATTGTTTTCGTTCTGCTGCTGCTCTGGATCAGCAAAAAAGTGGAGTCCTATATCCTTAGAAGTTATTTGCCGGAATCCGCTGCAAATACGCCAATGGAGTAAGGATGCGGAACCTGGGATAGGGACGGTTGTATTCTCGGACGATAACACGTGAAATCAGGACGGGTTTACGCCGTGATTTTCGCGGCATCTTCCTTTGAGGCTTGGCACGAGTGGTTTGGTATGCTTCTTTTGGGTGGGAACGGGTTGCTATTTTATGTGTTAT
Source organism: Paenibacillus sp. DMB20 (assembly GCF_000987955.1). Lineage (GTDB taxonomy): Bacteria > Bacillota > Bacilli > Paenibacillales > Paenibacillaceae > Paenibacillus_AQ. Next base: position 194,195 of record NZ_LAZU01000028.1, read on the forward strand.
ACCGCAACAGGTGGCAGTTTAAGGGCTGGTACCGTTCCGCCTCAACCCAGTTAAAGCTGAGACGACCCGTTACGACAGGCTGCGTGGCGGCCGCCGTATTGCTGATTTCCTCGCCGATATTTTTATTCTGGATTTAATAAAAGGGGGTTCCTTTGTACTTTCTTTGGAGCCCCTAATGGGCGCTGTTAAAAAGCTCAATCTCCCCGATTTCGGAAGATTGAGCTTTTTGTGTTGGAAGATATTTTAAAGCCGTTTACGTCTATAGAGCGTGACGAAGACACAGGAGGCCAGCAGCAGAATGAGTGCGATTCCGGTATAAAGCGCTTCCTTGCCGCTGTCCTGCACGGCATTGTCCTATCGTCCAAGTGAGTTGAGAGCAGTAGAAAAGCAATAGCAGATTTAGTGAAACTACAGCGTAAATCGCTTCTTTACGCCGCCTTGCGCGGTTTTGACTTCGATGTGTCAGGGCATTCATTTTTCCACTCTTGGCTTGCCGGGATCGCAGTTTGGATTATTCACTTTGGACACCCAGGATAACTTCGTTAAATAATAGCACTCTTCCCTCGCCATATGATCGGCCAGCAGCGGCATCAACGTGCCCAGTATCTCCTTGGAGATTTGAAGTTCTTCCAGTTCCTTCAGGAACTCCCTGAACAAAAGCATTTCCAGCTCTACCTCGTGGTTAAAGCGGTCCAGTGCCGGAAAATTCTTAAGTCCCGTTCGGGTATAACCGGCCAACTCGACGGCTTTCAAATAGAACTCCTCAAAATGCTTCTCAAAGCCTTCGGTCGTCTCTTTCATTCTTTTTTCCATCCAGTCCAGCTCGCCGTTGATGCCCGCCGCGTGACCGTAAGCATCCTGCAGCCATACCAAATGATGATGGAGAGCGTCCTGCAGCGGAGGAATTTGTCCTGCCTGCAGAAAATTCATGACAGAAAGCGCCTCTTCGGCCTCGTTTACCATATGGCTTAAGAACGTCGGGGGCATTTTGAGACCGATATTCTCGGTAATCCGGCGTTTTAGCAGATGCAGGTTGAACGAGCGAAATTCCTGCGTTCTGGCAAAGGCAGCAGAATTCAGGCTGCGTATATTGAAGTCGATTAATTGTGTCCTTGCCGATTCCAGCAGTCGGTCAAAGATTTGAATAAACATCTCTGCCCGCCGTATTTCTTCCGTTTCGTTAGGAGCGAGCGCTCCGTAAATGAATCTGCTGTGATCCCCGAGTATCTGCATCCAAAAGCGGTTTTCAAACAACGAGGCGCCTTCAAAGCTCGTATATGCCAAATTTCATTGCCTCCTTAGGATAGCGTTTCCTTCATAAACAAATTATGTGAAATAGCCCATAAGTATGTGGCATTTGAATCGAGCTTTATTTTTGCTATTGAAGAAGCTCTTTTTGACTGGGGCTGGGCAAATGACATAATCCTTTTAGCGGATATTGACATAAGCTGAGATACCGAACCAATCGAAAGGAGTTGGAAGTTTGAAAAAAATTCCTGTTTCCGGATTCGTCCTTCATTCGAACAATGACGAAAACGAACATTCTCATCGTCTTTACCTTACTTCTTGGGACGGTCGGCCAATCTACCACATTCATCCCTTCTCCGGCGTTACATCATTCGATGACGGACATACACATCAATATGTTGGCAACACGGAGCCGGCCCCCACAGGCGTTCCTCACGTTCACCGCTATTATTCGGTTACATCCCTAAATCAGGGTCATAAACATGTCATCGAAGGGGTAACGGGTCCGGCCATCAACCTTCCGGGTGGCGGGCATATCCATTACTTTGAAGGGTATACGACAGTAAATGGCGTCAGACCCCACACCCATTATTACAAGGGAGCTACAGGAAACGAAGTTTGAACCTGCGACTCAAACGAAAAGAACCCTGTCCTAATATACAAAGGAGCCAGGGTTCTTGTTAATGTTAAGGCGCGGTTGGCAAAGCGGTTATGTTTTTATTCTTTTTTTTCGCGGAACATCCGGTAATAGATCAGGGAGGATGCGATGTAAAGACAACCGGTAATGCAGAAGGTCGTGGCGTAACCCCAGTAGCTTCCGTATTTCGTGACAAGCATGGCCTGAACCGGCCCCATGGTTGCCCAGCCGAGCATGAAAGCGGTTTGGGTGAACGAGTTGGCGATCCCCCTGCGGTGATCCGGGACACGGTCAACCAATATGGAGGACTGAATCGGATTGGCCGCGTTCATCAAGGCCTGACGGAATAAAAATCCGACCGCTGCCACGCCGAAGACGTTCGTAAATCCGGTAATCAGCAGAAACGGTAGCGACAGAATCTGAAAGCTGACGACTGCCCGAACGGCTCCCACCCGGTGGACGAGCACCGGACCGATGAGCATGGATACGATCGTCATGACTTGACCGAGGGAGATCAATATTCCAACCGCCGACAGCGACACGGAGAACCTATTCGTAAAATAAAGATTCAAATACGGTACGACCAGACCCGAACCTAACCCGATCAGCAGTTGGGCGAACGCGAATTGCCCGATAATTTTAAAGTCGGACCGGGCGTCGGATGGCAGCGTGTTCACGGTCCGGGTGCCCGGTTGCGGGATGTCCGGTTCCGGTCTTGGCGTCTCCGTGGTAAACAAAAGCGGGATGAACGCGGCAAATGTGCACATGCCGCCAATCATAAGCACGATTTTCAGGCTCGCTAATTGATCCGCCCCCAAAAGCTGAATAAAATCCGCCAAGAAACCCCCGCCCATTCCGCCCAGAACCTGAGCGGCAAGCACGAGGGAAGCGTGATAACTGAAGATACGCATACGCGCCGATTTTACCGTATTTTCTGCGAGAAAGGGGATCGCCAGAACTTGAAAAAACGATGAGAACAGGCCCGTAAACACAGCCAGTCCCAGCAGCCCGGCTTCGGCCTCCAGAAAGGCACGGTATATCAGCCCCGCGCCGCTTAAAAGGGCGCCGAGCACAAGCAGCTTTTTCCGGCTTCCGCGGTCTCCCAAAAAACCGATCGGGATAAACATCATCGCGGTAGCCAATGACTGGACGCTTACGACCGTACCGTTCATCGAATCGGCGTAACCCAGGTCCTTGATATATAAGTTGTATAAAACCCCGAACATGCCGGTACCGATCTGGTACAGCACGTTGGCCAGAAAAAAGAGCTTGATATTCCTGGGCCAATCTTTCCATTCTTTTGCCGACTGTTGTATGAACCGCACCGTCCTACCTCCTGTTCTCCTGCAGCAACCTCTCTATTTTATCAGGTTAAGGAAAACCGAGAAAGGATTAATCTGCTATAATTTAGGGAATCTGCCGTTCAATGCTCTCTTAACGAGCAGCAAGGGTCCGTGGCGGTCAAAAAGACCTTTGGGCGCCCTTAATTCGACGGCAGGAGGCTGTGCGCTTCATTTGCAGCCGAACAAACACAAACGTTTGACACATGATAGACGAAATAATATTATGTCTATATAAAATCGAAATGTAGGTGTATATATTATGGAATTGCAGGATCGTTTTTGGGAGGCTTCCATAGAAGAGTTGAAACAGGGATACATTGAGGAAAAAAACGGATTTGTGTGTTTGTTATGCGGAAGGGAAATCGAAAAGGGGATCATCTACCCCGTTCAAGGTCTGTTATACGAGCCGGGGAGGTTCATGGCACTGCATATCGAGCGGGAGCATGGCTCGGTTTTTGAGTATTTATCGAGCCTCGACAAGAAATTCACCGGCTTGACCGAGCATCAAAATCGTTTGGTGAGGCTCTTTTATCAGGGAAAAACCGACGCCGAGGTACAGCAGGAGATGGGGATCGGCAGTGCTTCCACGATCCGGAACCACCGTTTTGCCCTTAAGGAAAAAGAGCGCCAAGCCAAAGTCCTATTGACACTGATGGAGCTGTTAAAAGAAAAGGATTCCCATGCACCGTCATTCCTGCCCCTTCACCCGTCCGCCAAAATGATTGATGAGCGTTACAACGTGACCGAGGAGGAACAAAAGAAAATCCTGGCCAAACTGTTTCCGGAAGGGGACGGCGGAAGGCTGACGACCTTTAAACTGAAAGAGAAGCAGCGTTATGTGGTATTGAGGGAAATCGCAAAGAAGTTCGAGCCGGGCCGTATTTATTCGGAACCGGAAGTCAATGAGAGGATCAAGGAAGTTTATGATGATTTTGTCACGATACGCCGGTACTTGATCGAATACGGCTTTATTGACCGCAAGCCGGACGGAAGCCAATACTGGCTTCATTAAAATCAAGGGGATCAGGAGGAACTAAGCACGATGAATCGGAGAGAAGAATTAAAACAAATGTATAAGGAACTGAAAACCGAGGCCGGAGTTTACCGGATCAGAAATACGGTCAATGGTAAAATGCTCGTTGTCGGCACACCGAACCTGAAAACGATCAACGGCAAAAAATTCGAATTGCAGATGGGCACGAGCCTCAACAAAACGCTTCAACAGGAGTGGAACGAGTATGGTGAGGAGGCTTTTGCTTTCGAGGTGATCGAGGTCATTGAACCTAAGAACGATCCGTATTATGATCTGAAGGATGTCGTAAATAAAAGAGAGGAACACTGGATTAACGAGCTCCGGCCTTTTGGCGACAAAGGCTATCATTCAAGCAAACGGTCTTCTTGATTCCTTCCATTTGCATGAGGGTCGGGGTTGATATATATTTTTAATATTGGTTTATAAGAATATACACCAACCATTGATACCGCGAAAGTGAGACGTGATCAGAGAAAATGAGATCGATTGCATGGGTAACAGACAGCACAAGTACCATAGACCCCGATTTCGCCAGGGAAAATCATATTTATATCGTACCTTTGCGATTGATCCTGGGACAGGATGCATATAAGGAAAGTATCGATATTTCAGCCGGTGACTTCTATGAGAAGATGAAGCATGAAAGCAAAGTCAGCAGCTCGCAGCCTCCGATCGGGGAATTTATCGAGCTGTACGAATCGTTGAAGGGCAAATATGATGATGTCATCGCGATCCACTGCTCCTCGGAACTGAGCGGAACGTTGAATTCATCCGTGCAGGCAGCCGAAATCGCCGAGGTTTCCGCTTCCTTTATCGATTCCAAATTCGGTGCGTTTCCGCTTCGCGAAATGGTTACGGCGGGAATCAATTGGCATAAATTGGGCCATTCCATTCACGAGATCAAGGAAAAAATTGAGACGATGATTCAGAATACGTCCTTTTATCTCATTCCGGCGAGTCTGAACCGTCTTCACGCAAGCGGCCGTGTGTCCGGGACACAGCTTCTGCTCAGCAATTTGCTGCGCATTCATTTGCTCCTTCGTTTTGAAGAAGGAAAAGTCGTCGTTGAAGAGAAAATCCGTACGTTCAAGAAAGCAAAACAAAAAAATGGTAGAGACGCTCAAACACGATATTCAAAAGATCAAAAAGGTTTGCATTATGCATGCGAACAATATGGAAGAGGCCGAAGAAATCGAAAAAGAAATCAGCGGCTTGCACCCTTCGCTGAAAACCGAAATCATGACCTTTATACCCGTTGTAGGCGTTCACGCAGGAGAAGGGACGATTGCCATGTCCTGGATTAAGAACCAGCCTTCGTTTTCCTGAGAGCGTTTATTCAAGCTAAAACAGCCTGTATTCTTTCCGGCTGTTTTTTTTCATATTTATATATAAGAAGCCATTTGGGGTGTTCCGTCCGTGAAAAATTTAAAATTTACGTTTCTAGCCTTGGATATCGGTTGTATATGTAATAGGTGAAAGCTGTAATGGTCATCCTATTACAGAAAATTACAAGTCGGAGGTTGATTGAGGAAATCATGAAAATTATTATTAGTCAAAGCGAAGCCATGGAGAAAAAAAATCTGGGATGATATTGTGATTATGTTCGGATTGCGCGAAGGAGACGAAACGTGGGATAACGAACAATTTATATTGACGGAAGATCAGGCCCGAGAACTGGGGCTGATTGAGTAGCTTGGATGATGTATGATCGAATTTCAGGGAGGTGAGTCATGAACCGCAGTATACATATTCGTTTTATAGCCGTGATGCTGATTATGCTTACCGTTGTCGGGTGCAGCTTCTCTTCCAAGCAGGAGGGGAAGACGGATAACAAACCTCCGGTTACTGAAACAAAGGATTCCGGGAAACCCACCGGAACAGCCGATGAAGAGCCGATAAACCAAGGCAAGACGCCGGTCAAGCCTGAACAGCCCCCTACGGATCCGGTATTGGAGCAGTTAAAAGGGCTTAGCGTGGAGGAGAAGATCGGCCAGCTTGTTATCGTCGGCATGGAAGGAACCACGGTGGACCGAACTTCCCGCAAGCTTCTGGATAAATATCAAGTTGGCGGTTTTATCTTTTTTAAGGACAATATCCAAAGTACGGAACAGGCGGTTCGACTGTTTAACGATTTGAAAAAAGCGAATGCCGGAAACCCGCTGCCTCTCTGGCTCAGCGTGGATGAGGAGGGCGGCCGGGTGACTCGTCTTCCGGGCGAATTTGCGAAGCTGCCCGCCAGCGGGACCGTTGGCATGAAAAATGATCCTGGGTTGGCTGAGTCCATAGGCAACGAAATCGGAAAACGTCTTTCAGGTTTTGGCTTGAACATGGTCTTTGCCCCCGTTCTGGACGTAAACAGCAACCCCGATAATCCGGTTATCGGAGACCGTTCCTTCGGGAGCAGCGCGGAGCGCGTTTCCCGCCTTGGCACGGCTGCCATGAAAGGCATTCGGGAAACCGGGGTGGTACCGGTTGTCAAGCATTTTCCCGGCCACGGGGATACATCCGTCGATTCGCATCTGGGTCTGCCGGTCGTAAAGCACGACATGAGCCGATTAAACGAAGTGGAGCTGGCGCCGTTCCGTAAAGCGGTTGCGGAAGGCGCGGATGTCGTCATGGTTGCCCATTTGCTGATGGCGAATATAGATCCCAAAACTCCAGCGTCTTATTCCGGGCCGGTCATTACCGGGCTGCTTAGGGAGAAGCTGGGCTTTGAAGGCGTCGTTATTACGGATGACATGACGATGGGAGCCGTAACGCAAGGCGGGCTGGAGATTGGAGAAGCCGCCGTCCGGTCGGTTTTGGCAGGCTCCAATATTATTCTTGTCGGTCATGAGTACGAATTGGAAGAAGCGGTGCTGCAGTCGCTTACGAAAGCGGTTCATAACGGCAGGATATCGCCAGAGGTACTGGATGACCGCGTCCTCGCGATACTTCGTCTGAAGGGTAAGTACCGTTTGAGCGATAAGGTAGTGACGCAACCGGACATCGAACGAATGAACAGGGAAGCGGAAAAGCTGATCCGCAAATTCAAGTAAAGCTCGCAAAAACGCCATCGTCCCGTGAGTTGGACTTCGGAGTTGTTTATAGCTGCCGCTTCGTATTAATATAATCGGTAGACTGATCATGGAGAACGGAGGCGGATATGATGTCAGGGGTACAGGTAGACCATCTTTCTTATTTTGAACATATCTGTCGGTATGCTCCTATCGGGGTTGCGCTCATCTCACCGGAAGGAAAATGGCTGAAGGCCAATCCGGCGCTGCTTGAGCTACTTGGATATGCGGCGGAAGAAGAGCTGAATGGGCTTTCTTTCACCAGTTCCCTGTACCCGGAGGACGAGGATTTTGGGCGGGAGGTCACGGCTCGGCTGCTTGACAAGAAACAGCCTTATGGCGAGTCGGATTTGCGGCTGCTCCGTAAGGACGGTTCTGTTATTTGCGTGTCGTGCCGCGTATCCCTTGTTGCTGACGGAACGGGCCGTCCTTTATATTTTGTCGGCAATGTCATCGATAATACGGAGATGAAGCATTCGGAGAAAAGCCTGAGTAAAGATGAAGAAATGCATGGGCTGATCTCCGATAACGCGCAGGAACTCATCTGCTTCATAAAAGAAGACGGGAGCTGGCTGTATTGTTCTCCGTCCGTTCAGGAGTTGCTCGGTTATGAACCAGCAGAGCTTGTGGGTAGAGATAACAAACATCTATATCATCCGGATGATTTAAACAGGTTCGAAGATGTTGTCGCCCGCGGCCTGAAGGATCGGGACATCCTTCAGTACCGGTTGCTTCATAAAAACGGCAGTTATTTATGGTTTGAAGCTTCCTTGAAGCGCGTACTCTCCAACGGAGCCTTCAAAACCTTGTGCATTGGACGGGAAATAAGCGAGCGCAAGCGGAGGGAGGAAAACCGGAAGGAAGCTGAACGCGTCGCCGCCATTGGAAGCTGGGTCTGGAATATAACGGACAAGCGTATCACTCTGTCTGAGCAGGTATACCGGATATGCAGAATAAATAAGCACGATCGGGATTTATCGTTGTTCGATGTCCTGGATTTCGTGCCCGAGGAATACAGGCGAGACCTCAAAAAAAACGCTGCAGCAGGCTTGTAAGGGCAACCCGCTTCATTACGAGTACCGCTTGACCCATGAGGATGAAACGGTGCAGTACCTGTACCTTCGCGGAAACGTTACCTTTGACGAGAAAGGCAAACCGATTCGAATCAATGGGATCATTCAGGATATAACGGATCGAAAAGAGGTTGAATTAAAGCTTCAGGAGACGGTCGAACGTTATACCTCCCTGAAAAAATACAATCATGACGCGGTTATCTCCCTGGATCTGAACGGGAATATCATCCATGGGAATATCATGGCCGAGAAACTGACCGGCTTCAGCATAAAAGAACTGGAGGGCATGAGCTTGTCGAGGCTGGTGGGGACCACCAATTTGCGAAAAATTTTAAAAGAGTCCCTGAATGACGCTTCGATCGACAACAATATCAACAGCATAAAACATAAGGAGGGGCATCTGGTCGAGGTCATAACCACGATTGCGCCGATTATCATCAACAGCGAAAACGTCGGATTTTACGTGATCGCGAAAGACATCACGGAGCAGAAAAAACTGCTGATCGCAAAAGAAACGGCCGAAAGCACCAACCGGGCGAAAAGCGCATTTCTGGCGATGATGAGCCACGAAATCAGAACCCCGATGAACGGGGTCATCGGAATGACCGACTTGCTTATGGAGTCCACGGAGCTAAACGAGGAACAGAAGGAATATGTTCATATTATCAGGAAAAGCGGGGAGTCCCTTTTAAACATCATCAATGATATCCTTGACTTTTCAAAAATCGAGTCGGGCAAAACCACGCTTGTCCAAGAACCGTTCAATATCCGGGTCCTCGTTTCCGAAACGGTGGATTTGCTGACCGCTAAAGCGGCAAAGAAGGGGCTGAAAATGGCCTGGTCCGTTTCCGATCAGATTCCCTATGTGGTGATCGGTGATGCCGAGCGTCTTAAACAGGTGTTAATCAATCTCATTGGCAACAGTTTGAAATTCACGTTTTCCGGCGGAGTCCATATCGAAGTGGGCTCGAAACAGACTTCCGGTAAATGTATAGAGATCGAATGTGCGATTTCCGATACGGGCATTGGCATTCAGGAAGAGAAAATAGACCAGTTGTTTCAACCGTTCTATCAGCTGGATCATTTTATGACCCGGAAACATGAAGGAACGGGGCTCGGTCTTGCAATCAGCAAAAAGCTTGTTGACCTTATGGGCGGGCAGATATGGGTTGAGCCTCATGGCGACGATCCCGGGGTTACGTTTAAATTTACCGTTATCATGGATTTGGCCGAGCCTGAAGGCGAGCTTCGAGAAGACGTGGAAGCAGCCGAGCACGCCGATCAGAGCAGGCGGTTAAATATTTTGGTCGGCGAGGATAATGAAACCAACCAGCTGGTGATCCGTAAAATGTTGGAGAAACAGGGACATGCAGTCTCAATGGCCACGAACGGACAGGAGGTTTTGGAAAAGCTGCAGTACCGAAAATACGATCTGGTTTTCATGGACATTCAGATGCCGGAGATGAACGGGATTGAAGCAACCCGGATCATCCGAAGAACCTTCCCGCCCGATCATATGCCGATTATCGTCGCGGTGACCGCAAATGCGCTGAAAGGAGACCGGGAGCTGTGTCTGGCCTCAGGGATGGATGAGTATATAACCAAACCGCTAAAGAGTGCCGTGCTTGCCGAGGTCATTGACCGTTTTTTCGGAACGGAAAAGATGCATGTTTAAAGAAGGCAGCAAAAAACCGATCTCCCCGGAGATCGGTTTACTGATTCAATAGATTGGAAGTTGAAAAAAAAGATTCAGTATGATAGAATGAAGGATAAATAATTATTGGATTATAGTCATAATAATCTACAATAATATTAGCACAAAATATCAGAATTGTCAACAGGGGGGCATAGAATGGAAAACCGTAACGGTGCGGATTTCGCACTGGAACGTGAGGCAGCGGAACCGGAAAAAACAGAGAGTTCTCCATCGGAGGATTTTTCCGTTCATGATGACCTTACGCTTCCGCCAGGCATCAAGATCAGCGATCCAGTTCGTATGTACCTGAAAGAAATCGGACGTGTTCCTCTTCTCTCCGCCGATGAGGAAGTGGAACTGGCGAAAAGAATCAATAACGGGGATGAAGAAGCGAAACGCCGGCTGGCCGAAGCTAACCTGCGTCTCGTTGTCAGCATAGCACGGCGGTACGCCGGAAGGGGCATGCAATTTCTCGATCTCATTCAGGAAGGCAACATGGGATTAATCAAAGCCGTAGAGAAATTTGATTATTCCAAAGGGTTTAAGTTCAGTACGTACGCCACATGGTGGATCCGTCAGGCCATTACCCGGTCCATCGCGGACCAGGCTCGGACGATCCGCATTCCGGTCCACATGGTGGAAACGATCAATAAACTCGTTCGAGTCTCCAGACAACTGCTTCAGGAATTGGGCCGTGAACCGACGCCTGAGGAAATCGGCAAGGAGATGGATATCAGTCCCGATAAAGTGCGTGAAATTTTGAAGGTTGCCCAAGAGCCGGTTTCGTTGGAAACTCCGGTCGGGGAGGAAAGTGATTCCAATCTTGGAGATTTCATTGAGGACCATGATGCGCTTGCTCCGGCCGATGCCGCGGCGTTCGAGCTCCTGAAAGAACAGCTTGAAGAGGTTCTTGATACATTAACCGAGCGGGAAGAGAATGTTCTCAGACTCCGTTTTGGTTTGGAGGACGGAAGAACACGGACCTTGGAGGAAGTCGGGCAAGTGTTCGGCGTGACCCGCGAACGCATTCGTCAGATCGAAGCCAAGGCGCTGCGCAAGCTGCGTCATCCAAGCCGCAGTAAACGATTAAAGGACTTTCTGGAATAACGCGGCCCATTCGGGCCGGATTTCAACCATATCACGCCGGAAAAGAAAATCGGAACTGCTAATAAACAGTCCCAGGAGACCGGGCGGCTTTTGACCCGCTCTTTCCGGGGCTGTTTTTTGCTGTGAAGTACGCATGGGTGGGAATTGACATGGGTCAAGGGCTTCCATCATAATTATGGAGCGTATATAGTGTAAGTAGCTGACTTAAAGAGTCAATGTAACGTTATCGATTATGAATAGAGGAGTGACTGGACACCGATGAGTTTACATACGTCCGCTGTGGAACGATTATGCCTGCGCGACATCCCGTTGTCGAGCTTCTCTACTTACGGTATCGGCGGGGTCGCGAATTATGTGGCGCAGCCCGAAACGACGCAAGACCTAGCTGAGCTGTATCGGGACTGTAATGCTAAGGGCCTTCCCTGGTATACATTCGGAATGGGGTCCAATATCCTGTTTCCTGACCAACCGGATCCGGAGACGGTTTTTGTGTCCTTGAAGCGTTTTGCCGAAGTGAAGGTAAAGGACGATAAATGGTTTGTATCTGCAGGAACGCCGATGTCGATGCTGTCTCTGTTGGGGTTAAGCGGGAATTCGGACCTTCTGGATTTTACTTTTTTGCTCCCGGGATGCCTCGGAGCAGGGATATATATGAACGCGAAGTACAATCATCGCCAGATTTGCGATATTCTAGATACGGTCTATTATATGGATATGGCTTCTCCTGATTTATCGGTCCGTTCCATACCTGCCAGGGAATGCGACTTCGCCTACAAGCAGTCTATTTTCCAGCACCACCCCTGGATTATCGTCGGTGCGGATTTGAACATTCCGATTCATTCCGAAGAACAGGTCCGATATGTTATGTCTTTGGTGCCGGCATGGAAAGAGAGAGGAAGCCATCCTTCCTCGCTGCCCCAATTTTTCTCGTTTTTCCTGGGGGAGGCACACGCGTTGGCCGGCAAAGGGTTCCCTACGCCGCAGTCGATGCTGGATATTATCAAATACCGGACGAGCAAGCGGCATTTTGATTACCCGTCCTGCGGGTCCGTTTTCAAGAACAATTACGACTACGGCGTGGCGATCGGTTCGTTGGTGGACCAATTGAACCTGAAAGGAACGGAGCACGGAGGGGCCGTCATCTCGCCCCATCACGGCAATATGATCCTGAACCGGAACCATGCCAAAGCTTCGGACATCCGTTATCTGATGGATGTGATTACAGAGGCGATTCACAGGAAATTCGGTTTCGTTCCCGAACCGGAAATTGTGCTTGTTTAAGCACTTTGGTAAAATCATTGTAATGGAATTGGAATAAGCAGTATTTAACGTTATAATCAAATAGGAATAATTCGGAGCAGGCAATCACCTGTTTAAGAGAACAATGACGGAGGGCAATAATTATGGAAAACCTTTTGATTTTCGGACACAAAAATCCGGACACGGATACGATTTGTTCGGCCATCGCTTACGCCGAGCTGAAAAAAGCGCTGGGTTTAAAAGCAGAGGCCGTCCGCTTGGGAGAAATCAACGGCGAAACGCGTTACGCCTTGGATACTTTTAAGGTTGAGGCTCCACGTTTCGTAGAAACGGTAGCCAATGAAGCGAAAGATGTTATCCTGGTAGACCACAACGAGCGCCAACAAAGCGCTTCGGACATTGATCAGGTTCGCGTGGTGGAGGTTATCGACCATCACCGTATCGCTAACTTTGAAACGAGCCATCCGCTGTATTATCGCGCCGAGCCGGTTGGCTGCACGGCTACGATCCTGAACAAGATCTATAAGGAAAAAGGAGTTTCCATCCGGAAGGAAATTGCCGGTCTGATGCTGTCCGCCATCATTTCCGATTCCCTGTTGTTCAAATCTCCTACCTGCACGGAAGAAGACGTGGCGGCCGCACGCGAGCTTGCCGAAATCGCCGGCGTTGATGCGGATGCTTACGGACTGGAAATGCTGAAAGCAGGTGCGGATCTGAGCGATAAAAGCATCGAACAGTTAATTTCCCTGGATGCGAAGGAATTCCAGATGGGCGGGGCCAAAGTCGAAATCGCCCAAGTAAACGCCGTGGATACGAATGATGTTCTGTCCCGCCAAGCCGAGTTGGAAGAAGCTATCTCCGGCATTATTGCCGATAAGAAGCTGGATCTGTTCGTTTTCGTCGTAACGGACATTTTGAACAACGATTCCGTCGCTCTTGCTCTGGGCAACGAGACCCGGGCAGTCGAGAAAGCTTACAGCGTATCGCTGAAAGACAATAAAGCTCTTCTGAAAGGCGTTGTATCCCGTAAATCGCAAATTGTCCCAGTGCTTACCGAAGCGTTCAGCAAGTAATTCGATACAACTTGCCGATACTTTTATAAATGCCCGGTTTCATGCGTTCCAGACGCTGACAGCCGGGCATTTTTGGCGAAGAAGATTGAATTATTGTAATGAATTTACGACGATTTGATACCCTTTTTCATGAGCATTTTCATATACTGGGTATAGAACGACGAAGATTGATGATACATTACATACAAGGAATGGTTTGATGTTCCGCGATGAGGGTAAGTATTCTGATAGGATGTCTGTTCTCCATTTTATACTTAAGGGAGAGATGATAGATATGAAAAAGACGGCTTGGAAATGGGCAAGCATTATCCTGTTGGTTATGACGATGACAACGACGGTAGGAGCGGCTTCAGGCAGTGGCGAGTACAAACCGGTAGAGAAGGCGTTCAACCAAGAGGCCGTATTCATAAATTCCATTCAAGTGGAGAACGGAAACGTTTATTTAAACGTCGATCCGATCCAATGGTATGAAGGCGATGAGGCCGATGCGGTATTTCGCCAGCGCGAGCAGGATCCCGAAATGACGGAGGCTCCTGACGGCTATTATATCGTCAATGACGAAAAGGAACAGGTGGTTCTTCCCGTAAAAGAGGATGCCGAGGTGCAACTTCAGTTATACGACCACACCGGTCGGATGGAGGATGCCCAAATCATCTGGAACCAGCAGGTGGGTTTAAAAAAAATTCTTGTCCGTTTACGATAAAAAAGACATTGTGGATATGGGCTGGTTCCCGTACCATATCACGATAGAGGACGGAAAGATCGTTAAAATCATCCAGCAATATACCCCATGATACGACACAGCCAAACGGCCTGCACAATGCAGGCCGTTTATTTTGTAGATATAAGAAAGTATAAGCTTCGAAAGACGAGGCTTCCTTATATCGCAAGAAAAACTTCCGCTAAATGCGGTCTGTCTTCTGAGAAAGTACATCGATAGACGTTTTTCTTACAGGCATTTTATTCGCCCGCGTCCGGTACGTTGGAGATGCTTCGGTGCCTGGAATGCATTTTTGGTTTCTGGTGCTTTCCGTGAACAAAATCCGTGATAAACGGTTTTATTTTCGATTTCTTCTCTTCGTACCGCTCCTTCGTTATTCTGCCTTCCGCCAAATGCCGATCCAGATGTTCCGTGACGGCTTTAACCTGCTGATCGATGACCTCTTGCACGTTGACTCCTCTTTGTTCCGCAAGCTCCGCCAGCGTCTTTCCGGCGTGCAATCCTTTCATAATTTCCTCCGGAGACATATTCAGCACTTTGGCCAGACCTTCGATATCGGCCACTCGGGTATGTTTGCGCATGGCATTGTGCCAGCCGCCTTTTTTTGTCCATCAGCTTTTCCGCGGCAGCCGAATAATCCATCTCTACGCCCAGCGGTGCCGGTTTGGAAGCCGTCCGCGATTTCATCAGCTCGACCATCTTGGCTTTAAGCGCCGGTCTGTCGATCCCTTGTTTTCTGGCGATTTCGGCAAGAGATTCGTTAGTCAGCCGTTCACGGAGGGCCTTCGGCTCAAGACCCAAATAATCGGCCAGCTCTTTGAACAGACCGGGCGCTGCTTGGGAAGCTTGCAAATTGTAAGCAGGCAACAGCAGAGAGGAGGGTTCGGAACATTCTCCAGCCGAAGGTTTCTCCGTTTCCGTCGCGTGCGTTATTCCCTGTTGAACATCGAGTACGAGCATTATGGTAAGGGTCAGGCTTATCAGAAGCTTTCCCCATTGACCATTCCGTTTCACTTGTACATACCGCCTTTCCGGGTTGTTTTGGTGTTTCCTTCCTCAGTGTTTCCGCTATAGCTGAAAACATCCTTAACGTTTGCTTAAAGTGGAATAAAATACCGGGTGCCGTCGTATAAATCTCTTCAGGGAAACTATCGACTCTTCTCTGCTAATATGGTATTGTATTAAAGCGAGAAAGATAAAGTCGGGAGATGGATAATTCCCGCCAAGTTTATAGGGGGCTTTTGGGATGAGAAAGAAATCATTAATGTTCATGGGAATTCTGTTGTTGATTATTTCCCTGGTGGGCTGCTCCAAAAGCGGGAGCGGCGACAATGAAATTATCGTTGGCATAGACGACAAATTTGCGCCGATGGGTTTTCGCGATGAAAAGAATGAAATTGTCGGCTTTGATATTGATTATGCCCGTGCCGCCGTGGAAAAGATGGGTTATAAGGTTAAATTTCAGCCCATTGACTGGAAAACGAAAGAGTCGGAGCTGAGCAGCGGCCGGATCGACCTGATCTGGAACGGCTACACCATTACGGATGAACGAAAGGAAAAGGTCCTGTTTACGAAACCGTATTTGAAAAACAGCCAGGTCGTCGCGGTTTTGGCGGATTCCGATATTCACGGCATCAGTGACTTGGCGGGCAAAAACGTGGGCCTGCAAGCATTGTCCTCTGCGGCAGACGCTTTAAACGGGAGTGAAATAAAGTCCCAGATCAAGAGTGTATCCGAGTTTGCCGATAACGTTCTGGCGCTTAGCGATTTGAAAAACGGGCGTGTCGATGCCGTCATTATTGACGAAGTCGTTATCAAATACTACATGGCCAAAGAAGAAGGAACCTACAAGCTTCTAGACGAGTCGCTTGCGCCAGAGGAATACGGCATCGGGGTCAAGAAAGGGAACGAAGAGCTGCTGAACAAGCTGCAGGAAGCACTGGATGCTTTAAATGCGGATGGAACGGCAGGCAAGATTTCCGAAAAATGGTTTGGCGAGGATAAAGTATTGAAATAGCGTGTTTTCTATATCCTTTCACTATTAAAAACCGGACTTTACCCAAGGCTCCGGTTTTGTTTCGTACATCCATTAACGTTTTTTTACGGGAGCATAGATATTTATGGACATCAACTACCTAATAGACATAACCATACCGATGCTGGAAGGGGCCCGGGCGACCATTCTGTTGTTTATCATTGCCATTATGGCCTCTATTCCGCTCGGATTCGGACTAACCCTGTTGGTTAGAAGCTCGGTCAAACCGCTTGTCTGGCTGGCGAACGCTTATATTTACGTCATGCGGGGAACGCCGCTGCTGCTGCAGCTCTTGTTTTTCGTGTATGGACTTCCGATTTTGCCGGTGATCGGGGACTATCTCGTCATGGACCGCTTCGTGGCGGCCAGTCTCGCGTTTGTGTTAAACTATGCGGCTTACTTTGCGGAAATATTCCGCGGAGGCCTTCTGGCGATCGATAAGGGGCAGTACGAAGCTTCTCAGGTGCTGGGACTGAGCCGCTGGCAGATGACGTCGCGGATCATTTTGCCGCAGATGTTTCGGGTGGCCCTTCCAGCGGTATCCAATGAATCGATTACGTTGGTGAAGGATACGGCGCTTCTGTATGCGGTGGCTGTTCCGGAGATTCTTCATTTTGCGCAGACCGCGGTTAACCGGGACTTCAAGCTGCTCCCCTTCTTTGTGGCGGGAGTGATTTTCCTGCTGATGACGCTGGTGCTGACGCTGTTGTTTAAATATCTGGAACGCAAGTTCAAATTCGAATAGAAGGAATGTCGTGATATGGCTATCATTGAAATCTCCAATGTGAAAAAATCATTTGGCAATCTGGATGTGCTGAAAGATGTATCTTTTGAAGTAAATAAAAACGAGGTGGTTGCGATTATCGGTCCATCCGGTTCCGGTAAAAGCACCATGCTGCGGAGTTTGGTTCATCTGGAGGAAGTAAACGGAGGGAGCATACGGGTTCAGGATCGATTTCTGGTTGAAAACGGGGTTTATCCTGCGGCGAAACAAATCAAACAGGTCACGTCCCGAATGGGGATGGTGTTTCAACATTTCAACCTGTTTCCTCATTTGACCGTCCAGGACAACCTGGAGCTGGCGCCGAGGCTCGTTAAAGGAGAGTCCGGGGAAACCGTCCGGCAGAAGAGTTCGGCTCTATTGCAGAAAGTAGGCTTGGCCAGCAAAGCGGATGCCTTTCCCGGCAATTTATCCGGCGGTCAAAAGCAGCGTGTGGCGATTGCAAGGGCCCTGATGATGAATCCGGACATCATGCTCTTTGATGAGCCGACCTCGGCGCTGGACCCCGAGTTGACAGGGGAAGTTTTGCAGGTTATTAAACAGCTTGCGGAAGAGCATATGACCATGGTCATCGTGACGCATGAAATGGGGTTTGCGCGCGATGTGGCGGACAGGATCATTTTTATGGACAACGGGGAAGTCACGGAATCGGGAACTCCCGAACAGATTTTGAATCACCCTCAGGTTGAGCGTACTCGCGCATTTCTGAATCGGGCATTGCACTGATTCCGGCTAATACGCGGAATGAAATCAGAGCCCGTGCCGTAAATTTACGGCGCGGGCTTTTTTTTCATGGTCAGTTATGGTAGAGGCGCAAAGAAGCTCATCTGGATATGTGAATTGCGGCTGGAATAAAAGAAGTCATGGTCAACAATATTAACAGGGCAGCCATAAACGCGAATACGCATAAGGCCAAGGAATAAATGCATTGAAAAAAGGAATGCATCATCAACCAGCAACAGGAGAAGAGGTGTATCGCGATGCAGCTTGAGCAAGACGCAGGTCTCAATGAAGGTTCTGGCGAAGAATTTGTCGCGGATAATTTCGGCCAGGCGGAAACAGGCTTTGACCCCGATGCCCCGGATGCGGAGCATGTAAGCGCCGAACATATACCGCAACAACTCTTGGAACGATCCTATAAAGCACTCTACCGAAATATCAGCCATTGGGTTCGTCAAGCCGAAGAGTTGACGAATGTCCCCCGTACCGAAACTTTCGAGGAGAGTATGGAAAGCAACAATGAGGATACTCCTGCCGGGGTTGAAGAATAAAAGATAAAAGCTGTAACCGGTCGCGCCAGAAAGCGGACGGTACAGCTTTTTTTAACAAGGGGAATGAAGTTCCGCGATTGCGGTAGTTTTCCCCGTATTACACCGGTATTCACACTAAAGATTCAAGTGCGTGTGCTGATGGCCTTATTGTTTTCTGTTTTTTCCAAACAGGGAATCTATGGACCAAACGCCGCTTCCCGTCAAAACCAGGGATACCGCAATCGCGATGAGAGCCAGATCAAGCTCGTATCCGTTCAGAAGGCCGGCGCTGATTTTAGCCGTGAAAATGGCGACCAGCAAGACAAACGCGAGCACCAACGAAACAATCCGCGTTCCGGCACCAAGGATGAGCAGGATCCCGCCGACGGTTTCGATTACCGCTACGACGGCAGCCATATAACCCGGGATGCCTAAGCTTTCAAAAAAAGCCGGAAACATTGCCGATGCCGCTCTGAAATTTGTCAAGGCCATGCGCCAAAAATATAATACCGAGCACAACCCGCAAAATGAGGCTGCTAAATGAAGCATAATTTTTCAAGATCAATCGACTCCTATTATTAATTTTGATAGCTTAAGACTAACTTTTTAATCTTATCACTAACTTTATGTTAGTATGATAGCGACTAAACTTAACTTTGTCAAGCAGCTAACTATAAAATAGTCTGGTGGGATTTTTTTTCAGGCTCTTGGGCCTATAGCATAAGTCCATCTCTTGTGGGGGAAAATACCCGAAATTGACAAATGCCGGGGGTGACTACATTTGGAGCAAGTTCGCTTGGCACTGCATGAATCGATGGAAATCCACGAAATGCTTAATTTCAAAACCGTCTGCCTCGCCAAATCGAAAATGGCCCAGGGCCTCGTGTTCGATCAGGACCTTCGGGCTCTGATGCAAAAGGATGTTGAACAGACCATTCAGGATATTCAGGAGCTCCAACATCTGTACCAGAGAGCTCCCATTCATTAATGGAGGTTGAAAATACATGAACGATGATTATTTGGACCCGATCAACGCCGAAGGCATGCCGGATCAGGCAAATGCCTTCTTGGCCATGGATTTTTTGCTCTCCGTCAAAACCGGGGTACGGAACTGCGCCATCGCATTAACGGAAGCGGCCACCCCCGAGGTCCGCACCGTTTTCCGCAACCAGCTGCGCCATTCCCTGGCGATGCATGAGGAGTTAAGCCGGATGATGATCCAAAAAGGTTGGCTTCACCCGAACGAAACCCGTAAGCAATACGAACTGGATATGCTGTCGGCCAAAACGACAATGCAAATAGCGCAGATGAAGCTGTTTCCGAAGGATACGTCCAGGCTCGGCACGTTTGCGACACCAGATTATTAAACATTGGAGGAGCCTTCATCATGAAAGCCGTTACGTACCAAGGCATTAAAAACGTTCAGGTCAAGGAGGTTCCGGATCCGAAGCTGATTAAAGACGATGATATGATCATCAAGCTGACCGCCACGGCCATTTGCGGCTCGGATCTGCATTTGATTCACGGAATGATCCCGAATTTTCCGCAGGATTACGTGATCGGTCACGAGCCTATCGGGATCGTTGAAGAAGCAGGACCCGGGGTGACGAAGCTGAAGAAGGGCGACCGGGTGATCATTCCTTTCAATATCAGCTGCGGAGAGTGTTTTTTTTGCAAAAACCAACTGGAGAGCCAGTGCGATAACTCGAATCCGAACGGCGATATGGGTGCTTATTTCGGTTACTCCGATACCACGGGCGGGTATCCGGGCGGACAGGCGCAGTACATGAGAGTGCCATACGCGAATTTTACGTCGTTTCGCGTTCCCGAAAGCTGCGAGATCGAAGACGAGAAACTCGTTCTCATAGCGGATGCCATGTCCACGGCTTATTGGAGCGTGGATAACGCTGGGGTTAAAAAGGGAGATACTGTCATTATCCTGGGATGCGGCCCCGTCGGTTTGCTAGCTCAGAAATTCGCATGGCATAAAGGGGCAAAGCGGGTGATAGCCGTGGATTATATCGATTACCGGCTGGAGCATGCCAAGCGTACGAACAAGGTGGAAACCGTTAATTTTGAGAAGTTTGACAACGCCGGGCTTTATTTGAAAGAAATCACGCAGGGCGGGGCGGATGTCGTCATCGACGCGGTTGGAATGGACGGTAAAATGACGCCGCTTGAATTTGTCGCATCCGGTTTGAAGCTGCATGGCGGCGCGCTGGGAGCCCTTGTGATGGCGGCGCAGGCCGTCCGTAAAGGAGGAACCATACAGGTAACGGGCGCTTACGGTATGCGCTACAATGCTTTTCCGCTCGGCGATATTTTTCAGCGCAATGTTAATTTGAGGACGGGTCAGGCACCTGTTATTCATTACATGCCGCATCTTTACGATCTCGTTGCACAGGGCAAAGTCGATCCGGGAGACGTGGTCACCCACGTGCTGCCGCTCGATCAGGCCAAGCGCGGATATGAGATATTTGACGATAAGCTGGACGACTGCATTAAAGTGGTTCTGAAACCATAGTAAAGGAGGAGATTGGTGAATGACATATTCCTACGGGGAGCATGAAACCCTCGAGCTTTTGGAGATGACAACCTTGAAAAGCAACAGCCTCATCAAGGCCAAAGCCATGCAACTGCTGGTTTCGGACGAGGATCTGAAGAGCATTCTTCGACAGGAAGTGGACTTGGGGACACGGCAGCTTCAACAACTGAGCACTTTAATTGAAAAGAAAATCGAAAGCGGGGGAATCCATTGAATACGATTCTCGAGCATTTGCTCGGTTTGCATCATTTGACGGATCAGGCCATTGCGACGGATTTCCTGCTCTCTTCGAAATCGGCCGTCCAGAATCTTGCGGTGGCCATAACCGAGGCGTCTAACCCGGAAATCAGGGCCGTGCTGAACGATCATCTGGAAGAGGCCATAGCCAGCCATGAGCGGATATTCCGTTATATGATGGACAAAGGACACTATCGCCCATACAATATCGATGAGCAGCTTCATGTGGACTTGCGAACCGCCAAGACGGCGCTGGATATACCTTCCTAAATTTCAAACCTCAAGTACAGGCCATCCGTCAAGGATGGTTTTTTCGTGTCCTGGAGATCCCAAGCAATGTATCCGGCCTGAAAAAAATCGAGCCCTCCGAACAAAGCAATCGGCATGAATTGCGAGGATCAGGCCCATAAGCAGCATCGTAATACATATAGTCATGGCGTCAGCTTCCTTCGTGATGATTTGACAGCAGCCCCATTGTTATACAACAATTTAATGGACCGTATGTTTTTAACCAATCAAATTATCGAGTAATGCGGAAGGAAGGGGCGATAACCATAATAACCATGGAAACGGAGCTGGAACTAATCCGGGAACGCTTCCGGCTCCCTGTCTTTACGAAGGCGGATTTGGTACAACACGAAGACGAACAGGATGATGTAAGGTACATATACAAAACGACGGCGGCTGACGGACGCTCTTATGCGGTTAGAATTTTTTCCGATGCCTCTACCCAAGTAAGAGATCTTATCGGTCAGGCGAGGTTGTGCGAGCTTTATGCGGAAGCCGGGTTAAACGTTCCCAGACGGTTGCAGGGCGAGGACTCCTTACCCTATATGACACTGACCCGGAATGGTCAAAAGGCTTTTGCCGTGGTGGAGCATTGGATGCCTGGAGGCGAGCCGGAGCTGCTCGACATCAACCTGATCGGTCAAGCGGGAGAGTGGCTTGGCCAAATGCATCGCGTCTGTGAAGACGAAGAAATCCCGTTTTCCTCCGAAAGTCCGTGGGGCATGTTCGGCATGGAGGATGAATTGGACCAAGACGCCCAAAGCCTGAAAACGGCTCTGCAGGAGAGCTCTGCCGATCAGACGTTGTATGAAGAACTTTTCGCGTTGTATGCTCGAAAGCGGACCAAACTGAAGGAACGTTGGCTCCAACTTCCACGAGGAGCGGTTCAGGGGGATTTTTCGTTAAATAATTTGCTCGTTAACGATGAGGGCCGTCTATGCAGCATCATTGATTTTCACCTTGCCGGTACCGATGCCTTCGTGGGACATTTTGCGGGCGAAGGCGCTTTTTTATCCTACGCCGCGGATCGGATGGACGACGATTCCGAGGAGACGGGAGACAAGTATTTTAATGCTTTTTTCGAAGGGTACTCGAAAAATCGACGGTTTACCCCGCAAGAGTTGGACATTCTTAACGACTTGGTCGGCCTTCGAAGAGCGTTTGCTTGTTATCAAGTGGATAATGTTTTGGGGACTCTTACGACCGGCGACCTGCGGCAGGTTCATCTTGAGCTGGAAAAAATGCTGCATTATTTGAAACGAAAGCATATTTAAAAACAATGTCCTGGCAATTCATTCTTGGAACGGAAGGGAACTAGTTCGGATGAATGTGCAAACGGCAATAGCGGAAGCGGGCATGCTGCTCGAATTCAAAGCGGAGGATGCCGTGTGCCTTGGCGGCTACCATAATAATGTATACGAGGTCATCACAGATCGACCTTTGGTAGTGCTCGACTTCTTCCTGAATTTCCGTCATTTGTATTCTTACGCCTACCACCGGATATTCTCGCCGCAAGACCAGCTAACGCCAAAACAACAAGAATATTTGGAAAAAATGAGATTATCGTTATTAACAGACCCGTCTTTTTTTGGGTTGCAGCTTACACCAGTCATAGTTTAAAAGCGGATTATTCATATAGGACTGCCAGCGCGCTTTTCGCGCTTGGCAGTTTTTTTTGCGCGGAATTTTCGTCTTGAAATCGGGTCTCTTGCGAATGGTCAAGCGGGATTTACTCTTTCACGACCAAACCGAAAATTTTGGTGAACACGATGGATTGAGCCGGAGATATGATGCAGCCCTGCAAATCTTCCAGGGTGACGCCCAAGTTGTGAAATTCGGCTGTGCTCAGATCGATGCCGGCCAGACTCGTGCCGGAAAATTGGGCCTGATCGATAACGGCCTCGTCAAATTCCACTTTGGACAGCTCCGTATGGTAAAAATCGGATTTGATCAGGGATGAGGATCGGAAAGCGGTCTGCTTCATGCTGGCGAACCGGAACGTGGCGTAATCGCCCGAACAACCGGTAAATACAGTGTTGCGAATCGTTGCGGCTGTTAGAACTATACCCAAAATTTTACAGTTATCGAACTGGACGCGGTGAATGATGGCTTCGGCAAAATCCGCATTGGATAAATCACAATGGCTAAACACGACATCGGTCAATTCCACATGCGGCAGCGAAACGTTCTCGAACGTAACATGATCGAACAGAACCTGTTCAATCGCCGCTTTGCTGGCAATTACGTCAGCGATGTTTTCATCCTGAATTGCTTAACAGGACGTCGTCCATCAACGGGTTATCTTGGGCTGAGACGCTGTCCAGCTGCCTTGGCAGCTTGGGGGCGATGATTTTAACTTGCGATGAGGCACGGGATGAATGTGGCATGGGTACCCTCCGGCAAACATATTCTTTTTCCATTCTACCATATGAAAAACGTCTATCGGTGCAATGAAAAGAAGATAGGCGTTATATCTTCATATTTTGGAAATAAGACAAAAGATGTCATATATCTTTTGCTACGATGGAGTCGCACTGCAGAAAGTAAAATTGGGGATGAGAAGGAGTCGATAGATATGAAGCCTTTATCAGGAAAAGTAGCGGTTGTAGCCGGAGCGACAAGAGGGGCTGGCCGGGGGATTGCCGTCATGCTGGGGTGCCGCGGGAGCGACCGTATACTGTACCAGGCGCAGCGTAAGGGGAAACCCTTCGGATTTGCAAAGACCGGAAACCATTGAAGAAACGGCGGAAATGGTAACACAGGGCGGGGGTGTCGGGATCCCGGTACGGGTCGACCATCTGAGGGAGACCGAGGTCGAAGCCCTCTTCAAGCGCGTAAGCGAAGAGCAGGACGGTCGGCTGGATATATTGGTGAATGATATTTGGGGCGGGGAACAGTATGTGCAATGGGGGGTTCCTTTCTGGGAGCATTCGCTAGCGGACGGATTATTACTTCAGGAACGTTCGGTCCGTGCCCATTTGATCACAAGTTATTACGGCGTTCCGCTCATGGTAAAACACCGCAAAGGCCTGGTGGTAGAGGTTACGGACGGGGTGGGTTACGGCTATCGGGGCCATCTTTTTTACAGCCTGGCCAAAATCTCGCCGGTTCACCTTGCAGCCGCCATGGCCGAAGAACTGCGGCCGCATCAGGTTACAGCCGTTGCCGTAACCCCCGGTTTTTTACGTTCCGAGCAGATGCTTGAGCATTTTGGCGTAACGGAGGATCATTGGCGGGATGCCATCGCGAAGGATCCGAATTACAGCGAGTCCGAAACGCCTTACTTTGTCGGTCGGGCAATAGCGGCGCTGGCGGGCGACCCGGAGGTCCATGCGAAGACGGGAAGCTCTCCGAGCAGCTGGGGATTGTCCGACGAATACGGCTTTAGCGACGTTGACGGAAGAAGGCCGCATTGGGGGAACTACGCCCAAAAGCACGGGATCGGAGCGAACACATAGCTGTCAAGCACTTGAGATTGGCTGGCAGATGCTTCATAGCTGCTTGCATCCTATCAAAGACCGCGGACTTTCGCGGCCTTTTCATATATTTACATGAAACATTCCTATAGGGGGACCGTAATAGGTGTTGAAGTACATACGCTCAGGAAGAATGAATGATGTCCAATGAATTTTATGTTGGTTGGGGGACGCTGGCGTTGATAAAAGCAGGTTTGGCACAAGGGAAAAACAGAAGCGGTCTGAACTGGTTTTTACTAGTTTTGCTGCTTGGTCCGTTGGCAACGTTCTTCCTTGTCATTTCGGATAAACAAAGTTAATTCAAGTTGACACGAAGGAGAAAAAAAATTATCATTCGGTTATACCCCTAAGGGTAATTCGGGCGGTGAGGAAGAAAAGGAGGATCGCTATTGAACACGATTGCTCTTGGTTCGTTGATGATCCGTGCGGATATTCTTATATTTTTAATTTCCGCCGCGGCGGGTTTTTTCATGTTGAAGTGGAGACTCCGCCGCCGCGAAGAATCTGCCTGGGTTTTGGATATGTATGTAAATGTACTTCTTATCGGTTTTCTTGCATGGAAGTTCAGCATGATCGTCTTCGATCCTGTCCGCACGTTCCGGTATCCGATGTCGCTTCTTTATTTTACGGGCGGGGGCAAAGGCGTGCTTCTGGGAACGGCTTTAGCTCTTGCATATATCGGCTTCCGGTTAAACAGGAAGAAGGAATGGACCGGGCCGCTGGTTCGGGCAGCGGCCCTGGCTTATGTTGCAGGTGGATTTACCAAGCATGCATTGATCTTGTTATGGAGCGGTTCGTTTGATTGGATTGAGGCGTTGAATGTTGTGCTATACGGCTTTTTTACGGCCCGGCTGTGGCTGACATATAACGATTCCTTCCGTTCGCTGCTATCGCAGGCTTTGTGGTTCAGTATAGCTTCCGTGATGATCCCTTTCTTTAAGGAAGACCGCTATGCGGTATTTGCAGGCTTCACATCCGCTCAAATAGCGTTTAGCGTCATTGCAATCATCCTGCTGCTCGTGGAGACGGCATGGATGAAGAAAAACGATAGCTTCAAAGGGCATCTATAAGATCAAGAGAGGGGGATGATGGTGAGGAAAAATGCTGTAGCGTTTATTCTCCTTGCAGGGTTGATAACCTGGGGAGTGTATGATTATATGTCAAAGCAGGCAGCGGAGGGGGATGACGCTTTCCGGACGGATCAGGCGGCGGATAGCGCGATTCCCGAAGGGCTTAAAGTTGGCCAACGTGCCCCTGACTTTACGCTGATGACGGCAGACGGAACTTCTGTCAGGCTATCGGATTACCGGGGGTCTACGGTTCTGCTGAATTTTTGGGCATCTTGGTGTCCTCCTTGCCAGGTAGAAATGCCCTATATGCAGGATTTTTACGAGGAATACCGGCAAAAGGATGTAGTCGTTCTGGCCGTCAATATGTCGCATCTGGAGAAAAATCCGGGGGATGCAGCTGCCTTTTTGGATGAAGTCGGCGCCAGTTTCCCGACCGTATATGATCATCAAGGAGAGGTCACGGATCGCTATCGGATCGTAGCCTACCCTACGACCTATGTTCTGAATGCATCAGGCGTCATAACCGGCCGCTATCAGGGAGCCATAGATCACGATTTAATGGTTAAAGCCTACGAGAGAGCCCGTTAAGGTCAATAATGGAAACATATTAAATCCATGCGGATTAGACGTTTATATATGACCTCCATTTAGCCGGAAGAATACAATGAATCAATTCAACGGGTGAGGAGGATCAAAGGGTGCAAATCATTAATCCTGTTAATGCGGGTTCCTGCCGTCCATATATCGGCCGTCATGTTTGCGCGGTTTTGCATGATGGAACGGAGGTCGTCGGAGTTTTGAAAGACGTCAACGATAGAGGAATTATGTTCGAGCCGGTCGGCCCCCAAGCTGCCGTGCTGTCTCACAATCCGGTCAAATCCAAGAAAAAGGGAGCTGCCAAGAAGAAAGCGGAAACTTCGGCTTTTTATCCCGGCTACTATGGATTCGGATATCCATTTAGACGCATTTTGGCCTTTGAAACAATCGCGCTGTTGTTTTTGCTGCCATTCTTTTTTATATAATAACTTAAGACAGCTCTTTCGGGAGCTGTCTTTTGCGTTTCTCACGTCCATTTCGTAGGGGGCGTGCCCCCGACTTTTTGAACACAGGTTAAAACGGACTAGTCGAAGAATCATAATGGATAGCCCTTAGTGCGGATGGAAATGGACCAAAAGTTTCATTGTTTTAGAGTCCATTCAAATTTAAAATAGAAAAATGTGGTTATGGTTTTTGGGAAAGAGGGTAATAGGTTTTGGGGATTGCGGTCCCGGAAAACAGGACTCATCCCTTTGGAAATCGTCAGAGAAGGAGCGTTTGGTCTATGTCCAATCGTATTTTGGTAACTCCGGAGCAGCTTGAACAGATCTCGGCACAATTTTCGCAGTCCGGTCAGCAGGGCGGCGACATTGTACAGCGGCTTCAAGGAAGCATCATGCAAATGGAGGGACAGTGGGAAGGCATCACCCGCGAAAGGTTTTACGGAGAATACCAACAGGCTCGTATCACCATGAATAAATTCGTAGAATGCTTACATAACGTCTCGACTGAGCTTAAGCAAATTGCCGTGAAATTCCGTTCCACAGACGGATCTAGCTCAGGCACGGGAATCGGCGGCGTTCCAATGGCCGGCGCTGCGGGCGGCGTCGGCGTGATGGCAGGCGTCGGTGGCGCCGGATTGATGACTGCCGGAGCCGTTGCAGGAATTGCGGGTTCAGGCGGAGCTGGAGCTGGCTCTGCGGGCAATGGAAAAGGCTTGATGGATAAAATGATTGACGGCGTCAAAGCCGAGGGCAGCGTGATCGAAGAAAAAGAGGGCGGCTGGTGCGGAAAAGCCATAACCGGAAGTGCCAAGGCCAACATCGTTGAAGGTGTTTCTGCCGAGGGCGCCGTTGTCGAAGCGGGCTATGAAAATGATCATGTTAAAGGGTCCGTAAGTTTGGCGAAGGCTGAAGTAGAAGCTTCCGTTAAGGATGGAACCTTGAGCGTGGGTGCCGAAGCGACCTTAAACAAATATGAAGGGGGAGTCAAAATTCCTCTTCCATTTACGGACAAAGAGTTGAATATTGGCGGATCGGCATCCCTCGGAGTCGTTGGAGCGTCAGCGGAGGTCGGCAAAAAAGGATTGAAGTTCCATATTCCTCTCGGTCCCGGTGCAAGCCTGGTCGGCGTCGGCGGAAACATAACGGTCGAATAATTTTTTTAGAGAGGGGCATGCGGGATATGCGAGATAAACGCATCCGGTTTAAACAGATCATGATCGCCATTGCCGTAATCGGCGTCCTGGGAACGGTCATCCCCAATCTCCTGGATGCAAGCATTCCGGCTGCGGAAAAGGCTGTCATTTGTATAGCATTCCTCGTTTGTATACCTCTTGTAGTTACAGCCGTATATTTTGTCGGAAAGAAAATAATGAAGGGTTGATAATGGATGGTAGAGATTCAGGAAGAGCTTTTGCCGATCGGCTCGGTTGTGAAATTTAAAGATTGGGACCAGACGCTGATGATTTACGGCAGGATGCAGAACGATTCCAAAACGCTGAAGCGCTGGGACTATGTGGCGTGTTTCTATCCGCACGGCAATCTGACCAAGGATTCCAACATTTTTTTCAATCATAAAGACATTTCTGAAGTCGTTTTTAAGGGATATGTCAACGATGAGGAAATTGCTTTTCGGGATGCTTTGGTTGAAGGGATCGCTAAAGTGGATCAGGCCAATTAACATTATATGTACAAGCCAAGGCCTTCGGGGAATTCCGAAGGTCTTCTTCCTTTCGTCAAACTTTATTCTTCTTGATATCGGAATGAAAAGCCTTATTTGGATCGTTTATTTTTGAAAATAGGGAGTCTCCAGCCGAAATGATGTGATTAAATTCACGAAACATACCGTTCCGTCATTTGACCTTGTTTGATTTTACAGTGCAATAAATCATTGCTTAAGCATTTTTTATAAAGTAAACTTAAAAACAGATAAACAAAGGAAAACAAAAATAAATGTTTGGAAAACCACGGATTAATGGAGGCGCTCATCATGCAAACGGAACTGCTGCATCCTGCGGATCAATTATTAATGATGATGGAACGGATTTACGGCTATGGCATGACAACCACGTCGGGAGGCAATCTGTCCATTCTCGATGAAAACGGAGATATCTGGATTACGCCGGCCGGTGTGGACAAAGGAGCTTTAACGCGAAGCGATATGGTATGCGTAAAAGAAGACGGAACGGTAATCGGGCACCATAAGCCGTCCAGCGAATACCCGTTCCATCGCCTCATTTACCGTTCGCGGCCCGATCTGAAGGCAGTGGTTCATGCGCACCCCCCTGCGCTAGTATCCTTCAGCATCGTCCGGCGCATCCCGAACACCAAGCTGCTCCCGAACGAAGAGCTTATTGTCGGCGAAGTGGGAATGGCGGAGTATGCTCTGCCTGGCAGCGAGTCGCTGGGCGAGAATATCGCGAAGGTTTTTGCCCGCGGAATCAACTGCGTCATGCTGGAGAATCATGGGGTGGTTGTCGGAGGCGGCCATTTGTTCGAGGCCTTCCGGGCGTTTGAGACGCTTGAATACTGCGCCAGGCTTGAAATCAACGCCCATCGGATCGGGAAACCGGTGTCGCTGCTTGAAGTAAACCGAAACAAGCCGCAACCGCAGCTCGAGGAATTTACGCCGGTTCGTTATTCCACGGAGGAGCGGGAAGTGCGAGGCGAAATGTGCCGCCTTATTTCAAGAGCGTATGATCAGAGCCTGTTTACCAGTACGCAGGGTACGTTTTCCCAAAGGCTGTCCGACGGTTCGTTCGTGATTACGCCTTATGGCGATGACCGCAAATACTTGCAGCCCGGCGATTTGGTACGCATCAAGGACGGAAAACAGGAAGCGGGCAAGCTCCCGAGCCGTTCGGTCCGGTTCCACGAGCTGATTTACAAGACCCAGCCGCATGTAAAGTCGATCATTATCGCCCACCCGCCCCATATCATGGCGTTTGCCGTCACGGATACGCCGTTTGATTCGCGGACGATTCCGGAAAGCTATATTCTGCTTCGCGATATGCCGAAGCTCCCGTTCGGCATGGTCGTGCAGCAGGCCGATGAGGCGGCCGGACGCTTCAAAAAGGACACGCCGCTAGCGATTGCCGCCAATGATTGCGTGGTGGTTACCGGCTCCTCCCTGTTAAATGCCTTCGATCGGCTCGAGGTTGCGGAATACAGCGCCAAAGCGTTTATCGATACGTTTGTGCTCGGTCCGGTCCGGCATATCGCCCCGGAAAGAATCGAGGAGCTCAAAGCCGCTTTCCGTTTGGATTAATCAACCGGTCTATTTAACCCAACTAAATGCCCGTTTATTTTTGAAAAACAACTATTCAAAAATAAACGGGCATGTTATTATGGGTTCAAACCAAAACGACTGAAACAAACGATTATAGCTTGTTCAAATTGGTCGAATGAATGGGATATCCGGAGGGGAGAGCACTTCATGGTTCAAAGTTTATGGGACAAATCGAAAGCAGGTCAGGCGAAACACACGTTAGACGAATTGGTGTACCGGTCCAACATCATCGGCGCAGACCGCCGGGTGTGCAACTGGGGCGGCGGAAATACGTCCAGCAAAACGACCGTGAAGGATTTTCGGGGCCGTGACGTGGAGGTCATGTACGTCAAAGGAAGCGGCTCGGATCTGGCAAGCATGAAGGCGGCCAATTTTACCGGACTGCGCATGGACGATATCAGACCGCTGTTTGAACGTGAGCACATGCCCGATGAGGAAATGGTCGCATACCTTGCGCATTGCATGATCGACGCAAAGCATCCGAGAGCGTC
Organism: Paenibacillus sp. DMB20; assembly: GCF_000987955.1. Taxonomy (GTDB): domain Bacteria; phylum Bacillota; class Bacilli; order Paenibacillales; family Paenibacillaceae; genus Paenibacillus_AQ. Next base: position 224,941 of record NZ_LAZU01000028.1, read on the forward strand.
GATCGAAACGCTTCTTCATGCATTCCTTCCGTTTAAACACGTGGATCATACGCATCCCGATTCCATCATAAGCCTATGCTGTGCGGATAACGGCAAGGAATTGGCCAAAGAAATTTTCGGCGACCGCTTTGTATGGGTTCCATACGTAAGACCCGGTTTCTCGTTGTCCAAGATGATTGCGGAGGGAGTGCTCGCTAACCCGCACGCCGAGCTGGTCCTGATGGAAAAGCACGGTCTTGTTACTTGGGGAGACACCTCCGAGGCGTGTTACGCCCAGACGATCAAAATCATCAGCGAAGCAGAAGCCTTCATCGAGGCGAGAGTCAAGGATGAATTTTTGTTCGGGGGAGAGAAGTTTAAGCCGCTTCCAACCGAGGACCGGCGCCGCATGGCTGCCGACGTCATGCCGGTCATTCGCGGGGCCGTCAGCGATGCGAAGAAAATGATTTTGTCGTTCGACGATGAGGAGGATGTGCTTTCCTTTGTCTGCGGCAAGAACTCATATGAGCTGTCCCAAGTAGGCGCCGCTTGCCCTGACCATCTCGTGCACACGAAGATGGTTCCGCTCTTTATCGACTGGGCGCCCGACAAGGACGATGTCGAAGGCCTTAAAGCCAAGCTCGAAGAGGGCATAGCCGCTTACAAGGAGCAATATAAAGCCTATTTTGAACGGAACCGCAGCGAAGGCGACGTCATGTTTGAAGCCGCGCCGCGCGTGATTCTGATTCCCGGCATCGGGATGATCAACTCCGGCAAAAGCTGGGCGATGTCCAAAGTCAGCGGAGCCCTGTACCACCGGGCGATCGCGGTCATGCGGGGAGCGACGGCCCTTGGTCGCTTTGTATCCCTTAGCGAGAACGAATCCTACAATGTGGAGTACTGGCCGCTTGAGCTTTACAAGCTATCCCTGGCTCCGGCGGAAGCCGAGTTTTCCCGCAAGGTGGCCTTTATTACGGGCGGAGCCGGCGGAATCGGCAGCGAAACCGCGCGCCGTTTCGTCGAAGAGGGGGCTCACGTGGTGCTCGCGGACCTTAATCTTGAAGGAGCCCAAAAGGTAGCCGCCGAAATCAACGGGAAATTCGGAGAGAACAGAGCCATCGCCGTCAAGATGGATGTCACCGATGAGGATGCCGTCCGCAGCGCCTATGCCGAAACGGCTTTGACCTATGGAGGCGTGGATATTATCGTAAACAACGCCGGTCTGGCCACCTCCAGTCCTTTTGAGGAAACCTCGCTCAAGGAATGGAACCTCAACATGAACGTGCTCGGAACGGGGTATTTCCTGGTTGCCCGCGAAGCGTTCAAGATGATGAAAGAGCAAAGCATCGGGGGAAGCATGGTGTTCGTCGGTTCCAAAAACTCCGTGTATGCCGGGAAGAACGCGAGTGCTTACAGCTCCGTCAAGGCATTGGAAGCCCATTTGGCACGCTGCATCGCTGCCGAAGGAGGGCAGTACGGCATCCGCGTGAACACGGTTCTGCCGGACGCGATTTTGCAGGGCTCGGCCATCTGGAATTCCGGTTGGCGGAATGAGCGTGCGGCGGCTTACGGCATTCAGCCGGATGAACTCGAAGAATACTACCGCAAGCGGACCACCCTGCTCGTCAACATTTATCCAAGGGATATCGCCGAAGGCATTGCTTTCTTCGCCTCGTCCAAAGCGGAAAAAACAACCGGATGCATGCTCACGATCGATGGCGGGGTGCCGGCTGCTTTTACGAGATAGGCCCCTGTCCTTAAGGGACAAATCGCGATTGATAATCATAATGGAGAGACGCTTGGAACAGGCTAACGCGGGTTTTATAGCGTCTCTTTCTAAGGAGGAAGGACTGGCATGCGGCAGGATATCATTCATGCCTACGAAGAGGCCAAAAAACTTTATGAACGTCACGGAATCGACGTGGATCAGGCGCTGGAGATGCTTGGACAGGTCAAAATTTCGATGCATGCTGGCAGGGCGACGATGTAAAGGGATTTTTGTCCAAGGATCAGGAGTTAAGCGGAGGCATATCCGTGACCGGTCAGTATCCGGGCGCGGCGCGGACCGCGGAGCAGCTTCGTCAAGATCTGGAAAAGGCGTTCTCTTTCATCCCGGGACGACACAAAGTAAATCTTCACGCCATCTATGCGGATACGGATGAAGAGGTGGAGCTGGACCGGCTTGAGCCAAAGCATTTCCGGACCTGGGTCGATTGGGCCAAACAGCAGGGTCTAGGCCTGGATTTCAATCCAACGTGTTTTTCCCATGAGAAGTCCAAAGACGGCTTTACGCTAAGCCATCACGATCCCGATATCCGCCGTTTCTGGATCGACCATTGCAAGGCATCGCGTAAGATCGGAGCGTATTTTGGCGAGCAGCTTGGTCAAACATGCGTGACGAACATATGGATTCCGGACGGTTATAAGGATCTGCCGGTGGATCGCCTTGCTCCCAGACGGCGGTTGAAGGACGCGCTCGACGAAATTTTCGCGGAGGAGCTTAATCCGGCTCATAACCTGGATGCCGTGGAAAGCAAGCTGTTCGGGTTGGGTTCCGAGGCTTACGTGGTCGGTTCGCATGAGTTTTACATGGGATACGGGATTCAAAACAACAAGCTGATCTGCCTGGATGCCGGACATTTCCATCCTACGGAAAGCATTGCCGGGAAGCTGTCCTCCCTGGCGCTCTTCACGGACGGCATCCTGCTGCATGTCAGCCGACCGATGCGCTGGGACAGCGACCATGTCGTCATTATGGACGATGAGCTGCTGGATATCGGCAGAGAGCTGGTTCGCCACGATCTTTTGGATACCACGCATATCGGCTTGGACTTTTTTGATGCCAGCATCAATCGCGTAGCGGCATGGGTGATTGGCACAAGAAATACCATCAAAGCGCTTCTGCGGGCGATGCTTGAGCCTGTCGATGCCTTGAAGGCCGCGGAACAAGAAGGCGATTTCACGACCCGTCTGGCCTTGCTGGAGGAATTTAAAACGTATCCGTTCGGCGCGGTCTGGGATTATTATTGCGAAAAAAATGACGTGCCTGTCCGCGAGGAATGGCTCGCCCAAGTCAAAGCTTATGAGAAGGATGTCTTGCTTAAACGCGAAGTGTAGCGATGCAGCTGCCGCTGTGCCGGCTAGCATTAAGGAATGCGGGGTGGCCGTTAAAATGAGTATTCTTGCATTTGATCTTGGAGCAAGCAGCGGAAGGGCTATGATTGGCCGGCTGGACGATCACGGAATAAACGTTGAGGAGATTCACCGCTTTTCCAATGATCCGGTAAGGGTAGGCAACAGACTTCAATGGGACATTCTCCGCCTGTACCACGAAATCAAACAGGGCTTAATCATAGCCGGGCAGAAGAATATGGTGCCAGGTTCGATCGGAATCGACTCCTGGGCCGTGGACTTCGGACTAATCGACGAAGACGGGGAATTATTGGGGAATCCTTACCATTACCGGGATGCTCAAACGGGCGGAATGATGGAGGAGGTGCTGGGACGCATACCGGCTGCCGATCTATTCGGACAGACCGGCATTCAGTTTCTGCCGTTCAATACGATTTACCAGCTGGTGGCATTGAAAAAATTTCAGCCTTCCCGGCTCGCTAGTGCCAGCCGGTTATTAATGATTCCGGACTTGCTGCGGTACTTCCTGACCGGCGAAACGTTCGGCGAATTTACGAACGCTACGACGACGCAGCTGTACAATCCGCTTGCCGGCCAGTGGGACGGCGGCTTGATGAAAAGGCTTGGCATACCGGGTCATATCTTCCCAGCGGTTTTGCAACCGGGGATGGAGGCCGGGGGGCTGCGTCCGACCGTCAAGCAGGAGCTGGGGATTCCGGATATATCCGTATACACGGTTGCCGAACACGATACGGGCTCGGCGGTGGTAGCGGTCCCGGCGTTGGAACGCGAATTTGCCTACTTAAGCTGCGGGACCTGGTCGCTCATGGGAACCGAGGTTCGGCAGCCGGTGATCAGCGGCAAGGCCCGGGAGCTGAACTTTACGAATGAGGGAGGAGCCTACGGAAGCTACCGTCTCCTGAAGAACATTATGGGCTTGTGGATCCTTCAGGAAAGCCGCCGTGCCTGGGAGAAGAAAGGACTTTTGTATTCATTTCCCGAATTGGTTAAGATGGCACAGGGGGCGGCTCCGTTTAAAACGTATATCGATCCGGACGATGAGCTGTTTCTGCCGCCGGGCGACATGCCGTCAAGAATTCGGGAATATGCGGCCCGGACATCGCAGCCGGTTCCGGCGGAACCGGGCGAGGTGGTGCGCTGCATCCTGGAAAGTCTGGCACTCAAGTATCGGATGGTGCTTGACATGACCGAAGATCTGTCAGGAAACGAGTTCAGCGGACTTTATATGGTGGGGGGCGGAATTCACAACGAGTTTCTCTGTCAATGGACGGCCAACGCCATCGGCAAACCGGTATGGGCCGGCCCCGCGGAGGGCAGTGCCATCGGCAATTTGGCCGTGCAGTGGATTGCCCGCGGCGAAGTTACCGACATATGGGAAGCGCGCCGCCTGATACGCCGATCGTTCGGAGTTAAGACGTATGATCCGGAGCTTCGGACGGAATGGGAAGAGGCTTATGGTCAATTTCAGCGTTTGCTCGCCCTGAACGAACAAATTCAAAAGTAAGGATGTAGAGATTTATGCTGGTTGCAGAACGTTATGAGAAAATTGTACAGTTGGTCAACGAACGGGGAAGCATTCGGGTCACCGAGCTGAGCGAGATTTGCGGAGTCACGGAAGAAACCATCCGCCGCGATTTGGACCGGCTTGAGCAGTCCGGGCGTCTTCGCCGGTCTCATGGAGGCGCGGTCAGCATAAAGGATCTGCCGCCTTCGGGGCGTTCGCAGCCGGAAATCCCTTTTACGGAGCGCGAAATCATGCATGCCGAGGAGAAGCAGCGCATTGCTGAGGAAGCGGTGAAGCTGATCGAGCCGTATCAGCGAATTCTTCTGGACGCGAGTTCCACGGCCTGGTACATGGCCCGGTTGATTCCCGATTTTCCGCTTACCGTGCTGACCAATTCGATCAAGGCTGCGGCCGAGCTGGGCGGCAAGGAAAAGATCGAGGTCATTTCCACCGGCGGCATCATGGCGCACCGTTCCTTGTCTTTTGTAGGACCGATCGCAGAGCGGGCTTTGGATTCCTACCACGTCGACAAAGCCTTTGTTTCCTTTAAAGGAGTTCATCTCGAAAGGGGTCTCAGCGAGTCCAATGAGCTGCAGGCCCGGATTAAACATAAAATGGTGGGCATTGCCGATCAGGTTGTTTTGCTTGCGGATGCCAGCAAATTCGGGGCTCAGGCATTCAAGCAGGTGGCTGATCTGAGCTGTATCCATACGATCATAACAGATGCCCGGCTGACGCCCGAGGATGCCGCTCCTTATAAGGAACGGGGAATCGAGGTTATTTCGGTTTGACGGGTGAACGGGGGTGCGGTATGAAAATATCCTTATTCGTTACGTGTATAAGCGACGCCTTGTTTCCGCGGGTGACCGAGTCGATGCTTCGGCTCCTGGCCCGTTACGGGGTTCGGCTGGAATTTCCCGATATCCAAACCTGCTGCGGGCAGCCCGCTTATAACAGCGGTTATTGGGATGAGGCGCGAAAAAGCGCGGTTACCATTTTGGATGCTTTTGAGGACAGCGATTTCGTCGTTTCTCCATCGGGTTCCTGTACTTTCATGGTTCATCATTACGTCAGCCTGTTCAAGGACGATCCCGCCTATCTGAAAAAGGCCGAGAATCTGCAAAAGAAAACCTATGAGTTCACTCAATTCATGGTTCAAGTTCTGGGGATCACCGATGTCGGAGCCTATTTTCCGCACAAGGTCACCTATCATCCTTCCTGCCACGGCAGCCGTCTGCTGGGCGTTAAGAATGAACCGATGGAATTGATGCGGCACGTGAAGGGCCTGGAGTTCGTTCCGCTTCCATTCGCGGAGGACTGCTGCGGATTCGGGGGAACCTTCGCGGTGAAAATGGCGGATATATCCGGGGCGATGGTGACCGAAAAGGTCGACCATGTGATCGAGACGGAAGCCTCGGTGCTGGTCGGGCTCGACATGGCCTGCCTGATGAATATCGCCGGAAATCTCACGTATAGGGGAGAAAAGGTTCGGGTCATGCATTTGGCCGAGCTTTTGCACGAAGGCGTGATTCGGAACGAGCGGAAAGAGGTGAAGCAGGCGTGAGCACGGCGGATAAAAGCAGCATGAGCGTGAAGCAGCGATCACGTCTGGCATTGAACAACGATTTCTTGCGGAGCGCGGTCCGGTTCACGACGGAACGTCTGAGAAGCGGCAAGCTGCAGGCGTCTGCCGATCATGGCAACTGGGAAGCGTGGCGCGAGCGCGGCCGGCAAATCCGGCTGCACACGATCGCCCATCTGGACTATTATTTAAATATGTTTGCGGATAACGCCCGGGCGAACGGGGTTCACGTCCATTTTGCGGATACGGCGGAAGAGGCGGTGGAGCTGTCCTTGAAGATTGCCGAACGAAAGTCTGCCAAATCCGTGGTGAAGTCGAAGTCCATGGTATCCGAAGAGCTCCATCTCAACAAAGCCCTGGAATCCATCAGCGTCGAGGCGGTGGAGACCGACCTCGGGGAATATATTATTCAACTGGCCAATGAAGCGCCGTCGCATATCATTATCCCGGCCATTCACAAGAACCGCTACCAGATTGCGGATCTGTTGTCCAAGGAGGCCGGAGAAACCCTTCCGCCGGAAACCTCGGTGTTGGCCGGTTTTGTCAGGAACAAGCTCCGGGAAAAATTCCTGGATGCCGATATCGGAATGACGGGCTGCAATTTCGCCATTGCCGAAACAGGCTCGATGGTGCTGTTCGAGAACGAAGGAAATGCCCGGATGGTGACGACCGTCCCCAAAACGCAGATTACCCTGATGGGCATGGAACGGATTATCCCTTCGTGGAGCGATCTTGAGGTTATGGCTACCCTTTTGCCGAGATCGGCTACGGGTCAAAAGCTTACCGTGTACATGTCCGGGATTACGGGTCCCCGAAGGGAGCAGGACGGAGACGGTCCCGACGAAATGCATATCATCATCATCGACAATGGCCGTTCGCTGCAGCTCGGAGATCCCGAATTCCAGGAGCTTCTGAACTGCATCCGCTGCGGGGCCTGCCTCAATGCCTGTCCGGTGTACCGTCAAATCGGGGGGCATGCCTACGGCGGTACGTACAGCGGACCGATCGGAGCCGTGCTTACGCCGGCGCTGAAGAAAAATGTCGCCGAATGGGATGATATCGCCAACGCCTCCAGCTTGTGCGGTGCCTGCTACGAGGCTTGTCCGGTCAAGATCCCGCTGCATGACATGCTTGTCTCGCTGCGCCGCCGCAAGGTGGAGGCCGGTAGGGCGGGCAAGCTTGAAGGCGCGGGAATGAAAGGGTTTGCCGCGGTCATGAGCAGCTCCAAACGTTACCGTGCGGCAGTCCGGATCGGTCAAATCGGACAAAAGCTAGTCGTCCGAAAAGGGGAAATCCGGATGAAGGTTGGACCTCTGAAAGGGTGGAACGCTTACCGGGTGACGCCAAGCCTGCCGAAGTCATCCTTCCGGGAACGGTGGCCGACCTTGGAACAGGAAATTCGAACAGGCCTGACTCAGATGGATTCCGAAATCGAAAGCAAGCTGCGGCAGATCATCCGCGATCGCAATAAAGGAGGTGAGCCGTCATGAGCCCACAGGAAGACCGGGAGTGGCTGGCTGACCTTGAGGCCTTGTCCCGCAAGAAGCAGGAGGCTTTTATGGACGGGATCGCAGCGAAGCTCCAAAGGCCCAGAATCCGGGAGAAGCCGGAGCACCCGTATCGAGGGGCACCGGAGTTCTGGGAGCGTTTTAACTGGACGCCCGAAGAGCGGATCGAGCATTTTACCCGGAATTTTCAGGCGGCGGGCGGTCATGTGATTCATTTGTCCGACATGGAACAGGCAAGGCAGTTTATTGCGGGCAAGGCGTCTGAAATGGGGGCGGCAAGAATTCTCCGGCAGAATCTACCTTCATTAAACCGTCTCGGGCTGGAGGCGGTGCTTACAGGCCTGAAGATTGATGTGTGGGACGGGAAAAAGGAGGCGGATTGGCGCGCGATCGCGGCGGAGGCAGACTTCGGCGTCGTCGAAGCCGACTATGCCGCTGCTTATACCGGCTCGTTGGTGGTTATGTCTTCGGAGGACAAGGGAAGATCCGTCAGCCTTTTGCCTACCGTCCTGATTGCGATCATTCCGGTTCATCGCCTGAAAACGCGCCTCGGCGAGATTGTGAAGGAGTTCGATGAAGCGGGAAGAGAGGGGCTGCCGGCAGGCATTCATTTCATATCCGGGCCGAGCCGCTCGGCGGATATCGAGAATGACCTGACGATTGGCGTGCACGGTCCCGGCATCGTTTATGCTTTGCTTGTCGATCAGGTTTGAAAAAAAATTTGTTCATTGGCCGTCACATGGCAGTGATGTGAGTTTTAATGGCAATAGCCGCATGATCACTCAAATGAAAGGGCCGGTTGCGGATGCAGCCGGCCTTTGCACAGAAATATGGATCGTGAAATATGCCCTCGTCTTTATAGAAGGACAAGGGCGTCGTTTCCGCTTGTCCGGAAACCTGGAGATTGGAATTGTCCATCCATTAACATCTATTTTCCCCGCCGCGTCATCTCCGCAAGCCGGTCCCACTGCTCCTCGGTCACTTCCGCCAGCTCATTGAACTGCCCGGCGCCTTGAAGCCATTCGCCTCCGTCTATGGTGACGACTTCGCCGTTGATATAGCCTGCATAGTCCGATATGAGGAATGCGGCCAGGTGGCTCAGCTCTTCCGGTTTCCCGACCCGTGCTAGCGGCACGCGGTTGATCATCTTCTGCTCGAGTTCCGGCGTAGGCGACAGCCTGGACCAGGCTCCTTCGGTCGGGAACGGTCCGGGAGCGATCGCGACCTGACGGATTCCATAGGGGGCCCATTCCACGGCCAGCGAGCGCGTCAGAGCAAGCACGCCTGCCTTTGCGGCGGCCGAGGGCACGACATATCCGGAGCCGGTGGAAGCATAGGTAGTCACGATATTCAGCATGGTTCCGGGCTTTTCTTGTTCAATCCAACGTTTGCCCACTTCCAGAGTCATATAAAACGTTCCGTGGAGCACAATATCCAGCACGGCATCCACGGCGCGGTGGGATAAGCGTTCCGTAGGACTGATGAAGTTGCCCGCAGCATTATTTACGAGCACGTCAATCGACCCGAAGCGGCTCTCGGCCGCATCCACAAACGCCTGAACCTGGGAAGGATCCCTGACGTCGCAGCTCTTATAAAACACGTCATAACCGGGTTTTCCCATTTCTTCGGCAGCCTGTTTCAGAACCTCTTCGCGACGCCCGCAAATGGCAAGCCTCGCCCCCAGCTCCAAAAATTTTTCTCCCATCGCCCGGCCGAGACCGGTAGCCCCGCCGGTTATCAGTACCGTCTTGTTCTGCAGCAAATCCTTCGAAAACGGATCCATGCTTCCACGCTCCTTCAGATGGATTAAATACCAGAAAATACCGATCTATTTCAGACTAACATTAAGCGGCAAGAAAGGGAATATTACAAACTACAATAGGGAAAGAGAATCTTATAGGGGAAGTACGGCGCTGAAGTCAGATTTTTGGACACGCACTAAATTGGACACGCACTAAACGGCCGTGATTGCATGGATTCGTTATATCACTTGGGCGCAACTACATCATAAGGCGGGGACATTGCCATGAAGCTACATACCTTGATTCATTTCCTGGTCTTAAAACGGGTCGATGGCGACGAACATACGGAGATCACGAATATCGAGATCGACTCCAGAAGAGTAACGCCGGGCTCTTTGTTTGTATGCCTAAGCGGATATCGCACGGACGGGCATGAATTTGTCGCTGAAGCCGTAAATAACGGTGCCGTGGCGATCATGAGCGAAAAAAAGCTTCCGGCCCTGCCGTCCGGCGTTGTTTCGGTCATCGTACCCGACACCAAAAGGGTCCTCCCGATGCTGGCTCATGCCTTTTTCGGCCTTCCCTCCCAAAAACTGCGCTTGATCGGCATTACGGGGACCAACGGAAAGACGACGACCGCTCATATGATTGAGCATATTATGGATAAAACGGGTCATAAAACCGGATTGATTGGCACCTTGCACATGAAAATCGGAAATTACCGGGAAAAGACGCAAAATACGACCCCGGATGCCTTAAAGCTTCAAAGGTACCTCAAACGGATTGCCGATGAAGGCGGGGAGTATGCCGTGCTGGAAGTTTCATCCCACGGATTGGAAATGGGCAGGGTAACGGGCTGCCGCTTCCAAACGGTCGTATTCACGAATTTGAGCCACGACCATCTGGATTTTCATCATAATATGGAGAGCTACCGGAACAGCAAAGAGCTGTTATTCACGCGGCTGGGAAATGGTTTGGATCCGGCCCAAATCGCTGTTTTGAACGCCGATGATGAGGCGTCGCAATATTACGCCAACCGGACGGCGGTTCAAATCATCACGTACGGAATCCATGGGCATAGCGATATAAAGGCTACCGATATCCGACTGCAGGGAACGGAGACCCGGTTTCGTGCGGTTACCCCCTGGGGCAAGGCGGACTTGCAATTAAAGGTTCCCGGGCTTTATAACGTATATAACGCGCTTGCTGCCTTGACCGCGTGTGCGCTGGAGGGTTTACCGTTGCAGGCGGTCAAGGACGCCCTGGAAACCTTTGAAGGCGTCGATGGGCGATTTCAGGAAGTCTCTGCCGGGAAGGAATTCAAAATCACGGTGGATTATGCGCATAATCCGGGCGGATTAACGGCAGCATTGCAAACCGCCAGGCAATTGACGGCAGGCAAAATGATATGCGTCATGGGCTGCCGGGGAGAACGGGACCGGTTAAAACGTCCGCTGATGGCGAATATCGCGACAGCGTTTGCTGATTTTGTGTTTTTCACATCGGACAATCCGTCCAGCGAACATCCTGCCGACATTTTTGAAGAGATGAAACCCGGTTTGGCTTCAGCGCAGCCGTCCAGCTGGGAATTCGTCATCGACCGCAGGGAAGCTATTCACAAAGCGATTCAAATGGCCGGCAGAGAGGACAGGGTCGTCATTACCGGGAGAGGACATGAGACCGGGTTTGTCACGGCAGATCAAGTGGATCTTTTCAGCGACGCGGATATTGCGAAGGCTTGCGCGGAGCAGCACAACAAAGAGAACGTTCATATGATATCGGATATTTGAGTTGAAACTTGCAATTTAACATCCTGCTATTGCGGTTCTTCTTCGGTGATCATGAACTGCCTATTTGGCACTTGACCCCGAATTTTTCGGCAACCGGTCAAGCTTACGCTTATCATACGTATGATAATAATGGCGAAACGAATAATCGCGTTATCTTGATCCAACGTAAGAGGGGGGATGGGAGGAAGTTAAACCTTTTATCGAGGGAATCCCCGGCTCCAATGTGCATAACGGGGGGAGAATGGCGATCGGGCCGGATCTGCATCTATACATAACGACAGGGGATGCGGGAAACGGCGAACTGGCGCAGGCTGAAAGCAGCCTCGGCGGCAAAATTCTGCGAATGAAACTGGACGGGAAGGTCCCGGAGGATAACCCGGTATCCGGTTCCTATGTTTATTCAACCGGGCATCGCAATGCCCAAGGGCTGGCATGGAACGATGCAGGCCAATTGTACAATTCCGAGCATGGCCCTTCCGGCACGCCCGGCGGTCATGATGAGATCAATCACATTGAAGCGGGCAACGATTATGGCTGGCTAGGCATCATCGGGGATCAGGCGGGGAAAGGATTGACGACACCCGCATACCATACAGGTAGAGAGGACGATCGCGCCAATCGGGGATCCGCGGAAAACCCTCGGAGAAGGATGACCGACTACTGCTTTTGGAATAGGGCCGTCATCCTGGATATAAATTCTTATCGGAATTCATGGAATTGTGCTGCCCATGTATTGACAAATGATCTTCCATTAAACATAATTAATATATATTTTACTTTATAAAGTCTGATAGAGTTGCTTGGATGCACTTGATAAGACGTCAACCGGCGTAGAAGAGTATATGTGGAGAGAGGGGATTGTAAGCATGTATGTGATAGGCTCAGCCTGCATCGAAGAGAAAGCAGGGGAATGCGTTGATGTATGCCCGGTCGATTGTATCGAAGAAGGGGAAGACCAGTTCTATATCGATCCGGATGTGTGTATTTCTTGCGGAGCTTGCGAAGCTGCTTGTCCGGTAACCGCCATTTTCTACATCGATGATCTGCCGGAAGATGAGAAGCCTTACTATGAGAAGGCAGTGGAATATTACAAAAATAAATAATTCCGTATGTGCAATATACACCCTTCCTTTAGGGCGCCGGTCGCCTATTGAGGAGGGGTGTTTTGTTTTCCGGTCCCCAAAAACGGCAGTCGATCGTACCGTTCATCCTCCAAAAACGCAAATGTTCACAGCAACTTCACATAATCCACATAAATGCGGGGTAATGAGTACATAGCCCCGTTCATTCGGGCCACATACCGAACTTGAAAGGAGAATTATCATGTCCCATGAACAAATGCAGCAATGCATCGAGGAGTGTTTGCGGTGCATGCAGGCCTGCAACCGTTGTTATTCCGCCTGTCTGGAAGAGGACGATCTGAAGATGATGAAGGAATGCATTCGTCTTGACCGGGAATGTGCCGACCTTTGCGCTTTTGCAGCCCATGCGATGTCGATCAACAGCTCCTACGCAAAACAAATCTGCAAAGCTTGCGCCGATATTTGCGAGGCTTGCGGCCGCGAGTGCCAAAAACATAAGCATGACCATTGCCGACAGTGCGCGGATGCGTGCTTCAGGTGTGCCGAAGCTTGCCGTGCCATGGCAGCTTAAACGATAGAAAAACCGAACCTCCTGAAATATTAGGAGGTTTTTTCCCGTTTCAAAAATATTAATTACATTTTTGTTACGATAACGATTGACATATCACCTCAAAATATACTACATTATGAGAGGGTTACAAAAACTTAATCATTTTGCCGAATTTCAATAGGAAAACGGGGGAACCGATCCGGGTGAATTATTCTTGTAACAGAGGGAATATAGGTTACCTTCAACCGAACCCTTAGCTAACTCCGTAGGCACCGAAGGGAGAACGTATCTTTTGAAGAAGTTGTTTATTTCCATACTAGGATCCGCTCTTATTCTGTCCTCTGGGGCCGCAACAGCATTTGCCGATCAGCCGCAGCTGCAGAGCGAAGTTTCGCAATTGGTAGGCACGCCGTATAAATGGGGCGGAACAACGGTAAGCGGGTTCGACTGCTCCGGATTCATTCGATACATATTCGATAAATATGGTTTGGATTTGCACGCACCTCCGCATCCCAGGCACTGGTTGGCGTCCAAGTAGACAGGGAAGAGCTTCGTTTGGGAGACTTGGTATTCTTTAATACAAGCGGAAGCGGCATTTCCCATGCCGGCATTTACATCGGCAACGATGAGTTCGCCCATGCTTCCTCAAGCAGAGGCGTTAGAATCAGCAAATTGACCGAATCCTATTACCAAAACCGATATGTTACTGCCCGCCGGGTCATTGACCAAGAGAGCTATGTTCAAATGGTAGGCACGATCAACTAACATCGAAAAACGTACAAGCCTGCGATGAATTTCGCGGGCTTTTTGTGTATGATGGTAAGTAGGAGGTGGGCGCGTGATTCAACTGGAGGCCATGGCCGATTTATTAAAACTTCTTGGCGACAAGACCCGTCTTACGATCATAGCTTTGCTAAAAAACCGTGAAGAATTGTGCGTGTGCGATATCGTGGAATGTCTGCATACCACCCAGCCGAATGTGAGTCAGCATCTTCGCAAACTGAAAGCGGCCGACTTGGTGCGCGAAAGCCGGAGAGGTCAATGGGTGTATTACAGCCTGTCCCTGGAGGACAAGCCCTATTTGCAACGATTGATCGATGAGCTGCCGCCGATGGAACAGCCGGCAAACACATGCTGCCGGGACGAAGCGTAATCCAGTTTCCGGTGAACATTGAATGTCGGGGGAGTTTAAGAGAATGACTTATTTTTTTCAAGAAAAGATTTATGACTGGGGCAGTTGGGGGCAAGTCTATCAATCGAAAGAAGCTTTCATACCCTTGATTCAAGCGATCTTCGACGCAGAACACATCAAGCCGGACGGACCGGTATGCCATTTGAAGCCGGGCACGAACGCCGTGTTTAAAGCAGGTTCGTATGTGATTAAAATATTTGCTCCGAAAGAGTCGGGCCTGGACAGCGACCTTGATTTTGATACGGAGCGTTCGGCCATGCAGCGGGCCATTGATGCGGGCGTACGCACGCCGCGAATATTGGCGGCTTCTGCATTCAGCGACAAATACGAATTTAAATACATCCTGATGGATTATGTCGAAGGCGAAAGCGCGGGGGACGCCATGACTGCCCTATCCCGCGAGCAAAAACGGATTTTCGCCCAAAAGCTGCGGCAGATTCTGGGCAAGCTGAATCAGGCTCCGGACGCCCCGGTAAGTTATGCAGCTGCCATGGAAAAGGCTTTTCGCAACCAACGCTGGAATGAATTTTCTCAAGGGTTCAAAGGGCAAATGGCCGATTATTTGAAGGGGTATTCTCCGGGTCCAATGGTTCATGTTCATGGCGATTTAACCGGAGACAACATGATAATGGATTCGCGTTTCGATCTAACGGTCATAGACTTTGCGGACAGTTCGGTGTCCCCCCGGGAATATGAGTATCCGCCCATTGTGTTTGAACTGTTTCGAATGGATCGCGATTGTGTAAACGATTTCATGGATGCTTTACATATCCTTGCATCCGAGTTTGTGGAAAGGCTGTTTGCCGGGATTCTGCTTCATGATTTCGGCGCCGGTTTTGTGAAGGCCATATATGAGGAGCACGCAGGCAATAACATTGAACAACTTCAGGACCTGTATGAGATCAGGAGGCTGCTCGAACGGCATTTGCTGTAGGAGATCCAACTGCATAGAGGATGGCTAAATGGAGATGAGGAGGAAGGCCGCTTGTTTAAATTTTGGAAAGGCCGGAAGGAGAAAAATACGTCTCTCCCAACACAGGACATAAAGACAGAGGAGTTCAAAAAAGAAGGCGAGGCTATCATTCAGCTTCAGGGAAAGAACATTCAGCGGTTTGTCGTTCCGGTGGTCGGGTTAACGGTGCTGGAACTCGCGGAAAAAAATGAGGTCGACTGGAAATCCTTTTGCAAAAGAGGAATATGCGCCCGCTGCCGCTGTCATGTCAGCGAAGGCATGGAATTCCTGTCCGAACCCAATGAGGCGGAGGAGGCAAGACTGGATCCGGAAGAGATTGAAGAGGGCTACCGGTTAGGATGCCAAGCCCGGCTCGATCGGACGGGAGCCGTTACCGTTAAGCATTCGCCTTACTTTTAGAAGGCGCGCTATATAAGAGGAGGAATTATAATGAAAGCCGGTGAACAGGAAGAATTGCAAAAAACGAAGGGCCCGATCAAAAATAAAGTCGGAAGCCTATTCGTTCCCGTTCGGGACATAGAAAAATCGCGCGAATGGTACTGCAGTCTGCTGAGCATCCCTATGGAAGAATGCAGCATTCTAAACGGTCACTTATGCCCGCTGCCCATGGAGGGAACGGAGATTATTCTGGATACGATGCCGATGTGGGGCGGCAAAGAGCCTGGCGGAGCGCCGAACATACAGACGCCCGCTTTTATGCTGCTGACGAATGACCTGGAAGCTTCCTATGCTTTCGCCGGGGAGACCGGGGTGGAGCTTGTGACCGGCATTGAGCACGATCATTGGTTTGTCATTAAAGATCCCGACGGCAACCTGCTGATGGTGGCCCGGGAGTAGGAACCGGAAATAAACGGCGGGCTTAAGAAGGTGCATGTTTGGCGGCATAAGCGTAGTAGAACAGGAATAAAATCTGCAGCAGGATAATCCAATTCGTTGTTTTCGAATCATCAGGACAGAACGGAAACAGGGCGTTACGAAAAGCCGATATTACTCAGCTTCTCGTAACGCCCTGTTTGTGATTTTATAACGTAACAGCTGTGTGTGAGGAAAGTTTTACTTTCCCGTCCGGCCCCGTTCCGAATCGCGGTAAGAGCTTGGCGTCATGCCGGAGACCTTTTTGAACAGCATGGAGAAATATTTCTCGTTCCCGTAACCCACCTGTGAAGCGACCTCGTGCACCGGAAGGTCGGTATGCCCGAGGAGACGCTTGGCCTCTTCAATTCTGCGCGAGATCAGGTAGTTGAAGGGAGAGTCGCCCAGCTCTTTTTTGAACAAATGGGACAGATAATGCGGACTGACATAAAGCGTATCGGCGATATCCTTCAGGCTGATGCTCTGCGTGTAATTTTTGTCGATGAACTGCTTGGTTCGCAGGGCAATTTCATTGATGCCTTTATAGGCCTGGAATTGGAATTTGACGTCGACGATCCGGTAGATCACCGTAATCAACGACATTAAAAGGTTGGAAGTCAGCGTATCGTACCCGAGGACCTGGGATTCGCATTCCTGCAATATTTCCGACAGGTAGCTTTCTACCTTTATGGCATATTTTTCGCAGGGAATGACGGGTTCGACATGCGGAGGCAGCAGCATTCCTTGCGGGACCCCTTCAATATGAAGGTTGTCCACGCCGCAGTATACGATCTTGAAACTATCGGTTGTCCGCGAGCGCTCCTCGTGCGGAACTCCGGGGTTATAGATCGCCACGTCGCCCTGATGGAGTTCATAGTTCTTCCCGCCGATGTTGAATTCGCCGGACCCTTCCGCGATATAGATGATTTCGCAATAATCATGAATCTGCGGAGGGCCGTAGAAGGAGCGCTCATCCAGTACCTGGCCGGCAAACAGGAGTTCGGGAATTCGCTTAAACCGGAACTGGTCGCTTTTGCTGTGGGGTATTTCGATTTTTGGCACGGTTCATCCTCCATAACAAGCTGATAGACCCATTATATAATAAAGTTCACTCTATTGCTTTTTTGCTTGCGGCATACAACAATATTGTGGGTTATCGCATGACGGGAACCCCATTAGAATGGAAGTATCTCAGGTAAATTCAAGGAGGTACAATATAATGCTTGAAAGCGATTACAGATGGAAAGAGGGATTTCCGAAGATTGGGATCAGACCGACGATTGACGGCCGAAGAAAAGGAGTCCGGGAGTCGCTAGAAGATCAGACGATGAATCTGGCCAAGGCGGTTGCGGAATTGCTGACGAAGAGCCTGCGTTATCCGAACGGGCAGCCCGTGGAATGCGTGATTGCCGATACCTGCATTGGCGGGGTTGCGGAAGCTGCCGCAGCCGCCAAAAAATTCAAAAACTCCGAGGTTGGCCTAAGCATCACCGTGACGCCTTGCTGGTGTTACGGAACGGAAACGATGGATACCGATCCTACCATTCCGAAAGCGGTCTGGGGCTTCAACGGCACCGGCAGACCGGGTGCAGTCTATTTGGCGGCCGTTCTCTCGGCTCATGCCCAGAAAGGACTCCCGGCATTCGGCATTTACGGCGAGGACGTCCAGGACGAAGGAGACAGCGTCATTCCGGCCGATGTCCAGGAAAAGCTGCTTCGCTTTGCCAGAGGAGGGTTAGCCGCCGCCTATATACGCGGCAAGTCCTATCTGTCCATGGGCTCCGTTTCCATGGGAATAGCGGGATCCATTGTGGACGACTCGTTCTTCCAGGAATACCTCGCATGCGAAACGAATACGTGGATATGAGCGAGTTTACGCGCCGTCTTGAAGAGGGCATTTACGACCCTGAAGAATATGAAGCCGCTCTGAAATGGGTGAAAGCGAACTGCAAAGAAGGCAAAGACAACAATCCCGAATCGCTGCAGACCAGCCGCGAGCGTAAAGATTGGGAATGGGAAACGGTCGTGAAAATGACGCTGATTACCCGGGACCTGATGATCGGCAACCCGCGTCTGGCGAGCTCGGCTTCAAGGAAGAGGCCGAGGGCCATTATGCGATCGCATCCGGATTCCAAGGCCAGCGCCAGTGGACGGACCATTCGCCGAACGGGGACTTCCTGGAAACGATGCTTAATTCCTCGTTCGACTGGAACGGCAAGCGCTCCCCTTATATCGTGGCCACGGAGAACGACAGTTTGAACGGCGTGAACATGCTGTTTGGTTATTTGCTGACCAACACCGCCCAGATTTTCGCGGATGTCAGAACTTACTGGAGCCCCGCTTCCGTAAAACGCGTCACAGGCTACGAGCTCGAAGGACGTGCGGCAGGCGGCATTCTTCACCTGATCAACTCGGGTTCCGCCGCTTTGGACGGAACGGGAGAGCAAGAACGGGACGGACAGCCGGCCTTAAAGCCTTTCTGGGAGATCGCGGACGAGGAAGTGGAAAGAACCCTGAAGGCCACGCAGTGGAGACCGGCCTCCGTTGAATATTTCAGGGGCGGCGGTTTCTCGACGGATTACCTGACCCGCGGCGGCATGCCGATGACGATGTCCCGTCTCAATCTGGTGAAAGGCCTTGGGCCTGTTCTGCAAATTGCGGAAGGTTATTCCGTCGAACTGCCGGACCATGTTCACGATACGCTTGACAAGCGTACGGACCCTACGTGGCCGACAACCTGGTTCGTTCCGAATATTACCGGACATGGCGCATTTACAAGCGTGTACGAAGTCATGAACAATTGGGGAGCAAACCACGGTGTTATCAGCTACGGACACATTGGGGCCGATTTGATTACCTTGGCTTCGATTTTGCGGATTCCGGTGAATATGCACAACGTGCCGGCTGAAAAGGTGTTCCGTCCGAGAGCCTGGGGCATGTTCGGAACGGAGCACCCGGAAAGCGCCGATTTCCGTGCCTGCCAGACATTCGGCCCGTTGTATAAATAAACGTCGCATCATAGAGAGGGAGAGGCCTGTATGCTAAACATGGAAACGCGAAACGAGCTGTGCAAATACGCCCGTAAAATCGTGGATAACGGATTGGTGGTTGGACCCGGCGGCAATATC
This sequence comes from Paenibacillus sp. DMB20, assembly GCF_000987955.1. GTDB lineage: Bacteria > Bacillota > Bacilli > Paenibacillales > Paenibacillaceae > Paenibacillus_AQ. Next base: position 243,976 of record NZ_LAZU01000028.1, read on the forward strand.
AGCGCCAGGGCGGGAGATAAAATGTACTTGTCTCCAAGCGGATTTGCGCTGGAGGAGATCGCGCCGGAGCAGTGGATCGAAGTGGATATTCCGACCGGCGAAATTACGGATATCGGGCTGCGCCCGTCTTCCGAGGTGCTGATGCATCTTTACGGTTACCGGGTCAATCCGAACATCGGGGCGATGGTGCATACCCACCCATCGAACTGCATCGCCTTTACGCTGATTGAGCAGGAACTGCCGATCATGTTTCCCGACCAGGCGGCTCTCGTCGGCAGAACCGCATATATTCCGTATATCATACCGACGACCGACCTGCTGGCGAATGCCGTTGCCGAAAAGGTGAATGCGGCCAGCTCCATTCTTCTGGGTAATCACGGTCTGGTCACGACCGGAAGAAATCTCCGGGAGGCTTATTACCGGACCCAGGTCGTGGAAGAGAGCGCGAAAATTTATCTCAGCGCGCGGGCCGCAGGCAAGCCCAAGCCGCTGACCGATCAGGAAGTGGACGAAATCGCCGCGCTCGAAAGCGAGGATTACCGGATCCAGCTGCTTCAGAAGATGAAATGATCGAGCCTCAACAACATGGAAAGGCGGTGCCTTTGGTGAAGGATACTTCTGCGGTGCTTGCTTTCGATATGGGGGCAAGCAGCGGCCGGGCTTTGATCGGTGAGATCATTCCGCAGGAGCAAGGGGAGCCCGGGCTGCTCAAAATTACGGAAATCCACCGTTTTCCGAACGTGCCGGTACAAATCGGCAACCATCTGCATTGGAACATCGCTTCCCTGTTCCAGGAAGTAAAGCACGGAATTAAAAAAGCCTTTCAATCGGGCTATCGCCCGGAAAGCTACGGGATGGACACCTGGGGCGTGGATTTTGGCCTTATCGACAGAAACGGCGAGTTGGCAGGCATCCCATATCACTACCGGGACAATCAAACGGCCGGCATGGTCGAGGAGACCTGCGCGCAGGTCGGACGGCAGCGGCTTTTCGAGGAGAGCGGGCTGGAGTTCATGCCCTTCAACACGATCTATCAACTGAACGCGATGGTCAAAGCGAACTCCCCGCTGCTTGAGATTGCCGATAAACTTCTGCTGACGCCCGATCTGATGCATTACTTCTTGACCGGGCAGCAGGTCTGCGAATTTACGATGGCGACGACGACCCAGCTGTACCATGTCCGGGACCGGAAGTGGAATGTTCCGCTGATGGAGGAGCTCGGTCTCCGGCCATCGATGTTCCTGGATCCGGTTGACCCGGGCACCGTGATCGGCGTACTGCGGGAAGAGGTGTGCCGGGAGCTGAACGTTCCGGCGATCCGGGGGATTGCCGTCGCTTCCCATGATACGGAATCCGCCGTCGTTGCGGTTCCTGCCGAATCCGAAACGTTTGCCTATCTGGTATGCGGTACTTGGTCCCTTCTGGGCACCGAACTGAAGGATCCGCTGATTCATCCCGATGTGCTGGACCTGGAATTTTCCAACGAGGGCGGGGCTTACGGAACGTTTCAGCTGCTCAAAAACATTATGGGATTGTGGATTTTGCAGGAATGCAAGCGCCAGTGGGACGCAGAAGGCGAAGTTTATTCCTTTGCCGAACTGGTTGAGCTTGCCCAAGCGTCGGCAGCGTTCCGTGCATTCATTGATCCGGACGATTTGCGCTTCATGAACCCGCCGGACATGACCGCCAGCATCCTTGAATACTGCCGCGAAACCGGTCAATCCGAGCCGGGCAGCAAAGGAGAGATCGTTCGCTGTATTTTGGAAAGTCTGGCCCTCCGTTACCGCGAAGTGATGGAGCGGATGGAACAGCTGACCGGCCAAACCTATGCCGGACTGCATATGGTCGGCGGCGGCATTCAAAATGAACTGCTCTGCCGTTTTACCGCCAATGCGCTGGGACGGACGGTATGGGCGGGACCGGTGGAGGCCAGCGCCATCGGCAATATGGTGGTCCAGTTTATCGCAAACGGGGTCATCCGGGATCGGAAAGAGGGAATGGAGCTTGTAAAAAGATCTTTCCCGATCTCGGCCTACGAGCCGGAAAGCCGGCAAGAATGGGACGCAGCGTATGAGCGATACCGGGAGATCGCCGGTCGTATGCGCCTTAAGCATCCATAACTTAATATTCAGGTCGTTGGAAAGGCGGGCCGATATGTTAAAAGGAATATCCAGCTTGATTCCACCGGATTTATTGAAAATTTTGATGGAGATGGGTCACGCCGACGAAATCGTCCTCGGCGATGGGAATTTTCCTGCCGCCAGTCATGCCCGGCGCCTTGTCCGCTGCGACGGGCACGGAGTTCCGGAGCTGCTGGATGCCGTGTTGGCCCTTTTTCCGCTCGATGTCTACGTGAAATCCCCGGTCGCCTTGATGGCGGTCACGCCGGGCGACCCCGTGGAAACCCCCGTTTGGGAAGAGTACCGGAAGATTGTTCGAAAACATCACCCTGCAGAGATCGAACTGGAGGAGATGGAACGCGCCGCATTCTATGAGCGTGCCAAGCAAGCTTACGCCATCGTCTCTACAGGGGAAAGGGCGCTGTACGCCAACATTATTCTTAAGAAGGGCGTTGTCGTATAGGCCTGCCTAAACTTCTTAAACCCGCTGACTGGTTCAGCGGGTTTTTCGTGTGCGCCCGGCATGGGCGATAACTCGGCGGTGAAAGTCCGCTACAGGCTTGGCAGTAGGAACTGTTAGCCAAAGGCAAGGGCGTCGGCCGTGAGGCCGAATCTGAAGGAAGCCGGAGGCAAACCCTCGGTCTGACGAACAGAAATCACATCGAAGGCATGATGGGACGGACGAGCTTGCACGACAAAGCAAAGTCCAATACTGCCCGAATCCCATCCTGTAAATGTGGCAGATAGATGAGGGGAAGGTTATCGCTCTTACCCGGGGAGGTCTCACAGACGTGGAGTAGGAAAAAAAAAAATCCGAAAGACGGAGTAAAGCTTGCTGTGAGAAGTCAGCAGAAGCCATAGTACCGGAAGTTTCTTTCGGGAAGGGCTGAACAATCGTAAGTCTTGAGTACATACCGAAAGGAGAATCGGTGCGATGAAAGCAGAATACCGAAAGGGCTGCCTGCAAAGAGATAGCGTGGAACGCGAAGGGTATGCAGGAGCGCGGAGCATCGAAGCTCGGGAAAGTAGAGAAAGAGACGGTGCAAACGACCTGCTAGGACGGATACTGGACAGAGATAATCTGAACAGAGCCTACAAGCAGGTCAAGCAAAACCACGGAGCGCCGGGAATCGACGGAATGACCGTTGAGGCGGCACTGCCGTGGCTAAGGGAAAACAGAGAGGAACTCTTGCAGAGCATCCGGAGTGGCAGGTACAAGCCCAGCCCGGTACGGCGCAAGGAAATCCCCAAACCAGACGGAAGCGGCATACGAAAGCTAGGAATCCCGACCGTAGTGGACCGGGTGATCCAGCAAGCGATCGCCCAGCAATTGCAACCGCGGTTCGAGCCGCTCTTCTCGGATGGAAGCTACGGCTACCGCCCCGGGCGAAGCGCGCAGCAAGCCATTCGAAAAGTAAAGGCTTATGCGGAGCAGGGATACGGCTACGCGGCAGAAATCGACCTGTCGAGATACTTCGACACGCTGAACCATGAGTTGCTTCTGAGCCTCTTGCGCAAACAAATCCAGGATAAGCGCGTAATCGACCTGATCAAGAAGTACCTGAAAAGCGGAGTCATGGAAAACGGAGTGCGCCGCGAAACGGAAGAAGGTTCCCCTCAGGGTGGGCCGCTGTCGCCACTTCTGCATCTACCTGAACGAATTCGATCAGGAGATGAAAAGCCGGGGCGTAACAGTTATCCGCTATGCGGACGACATCGTCGTGCTCGCCAAGAGTAAACGCGCCGCGATGCGACTTCTGGAATCAAGCCGGAGGTATTTGGAAAACCGTCTAAGCTCCAGATGAATGCGCAGAAAAGCAAGGTGGTTAGCGTTGTAGCACAGAAGCACTTCAAATTCCTCGGTTTTGCGTTAGGAAAGAAGGGAAAGGGCGTATACATACGTGTACACCGCCAATCTCTCATCAAGGCAAAGAAGAAGCTGAAAGAGCTAACAAGCCGAAGCCAAGGCAGGGATGCCCGACAGGTGATGGAAAGCGTAAAAGTCTACATTCGTGGATGGATCGGCTATTTCTATATAGCTGACATGAAGCGAATCCTGCAAAGCTGGAATGAATGGTTGAGAAGACGAATGCGGATGTACATCTGGAAACAGTGGAAGAAGCCGAAGACGAAGGGGCAGAACTTGCGAAAGCTGGGAATACCGGAGTGGCAGGCTCGCCAATGGGGAAATACCCGTCTGGGCTACTGGCGTATTGCCGGAAGCGCAGTGCTGAATCGCTCTGTAACAAACGAAAGACTCGCACAGACAGGGTATTATGACTTCCCTGCCCAGTACGAGCGCCTTCGCCAATTGCACTTAAGCGATTGAACCGCCGTATACCGAACGGTACGTACGGTGGTGGTGTGCTGTGAAAGGCACATCAGAGATGAGGGAAGGCCCCTCGACGGGGATCGAGTCAGGCGAATCCGTTAAACAGCCCTAAGCTGCTGCAATAAAGAGTTGTGGTAGTGAGCGTTTAGGGAAAAGGTTGCCATAAGCAATCATGTGGGATATGCAAAGATGAACGAAAGTGAACTGCCGATGAAGTATCGATAGCGTAAAACTTTGTCAAAACCTGTTGTTCACCACTAGGCAGGGAAAAGAGCAGAAGTAGACCTGGAGGCTGACTGCTCGGCAAACGGTATTAAGGCAGCATGAGTGCATAACAGGCTCTGATGTGAAACACAGGAACCTGCATCACGATGGTAAGTGAAAAGACACAAGTCACAGAAAGGCGAGGTCGAAATAGCAAAGCGTTGATGCAGGGGCGGAGGCGCCTGTAGTAGTCATGAAATTGCTGTAATGGCAATGGAGCGAAGGGGCGCCATCATTCAGCTCGAAGCAGAGAACAACTGGTTAACAGGAGGATTCGATGAAAGAGAGCAAGCCATTTAACATTCCAAAGCAGGTAGTTATGACAGCATTTAAGAGAGTCAAAGCG
>NZ_LAZU01000001.1 GCF_000987955.1 Paenibacillus sp. DMB20
GGAGAAGTTCGAAAGGTTGAACAGAGCTGCGGTATCCATGAGGGAAGCGTTGAATTGAGCCATATGATTGAGTACGTCCAGTTTAAAGCTTGTCGGATAATTTGTATAGCCATTGGCAAAGGCAGACTCACCATGGATCTCGTAGAGCTTCAACCAATATTGAAACTGAGAGTTGGTAACGCCCATTTGATTTGCGTATTCCCTCTGTGAGAGAAGCGTAGGGTCATACGCGTGAATAATCGCCAGTTTACTATCCTTTGTAAATTTAGTCACAAAAAAACTGCACCTCCAATTGTTAGCGTGTGTCCAACAATTGGGGTGCAGTTCAACCTTCATCGGGGGACTGCCTTTTTTCATATCAAAAAATACAATTGACGATAATGCCTTAACGTCCTCAGGTTCCCGGTTTACGTGGGTGACGCTGAGCTTTCCCTTTCCACTCTCAGCTGTCCGCTTTCCGCTCCGCTTCGGACGATTCGTGCTTTAAAGGAACCGCCGCGGTCGTCCTTAAACGTGAGCAGCTGCGTTTTTCCGCTCGTCAACAGCGATTTCAGCATGGCATGCGAAATATTCTTGCCGGCAAATTCCTTCCAGATAACAAACTTGCAGCCCGATTTGAAATGCGAGCAGCCGTAGCCTTTACGGCCTTCGATGATTTGTCCGCCACAGCCGGTCACAGGGCATTCCCCCAGCAGAACCCGGGCTCCCTGAGCCTGGGAACCTGTACCCGAGTTTTCTCGGGAGGGGCTGCTGTTCCCGGGTCGCTCGGCTCCGGCAGTCGATGAACTCCGTGTACCGGATGCCGTACGCGTTCGGGCGCCGCCCGCTTTCTTCCCGGTTTTCCCCTCATCCCCGCCTCCGAACATGGAAGGCGGCGCAGGCCGCTGCGTGGATACTTTGTCGATGATGGACATCGTAAACCGCTGCACGTTTTTCATGAAAACATCCGCGGAAGCTTCCCCCTTGGATATTTGATGCAGGCGGCGTTCCCACTGGCCGGTCATTTCGGGCGATGCCAGAAGCTCCACGCCCGCATGGCGGATCAGCTCCACGGCAGACCGGCCCTTTTGGGTGATGGTGATCTTTTTGCCCTGCATCGTAATATAACCGACTTTTTTTTAGACGCTCGATCGTGGCTGCACGCGTGGCAGGCGTTCCGAGGCCGCTGTCCTTCATGGCGTCGCGCAGCTCGTCATCCTCGATATTTTTACCCGCGCTCTCCATCGCTTTCAGCAGCGTCCCCTCCGTGTAGCTTTTCGGGGGCTGGGTAGCTTTCTCTTTCACTTCGCTCTGCGTGCATGTGACCGGCTTGTCCGCCTGTACGTTGAAAGCACGGTCGTTCCATTCCTGGGTTTCGTCCTCTTCGTCTTCTCTGCCTTTTTTGGATGAAGCTTTGGAGGCTTTGCGCTCCTTGTCCTGCTGAATAAGCACCTTCCAGCCGAGTGACAGAAGTTCTTTTATGTTGGTCTTAAAGGTTTCTCCTTCCACCTCCGTTAACACGGTATGCTGCTTGTACATGGCAGGCGGGTAAAAGTGCGACAAAAACCGGAGGATGATCAGATCGTAAATATGCTGCTCTTCCTTGCTCAATGTTCCGGGACGCTTCAGCGTCGGGAGTATCGCATGGTGATCCTCCACCCGCTCCGGATTGCAGACCGATTTGTTGTTTTTGTGGACAAGCTTTGCGTCGGCACCTTCCGCCATGGTCGCATAAGAAGTCGATTTGAGCATGTGAAGCGCTTTATGCATGCCTTCGATGTTCTGCTCATTGACATAGTTGGAGTTCGTCCGGGGATAGGATATCACCTTATGGCGTTCGTACAGCCCCTGTGCAATATCCAGCGTCTTTTTTGGCCGAATATCCGTACTTGGCATTCGCCTCGCGCTGCAAAAGCGTCAGGTCGTACAGCTTGAAGGGATACTCCTTCGTTTCCTTGACCTCGTATTTCGTAATGTTTCCGCTCTTCCCTTTTACTTTGGCCGCAATCTCTTCCGACTTTTCTTTCGAGGTCAGGCGCTCTCCCTGCCAGGTTCCCGGATACTCCAGTTCGTCCTGAAGGAATTTCGCCTTCACGTCATAAAAGGTCTGCGACTCAAACGCCTCGATTTCCTTCTGCCGGTCGTAAATCAGCGCCAGCACCGGCGTCTGCACACGGCCTACGGACAGCAGGGTCTGATGCCGAGTCGTAAAAGCCCGAGAGGCATTCATTCCGATCAGCCAATCGGCTTCGCTTCGGGCGCGGGCCGCCAGAGTAAGATCTTCAAATTCCGATCCGTCCTTCAAACCGGCAAAACCTTTAGCAATACTTTCTGCAGTCAGGTCGGAAATCCATAGGCGCTTCACCGGCTGGCGGAGCTTTAGCTGCTGCTGGATCAAAGCGAATATGTACTGCCCTTCCCGCCCGGCGTCACACGCGTTGACGATCATATCGCAGCGTTTTGCAAGTTCACCTATCGTTTTCAACTGATCTTTTGTTTTCGGATTGGGTACGATTTTAAATTGTTCCGGTATGATCGGCAGATCCTTAATGTTCCACCGTTTGTACTTTGGATCATAAGCATCCGGCTCGGCCAGCCCGACAAGATGACCGATAGCCCATGTGATGATGTACTGTTCGCCTTCCAAGTAGGACCGGTTGTTCTTGGCCCGAGGTTCGATCACTGCGGCGATATTGCGCCCCATATCCGGTTTCTCGGCGATGACCAGCGTCTTCACGTAACCTCTCCTCCCCGAGTCCTTCCCCGGACGCAGGCAGGCCCGCCGCCGGAAAGGACTCCAAAAAAGGACTTCGCTAAAGGCGAAGTCCCTATCAACATAATATACAATTATAACATAGGATGCGGGCTTTTGTTAAACCAATACCGTACTCCCCATCAGATACTTATCCACTTCACGCGCAGCCTCGCGCCCTTCGTTGATGGCCCAAACGACCAGGCTCTGGCCCCGACGCATGTCGCCGGCGGCAAACACCTTATCCACATTGGTAGCGTACTTGCCGTAGCGGGCTTTCACATTGGAGCGACGGTCGCTTTCAAGTCCCAACTGATCGAGAATCGTCGACTCCGGTCCGTCAAAGCCGATGGCGATCAGCGCCAGCCGTGCAGGGAATACCCGCTCCGTGCCGGGAATCGGCCGGTAAATTTTACGGCCCGTCTCATCAACGATACGCTCAATTTGAATCGTGTGCAGCTCCTTCAGGTTTCCTTCCTCGTCCCCGACGAATTTGGTTGTCATGATCGAGAATTCGCGAGGGTCGCGTCCGAACAGCGCTTTGGCTTCCTCATGGGCATAGTCGAGCGTGTATACGTTCGGGAACTGCGGCCATGGGTTGGCAATCGGATCACGCTCCAACGGTGCCTGTTTGTGGGTACCGAACTGCGTAACGCTGCTGCAGCCATGACGCAGTGCCGTCGCTACGCAGTCCGAACCGGTGTCACCGCCTCCGATGACGATCACGTCCTTGTTCGCGGCTGAAATATAGTTACCGTCTTCAAGGCCGGAATCCAGGTAGCTCTTGATCGTTCCGTTCAAATAATCCATCGCGTAATGCACGCCTTTCAAATCGCTGCCTTCAATGTTGAACTGGCGCGGTTTTGTGGCGCCTCCGCACAGCACGACCGCGTCGTAATCGTCAACCAGCTGCTGTGCCGGTATATCCTTGCCGATTTCGGTGTTTACGATAAACTCGACGCCTTCGGCAGCCAGCAGGTCTACCCTCCGCTGAACGACAGCTTTATCCAGCTTCATGGAAGGGATGCCGTACATCAATAAGCCGCCGACCCGGTCGGCACGTTCAAATACCGTCACCGAATGGCCCGCCTTGTTCAGCTGAGCGGCAGCAGCAAGCCCGGCCGGGCCTGAACCGACGACAGCCACACGGCGCCCCGTGCGTTTCTCCGGTGGTTCCGGGACGACCCAGCCTTCCTCAAACCCCTTATCGATAATCGCCTGCTCGATCGTTTTGATCGTTACCGGCTGGCCGATCAGGCCGACGGTACAAGAGCCTTCGCAAGGAGCCGGACAGACGCGTCCCGTAAACTCCGGAAAGTTATTCGTTTTATGAAGCCGTTCCAATGCATCTCTCCATAAACCGCGATACACGAGATTGTTCCATTCTGGAATCAGATTGTGAACCGGACAGCCGGACGTGCCGCCGATCATGTCGATGCCGGTGTGGCAATAGGGCGTTCCGCAATCCATGCAGCGCGCTCCTTGGGTCTGAAGCTCTTCCTCTGCCATGTGTTTATGAAACTCTTCCCAGTCTTTGACCCGATCCGCCGGTTCCCGATCTGCCGGAAGCTGACGGTGATATTCCATAAATCCTGTTGGTGTTGACATACTGCTTTCCCCCATCCGTTCTCTTCATGCTGAGCAACTTGTATGATTGTACTTTTCATCATATCACAAATCAGGCGATTTCTATCGAAACATGGTGCTATAATGTGCCGTTTAGCTGATTCATTTTTTTCTATTTTAAGCTAAGAAAAACTTTTATCACCGCTTGTCTACAGCATTAACAAACACTTTACAGAGCTGAAGCGTAAAAACATCGTAGCATTTGTCGTTTCCCCTGATAAATGGATTATATATACAATCATTTGCACTTTCCTACAAATCAAACCTCAGCAAAAAGGATTCGGAGAGCTTACGCAGTTAAAGCCCCTTACGTTCAAAGATAACAAAACGATAGGAATAAGGATTGGCTTCATCCGTGATGCCTTGCTCTTCTTGAACGGGAGTCCACTCCTCCCAATTAATCTCGGGAAAGAATGTGTCTCCTTCAAACGATTCATCGATGAAGGTGACATACAGCCTGTCCGCCGCAGGCAGCATCTGTTCATAGATTTGCGAGCCTCCGATGACCATCAGCTCCTGATCGGCAGCATAGGGTTTGGCTTGCTCGATATCATGAATGACAATGCCCTCTTCAGATGTCAAAGTGAAGTTCCGATCACGGGTAAGCACGATATTTTTACGTTTCGGCAAAGGCTTGCCGCCAAAGGAATCCCAAGTCTTTCTCCCCATCAAAATGGTCTTGCCCATTGTTTTTTTCCCGAAAAAAAAGCCATATCCCGGGGCAGATGCCAAGGCATCGTGCCGCCCAGCCCGATTACCTGATTTTTTACCCATCGCCCATATCATCGAAATGCTCATTGGAACCCTTCCTTTCAACTACCGCGTGTTTTTTTTCTCCAACTCGACACCCGCATCCTTAATTAGACGGCAACGGTCGCTTTAATGGTCGGATGGTACTGATAGCCTTGAAATTCAAAATCCTCGAATTTGTAATCAAAGATACTGTCCGGCTTTCTCTTGATGACCAATTGAGGCAGCGGATACGGTTCGCGTCCGAGCTGGGTTTTCACTTGTTCCATATGATTCGAGTAAATATGGACATCCCCGCCGGACCAGATGAACTCTCCGGGCTCCAGTCCGCACTGCTGGGCCACCATATGGGTCAGGAGCGAATAACTGGCGATGTTGAACGGCAGCCCCAGGAAAGAGTCTACCGAGCGCATGGTGAGCATGCAGGACAGCTTTCCGCCGGCCACGTAAAATTGAAATACGAAATGGCAGGGCGGCAGTTTCATGTTGTCGATTTCCGCCACGTTCCAGGCGCTTACGATGTGACGCCGTGAGTCGGGATTGTTCTTGATGGACTCAATGACGCCTGCAATCTGGTCGATATGTCTGCCATCCGGCGTTTCCCAAGCACGCCACTGCGACCCGTATACCGGTCCCAAATCCCCGTTCTCGTCAGCCCACTCGTCCCAAATTCGGACGCCGTTTTCCTTTAGGTACCGGATGTTCGTTTCGCCGCTCAAAAACCATAAAAGCTCATGTACGACGGACTTCAAGTGAATTCTTTTAGTCGTTACCAAAGGAAAACCCTTGGACAGGTCGAACCGAAGCTGCCGCCCAAAAACGGACGTGGTTCCCGTTCCGGTCCTATCTTCTTTTTGGATTCCGTTATCTAAAATATCCTGCAGCAGTTCCAAGTAATTTTTCATAGGATTCTCCACCCTTACGTCTTTATTTCTGCATGTCAGCTAATAGTTTACCACACACCTCTGGGTGGCGGCATACAAAAAAAGGCGGCTCTGACATTTATGGATGGAAGGACATATATCCCTCCTCCCCATCCGACCGTCAATAATAAAAAAAACGTCTATCCACGCACTTTCTCAGAAGACAGACCGCGTTTAGCGGAAGTTTTTCTCGCGATATAAGGAAGCCGCATCTCCGAAGTTTATACTTTCTTTATCTTAAAAAAGACTGTTCACGGATCTCACGGACCCGGTGAACAGTCTCTTGGTTAATGACCGATAAGGTCAAAATGATGAAAAAGGATATTACTTGCGAGGCGCCATGACATGGATTGGGTGACCCAGAACAAGTTCGGCACCTTCAGCCACGATTTCGCCAAGCGTCGGGTGAGCATGGATCGTCAAAGCGATATCTTCGAGCGTAGCACCCATTTCGATCGCGAGACCCAGCTCGGCAATCAGGTTCGACGCTTCGATACCGGCGATGTGAGCTCCCAGCACGAGGCCGGTTTCTTCGTCGGCAACGATTTTCACGAAACCGTCAGGGCTGTTCAGGGACAAAGCACGGCCGTTGCCCGCAAACGGGAACTTGGCGGATTTGGCTTTGTAACCTTGTTCTTTCGCTTGAGCTTCCGTCATCCCTACGCTGGAGCATTCAGGATCCGTGAAGGCTACCGCCGGTACCACTTTGTAATCCACAACGGATGGAAGACCAGCGATCGCTTCGGCAGCGACTTTGCCTTCGTAAGAAGCTTTGTGGGCCAAGGCCGGACCAGGAACGATGTCGCCAATCGCGAAGATGTGCGGGTGGTTCGTGCGTCCTTGATGGTCAACCTTGATCAGGCCGCGATCGGTCATTTCGATGTTGATCAGGTCAAGACCGAGCTCTCCGTCCGTGTTCGGACGACGGCCGACGGTTACAAGCAGGTAATCGGCAGTGATTTCCTTGCTTTCGCCGTTAATGGTATATTTCACGGTTACGTCTTTATCCGTTTGCTCCGCGCTTTCCGCTTTCGCGTTCGTGATGATGTCAACGCCGGTTTTTTGCATGTTTTTCGCAACCAGCTTCGTCATGTCCGGATCGAAACCGTTGAGGATGGAGTCGAGTCCTTCCAGAATGGTTACTTTCGTTCCGAATTTGGAGAACATTTGACCAAGCTCTGCGCCGATGTAGCCGCCGCCGATCACGACGAGACTCTTAGGCAGCTCCTGAAGGTCCAATGCTTCCGTGGACGAAAGGATGCGTCCGCCAAACGGGAATGCTTTCAGTTCGATTGGACGGGAACCTGTGGCGATGATGCAGTTTTTGAAACGGTAACGAGGGGATTCGTGCTCATTGAACACGCGAGCCTCATTTTCGTTGATGAACATGCATTCGCCGCTGAATACTTCAACTTTGTTGCCTTTCAGAAGAGCGCCAACGCCGCCGGTCAATTTTTTTAACCACGCCGTTTTTGAACTCTTGGGTTTTTGCGAAATCAACGGTTACGTCGCCTACGTTAACACCAAATGCGTTCGCATGTTTTGCGGATTCAAAAGAATGCGCAGCGGAGATCAAAGCCTTGGAAGGGATACATCCTCGGTTCAAGCAAACGCCGCCGACTTCGGATTTGTCTACGATCAGAACCTTTTGACCCAGCTGGGCGGCACGAATTGCCGCCACATAACCGCCGGGACCTGCACCAATGACTAGTGTGTCGATATCAAGAGAAGCGTCTCCTACTACCATGTGTTACACCTCCATAACAAGCAGCTCAGGGTTGGCGAGCAGCTGTTTAATGTAATTCATAAAGTTTTGAGCGGTTGCTCCGTCGATGATGCGGTGGTCAAAGCTCAAGGAAAGAGCCATAACCGGTGCAGCCACGATTTCGCCGTTCTTCACGACCGGTTTCTCGGAAATGCGTCCGGTACCCAGAATCGCAACTTCAGGGAAGTTGATGATCGGAGTAAAGAACATGCCGCCGGCGGAACCGATGTTCGTGATGGAAATGGTGGAGCCTTTCATTTCGTTCGCGCTCAGTTTGCCTTCACGTCCGCGACCGGCAAGGTCACGAATGCTGTCGGCGATCATCCAGATGCTCTTACGGTCAGCGTCTTTAATGACAGGCACGATCAGACCGTTATCCGTGTCGGTAGCGATCCCGATGTTGTAGTATTTTTTGTATACGATCTCGTTGTTCTCTTCGTCGATCATCGCGTTCAAAGCAGGGAATTGACGGCAAGCCGCAACCAGCGCTTTAACGATGAACGGCAGGTAAGTCACTTTTGTGCCTTTCTTCTCGGCGATCGGTTTCATGCGCGTGCGGAAAGCAACCAGCTCGGTTACGTCCACTTCGTCCATGATCGTAACGTGAGGAGCGGTATAAGCGGATTTAACCATCGCGTTGGAGATCGCTTTGCGGATACCTTTAAACGGCACGCGCTCTTCTTCGGCGCGAGGATCCACGGCTGCGGTTGCTGCTGCAGGAGCCGCCGGGGTTTCTGCAGCCGCTTGAGCCGCAGGAGCCGCCGCTTGGCCTCCGCCGTTTTTGAATGCTTCCACATCTTCGCGGGTGATTTTTCCGTTGTTGCCGGAGCCTTGAACTTGGGAAAGATCAACGCCTTGCTCGCGGGCAAATTTGCGTACGCTTGGTGTAGCCAGCACGTCTTTGTTAGGAGCTGCCGGTGCGGATGCGCCGCCTGCTTCGCCTTGCTTCGCATCTGCAGGAGCGTCTTTCGCAGGAGAAGCTTGGGTATCCGCGCTGCCTTTCGCTGCGTCAGCTTCTTGTGCGGTCTGCTCTTCAGCGTGGCCTTCCTGTTCCGGAATGTCGCCCTCGGCGTCGATGATCGCTACAACTTCGCCAACGCGGCATACTTGACCGTCTTTGGCAAAAACTTCTTGAACCGTACCGTTTACGGGACAAGGAACTTCCACGACAGCCTTGTCGTTTTGGACTTCCATGATGATGTCGTCGTCTGTTACTTTGTCGCCCGGCTTGATGTGCATTTTGATGATTTCACCTTCATGCAGACCTTCACCCAGCTCTGGAAAACGATATTCGAATTTTGCCAACTGTAAAACCTCCCTAGATATTTACTGCAATTAAAATTCCATTACTTTATTCACTGCCGCGATGATGCGGGCAGGGGTTGGCAGCCAGGCATCCTCGATTTGCGCAAAAGCATATACCGTATCCGGAGCCGTTACGCGAAGGACGGGAGCTTCGAGGTGCAGAATGGCTTTCTCGTTAATTTGGGCAATAACCTCAGCGGCTACACCCGCGGATTTTTGAGCTTCCTGAACCACGATCGCACGATTGGTTTTCTTGACGGATTCCACGATGGTGTCGATATCGATCGGAGCAACGGTGCGCAGGTCGATGATCTCGGCTTTGATGCCTTGTTTTTCAAGCTCTTCCGCCGCTTTTGTCGCCGTATGCACCATAAGGCCGTAAGCGATGATGGTCACGTCGGAGCCTTCGCGGACAACGTTCGCTTTGCCGATCTCGACCGTGTACTCCCCTTCCGGCACTTCCGCGCGGAAAGCATGGTAAAGGTTCAGGTGCTCCATGAAAAATACCGGGTCATTATCGCGGATCGCAGAAATGAGAAGCCCTTTCGCATCATAAGGATTGGACGGTACTACGACTTTAATACCCGGACTTTGGGCAATCAAACCTTCCAGGGCATCCGTATGCAATTCCGCCGCTTTGACGCCGCCGCCGAAAGGCGTACGGAATACGATTGGCGCGTTATAGCGTCCGCCTGAACGGTAACGCATGCGGGCCGCTTGAATAACGATTTGGTCGAGGGCTTCAAAAATAAATCCGACGAATTGAATCTCCGCGATCGGGCGGAACCCTTGAATACCGAGACCTACGGCCATGCCGCCGATTGCGGACTCGGCCAGCGGCGTATCGAATACCCGCTCATCCCCGAATTCTTTTTGCAAACCCTCGGTTACCCGGAAAACACCGCCGACATTACCAACGTCTTCACCGAAGATGACAACGTTCGGGTCACGGTTCAATTCCACGCGCATCGCGTCGCGAATCGCTTCTTTCATGTTCATTTGTGCCATTGCTTCATTTCCTCCTTAGACATAACAGATCACATATGCTTGGCAGTTAAACCGTATCGTTTAATAAAAGCAGGACTCCGTTCAAAGCCCACGGTCCTGAACGGCTTTGCCGCTTCATCAAGACCGTATCCGAAGCAGTTCCCGGAAAACAGGAACCGATTTTATTGGAAGTCGGCTTTTTGCTCTTCAAGATGTTTCGGGGTTTGCTCGAACATGCTGTCCAACAGACCGGGAACGGTCATTTTTTCGGTTTGTTCGGCTTTCTTGATTTGCTCGTTGACTTTTGCTTTTGCTTCGTCTTTTACGCGAGCCGTATCTTCGTCAGTCCAAAGACCTTTCTTCTCGAGGTATTTGGCAAGACGGGCAATCGGATCCTTCTCGTTCCATTGTCCTTCTTCTTCTTTTGTACGGTATTTCGTAGCGTCGTCGGACAGGGAGTGAGGACGGAAACGGTACGTTACCGCTTCGATCAGGGTCGCGCCCTCGCCGTTGCGTCCGCGTTCAGCAGCGTCCTGAACGGCTTTGATAACGGCCATAACATCCATGCCGTCCACTTTCACGCCTTTAATGCCGGCGGCAACCGCTTTGTGGGCGATGGAAAGCGCGGCAGTCTGTTTTTCGAACGGAGTCGTAATGGCATATCCGTTATTTTGCACGAAGAAAATGACCGGCAGCTTGTAAACGCCCGCGAAGTTCAGGCCTTCGTAGAAGTCGCCCTCGGAGGAACCGCCGTCACCCGTGTACGTAATAACCACTTGCTTTTGTTTTTTCAGCTTGTAGCCCATAGCAATACCCATCGCGTGCAGGATTTGGGCACCGATGATGATTTGGGGCATCAATACATTCACGCCGTCAGGGATTTGACCGCCGTGTTGATGTCCACGGGAATAAAGGAATGCCTGGTAAAGAGGAAGTCCGTGCCAAACGAGCTGCGGCATGTCGCGATATCCTGGGCAAACGAAGTCCTCTTTTTGAAGTGCGAATTCGCTGCCGACCATCGTTGCTTCCTGGCCGGACACCGGAGCATAGAAACCGAGACGTCCTTGACGGCCGAGGTTAACGGCACGATCGTCCCATGTGCGGGTAAATACCATGCGGTACATAATTTCTTTCAAATCTTCATCTGTAAGTTTCGGCATAAGATCTTGATTCACGATTTCGCCGTCCGGGGAAAGTACGGATAATGTTTCGACTTCCTCGGTGTATACTTCGTAAGCAACCTTGGTCATTTTCTTCACCTCAATAAATATTTGAATATCAAGCTCCGCTGTTATAGAATTATTATACACCTGTTCTATTCCATTCGTCAAAGAAATGCTGAACAAATTTCATTTTTCTTTGCTTTTGTATGTATAACAGGTTTTGAAAATTAATATAACAGCGTCGCAGATTTAACAATGTCAGCGACTTTTGTCACCGTAACAGGTCATCTCAGCATGTTGTTGGCGATTTTCCAAAACGAACGAGAAAGGTGAGATTCGATGACGGATCAACGTCTAATGAAGCGAACGATCGTAAAAGAAGAAATTCAGAGCAACTATTTAAAGGAGCCCCGGACCCTTCGCATTTATCTTCCTCCCGGATATAACGAAATCCTCAGCTACCCTGTCGTGTACTGTCAGGACGGTGAAGAGTTTTTCAATTTCGGAAGGATTGCAACATGGGCCAACCAGCTGATCCTTGAGGAAGGCGTTGAGCCGTTCATCATTGTTGGCGTTGAAGTGAACACGAAAGTGCGAACGGAAGAGTATGCTCCTTTCGGAAACCGTTTTGACGCATACCTTTCCTGCTTTGCCGAAGAAATTATTCCCTATATTGAACAAAAGTATCCTGTCCGGAGAGAAACCTCTGAACGGATCCTTGCTGGGGATTCTCTTGGCGGCAGCGTTTCGGTTCATTTAGCTCTGCGTTACCCTGAGCTGTTTACGCGCATTATCAGCCTGTCCGGCGCTTTTTACGAGCAGTCCCAACATATTATCGCCCTCGAAACGGATTTGTCCTGGATGAATATTTTCATGATCGTCGGTCTTCAAGAGGACAGCTACACCACGGACACGGGAGTTTATAACTTTGTTGAGCTGAACCGGAAAACAAAACAGCTGTTTGAGGAACGCGGGGCTACCGTACATTATGAAGAGAAGGACGGCCGCCATATTTGGGGCTTCTGGCAGAAGGAGCTGCCTTCCGCCCTTATGTACTTCTTCCAGCATTGATCCCCTATCCCCTGCAAAAAAAAGATGAACAATCGCGCACTTTTTGAAAATATAAGAAAGTATAAGGTTTATTTTATACTCGGCTTATATTTCATGCAGAAACGCTATCGCTATCCTTCCTATTAGAAGGACATCGAAGTCGTTTCTGCTTGTGGAATGTGCTTTTGTTCATCTTTTATTCAACCGCTAAACTGCATGCGCTTTCATTCATCTTCAAAAGGAAAAGCGGCGAAAACCGCTTGTCCGTCTAAATTATAACTTTTCTTTGGCAATCCTGTCCAGCAGGACGTCGCAGCCCGCATCAATCAATCGGTAGACTTCATCGAAATTTCCGGTAAAATACGGATCCGGAACCTGCCGCTGCTTTTCATTCGGCAGAAGATCCATGAATTTAATGATATCGGCATCTTCCCCGCCCGAAAGTTTCCGCAGGTTTTCAACGTTCGAGTCATCCATGGCCACCACAACATCGAAGTCGGAAAAATCCCGGCTCTGAACTTGTCTTGCAGCAACTCCCTCGTAGCTAATATGCCAGCTGTCGAGTATCTTGCGGGTGCCTTCATGGGGAACCTTGCCGATATGCCAGTCGCCGGTCCCTGCCGAGTCCACTCTAATATTACCGCTTAATCCTCTCTGCGCAATTTTGTGCCGCAACACCGCTTCAGCCATCGGCGAGCGGCATATGTTGCCAAGGCAGACAAAAAGGACGGAGATCATTTGCTTCATTCCCTTCTTCGTAGAGACTTTTGAAAAAAATCAACGAATTCCATCAGGAGCAGAACGCTTACAAGGAAACGTTCTTGCCGTGGCTCGGGGACTCTGCCGACAGCAAACGCCTCGGCAACCGCCATTTGTAGTGAACGGACAGCATTCTGAAAACGACAACCAAAACGAACAGCGTCAGCAGCTGCCAAGTGGATTTCGTAATCCCGAGCCCGATGGCTGCTCCGGCGGCCATCGCCCAAACGGCATATATTTCGTCCCGAAGAACAAGCGGCTTGCGCCCGGCAAGCAGGTCCCTGATAATCCCGCCTCCGATCCCCGTCATCGCCGCGGCTACAATCACTGCACTCATCGGGTGATTCATTTGGGTGGCATAGATCCCTCCCTGTAATGCAAAAGCCGACAATCCGATCGCATCGAAAAGAGCTTCGGTTCTTTTCCAGTGTTTAATCCAGGCCATTGGAAGCACGAAAGCAACAAATACGGAGACAATGGCAAGAAGTATCAAATCCCCTTGACTCCAAAGCGTTGTAACCGGGACACCGATCAGGACGTTCCGGATAATCCCGCCCCCAAAGGCCGTTACCAGCCCCAGCACAACGATGCCTAAAATATCATACTCCTCTTCCATGGCAACAAAAGCGCCCGACATGGCAAAAGCAACCGTGCCGATAATACTGAACAGATCAAACACATGCACGTCCAAAATGTCTATCCTCCGCTCCTTATCTTTTTGCTTATCCCATTTTATCCGCGCGTGCCGAAATTGTGCAAGCACAAAAACTGCTCTATACTGATATAAAATGACAACTAAGCCATTAAGGAGGAAATCATATGAAATCCACGCGGATTTTAATCTTTACTGGCGGTGACCTCTCTCCTCGTTTATTAGATGAAATCAAGAAAGATGATTATATAATCGGCGCTGACCGGGGCGCTCTTTTTCTGATCGAACACGGGATTAAGCCGCACGCTTCCGTCGGTGACTTTGACTCCATTTCCGAGGAGCAACTGGAGCAAGTCGCGGCCGTGAGCGGAAGTATAGTAAGATGCGATCCGGTTAACAAAGATTTAACCGACACCGAGCTCGCCTTCGATCTGGCTATTGAAAGAACCCCCGAAGAAATCATGCTTCTTGGCGGGACTGGAACCCGCATGGACCATACCCTTGCGAACATTCATATGCTGCTGAGGGGAGTTCAGCATCACATCCGCTGCTCCATGCTGGATTCATATAATTACATTACGCTGACAGGTACGAGCTGTACCGTTGAAGACAGGGGATTTACCTATGTGTCCCTTCTGCCCTTGACTCCGGAAGTGACCGGTATTGAGCTTGAGGGATTTCAGTATCCCCTTCATAACGCAACCTTAAAAATCGGACAATCCCTGGGGATAAGCAACCGATTGTCAGGCAATAAAGGCACCGTTAAAATTGAAGGCGGATTACTGCTCATAATTCAGAGTAAGGATCGATAATTATTACGTTTTCGTCATTATTACCGTAAATTTTTTTGAAAGCGAAAAGCCCTCGGCACACAAGGGTTTTTCGCTTTTTTTGCATATCGGAAACACGGATTTCTTAATTTTTTGTAACTTTTAATTGTAATTTAATATTACGCTTTCATTCCTTGCCAGCCGCCGTATCCAGCATTTTTTTCCAAATTATGCGTGGTTTCAAATCTGTTATACTCGGTTCAGCGAAAGACAAAACAACTTGGAGGTACTACATCATGACTAAACAGACTTGGATCAAGAAAGCCGTAATCATCAGCCTGAGCGCTGCGATGGGAATGGGAACGCTTTTGGCGGTTTCTCCGGCTGACCGGGTGGAAGCGGCCGCAACCACTACCAAAGGACAACAAGTCGTTAAATTCGGCAAAAAATATATGGGTACACCTTATGATTTCGGTGCTTCGACAAGCACAACCAGAGTATTTGACTGCTCTTCTTTCATGAAACACATCTTTAAGAAATACGGGGTGAACCTGCCTCGTACATCTGCCGCCCAATCCAAAGTCGGCGTGGCGGTATCCAAAGCAAACCTTCGTCCCGGAGACATGGTGTTCTTCTCCAGCGGCAGCCGCGCCAACGGCAGAAACGTAACTCACGTGGCGATCTATGCCGGCGACGGTAAAATCCTTCACACGTATGGCAAGCCGGGCGTGACGATTTCCAAACTGAATTCCGGCACTTGGAAAAGAACTTACCTGAAAGCGCGCCGCGTCCTGTAGTTGAAAATAATTAAAACGGAGCTGTCCCAAATGTAGATGCTCTCTACTGCGGGACAGCTCTTTTTTTTCGTGCGATAAAGCGCGGAGATCGCGAGCTAAACCGAATCGCCCTTGCCTTCGCTTCTTACGTACCCATCTGATCGGATTATGGGGCATGGGAAAGCCCATAGCGCTACCTGTCGCTTTAATTAAAAAAAGCCCGAAGCAGGAATCGCCGAAAATTCAAAACATGCAGATGGGGCACCCCAAGCCAATCGACCCTTGGGATTGTTCTACGTTTTTAACACTCCGAATCAAGCATCGGTTTCCGGCGGCTTCAGCATATATCCCGCCCCCCTCACCGTACGGATCAGCTTCCATTTGTGTCCCCGGTCCAATTTTTCTCGAAGATGAAGGATATAAACATCCACCACATTGGTTCCTGTATGAAAGTCGAAATCCCAAACATGCATTAAAATTTCATCCCTGGAACAGACTTCATTGCGCCTCTGGGTCAAATACAGCAGCAACTCATATTCCCTTTGCGTTAATTCTATGGCCTTGCCCCCCCGGCTCACCTGTCTGCTAGGGGGATCGATCGTCAAATCGCCAATCTCGATCTTCTGATCCTTCTGCCTTCCGCCCATTTCAAACAATAGAAGCAGCTTCCCTACGCGGGCCGCAACCTCCCGTTCATCCGCTTCCGGGGATATATAATCATGGGCCCCCGCTTCCAGCGACGCGGCCGCTTCTTCGGAACCGTCATTTCCCAGCACAATGAGAGGCAGCCCTTGCCTTTCTGTCTGTATGGTGTGGAGAAGATCAAAATCATTCATCCCTTGAAGCCGGCTGTCCACGATGACCATATCCAATGATTTCTGCCGAGCATAGGATAAGGCGGAATCCATGTGATCCGTTTGGATTACGGTATATCCGGCCTTTTCGAGCCAGCCGGTTATTCTTTCAGCCCGTTCTTGATCGGAGACTGCAAACATGATCGACCTATCCATAGGGATTCCCCCACTTTCGCATTGAAGTCACCCTTCATCAGCAATATGTCCGGAATTAGTCTGCCTAAAATGAACGGCATCCATTCCTGCTGCCGGAAGTAGATCCGCTTTAAAACCAAAAAAGCCACTCACCGCGAGTGGCTCATCGGACTTTATTTAGACTGATGGGACCAGTCTTCCACGTTCCAAATCTTGGTTACCCAATCTTCGTAAAAATCCGGTTCATGGGAAACAAGCAGTACGGTCCCTTTATATTCTTTAAGGGCTCTCTTCAGTTCATCCTTGGCAGCGACATCCAGGTGGTTGGTAGGCTCGTCAAACAATATCCAATTGCTCTCCCGCATCAAAAGCTTGCACAGACGGACTTTGGCCTGTTCCCCACCGCTGAGCGCTTTCAGCGGTCGGGTGATATGTTCGTTTTTCAAACCGCAGCGGGCCAAATGAGCGCGAACTTCATGTTGGTTCAGGTGTGAAAATTCGTTCCATACATCATCGATGGGCGTTAGATTTCCTGCCCGAACCTCCTGCTCGAAGTAGGCCGGGTATAGAAAATCTCCTTGGTACGTCTTCCCGCTAATAGGCTGTATTTTACCCAAAATCGTTTTGAGAAGCGTTGATTTACCGACGCCGTTACAGCCGACGATCGCAATTTTTTCACCGCGTTCAATGGTGATCGACATTTTCGGAAGCAGCGGACGGTCGTACCCGATCTCGAAGTCAATGCCTTCAAAAACGGTTTTGCCGCTGGCCCGGGCTTCCATGAAATTAAACACCGGTTTGGCGGCTTCCTCAGGCCGGTCAATACGCTCAAGACGGTCCAGCTGCTTTTCGCGGCTTTTCGCACGTCCGGACGTGGAATAGCGGGCCTTGTTGCGCTGAATGAAATCTTCCTGCTTTTTAATGAATTCCTGCTGCTTTTCATAGGCGTCGATATGCTGGTTTTTGTTGATATCCGCCATCTCCAGGAATTTATCATAGTTCGCGGTATACCGGGTCAGCTTCGCGAATTCAAGGTGGTAGATCACATCGACGACCTTATTCATGAACTCGGTATCGTGTGAAATAAGAATAAACGCATACGGATACTCTTTCAAATACTGGGTTAGCCACTCGATATGCTCTACATCCAGATAGTTCGTAGGCTCGTCCAGAAGCAAAACATTCGGCTTTTCCAGCAGCAGCTTGGCAAGCAGCACTTTGGTCCGCTGCCCTCCGCTAAGCGTCGCAACGTCACGGTCCAGCCCGATCACGGACAACCCAAGACCGTTCGCCATTTCCTCCACCTTCACATCGATCATGTAAAAATCGCCAATCTCAAGCTGTTCTTGGATTTCTCCCATCTGCTCAAGCAAAAGCTCCAGCTCTTCGGGAGACGCATCCGCCATCTTTTCCGTAATGGACATCATTTCCTGTTCTAGCTCGAGCAGGGGCAAAAAAGCATCTTTCAGCACATCACGCACGGTTTTGCCGGGAGTAAGCTTGGTATGCTGGTCCAGATAACCGTAACGAACCTTAGGGGTCCATTCCACCTTGCCGCTGTCCTTCAGCAGCTGTCCCGTCAAAATATTCATGAGCGTGGATTTGCCGACCCCGTTGGCGCCGACCAGCCCCACATGCTCGCCGGCCAAAAGCCGGAAGGATACATTTTTAAATAGCACCCGATCGCCAAAATTATGCGAAACATTTTCTACGGTCAATAAACTCATAACTGCGGTAAACTCCTGTCTATATAAAATAAACTCATTCATATGAATGGAATGATTAGAGCGGGTATTTAATAAGCCGGTTCCCTAAACACTCACGATTTATTGCCGACTTTATAAAAATCTCTAATCGTGCAATCAAGAGTTTATTGTATCATAGACATCGGCATTGTCGAAACAGTAATTTTCGAGTTTACATGACGCCCGGGTTGTAACAGCTTTTCTCCCGGTAACCGGCTTCTGCCGCCTTTTTCGGACTATCAAAGACCTCATGCACCTCATAAGGAACCGAACAGGTACTGCGGTAAACATACTTCAGGCCGTCTGTCGGATCAACTACGCCGTAATAAACAGGATTCTTCACGAGCCTGCCGCCACCGAGCGCATAGTTGTTGTAATATCGGTCTCCCACCGGGATTCCTTGAATGAATGCCATCATTCCGATATCGTCAACCGTATTCACCCATTCCTCCTGACTGATGACGGGTAAGTCAAACCTGTAAGATATGCCGTTCCGGGCCGCAATTTCGTTGTGGCGCCCGATGTAATATGCAAGATCCTCCTGGACTGCATGTACGATCGTCAATCGCCTAACTTGCTCAAAGGTCTGTGATTGATTCAGCAGAGGTATGCCCGTAGTCCCGGCCAATTCGTGCTGCCAGCCGGCATGCCATGTCCCGCTCGACAGATGATACCCTTCCACTCGGCGATCCAATGTAAAGTGGATGCTGTTACCGTCGCCGTCAGCGTAGGCATATGGAACTTTTGGCGTCCAGGCATGTCTCCAGGATGGATTTCCTTCCGAATCCGTAAACGACTCCATCGCATAGATAAAATACCCGTCATAATCCATAACCGCGATGGCAGGAATATACCACCATAAAGCGGCTTGCGCCTGAGGATCGTCTTGGATTCCCATATTTAAATAGAGAGTTCTGGAGAAGGCGGCAAGAGCTTTTTCTTTGTCTGCACGAAATCTCTTGGATGATTCGTAACCCGCCTCCATCTCCTGCCTCTCATTTACGTTCAGCATCACGCCTCCGTCTTGAACC
Source organism: Paenibacillus sp. DMB20 (assembly GCF_000987955.1). GTDB lineage: Bacteria > Bacillota > Bacilli > Paenibacillales > Paenibacillaceae > Paenibacillus_AQ. The sequence continues at coordinate 19,023 of NZ_LAZU01000001.1, forward strand.
GCCGTTCTCAATCCGGCCGTATATTTCATTTCAATGTAACGAATATCCTGCATGTTCCCGGCATGCATGGACAAGATCATAAAGAACGGAAAAAACAATGCGGTAAATAAAACGGCAAGATCAGTAATCTTCATTCAGCACCATCCCGCCGTACGGAAAAACAACGCCGGACTTGTCCCCCGATCCCGAACCCGTCAGAGCCTCGCTGAACACCGAGTATGGAGTACGGTTCAGACGGTATGCCTTAACGTTAAAAAAATCGCCTGCAGCAAGCTTGTATCGCCTATCGGGATCATCCTTGGCCAGATCGGAAGGTGGAAACAGAATGCTCATGATGTCATCCGTATAAAATGAATCGAACACGACCGAAAAATGGTTTTGAAACGTTCCGGGATCTGCCGGATCGCCGTACTCCGGATGATACCTTTTATGCTGATGCTCCATCTCCACCTTGTAAAGGTTTCCGGTAACCTCCAGCTCTTGCAAAAAACCGTTATACATCTGCGGCGTTACATAGCCCTTCGTACGAACGCTGTCTACGAATTTCGTGACCGTTTGAAACACGACAATTCTCGAAAGATCATCCTGCCTGCGCGCACTCTCCCCTGCCGGAACGAAGTAGAGCAGCAGAACGGACAGCAACGCCGCAAACCACTTGGATAACGAATTGGACATGGCTTACCTCACTTTTGAAAACTGGATCCGCACGATTTCGCCTGAACTGCCGTAATGGTAACGCACGGCGTAATGGCTTGCCGCTTCAATGACGGACAAATCCCAACTTTCGGGATCGCCTCCCGGGGGGAAGCTTACACCGTCCACGGATAGGTCATACAGCTTCTTTTCTTCCCCCCGGAGCATGAACAAAATCTCACTCCCTCGAAAGGTAAGAGCGTCGCTATACCTTCCCGGGTTCACGGTGGATATCGAAATGCTTTGCTCCTGGCTCAACCCGTAGGCTGCCTCAATGGCTCCGTCAATGTCTGATTGCATTTGATATGAATACCAGCATGCCCCCATAAAGAGGACGGCAGCAACCGACAACTCCAGCATCGAAATAACTTGGTTTTTCATGGAACCGGCCCCTGGAAGATGCTTTATTGTTCAAAAATAATGCCTCGAATCACATTTGAGTTATCCTTCACAATCGTCGCCTTGAACTTGCCGCTGGGATTGACGTATTCCGGGCTTTTCTCATTCAGCGTTTCCGTGATCGACCCTTGACGCGAATCGGGATGCTCGACGGATCCGTCCGTTTTCAGCACATTGCCGTACCATTGGCCAGCAGGGTTTTTGCCCGTTTTGATCATGATTCCGAACTGATCCTTGTCTTTATATTTGCGGAGGGCATTGGTCACCTGGGAACCGCTGATGGTTGTCCCGTCATAAACCGTGAACGCGGCCTGGGAAAGCTCTGTCTGAATATCCGAAAAGTTGTTTTGGGCCGTCTTGGTAGCCTCCTGGGCGGAAATGAACAAAATGACGACAATGGTGATAAGGGCAATGGTCAGGAATATCCCTGCCGCCACCTTTAAAGCCGAAGATGCGTTATTCATAATCGTTTATCCTCCTCTTCCCGTAACCCGGGAACATATCATTACAATTTTTGAATCTGTTCATAATAATCGTTCATCTGCGTAAAACTCATCCCGATCAGCGGAATAACCAAATACAAAAAAAATGAGTGCGTACATCGGAGCAAATCCGATCATCCTTCCCCAGGCCGCTTTGGTGTCGATCATTCGCTCATATTCCTGCCTTCGCTGTTCAAAGACAAATGCCATTTCGCCTTCAAGATCGTCAAACACATCCTTGATCGGCACCTTGTCAACGGCAAGCAGCAGTTTATCCACCAATCGCTGGAAATCCGGGAACCATACATCCTCCTTTAATTCTTGCAGGGCAAGCTCGGCACCGTGCTCATAGTGCAAAAGGCTTTTCTGAATCGGCACTTTAAAAATGACCGCAAACCGATTCAGCCATTCCAGTATGCCTTCAACCGATATTCGGCCCATTCCGCGCAAAATGGAAATGACGGTCTGGAATTGATAGACCTCATGCTTCATCTCCAGCTTCCGGACCTTGCGGTTGAAGATCAACATCCACAATGGGAAATAATACCCTATAACAAAAGCTGCGAAAGCGCATATAACTTCCCACCATTTTAAATATTCAGCATTATATCGTTCCAGTTTGCGAACGATACGCTCCGCCGTTTCCTCAAGTTGATCCAGGGTCAGCTTTCCCTCCCAAAATTGCTTAACCGTTTCTTCAGCCTGTTCCGGCGACACCCCGGATGATCTGCCCAAATGGTTCATGACTTCCCGGTCAACGGCCGCTTTCTTAAACGCTTCCTTCTCCTGCAGGGCATTCATCTTACCGAAAAAGGATGTCTCGGAAACGGGCGAATACAGGAGTTGATGTTTCGCGTTAACATGCAAAAACAAACAGGTAACCATAACGCCAATGAACGCAAGCAGGCCTAAGCTCATCCGTCGTACATAGAACCACTCCAGCCGAAGGCGGGTATTGCTTTCCTTGAGCAGCCTTACCCGCCGCTCGTGTTTAGGCGTACCGGCTTTAGGCATCAGCATTGCAGCAAGCGAGTTCACGGGTTTATAACGCAGGAGCATGCTTTCCCAGGATTTTTTGTCATATCCGGCCCGGTAATCGGTTTCGCTGTTTTGCTGAAGTTTTTGCAGCAATGCATAGGCAACGAGGATGATGACGTAAATGGACAGCTTGGTAATAACGCCCAGCTTGCTCATGTAAAATTCATCCATGGCGGGAAAGCTGCCTCGTGCCCATCGTTCAATCGGTTTCGTAAAGAATACCGGGACCAGGGCAATAACGTTGAGTCCCTTCAATAAATAGTCCAGCTTGTCGCGCCTTAAAATTTCCAAATGAATCTCTTTGGTCAACCCGCTTAACCCCTGCAAAAAAATAGAGCTGCTTTTCTTGTCACGATCTCCAAATTCCATCACGAGGTGGGATATCCCGGCAAAAGCCTTGAGGAACCGGTTGGGTGCGGTTTCGTAATACCGTTCAAGCTCTTCCTCGGGATCTTGAGAGATCAGCGCCTGATAGATGCGGTGAGCATGCAGGGATATTTCATGCCCCGCAGTCTCGGCGGCCTCATAAATCGCTTCTTCCACCATTCCGTGCTGCTGATAATGATGTCTGACACCGGAAAAAAGCTCAAGGGATTGAACCAGCAGCCTTCGCTCCAAGCGGTTCATATAGATATCGATCAATAAATCGTGAATAACCACGGCAGACAATAGAGATATGAGTACAAACGCAATCCCAGGGTTAATCAAAATGAGCAGCAATCCGGTAATTCCGGCTGCACCGGCAACCATCAACGTTATTTTCATCGTTTCGTACCGGAGTGAAACTTCATCGAAAGGGTGTATGATCGAAATCCGCTTCCGCATCCTCTTCACATAAGCCGAAACCATCGGGAGTTTCATCGCGTTGATGTACGCCGTTTGGAAAAAATAACGGTATCTTTGCTTGAAGTGGGCAGATCTGTTGGCTTTGTGAGGCCTGGAAGATTCCACAAGCTCCTGGTTTCTGCGTTGAATCCACAGGAGAGCCCCGTATATAACCGCAAAAGCGAGCAAAGAGAACGCCAAAACGGAGATCAGAATATCTTTTGTGGTCACACTGTCACTCCCCAGCTTTCCCGGATAAAATTTCGGAACGAATCGATATCCTGCGGCAGCATCTGTTCTTCCATCTCTCGAATCGACCGTCTCGATAAGGGAGCCGTCGCTTCATAACCCCCGTTTCTGTATTCAACGACATTTCGGGAGGTATAACGATAGCGAACCGATTGGCGTGACCCGTCAGCGCTATGCTTGGTGTGGCTTTGACCAAACTCCGCCAGGGTTTCCGCTTCCTCCGGCATCGCTTCTCCGGAGAGCTCCCATTCGAACGGTATGCATTCCGTTATTCTTTCGATATATCGTTTCCCGTTATGATCCCTTCTCAGGTGGATATCGAAATTTATCACGCTGACCACTTGCTGCTCCGCAATATCCTCCTGCCGGAACATCCCGCTTTTTAGCAACGAATTCCTTAAAGACTGCACTAGATCGTTGAACGTCTTGGCATGATGCGTGAATACGGTGAACAAGCTGGCCACCTGCGACATTTGAATCATCCAGGATGCCACCTCGTCACTTGCCACTTCGCCCAAAATATTTACGGTTCCATCCGTTTTCTTCTGAAGATCAAGCCCCTCCTGTCCGCTGATAAACTCGGTTTCCCGAAAGCTCAGGATATTTCTTCGGCTGTAAATTTTTCGCAAGTGGAGCTCAAACGCCATCTCCTGAACCCGCAATGTATAGGAAGCATAGATATGCTTGACCATGGCCATCAGCAGCGTTGTTTTCCCTGATCCTTGGGCGCCTGTAATGGCCGTAATACGGCTTCCTTTCATCAAATACTGCAGCAGGCCGATCGGGATATGCGCACCATGGCCGGTGATCAGCTGATCCAGCAAAACGGCATCCACATCGAATTTCCGGACGAAAAAAGCCCACGATTCGGAAAACGGAGGCCGAACGACGACAACGCGCGAACCGTCTTTCATTTCGTTCACTTTATAACCGTTTGCTTCGGATAACTGTCCGGGGTGATTGTATTTGTAAATGTTCTGGCAGACCCTTTTCAACTCCCTTACATCCCCAAAGGACAAAAAAGCCATATGAATCGATATTCCTTTATAAAATATCCATATGCTTTCGCACTCCGAGGCGGGAGGTCCCGCAAAACCGGCGTAATAATCATTCTCTTTAAGGGTATCTTCTACGGCTTTATCTCCGAGCATCCCGCTAACGCCGCCGCTCACCCCGTCAATCCGCTGATCCCGAATCTCGTCAATGACAGAAAACCCCTTGTAATGCTGGTAAATTCGCTGAACCACAATATTCAGCTTGTCCTCCAAACTCAGTGGACGGATTTCATGGTCATATATGTAATCAATATCGTCGGCCGTGACGGCATAAACGGCATCCTCGCCATACTCCTCAAGAATTCTCGGCTGAGACAAATGATAAAGCTCCAACATCGTCGACAAGGCCTCATCCCCATACTCCTGCTGGTATAAATACAACAGGATCTCGAACTTGTCCTGGGGCGTAAGGGCTTCATGCCGATGAAACGGGATGGCATGGTTAAGATTCGACTCGTTTACCTGCAGGTTCTTTAGCAAAAGCTCCTTTAAAAAATCCTTAACGTACCGCTTGTCCAGGACATTGCCTGAGATGCATCCTTTAAGAGCCCGCCGCAGCTCGCTTCTTTTACTCAAGCGCCTGCGGTACTCTTCTTCATGAAGTCCAAGATCGGAAAGCTGGCTCCGGGTTATCTGATGGAGCGTATCCTTGACAAATGCGGTCATCGATTCAAGCGAATACTGGTCTGGCCCAGGTCTGGGAAGCGTGAGCTGTCTTTTCGTTCTCCTCCATCGCAGCGTTATATAAAGACCGGCCAGTATAAATATCAGAACCATGAACAAAGTGTTTTGGAACGTGCCGGTGAGCATTCAAGCCCCCCTTTCCGTAAAGCCCGAGGCTGCCGGCAATCCCAGGCGCTCAGCTGCCGCGAAAGCGATGTTTCTGACAGCTTGAACATATGGGGTAACGCGTCTTCTGTCTCCTCCTCCGCGCGCCCTCAGAATACAAGACTGGAGATTGCGCGAATTCCATGCGTTCGCAATTTCCGTGCAATAAGGCACACCCTCAAGCATTCCTTTCAATCCGAACCGCCGCTTCATATTTTGAAGCGTGCAGTGGCTGTTCCGGTCATATCTTCCGACAACATAACCGACCGTTTCTTCCCGAATATTCATCTCCGTTATTGCCTTCTGTTCGAAGCAACCTTCCAGCGATCTCAGATTTTGGGTGAGTCCGAACAATACCAACTTCGACGAACCAAGGAGCTTGCGGTCTGCCGCATTCGGGAACCCGTTTCCCGCATCCGCTACGATAACGTCGTAGGACCGGCTTGCCGTTCTTATAATTTGATCCAGTAAACGGCATCGTCGGTCATCCCCCATTGCCCAAGGATTCGGATGAGCGCTGAGAAGATCTAGCTTATCCGGAAGAAGAGGGATGGTGTAATCCCTAAGGTTATCGGGAGTCAGGCGTCCGCTGGCCGCCAGGCGCTCCAATGCGCTCATTCCCTCATCCTGAAAAGTCGCAATGGAATGATCAAGAGGCTCCTTTCTTAACGAATACGCCTGCTCCACTCTTTCGCCGGCTTTTCCTCCGTGCAACAAGAGGCACTTCACTTTAAACTCCGCCGCCAACACCACCGGCAAGCTTGCAGCCAATGCGGTGCTCCCGGTCCCTCCCGGCAGAGGGCTCCATACCGTAATTAAACTCATGTCACGCCCTTCTCCTTTCCGCCTGTTTCATCGCCCGCCTGATATGGCGCCTTTCCATTTCGGTCAGCCTTTGAATCAATTCCATAAGAGCCCGCTTGTACGTTCTGCCCAGCGGTTTTATCCGAAGCCTTCCGGCATGCTCATTCTCTATTTTCAATGCATACGACAATTCATCCCATGGAATCCGGATCGGCTCGTCAAGCCAACGCACCTGGGCCCTGCCCAGGTAACTGTCGATATAAGCATCGTCCGTCATGTCTTCGATCGCATTTAAATAAACGCGCTGAAACCCCGGGGGCTGAAGCCCTTCCCATCCTTCCGACAACCCTTTTAGCCACTGGTCGCCTTTCATGAGTCCTGTGAGTTCGAAGCTGCTTACCCATACCATTGCGTCCGCCCCTTGCCAGTCTTGAGGCTTCATAAAGGACTCCTTTTCCACATCGATGACGACCAAATCATAAGGAGCCTCTTCCGACCGGCCAAGCCTATCCATTAAAGCGGAGCAGTCTTCAAAACCGCATGCAACGTCAAATCCCGAAAACTCGGTGATATCCAAGCAAGGATCCAGCCTGCCTATGCAATGGGCATATTTCCGTTCACGGGCCGCATCGGCCAACAGTATACGTTTTCCATCCTGAGCTAAAATCTTACAGAGGTACAACAGCATATCGCTTTTATCGCAAATGCCTGCAAATATCCACGTCCTCAATTTCTTTGCCTCCTTTTGCCGGGCCGATTATGGGCTTGTAAAAATTGCCTCCGTTTCGATGTCCTGCTGATCGCTATCGCCTGCCGAGGCGGAATCCGAAACCGCCTTTCCGCCGCTAAAAATTTCCTCCGATTCAGCTGTCCGGTCATTCCGGATGCCATCCTCTGCCCGCTCCGTCTCCGGTTCATACGCAACCTCGCCGTTTTCACTTTCCTTTACAGGCCACGAATAAGAATCTTGTCTCGTCTGTTGATAGATCATATCGCCGGAGCCGGATGCCTGGATGGAACGCCCAGGATCCATCTTCTCGAGATCACGGTCCAAAGCGGTCCGAATCGAGGATTCGAGCTGCCTCTCAGCCTTATCGATAATGTTTGGATCCCTCTTGATCAATGCAATGACCTCCAGATTCGGCGGATAATTGGGCACCGCCTTTTTCTGCATTTGCGGTTCGACATAGGTAAGCGCATAAAGCGAAGCCTTATGAAGGTACGCATCAACCATCGCACTGGAGAGCAGCAGTATTTCCTGCTCGCTCAATGTTGTCCAGAAAGCCGGTGCCGACAGTTTATCGATCGCTTTTTTGGACAGAACTATATAATCCTGGCCTGTCGGGAACTGGATCCGTATATCCACGGTATCCTTCACTTTCAGGTTGCTCGGCAACCAAACGGATTTCATTTCCTTGTTTCTTAGATCGGGGGGGCGTGGCCTCCTCCTCGTACAGCATAGCCAGCGTGATCGGAGTCCCTTTTCTGAGCTCGATTTTCGTTCCCTTGCCTGTAAGCTGTTCCAGCTTCAACGGCATATTATCCGGTGATAGATCGGCGGGCAGGCGAACCTCCTGCAGATCCTTCCTGTCGAGGAAGTGACCGGCGGGGAGATCCTTAAGAGGAATCCAAGCCGTTTTCATCGTCCTTAACCGATCGAGCTGAGCGGCTTCCAAATCTTGAATTCTTTGCCGGTACTGCTGCCTTTCCTGAGCGAACTGTTTCACGTTCCCGTTTTGTACAACATAGAAACCTCCGGCCATCAACACACCCATGAGCCCGGCTCCCGCAAGACCGGCATACAGCAATTTTTTGCCGCGCCGACGTATGATTGGCATTTCTTATTCTCCTCTCCATGAAAACGGTTGAGCTTTCAGGAACCTGAATCTGCTTTTCCGCGGTTTCATCGGTAAATAATCCTCGTATATTTCGCGCATCGCCTGCTCGGATGCCACGGAAAGCTCGAAGGGATCGCATATCGGCGGAAGGGAAACCACCTTGCTGCCTCCAAGCGCTTTTCTCAAATTTTCGGCGGCGGCTGAGGCCGCAAGGGGCAAGACGTAAACTCGGCCGGGCTGCTCATGACTAGAAAGCATGCGGGTGAGCGTTATAACGTCATTCCGCCTCCATTCCGCCCCGGATCCGACAACGACCGGAACGTTCGCCCGTAAAAACTCCTCCAAGCGATCGCTGTCGCGATAAGACCCCAAATCCAAAACAACCGCATCATAACTGCCAGAGATCAATGAAATGACGTCGCTTCTGGCGGTCTGCCGCCAAAAATCGATACCGTTTATATTGAATTTTCGCAACGAGACGTTTGGACATCCTTCCGCAATCTCCTGGATGCGGATAAATGCAGATGATCGCGCGCCCATCTCCACAACCGCTACGCGATTGAACATTCCGGCCAGAAAATGCCCCATCATGATACAGCAATGCGTCGTTCCGAGACCCGGCGAAGTTCCCAAGACGGCCGTAACCAAAGTCCCTACTGCCGTATGCTTTATGCCGGTAGCCGCCTCTCTGGCCGGCAAGGGCATGCTCCCGTTTTCCAATGCGGTTTGAACCTCGTGGGCGGACTGGTACCGGTTTTCCGGCTTTTGCTGCAATAGCTTCCGGATCACGGAAGCAAAGCCTGCGGGCATGTCCTTTCGGATATGTCGCTCTACTCCGGGAATCCATTGGCTGAGGCGTCCGCCCGTGCCCAGATAAAGCATAAGCGCCCCAAGAGCGTACAAATCCGACCTCGCATCGCTTTGCCCGCCGCCATACTGCTCGGGGGCAGCAAATCCGACAGTCCCCAGATGAACCGTGTCCTCATTCTGTTCCTGTTTGTAACTGCGCGCGATGCCAAAATCGATGAGCCTGGCTTCCATATCCGTTGTAAGCATGATATTGGACGGCTTTAAATCCCGGAAAACAACGGGTGGAGTATGAGCATGAAGATAACTTAATACCTCCAGCAGCTGTTTGGCGAGACGGAGCATAAAGTCGGCTGACACTTGACCGCGGTAACCCCGGATATACTTTTCCAATGTCATGCCGTGAATATAGTCCATGACCAAATAGGTATAACCGCTTTCATCCGGTTTAAAAAAATCGACGATTCGCGGCAGTCGGGGATGGCTAAGCGTAATCAGCAGTTCCGCTTCGGCCTGCACGGCATGAAACATGCCATGTACGGATACCGTCTCCTTAATCGCCCATTTCTTTCCAGGCAGCTTTAAGTCTTCCGCTAAGTAAACACAGCTCATTCCCCCCTCGCCGATCTTCCGTTCGACGCGGTATCGGTCTCCGAGCAAAATTCCTGGCTCCAGCTTTGATCGATGCTTCATATTTCTCCCTCTTTCTTCGGTGAACGGCTCTTCTTAATGCAAACAAAAAAAAAAGAAAGCACCCTGCCGACCGTCCACGATATACCGTGGCGATCGCACAGGATGCTTTCCTGAAATAATGTTTGGTTAATTTTGGAATCATTATAAAACAAGGTGACTCGATTTGTAAAGCATTTTTTTGCTGATTAATACTTGATCATATATAGAGTAATTTCATCGCGGTTATGAAAGAGCTGCTTGGCGCCCTGAATTTGCATCCGGGACTCTTCAAATATGCCCGTAATTTCTTTGATCAGCGCCATTGGCTTTTTCGTCAGCAGTTTGACCGTGATCACCGCCGTCCCCCCGGGAACAAGGGAATATAAAAGCCCCGTTACAAGCCTGGCCATTTGTTTTGGACTCCAGCTCATATCGCAAACGATGAGATCAAATTCATGCTCTTTGAATTTCACTTCGGCCGCATTTTTTTGGATGATCCTTAACCCCGAACGATGAATCAACGTTTCGTGCATTTGGGCGGGGTCCACGGCGGTTACCTGAATCCCCCGTTCCAGCAAAAAAGATGTCCAACCGCCCGGTGCCGCCCCGATATCCAGCGCTCTGCCGAAGGAAGAAAACGGAATGGAGAATTGCTTTTCCGCTTCCAGCAGTTTAAACTTGGCCCTTGAAATCTGGCCTTCTTCCCGTTGAAAACGGATAGCCCCTCCGTTCCAGTCGGAAAGGTTTTCATCGGGTTTCGATACGCCCAGGTACCATTTTTCTTTTCCGGCGAACAAGGAAATGACCCAGTCGGGTTCATCGACCGTATATTCGGCCTCTAGCGGAGCCAGTTCTTCCATCATCCGGTCCCGGAGGGCTCCGGAGCTTTCGGCCCAGCTGGCTCCTTCCGTTTTTCTGACTTGTACAGACATTCGGCTAGAAGCAAGCATGTCTTGTTTCACCAAATAAGCCGTCACCTCTCGTATAGCCTGTTCCGCCTCCTCCGCTCCTACTTCAAGATGGACGGGAAACAAATGCCGCAAGAAAATGGGCTGTTGTCCGATGATTCGACGTACGGCATCTTCCAGGGTCGTGCCCAGGGTCAGTACAAAGACTTCGCCCGGCACAAGCATGGTGCTCTTCAAGCTTCCGAAAAGTCTGCGCAGCTCTTCCTGCGCGTAGGGAGCAAAGCCGTGATTGGCCGTGCATATCAATCTGGTCGAATGCCGTTCGGCCGATTGCTCGTGTATTGCTTGATGTTCATCCAATGGGATTACCCTCCAGAAAGTACTTTAATCCAGGGACGTCCGCCATCCCACTCAAGATCGACTCGGATATCATAAGTCCTTTTTATAAGTTCCTTGCTCAGTACGTCTTCTTTGCGCCCCGCTCCCGCCAATTGACCGTCTTTGATCAAGGCGACATGGGTAAAGAGCGGTACGATTTCCTCGATATGATGCGTGACATAAACAACCGCCACGTCGCGCCGCTTTAAACGGTCAATCTCCAGCAGCATTTTTTCGCGCTCGTATAAATCGAGACCCGCGCAGGGCTCATCCATGATAAGAAGCTTGGGATCGGCCATGAGCGACCGGGCAAGCATGACCTTTTTCCGCTCTCCTTGGGAGAGAGTTCCGAGCGGATGCTCCGCCAAATGCGAGAAGTTCATATCGTCAAGCAATGCCATTGCTTTTTCCCGAACTTCATCCGGAATCGCCTGGTAGAAACGCAAAAAAGCGTATGCGCCCGTGGCGACAACCTCCCAAACGGGATCGCTGAACGAAAGCTTTTCCATCAGGGATTGGCTGATGTATCCGATCTGTTTGCGCACCTCGCGGACATCGCAGCGGCCATACTCATTTCCGAGCACTTCGACCCGTCCGCTGCTGGGGAATAAATAACCGGTCATCATTTCAAGCAACGTCGTTTTTCCGGATCCGTTCCTTCCCAAAATGACCCAGTGTTCGCCCTTTCCCATTTCAAGGGAGACATCATTAAGAATAAGGTCGTCTCCTCTTCGGAGGGTAATGTTTTGAAGAGATATCATATCAGCGCCCCCCTGACAAAATTCAAAATATCCTGCACGGAGCCCATTCGGTACAGCGTACGATACGGCTCATCCTTTTTTCCGGGTACCGCCAGTAGTGCAGGAACGCTGCCGATCTGAAAACGCCGGACAATCTCCGGCATAAAGTTCACGTCCCCTTCCAGGAGCGTGTCATCAGGCAGGAGCAATTCCGCTACATCCAGCATTTTGCGCGCCGCCCCGCATGTACCGCATAAAGGAGTATGCAGAAAAACAATGATCGAAGCCGCCAAGTCGCTTCGCTGGACGAGCCGGTTTTGCCATTCCAGCCGCTCGGTCAGCTCTCGCTGCGTAACCTGGATCATGAGCCCGATCCGGCTGCCTTGTCCAAAACCTCTTGCGGCATGGGTCCATTATGCACAGCTACATCGGAAGGCATATGCTCGTATAACATCTCGTACATTTTTCTTCTTCCCAAAGGGCTGGAGGTGTGCAAATAAATTTGTCTCGGGTACCGTTTTTCGGCTATCATCGCGGCCACGACATCCCCGCCGTTCATTTGTCCGTGCCCCAGTTCATAGTCAAGGGACAAAATATCCACTTCGCACTCCCGCAGCATCAACAGACATTCTTCCCCGTTCCGGGCCAGCGCAAAGCCTTTCGGACATGATCGCCAATCATCAAGGTACAGGTGGATCATAGGAAATCCCTCCTTATCGAAGCCAGGACTTCACCTCGGCGATATCATCGCGGTGCGTCCCGTCCTCTCCTTTCTCGCTCTCTAAAATAAACGCCTTGCCGGCCAGTTCACTCGATTGCAAAAGGGCTCTCAGCCCTTCTTTGCCGATCATCCCGCGCCCTACCCGTGCATGCCGGTCCTTTCGGGAGCCCGCGTCATATTTGGAATCGTTCAAATGAACGGAAACCAGTTGCTCCCAATATCCCAGTTCCCGACCTTTATGCAGCAGCTTGTCCGTTGCGCTTACATCCCACTGCCCTGCGGCAAACAGATGGCAGGTATCCAGGCAAAAGCCAATTTTCTCCGGTTCATTAGCCAGTTCCCTTACTTTAACCGATTCCTCCAGCGTCATGCCCATGCTGCTATGATCGCCCGCCTGATTCTCGATCAGGAGTTTCGCCCGTCCCGTCCAAGCGGAAAGCACGTCGTTCATGCAGCGGATGACATTTTGATAACCCTCCAGGATGTTTCCCCCCTTCAGATGTCCAAAATGAACGACGATTCCGAGCGATCCGCACGATTCCGCAATGATCAAATCATTCATCAACGATTCCACGGTCAATCGGTAGTGCTCCTCTCCCCGCGTCAAGCCGACAGCCATATTGGTGGGATATGGCGTATGAGCCACGGAAACGAGCCCAAACTCGCGGCAGTATGCCGCACAGGCTGCCCCTTCCTGAAGATTCGGGGGTTTCACATGAAGACTGCGAGGGTTTTTCGGAAAGTACTGGAAAGCTTTGCCGCCGAGACTGTCTGCATACCGGGCTGCCGCTGCAAAACCGCCCCTTGTGCTGACATGGCTGCCGATCTTCGGATCATTCCTCATGTTGGCAACTCGGACAGTAAAACGCCTTTCGTCCGCTCTGTTCTATTCTGGCAATGGCGGTACCGCAGCGTACGCATGCTTCTCCTTCCCGGTCATACACCTTGCATTGGTCGTCATACCCTCCCGTCAGCCGGTCATCCGTTGAAAAAGGCATTTCCATGTATCCCCCGCCCTCTGTTGCCTCTTCCAAAACTTTCACGGCACTGTCATAGAGCCGTTCGAGGGAAACTTCCGACAGATGCTGAACCTTGGCGGAAGGATGTATTCCGGCGTCAAATGCAATCTCATCCGCATAGCAATTCCCAATGCCTGCTACCGCATGCTGATTGACCAAAAGGCTTTTCAAGGCTCCCCGGCGGGTCCCGAGCAAACGGACAAAACGCTCTTTCGTCATGCGCCGGTCCATCAGTTCAGGACCGAGATCCCGCAGCGCTTTCTCGGTTTCTTTTGCGGTCAATAAATGCAGGTACCCGAGGCGTAGGCCGATAAAGCACAAAATCCGGTCACCGAAGAAAATCTCGATTTGAGTGGACCGGGAAGGCCGCTCCTCTTCTTCTTTTGCCATGTACAGCAGCCCGCCAAGCATAAGATGAAGCAGCAGACGCCGACCGTCGTTCAGATGGAAGATCAGATGTTTCCCCCGACGCTCCACAAAAATGACCTTGGCGCCGATCAATGTAGCCTGAAACTCATCGGGATGGACATTAATCGATTTTTCTCGGTTTACGATCACCTTGCTGATCGGAATGTTTAAAATACGGTCGGACAGCTTTCTCCGATAGTTTTCCATTTCCGGAAGTTCCGGCATGATGCATCTATCCTTTCATGTCGCGCGTCATATTGTTCATCATCGGGTTAGCCGCACAGCAGGTCTGCCGCCTCGTACAAATCCCGGCAGACATAATCCGGGGCCACGCCCGCCGCTTTCATGTGTTCTTCCATATTTTCGTCCGTCGTAATGCCCGTCATGACCAGAACCGTTTTGCAACCGGCGTTCGCCCCGGCCGCAATGTCCGTCCTCATATTATCGCCCAGGACAATCGCGTCGGAAGGCGAAATCCCCAGCCTGTCCGTGGCATATTTCATCAAGATGGAGGATGGCTTGCCGATCACGATGGGCTTTACGCCGGAAGCCGCCTCAATGGCAGCCCCCAAAGAACCTGCTCCCGGTGTAAGCCCGGTATCCGAGGGCAGCAGCAGGTCAGGGTTCGTGAGCACCGAAACCGCGCCTGTTCGAATCCATTGAACCGCCTTCGCCAAGGATTGATAGTTGAAGGATCGGTCAATGCCTTGAACCACATACTGCGGAATTTCCTCCGTCGGTTCCAGTCCGGCATCCAACAGAGCCGATCGGAGCCCCTCTTCTCCCAGAATCGCCACTTTTGCTCCCGGCGATTCATGGGCAATATAACTCGCTGCCGCGAGCGATGAAGTGCACACCTCCTCAGGGGAAGCCGGGATGCCCATCCCGCCAAGGTGCTCCGCCACCTGTTCGGGGGTTCGTGACGAATTGTTGGTCACAAACAAATAAGGGATCTTCCGCTCCCGAAGCTTCCGGATAAGGTCGTCGGCACCGTCAATTCTATTTTTGCCATGGTACAGCGTACCATCCAGATCAATAAGCAGTCCTTTCACTCGTTCCATAATGACACCCGCTCTTCTGCCAATTTTATTCACGTTATTAAATATTGATTGTGTTAAATTCGTATGCTGTTCTGATATCAAAAGCACGCACAGGTAAAAGTATATACGACGAGACCTTTGAGTCCCATGATTTTCGTCTCTGTCCTATTGTAATTTAACGTTATGGCGCCTGCAACAAGCTTGCTTTTGGCCTAGCTTTTTTTTGCTGCGGCATTTCGTCAGATCTATGTAATTTCATTCGATTGCCGGTCGAAAGAGATCGAAGACTGTCCCTGAAATACGGTTTCCGGAACAGTCGTGTCATTTCCTGCGCTTTCCCGGAAAATAATTTTATTCCCCCGAATATATTACCCCTGCCGATGGATCGGATAAAGGGCAAAGTCCTCAGCCAGCCGCGTATTCGGAAACAGCTGCCTGGCTTCCTCCAGCATCGGCTGCAAATGCTCGATATCCTTGTATCGCGAACTAAAATGAGTGAGCAGAAGTTCCTTGACTCCTGCCTCCGCTGCAGCCTTTGCCGCCTGCCTTGCCGTGCTGTGATAGTATTCAAACGCCGTGTCCTCAAGGTCATTCATGAAAGTGGCTTCGTGAACAAGCAGATCCGCCCCCTTCGCCAGCGGCATGATGTTTGAACATGGCCGTGTATCCCCAAGGACGGTTACCACTCGCCCCTTTTTGGGGGAAAGCAGCACATCCGAGGGGTGAAGCAGTTGTCCTCCCGTGATTTCCACGCTTTCTCCCCGCTTTAGCTTGCCGAAAATGGGACCGGGTTTGAGCCCAAAGGACTCTAGCCGTTTTAAATCAAGGCTGCCCGGACGGTCCTTCTCCGTAACACGGTAGCCGTAACTTTCCGTCCTGTGTTCGAGCAGTGCGGCCTCCACCCGAAAGGTTTCGTCTTCAAACAATAATCCGCCGCTGTGCTCTTTGATCTCCAGCGAATAATTCACACGGGATTGGCTCAGCTCGAGAGAGGTGTCAATAAACGTCTTGATTCCTTTGGGGCCGTACACCGTAACCGGCGTGGTCGCTCCCTGCGCGCCCCGGGTTGACAATAATCCCGGCAGACCAAAAATATGGTCGCCATGCAAATGGGTGATGAAAATGTACTCCAGCTTGCTTAATTTGAGGGGGGTTCGGAGTATTTGATGCTGCGTACCCTCTCCGCAATCGAACAGCCAGATGCTGCTCCGCTCTTCCAGCAGCCGGAGTGCCGCAGAGGTCACGTTTCTCTGCAGCGAAGGAACCCCTGCGTTCGTTCCCAAAAAATAGAGTTCCAAGCCTCTTCTCCCCTTTCAGGTATGTAAACCGGAGAAAATCCCCCGAAAAATTCGGAGGATTTCCGGCAAGTCTGCACCCGCGTTCACAGTTGTCGCTTATGCTTTGTCTACATTAAAATACTTGGCTTCCGGATGGCTGAATACCATGGCCGACACAGAGGCTTCGGGCTCCATCATGAAGCCCTCGGTCAGGTGTACCCCGATGTCCTCCGGCTTCATCAGTTTGAACAGCGGCTCCTGATCTTCCAAGTCCGGGCAGGCCGGATATCCAAAGGATACGCGTATGCCTTGATAACGCGCCCCAAGTCTCCGCTTCATGGTCATATCCTCCGGATCCGGGAAGCCCCAGGAATCCCTCATCATATGATGAATGCGCTCCGCCAAAGCTTCGGCCGTTTCCAGCGCGACCGATTGCAAAGCATGGGATCGGAGATAGTCTCCTTTTTCCTTCCATTCCGCGGACAGCTTCCCTACGCCGTGTCCTGCCGTAACGACAAGAAAGCCTACGTAATCCATAGTCCCGCTCTCAACCGACTTCAAGAAATCGGCTAGGCACAGATAAGGTTCAACCTGCTGTCTAGGAAAGCTGAACCGGTGCAGAACGGTTGATTGATCTTCCGGATCGTATATGATAATGTCATTCCCCTGCGATTGGGCAGGGAAAAACCGATACATCGCGTGAGCTTGTATAATGCCCTTTTGAATAGCCTCTTGCAGGATTCCGTCTACCGTATCCTTCAGAGATACCGCCTTCGGATCCTCTGAAGCAAGCAGCTGTTCTACAGAGCCGCGAAGCCCTAGATGATGGCCAAGCAGCATCTGCATATTAATATAAGGCAAAATATGCGTTATCGGGTAATTCCTTAGGATATGGCGCTCGAAATCCGGAGGAAGATACACGGGCGCATCCGTGGCAATTTTGGAACGCTTGATCCGGGTTTGTTCCGGCAGCCGTTTTTCGGACGGAACGGTCGATAAATCCTCTTCCCGTTCGGATCTCACTTCCTGCTCCAGCTCGGTCCGGTGTACGGGGTCGCTCAATTTGTTGGCAAGATCCAACCCATCCATGGCATCCTTCGCATATAGTACCATTCCGTCGTACTCGGGGCGAATCCGGGTTCTCGTAAACTTGCGCGTTAATGCGGCCCCCCCCCACCATAATAGGAACATTAATGCCCGCGGTTTTTAAATCCTGAGCGGTGAGCACCATCTGCTGCGCGGATTTGACAAGCAGTCCGGACAAACCGATGGCATCCGGCTTCTCCCGGCGATAAGCCTCAATGATTTGCTCCGGTGGTACTTTTATACCCAAATTGACGATCTTGTAACCATTGTTCGAAAGGATGATTTCCACGAGGTTTTTTCCGATATCATGAACATCGCCCTTAACGGTGGCTAGCATGATTTTGCCTTTAACGGACGTCTCGTTTTTCTCCATAAAGGGCTCCAGATAAGCAACCGAAGCTTTCATGACCTCGGCGCTCTGAAGCACCTCGGCCACGATCAGCTCGTTGTTGTTGAACAGCCGTCCCACCTCGGACATGCCATCCATTAGCGGCCCGTTGATGATTTCTAGCGCACCGTACTTTTGAAGAGCTTGGTCCAGATCCGGAATAAGCCCTTCCTTCGAGCCCTCCACAACATAGGTGGCTAGACGCTCCTCAAGGCTGAGATTTGAAATTTTTTCTTTCTTCTCGACTTTTTTTGTTCCGAAAAGCGGCCACGAAAGCAGCCAGCGTATCATCATTCGTCCGGTAAATCAAATCCTCCGCAAGCCGGCGCTCCTCTTCGGGAATGGAAGCATAACGCTCAAGCTTTTCGGTATTGACGATCGCATAATCTAGGCCGGCTTTGGTGCATTCATACAAAAACACCGAGTTCAGCACTTCTCTCCCGGCTTCGGGAAGACCGAAAGACACGTTGCTGATCCCCAGAATCGTATGGCATTCCGGCATGGCTTCCTTAATAAGCCGGATTCCCTCTATCGTTTCCTGGGCGGAGCCGATATACTGCTCGTCTCCGGTTCCCACAGGGAACACCAGCGTATCGAAAATAATGTCCTGCGGTTCAATCCCGTACTTATGGACAAGAAGTTCATAGGAGCGGCGGGCAACGTTCAGCTTATCGTTCCGATCGATGGCCTGCCCGCTCTCGTCAATGGTGCCTACGACGACAGCCGCCCCGTATTTATGAACCAGCGGCGTTACCTTCTCAAACTTTTCCTCGCCGTCTTCAAGGTTAATAGAGTTAATGATTGCCTTTCCTTGGGAATAGCTGAGGGCCAGATCTATGACTTCCGGATCGGTCGTATCGATCATGAGAGGGACTTTTACTTTTTTCACGACCAGCTCCAAGAACCGGATCATGTCCTCTTTCTCTTCGCGGTCCGGATCCTGAACGCAAACATCAATAATATGCGCTCCGTTTTTCACTTGAGCCCGGGCAATTTCGGATGCTTCCTCATACTTGCCTTCCACAATCAAGCGTTTAAATTTACGGGAACCCAGAACGTTCGTTCGTTCCCCGACCATGTAAGGGCGGTTATCCTGCTCGATGTAGACCGGCTCGATGCCGGAAAGCGCAGGCAGATGCGAGCCGGTCATCGGACGCGGCGGATACTGGCTCATTACCTCGGATAATGCTCGGATATGCTCCGGCGTCGTTCCGCAGCAGCCCCCGGCAATATTCAACCATCCCTTTTCCGCAAAAGCGGCCATCTTCTGTGCAAGCGAATCCGGAGACTCGTGGTAATGCCCGTTCTCATCCGGCAAACCCGCGTTGGGGTAACAGCTTATTGCCGAACTGGACATTTCCGAAAGGGAACGGATATGATCGCGCATAAACTCGGGTCCGGTCGCGCAATTCAACCCGACCGATATCGGCTTGACGTGTTCAAGGGAAATGTAAAAGGATTCAATGTTTTGTCCCGCCAACGTGGTCCCCATCGGCTCAATCGTCCCCGAGATCATGACCGGCAGCCGCACTCCCGTCTTCTCAAAGGCTTGTCGGATTCCGATCGTGCCCGCTTTTACATTCAACGTATCCTGGGACGTCTCCAGCAGCAGAGCGTCGACCTTGCCTTCAATTAAGGCGGCTGCCTGCTCCTCATAGCTTTCAATCAGCTCCTGGAAGGTTACGCCGCCGGTCACGGACAGTGTTTTTGTCGTTGGACCCATGGCGCCAACGACATAACGCGGCTTAAGCGCGGTTGTAAATTTGTCGGCTGCCGCCCGGGCGAGCCGGGCAGCCTCAAGGTTGATTTCCCTTGCCAAATGCTGGATATCGTATTCAGCCAGTACTACCGAAGTCGCGCCGAACGTATTCGTTTCGATTAAATCCGCTCCGGCCTCCAAATATTGCTCATGAATATATTGTATAACATCAGGGCGTTTCAGCACTAAAATTTCGTTGCATCCGTCCAGCTCATCTCCGCCGAAATCCTGCGGCGAGAGGTTCTCCTGCTGAATCATCGTGCCCATGGCACCGTCCATGATTAATATTCGTTCTTTTAGAAGTTCTTGTATGTCAGGCTTGTTCAATGTTACCCCTCCCCGCAAAACGTTAAATCCTAGTGTAACAGAATCTTTTTCAATAGAAAAGGATGAATATGTCGTGAATTGTGCGTCATTATAATATAAAATTGTATTTAACGGATGACAAACCGGGTGAGTGCAGATATAATACATATTAATCCAAGTGGAGAAAGAGGGATAAAGCATGGCAGAAATCGTTATTCGCAACACGAACGAACGAATCAGCGGAGAAGAAAATGTTCGTGAATTTTTGAACCGGCAGCAGGTCGTCTATGAGCACTGGAACATTGAAAAGCTGCCCGATGAGCTGCAGACCAATTTCAAATTAACCGACGACGAGAAGAAAAAAAATCCTCGAAATTTACGACCCTGAAATCCGTGATTTGGCTGCACGGCGCGGCTATAAAATTTGGGACGTTATTACTTTGTCTGAGTCCACCCCGAACCTGGAAGAGCTTCTCCAAAAATTCGAAGAGGTACATACCCATTCAGAGGATGAAATCCGCGCCATTGTCGGCGGTAAGGGCATTTTTATTATCAAGGGTTCCGATGAAGTGGGATATTTCAATGTCGAACTTGAGCCGGGCGACGTGATCTCCGTTCCGGAGAATACGCCTCACTTCTTTACACTCATGGACAATAAACAGATTATAGCCGTTCGCCTGTTCGTTGAAGAAAACGGTTGGGTAGCCTACCCGGTCGCCAATCCCGGCCTTAACTAATCCAATCATATAATTCAAAAGCGGCACTGTGAATCCGAATGGATCATACAGTGCCGCTGGTTTTATAAAACGGATTATTCGGTTACCTTTAATTCTTTCATCGGCATGGAGTGCTGCCCCCGGGCGGTCACATGGGAAATCACCATATACGTGCCGGCTTCCTCAAATGCTTTCTCCAGCACATAGACCCCGTCTCCGGCATGCGCCACCGGAACTTTCACCTGCATCCCCCCGCCTTCGCGCTTAAGCTCAAACTCCACTTTATCCGCGTCTTCAACGGGGCTGCCCGATTGCGTGACCTTTGCCTTCATGACCACTTTCTCTCCGGCCGCAGCCGATTCATCGCTTAAAGTCAAATCCACGATAATCGGTTCCATCATGACCAATTCATCGCTGTTGTTGGCACTGCTGTCGCTGCAAGCAGCCAGGGCGATAGCCATAAGTACCATAACCGAAATGATGGCATAGTTCTTCTTTAACATGGTTCCACCTACTTTTCCGTTCATATGTATTCGGGCATGACATAGGCCAAAGCCATCCATTGAGTAAGGCAAGAAAGAAAAAAAAGTTTTTTTATACTCTTGCTGATGGGCCTTCGATATGCGTTGTTGAACAACGAAGCCGTTTCTGTGTACTCCTTGCAGTCCCATTATTATACATCGGATTCCGTCTAAAAATATGTTGATCCGCTTACAATTGTGTGACAAATATCACATCAACAGCCAAAAAAGGATCCGGCCTCACCCAATGCGGGATGTTGACCGGATCTCAAGACTTTACGGCAATTCTTATGAAAATATCATTATAATGAGTTCAAAATGGAGTGAAGTTCAGTCAGGCTCTGTACCTCGAAATCCGGTACAATGTCAGGGTCCTTCATCCGGTCATTCCGGTTGATCCAAACCGTGGTTAGTCCGGCGGCATTACCGCCTTTAATGTCGGTTGTCAGCTTATCGCCGACCATCACCGCTTGTTCCGGGGGAATCTCAAGCAAACCGAGAGCGTGGATAAAAATAGAAGGATCCGGTTTGCCTTTTCCTAAGTTGCCCGAGATGACAATATGATCGAAATAAGGCGCGAGTTCCGGCACCCCGTCCAGCTTTTCCTGCTGAAGATCAGGACTGCCGTTAGTAAGCAGCAGCAGCTTGACTTTTCCTTTCAGGGATTGGAGGACGTCAAACGTCTCTTCGTATACGTAAGGACGTTTTCTGCGCTCTGCCGCAAATTGTTCCGCAAGGTCGCCGGCCAACGCATCATTCTCGATCCCCAGCTTCTGAAGTCCTTTTCTCCAAGACTCCCTGCGGTATACCGGGGCCAGTTCCTGCAGCCGGCGGAATTCCGGCTGGTCGCCCGCGGTAAAGTTTGCCCACAAGCCTTCATACGGGTTTATTCCGATCATTTGCGTAAATGCAAAAGTTTCGTAGGATTCATAAAGCAGGCGTGCTTCTTGACGAACAGCCTGAAGCAATTCCGAGGCTTGAATATCCGCTGCTTCCGCAGCCGTCCTGCAAGTGATTTCAAAAGCTTCTTCTACGCTTCTTTCATCCCATAATAACGTGTCATCCAAATCAAACAAAACAGCAGCAGCCGACATCTTTCCAACTCCCTCTCCAACTAGCCCGCTTCTTGGCGGACATTCTATTATTCGTTTTCTACCGGAATCTGATTTACTTTGGCAAACTGTTCAAGTCTTTCGCCCATCGCTTTTGTATCATAACGGTTGATCAGGCGCGAGAACACCCAGTTGCCGCCCTTGCCCTTGCTTTCAATAACAACGGAGCCATGCAAAATTTTGATCTTCGAAATTTCCGAAGCGGACAGCTTGCGCTCGCGGTTAAATTTAAAAGTCGACAGCGTACTCCGCCCCACTTTTAAATAGGGCTTTCTTAAAAAAAATCATCAAGGCCAGCAAAATATAAAGGCTGACGCCGATCCAATTCATGGTCTGACTCCCCGCCCCCGCTTCAACGGTAGCCATGCCCAAAAGCAAATACAGCACAGCCAGCGCAAGCAGCACGATCGGAAGCACGTATTTGCGGCCTTTAAAAACGTCTCCTCCGTCATGGGCGACAGATGATCCTGTACCGATCGAAGCCTGTCCCTGTTTTTTTCGCTGTTTATTCAGCTGAGTCATATTTTTGC
This sequence comes from Paenibacillus sp. DMB20, assembly GCF_000987955.1. GTDB lineage: Bacteria > Bacillota > Bacilli > Paenibacillales > Paenibacillaceae > Paenibacillus_AQ. Next base: position 41,622 of record NZ_LAZU01000001.1, read on the forward strand.
TGACTTTTCTTTCCCACGAACGAGACATGAGTCTCCCCCTCTATAATGATGTTTGCATTTAAAATCGTAAACGTAAAGGATGAACTTTTAATGTTTCAAATTCGTCCCATTAGGGTCTTCATCCACCCACTCGATGGATTCCAACTGCTGCCGGAAGTTTCTCCGGATATTATTAAGATAGATTTCACGAAGCTCGGAGCGTTCTTTTTGCTCCTCCTCCGTCAAACCTTCGTTTTTGTGTTTTCTGGCCAAGACATTGATTCGTCCAACCAATGCATCGATATCCATGCGTTTCCCTCCAAATGAAAATTTAATACTAACTTTGACATGTGAAAAAGAGCTTGTCAAGGAATCGTCCTTATCAAGCTCGAACATATTCAACCGTCTATGACATTATATCATTAACACTAAAAAAATTCCGAATAAAATGAATGAGGCAAACTGCAACTGCACTGTATTTCAAAAGATAGAGTACTGGCAAATGCATCATATCGCCAATAAACTCACCATAATGGCAATGCCAATACATCTCCTGCCTGAATTTCAGGCCCTCTTAATCCGTTATTTTCCGAAATTGAACTGACATAATCGCGGGTATCCATTTCCTGAGGTTTATGAGACGAAGCGATGCTCCATAAGGTATCGCCCGGCTGCACGATGACATGTTTCTCGCCTTTCGGTTTATCCATCCCGCCTGCAACTACAGAGAAGGCACCTGTCCAGCCCATTATGAAAATCATCAGTATCACCAACGTTTTGCCTGCACGACTCTTGGCAAAATCACAAATGACATCAAGGAGCGACTTATCGCTGCTTACCTCTTCCTGAACCGGTTTGTCATAAATACTGCGGTATGTACTGTATCTCAACATGGATCATCATCTCCCAAACAAGTGTTCTGTTATGAAATCAATATAACACGAACATTTGTTTGATTCAATAGTTTTTTGCGAACAATTGTTCTATTTTTTTTTGAACTTTAGAACTTATGTTTGTACGAACGAAAGTTCTATGTTATAATTTTCCCAAACGTTACTAAAATGGGGTTGATACGGAATGTCGAAGATATCCAGCCGCCAGCTGGCCATATTGGAATTTATCCGCAATGAAGTCCGAAGCAAGGGTTATCCGCCTTCCGTTCGTGAAATCGGAGAGGCTGTCGGACTGGCATCCAGTTCCACGGTACACGGTCATTTGGACCGGTTAGAGAAGAAAGGCCTTATCCGGCGAGACCCTACGAAACCAAGGGCAATTGAGCTGCTTGGACAAGAGGAATCGGAGAGCAGCAATCTGTTTACGCATACGATCTCCAGAGTTCCGGTCGTCGGCAAGGTTACCGCGGGTGTGCCGATTACGGCAACGGAGAACATCGAGGATTATTTCCCGCTGCCTCAACATTTTGTGGGAGACGACAAGGTGTTCATGCTTTCCGTTATGGGCGACAGTATGGTGGAAGCCGGTATTTTTAATGGCGACTATGTTATTGTACGGCAGCAGCAGACGGCCAATAACGGCGATATTGTCGTAGCGATGACGGAAGAAGACGAAGCAACGGTAAAAACGTTCTATAAAGAGAAGGACCATATTCGCCTTCAGCCCGAGAATCCTTCCTACAAACCGCTTCGGTTGAACCATGTGACCATCCTGGGAAAGGTCGTCGGCATTTTCCGGGACATCCATTAAGAGATCAGCTTTATAGGCCCACCGCGACAAAGAGTCTGCCGTTCACTAGACACGGCAGACTCTTTTTTTATTCCTATGAGGTAGTCTCTTCCGCTCACTTAACCTTTATAGCCATAATCCATGACAATGGGAGGATTCGGGGCGAAGGCTCTAAAACAACTTCCAACGAAACAGTCTCGATTGATACGAGGCTGTTTTCTATATTAATGTTTATGGGAAGAAAATTAAGAAGAAAAAATCTGCGCGGCAATCATCCCGCACAGATTTTGTTTGTTTATTCTGTTTCCTTCGCGAATCGAAGTTCAGTAAGTAATTGCGATTTGCCAATCGCATCGCTCTTCCCACAAAGCAAAAATCCCCAGAAGCCTTGCGGCTCTAGGGATTATAGAATTAATACAGAGTTATATATTGATCGCGTTCCCATTGATGAACCTGCGTTCTATACATATCCCACTCGATTTCTTTCAGTTCATAGAAGTGGGTCAGGGCATGATCACCGAGGGCTTCGCAGATCACTTCGTTGCGAATCAGCTCGTTGACGGCTTCCTTCAGGCTCGCAGGCAAGCTTGGGATGCCTTCCTCGATCCGCTCTTCCTCCGACATGACATAGATGTTCCGGTCGATTGGAGCAGGAAGCGGAAGCTTGCGCTTGATGCCGTCCAAACCGGCTTTAAGCATGACGGCGAGCGCCAGGTAAGGGTTCGCGGCAGGATCCGGGTTGCGAACTTCAACGCGCGTGCTGAGTCCGCGGGAAGCCGGAATACGAATCATCGGGCTGCGGTTGCTCGCTGACCATGCTACGTAACACGGAGCTTCATAGCCGGGCACCAGACGTTTGTACGAGTTCACCGTCGGGTTCGTAATCGCTGCAAAAGCACGTGCGTGCTTCAAAATGCCTGCCATAAAATGACGCGCCGTAGGACTCAAACCTAGCTCGTCGCTTTCGTCCACGAACACGTTCTCGTTGCCGTTAAAGAGGGATTGGTTGCAGTGCATCCCCGAACCGTTCACCCCGAACAACGGCTTCGGCATAAACGTGGCAATCAAGCCGTGCTGTCTGGCAATGGTTTTAACCACGAGTTTAAACGTCTGAATCTGGTCCGCGGCTTTAACGGCATCGGCATATTTAAAGTCGATTTCATGCTGGCCCGGCGCCACTTCATGGTGGGAAGCTTCGATTTCAAAGCCCATTTCCTCAAGCGTAAGCACGATATCGCGACGGCAGTTCTCGCCAAGATCCGTAGGAGCAAGGTCAAAATATCCGCCTTGATCGTTCAGTTCCATCGTCGGATTGCCTTTTTCATCGGTTTTGAAAAGGAAAAATTCCGGCTCCGGACCGACATTCATGGATGTATAACCCATTTCTTCGGCTTCCTTCAAACATCTCTTCAAGATGCCGCGGGGGTCCCCGGGAAACGGAGTGCCGTCCGGCAAATAAACGTCACAGATCAGACGAGCTACGCGGTCTTGGGAAACCCAAGGGAAGATGACCCAGGTATCCAGGTCCGGATAAAGGTACATATCCGACTCTTCAATCCGAACATATCCTTCGATCGAGGAGCCGTCAAACATCATTTTGTTATTTAACGCTTTCGGCAGCTGACTTACCGGAATTTCCACGTTTTTGATCGTGCCCAGCAAATCGGTGAACTGCAAGCGGATAAAACGCACATTCTCTTCCTTGGCAATACGAAGAATATCCTCTTTCGAATAACTCACTCTATCCTCTCCCTTATAAAGATCTGTTTATTTATTAAAAAACCGGGACAACTCTCCTTGGATCAAAGACACTTGACCCGGTCTTCTAGCCGTAATCAATTCCTGCTTCAACAAGCGGCGAAGCTGGGATTCCGACATTTCCTTGCGTTTGCTTTCCGTGTCCGGCGTAATCACCGTGGCTTCTTCCGATTCCTTCAAAACCGGATTCATCACCTGTTTAATCCCGGCGATATTGACGCCCTTCTCGATCAAAGCCTTGATTTCCAACAGCCGTTCCACGTCATTAAAGGAAAATAATCGCTGGTTGCCCGACGTACGAGCGGGAACAATCAAACTGTGCTGCTCGTAGTATCGTATTTGTCTTGCTGATAAATCTGTGAGCTTCATGACAATCCCAATCGGAAATAAAGCCATATTTCTCCGGATTTCATCACCCATAACTCATCAACCTTCCAAGTGATCTTTTCTGTTCCATTGTATATTTCCTACTACGCTATGTCAATCACATGTTAGATAATCTTACAATAAATTTCGATCCATCATGGTCTGCAGTGCCATTAATACTCCAAACTTCACATGAGAGTAAGTAAGACCGCCCTGCATATATCCGATATACGGCGCCCGGATCGGCGCATCCGCGGACACGTTCAAGGCTCCCCCCTTGAATGAAGGTTCCGGCTGCCATAATCACCGGATGCTCATAGCCCGGCATGTCCCACGGCTCGGGAACGACATGGCTGTCCACGGCGGCCGCCCGCTGAATGCCCTGGACGAAAGCGATCAAATGCTCAGGTCCGGAGAAGGACACCGCTTGAATTAAATCCGTCCGCTTTTCATGCCATGCCGGTTTGGTTACAAACCCGACCTCTTCAAAAACCGCAGCCGCATAAATGCTTCCTTTCACAGCCTGTCCAACGGCGTTTGGCGCAAGAAACAGCCCCTGATATATCCCCCGGGTCGTGCCGAGCATAGCTCCGACCTCCCGGCCGATTCCCGGCGCCGTCAGGCGGTACGCCGCCTGGTCGACATACTTTTCCTTCCCGCAAATATAACCTCCGGTTTCCGCCAAGCCGCCACCGGGATTTTTAATCAAGGATCCAGCCATCAGATCCACTCCTACCTGGGTCGGCTCCAGCTCTTCGGTAAATTCCCCGTAACAGTTATCGACAAATACGATGACATTCGGATTCATGGCTTTCGCCTTGTCCACCATTTCTCCGATCTCGGCCACCGTGAATGAGGATCTCCAATCATAGCCCCGGGAACGCTGAATGCCGATGACTTTCGTGGACGGCGTCATGGCCGACGCTACGCTTTCCCAGTCCACTTGACCGTTCTCAAGCAGGCTAACTTCCGAATAACCGATCCCGAAATCCCTCAAAGAGCCTGTCCCGTCCCCTGGCTCGCCAATCACTTTATGAAGCGTATCGTATGGGCGCCCGGTTATGTATAACAAGTCGTCGCCCGGCCGCAGTACGCCGAACAGCGCCGTGGAAATCGTATGCGTGCCTGAAGCAAAATGCGGGCGGACCAGTGCAGATTCGGCTCCGAATATATCGGCATACACCTCGTCAAGCACTTCCCTTCCACGGTCGTTGTATGCATATCCGGTCGATCCGGCAAAATGATAATCACTCACTTTACTGCGTTGGAACGCCTCGATGACCTTCCACTGATTATGGTCGATAATGCGGTCCATCTCCCGCAGGCGGGATGCGATTTTGTCCTCAACCTGACGGCTTATTTCTTCGATTTGTTGCGAAAATCTTGCCATAACGTCCTTCTCTCCTCTTGCTTTGAGCAATTCAATATACTTTCCAAAACACGAATCCGTTCTTAACACAGGAAGCGGCTGGCGAACTTCGCCAGCCGTTAGATCAACTTATTGAATCAGATAGTCCTGCAGCTGATATCCCATTTTATCATAATCGGCGCGATTGATGCGGACCTCAAAAATAATGTCGTTATCCTCGAAGGACTGCTCAAGCACGTCCCCGACCCGGTACAGCACGGAGATCACATCCCCACGGTCGCCCGGAATACGGAATTTCAGAGTGCCTCCGGATAAATTATCTTGAATCGCCTGGCGAACCTCCTCCAGGTCCTGATCATTGAAGGCGCTGATTTTCAAATAACCTTCGCCTGAAGGCAGCATTTCCAGCTGATCCGGCTGACAAGCGTCTATTTTATTAAACAATACCAATTGCGGCTTATCCGCTGCGCCTAAATCCTCCAGGATCGACTGCACGACAGCCATCTGCTCCTCCCTCATCGTGGAAGAGGCGTCCACGACATGAAGAATCAGGTCCGCTTCATTCGCTTCTTCCAGCGTCGCGCGGAAAGCCGCCACAAGGTCATGCGGCAGATTCTGAATGAAACCTACGGTATCCGTCAGCACGATCTCTTTACCGCTGGGAAGCTCCATAATTCTCGAGGCGGATCCAATGTGGCAAACAACTGATTCTCGATATATACATCCGCCGCGGTTAAACGGTTCAGCAGCGTGGACTTGCCCGCATTCGTATAACCGACCAAAGCCACCTGAACGGCCCCGGTCTTTTTCCTCCGCTCCCGGTGAAGCTTCCGGTGTTTCGTCACTTCGTCCAGCTGGCGTTTCAGGTCGCTGATCCGTTCACGGATATGCCGGCGGTCCGTCTCCAGCTTGCTTTCGCCCGGCCCCCGCGTACCGATTCCGCCGCCAAGCCGGGACAAATTCTTGCCGTGTCCCGAAAGGCGGGGAAGCAGGTAGCTGTGCTGCGCAAGCTCGACCTGAATGATCCCTTCGCGCGTTTTCGCGCGCTGGGCAAAAATATCAAGGATCAGCTGCGTCCTGTCGATAATTTTCACGTCAAGCGTTTCTTCCAAATTCCGAACTTGGGCTCCGGAAAGCTCCTGATCGAAAATGGCGGTATTGGCGCCCAGCCCGTCGATCGCCATGCGAAGCTCCTCGACTTTTCCTTTTCCGATAAACCACTTGGTGTCGGGAGTTTCTCGATTTTGGGTGATTACATCCAACACCTCTACTCCGGCCGTTTCAGCCAGCTGTACCAGCTCTTGCAGCGAATGTTCGGTATTGATGCCGGATCTTTTGACCTGATCGGTAACCAGGCTGACGAGAACCGCTCTATCCTGCATTTCGGTCGTTGTCTCGTGCGTGTTATTTGCCATAGCCTCTGCTCCTTCTATCGCTCATTCTCGGTTATGATTTGGCGGTCAGTTTGAAATCCTCGGGTCGCAGGGTCATTAACTCCAGTTTTCCCGGATTCCCAGCCACATAATGATTCAACAGCCTTACCGCCTGATTGCGGATTCCTTTTTCAATGACGTTGCGTACATAGCGGGCATTGCTGAAGGCATGCCGGTAATTCTCTTTTTCCACATGCAAGTGTTCTCTCAGCTTCATCATGGACTGAGGCATCAGGATATAATCCCTCTCCTTGGCCATCAGCTCGGATATTTGAATCAACTGGTCCAGGTTGTAGTCCGGAAAGTCCATCTGAATCGGAAACCTGGAATGCAATCCCGGATTGCTTAACATAAAGAAATCAATTTCATCCGAATAACCCGCCAAAATGAGAATGAATTGATTTTTATGGTCCTCCATGGCTTTAACCAGCGTATCGATGGCTTCCTTGCCGAAATCCTTCTCCCCGCCTCTTGCAAGGCTGTATGCTTCGTCAATGAACAAAATGCCCCCCAGCGCCTTTTTGACAAGATCCCTCGTTTTCTGTGCGGTGTGGCCGATATATTCGCCGACCAGGTCGGCTCTCTCCACCTCCACCAGATGGCCTTTGCTGAGAACGCCCATTTTTTGAAACAGCTTGGCGACGATGCGGGCCACCGTTGTTTTCCCCGTACCCGGATTTCCTTTGAAAATCATATGGAACACATGGCCGCCGCTCAGCAGCCCGGCCTCGGAACGCATGCGGGCAATTTGCAGCAGCGCATAGATTTCATAGACCAGGTCTTTAATTTGCTCCAAACCTACCAGTTGGTCGAGTTCCTTCTGAATTTCCTGAAAAAGACCGTGCTGCGGCACGGAATTCGGCGATGGGGCCGGCTCGCGCTCGGGCGCCGCGCTGCTGATCAGCGGGGGTTCGGCACTGCGGAGCACAACGTTGATCTGTCTGGAGGGCCGGCCGTCCGGCCGGTTTCCGGCGGTTGTTACGCGCCCGTTCATAGCTCCTCACCTCTTATCCAAAGGGCTGACTATCTATTTCAATGTATTCTCTTTGGATACAGGTTATTAGAAGTTTTCGGTTACTTCCATCCCAATGCGATCAACAAGCGGTCCGCAGTCCATTTCGTATAAGCCAAAACCTCGCGGCTCTTGTGCTTAAACATAGGAAGCACGGTAGATGTCGTTATGGAAAGGGAAGGCTGGTCATAGCCCAGCGTTCCGGCGATCTCCATCGAACGGGTCCCATGGTAGTCATGGGTTACGATAACCGCGCGCTTCCAGTCATTCTCTTTCATAATCCGCTGGCTGTACAACAAGTTTTCATAGGTGCTGGTCGCCTCGTTTTCCAAAATGATATCTTCTTCGGGCACGCCCTTGGATACCAGATAGTTTCGCATTCCTTCCGCTTCGGTGTACTTGTATCCGGGTTTATCCAATCCTCCGCTGACGATAAGGACGGGATAGTAACCTTCCTGGTACAGCTTGAGTCCGTGCTCCAGCCTCTCTTTAAGGCCAGGGCTTGGCTGATCCCCCCACATCGATGCTCCGAGAATGATGCCGACGTCGGCTTTCCCCTGCAGCGTGCTCTCGGCCTTGTTGATTTGAACCCAGACATAAACCGACCATAAAAGCCCGAGCAAAAACAGAATAAGCAATCCGTACAAGCATTTTCTGGTTCGGCTGGAGCGTTTCCTTGATATCGGCTGGATAACCCCCGCCCGATGATTGCGGTGCATCATTTTTTCCTCCTGAATTCTCCGTTATGGAACAAACGATCCCGATGTTCAAGCGACATCATAAAATACGGAAACTCATGCGCATCGATAGCCCGGAGGACCTCCCTGGCCGTTACCTTCGCCTGCCGATAATCGTCCCGCGTGATATCGCTGCGGCGCAGCGCATCTTCAAGCTCATCCTCGTCCAGCAAAAATACTTCTCCATCCTTATTTACCACCACGTCCAGATACAAATCGTCAAACCAAGGCACGCCCTGATCGGTGACGCCCTGCTTCTTGCAGATGTCGATATACCACTGCACGATGCGGCGTTTGTCGTCGAACATGGCCGTCACGATAAAGTGACTGTCTTTCGGGTAATACTGCAGCCAGGAATATCCCTTATCCGCAATGCGGTATGTATGCTGCCCGTAAGTTTTCCATAAAGGCTCTTTCAGGCCGTAAATCGTATATAAGGTGAGATATCCCGTGAACTGCTCGCCTTCCACATAGCGGGAAGTGAAGTGCCGTCTGGTAATGCGGCGCCAATTCGCCCGGTCTCCGAATTTACGTTTCATGGAACTTTTCCTCCCCATATCGTAAACTCAGCTTACCACATTTGAGTTTCACACTCAAAAAGCTTATGTCAAAACCAAAAGAAGAAGCCTCCAAAACCACTAGTCAAAAGTGGAAATGAAGGCTTCCTGCTCTAGGTTTCAGCGGAATATCCGTTTATTCGACTGCGTCTTCCGGCGGAACGCCGGGATCAGTGATTCCTCCGTCTCCCGGGGTTGCCGTTCCGGGAACGGTATGAACTTCGCCGGTTCCGCCCGTATCGCCGCCTCCGGTTCCCTGATCACCGGTTCCGGAACCGTTGTCGATACTTCCGGCCCCCTGGCCGTTATCGGTTCCTTGACCGCTGCCTTGGCCATTCTCCTGGCCGTTTCCTTGTTCTTGACCGCTTTGGCCGTTACCTTGCCCTTGACCGTTTCCTTGACCGTTTCCTTGACCGTTACCTTGCCCTTGGCCTTGCCCTTGGCCTTGCCCTTGGCCTTGGCCGTTACCCTGACCATTGTCCTGACCGTTTCCTTGGCCATTCTCCTGCCCCGGATCGGTACTGCCGCCTTGTTCGCCTTCATCCGGCGGGACGACATTGTCGTCAGGCACTTCTTCAACTTCATCCGGCGGGGCCTGCCCTGCCGTGACAACTTGAAGCACATTGGACGGCTCGCTTTCAAGATCCTTGGCAGGATCATAAGCCGTTATATAGTAGCTGTAGGTCAGACCCTCCAGGGCGCCCAGATCATCCGCGGAAGTAGCGTTAAGCATATCGAGGATCCGAGTATATTCGGCCTCAGAAGATTCTTTTCGATATACCCGGTATATAATTCCGCTTCCGTCGACCGCGCTCCAGCTCAGGTTCACGGTCTGCGTCTGTGCATCGTAAGAGCCGGTCAGATTTCTGACCGCCGCAAGCTTCGGCTCTTCTACGGGCGGCGGCGCAGGCGCTTCGGTTGTAGGGAAGCTTTGGGCTTCGTAACCCTGCACCGCCTTTTCCATAACCTTGCCCCATAAAGCCGCAGCCATCGGACTGCTCTGCCGCATGAGGTGGTTTCGTCCAGGGTCATCGTATCCAAGCCAGACGGCTGCCGTCAGCTCAGGCGTATATCCGGCGAACCAAACGTCCCGCACGCCGCCGACGCCTTTATAACCGCTTTGCGTCGTCCCCGTCTTGCCGGCTACCGGACGGCTGATTCTGGCATTGCGTCCCGTTCCGTCCTGAACGACCAGCTTCATCATGTCCGTCATTTGGGAAGCGGTTTGCTCGCTCATGACCCGCTCGCCGTTCCCGCCTTTATTCTCATGAATCACTTTACCCTTGCTGTCTTTAATCTGCTTGATCGCAAAAGCTTCATTCATCTGGCCCGCGTTGGCGAAAGCGCTGAAAGCTCGGGCCACTTCAAACGTATTGGTCCCCCTGCTCATTCCCCCCCAGAGCAAGAGACAGGTTTTTATCGTCCTCTGTTGCTTTAATTCCGATATTTTGCACGAAATTGTATCCGGTCTTCACGCCGATCTGATTCAGCAGCCATACTGCTGGAATGTTTTCGGATCGCTGAATCGCTTCCTGCATGCTGACCGTCTCGGAGTATCCGTGAAGGTTGTTCGGACAGTAGTTGCCGAAGCATTGCTTCCGGTTGCTCAATCTGGAATTCTTCGTATAATTGCCGGTTTCCAAAGCCGGAGCATATACCGCGATCGGCTTCAGGGCTGAGCCCGGCTGACGCCGGCTGTCGATCGCGCGGTTAAATCCGCCGCGTTCATATTCGCGTCCGCCCATCAAAGCGACGATCCCGCCGGTATGCTGGTTAATGATAACCATCGAGCCTTGAATGATGGCATCGTCCGCGCCTTTTTCAAAGTTGGCGGGATTATTGAACTCCGCTTCCATGGCCTGTTGCGCATTCGCGTCCATCGTCGTGTAAATCTGGTAACCGCCGATGTTCAGGTCGTCTGCGGTAAGTCCCCATTTTTGCTCGGCTTCGTCCATGACGTAATCGATAAAAGCGGTGTATTTCTGCTGCGTAGCCGGCGGTTTATATTTATAGTCGACCTTCTTCGCTTTCTCCGCCTCTTGAGCCGAAATGTATCCCTGATCGCGCATCAGATTCAGTACGACGGCTCTGCGTTCCTTGCTGAGCTCGGGATTCTTGAGCGGATTGTATTTGGACGGCCCCTTCGGCATTGCCGCCAGTGTCGCCATTTCCCATAGTTTTAGATCGTTCAAGTTGCTTTTCCCGAAATAACGCTGGGATGCGGCTTTGATTCCGTAATAAGGACCGCCGAAGTTGATCCGGTTCAGATACATTTCCAATATTTCGTCTTTAGTGTGATTACGCTCCAGCGCCAATGCGATCGATACCTCGGTCGCCTTCCGGAAAAACGTTTTGTCCCGCGTCAAGAAAATATTCTTTGCAAGCTGCTGGGTAATCGTGCTGCCGCCCTCCACCATGGAACGCGCCATGATATCCTTGACCGCCGCCCGGCCGATGGACCAGATGTCCACGCCGTTATGTTCATTAAAACGCCTGTCTTCCGTCGCAATGAACGCGGCCTTCAGCAAATCGGGCACATCGTCGATCTTGACGGGATCGCTTTTTTGGATCGACAGCTCGCCCATCAAGTTGCCGTTTCGGTCATACACTTTGGATGTCCCGTACGCCGTAAGCTTGTCCTTGTTCGCCTCCAGCAGTTTTTCCCCGCTGACCATGATGAACAAATAACCTGCCAAGGCACAAAAAATCGCAAGGACCACGGTGAAGAACAAGGCCCAGCCGATTCGCTTGCCTTTGCCTTTTTTTCTTTTTCGATGATTTTGGCGTCTTCTGCGTTGTCTTTGGGGCTTCTTTGTTTTTATTAACCCTCGATATCTGGTTCTGGTCTTTGCCAGCCATGGTACGTACCCCTCCTGACTCCCTTTCGGATCTGTCTGTCATTACCCCGGAAAGAAAAGAACAACCTTTTCAGGTTGCTCTTCCGCTCTCCTATACCACTAAACGAAATTTACAAAAAAAAAGTTTCAGAAAAATCGAATCTGGAAAAAAATGCCCTTATTCGCTGCTGCTATCCTGCATCAGGGAAACATTGCGCTGCGGCATGAACGTGGAGATGGCATGCTTGTATACCATTTGCTGGCGTCCGTCACTGTCGATCACAATGGTAAAGTTGTCAAAAGCTTTGATCGTCCCACGGATCTGAAAGCCGTTCGTCAGGTATACCGTGGCCGGGATGTTCTCTTTACGCAGTTGGTTCAAGAACGTATCTTGGATGTTAATGGACTTGTTCATTAGCCGTACCCCCAATGGTTCAATTAGATTGTTTTGATGTATATTCAATGTTCGAGAGAAACTTTCCTGCTATTATAGCACGGATCTTTTCATAGTTAGCAGAAAAAATTTTCAGAGTCGGTGACGTCAACCCATTCGATATCCTGCATATGACGGAACCAGGAAAGCTGACGTTTGGCAAACCGGCGGGTATCCCGTTTCAGCAGTTCGACAGCCTCCTCCAAGCTGCATTCCCCTTGAAGATGCGCCAAGATCTCCTTGTAGCCGAGACCCTGCATCGACACCAAGCCCGGAGCATAGCCCTTGTTCATCAGTCCGGCAACTTCTTCGACGAGTCCCTGACGGATCATGGAGTCAACACGCTCTTCAATACGGTTATATAGCATTTGGCGGTCCATTGTCAAACCGACCAGGCACAAATGATAGGGAGACTCCTTTTTTTGCGCGGCCAGCTGGGCCGAAAGCGGGCTTCCGGTCAAGTGAAATATTTCCAAGGCGCGAACCACTCTGCGCAGGTCGTTCTGATGAAGGCGCGCCGCGCTTTCCGGGTCGACGGATGCCAGTTTCCGATGCAGCGCTTCGGGCCCGTGCGACTGCGCATAAGCGAACTGTTCCTGTCTGAAAGCCTCGTCCGCTCCGGTATCGCTGAAGCGAAAGCCATAGCAGACCGATTCGACGTACAGCCCGGTTCCTCCGACAATGAATGGAAGACGTCCCCGATCCGTAATTTCCTGAATAAGCCTTACGCTCTGCTCCTGAAATTCGGCTACCGAATAAGGATAGTCCGGTTCATGGATATCGATCAAATGATGCGGAACGCCCTCCATTTCTTCCCGGGAAATTTTTGCCGTTCCAATGTCCATCCCTCGGTATACCTGCATGGAATCGCCGGAAATAATTTCCGCATTGAAGTTTTTGGCAAGCTCGATGCTCATCTTGGTTTTTCCTACGGCGGTCGGGCCGATCAGGACCAAAAGATTAGGTTTGGATGATTCAGTCAATGCGTATCACTCCGTACGTTATTTTCGAATGGCCCCGCTCCGGGACCTTAAAGCCGAGCCGGGCAAATTCGCCGCTCCCTCTTTTTTCCTTCAGCACCACCGATTTGCGTGCCACCCTGACGGCCTCGCGGACGCTTTGCTCGTCAAGCGCCTCCCCGTTTGCATAATGGCGCAGCGGGTTGATCGATGCGGATTCCGCAACCGGCTCCCGAAACATCGGGTCAAAATAAACGATGTCCGCGCTTTTATCCGGAAGCTTTTGCAGATAATCGAGATGGTGGCCATGCTTTACATCGATCCTGCGCATGGCCTCGTCGCTGGCGGAAAGGTTGCTTTCATAGGTCCGGAGACCTTCTTTCAGAAGAACATAGAGCGGAAAGGAGCTTTCCAGCGCCGTTACTTTGCCGCGCTCCCCGCCTTTTACGGAGAAAACGAGGGAATCCGTCCCAAGGCCTGCCGTGCAATCGATGACGGAGTCGCCCTCTTCCATGCCGGCAGCCTCGAGCATGAGGTCCGGCTCTCCCCGGAGCACCCGTTTCAAACGGACGTAACCCATGCTGGGATGGAACTCCAGCGTTTCCCGGCCCGGCCCCCCAAGGCGGACATGCCCTTGCAGAACGACCAGAATATCCTCATCCCCGGTCTTCAATGCAAGTCTTCTGAGCGATTGGCCTCCCCGGGTCACGTATCTGCAGCCCGTTTCTTCCGCCAATGCCTTGGCCCGTTCAACCAGTTCGGGCGCCTCGGCCTCTCCTGTCGTGATAATCATCTATTTCCTCCTTGATGTTTTACATAACGCGTTTGAACATTTTTTCAAGATCGTAAGCCGAGAAGGAAACGACGATCGGACGCCCATGAGGACACGTATAAGGCTGCTTGCAGGCAGCCAACCGCTGAATCAGCGTCTCGGCTTCCTTCTCCGTCAGCTTCTGATTCGCCTTGATCGAGGCCTTGCAGGAGCAAAGGACGGATGATTTCTCGCGCAGCTTCGCGAGATCGATATTCCGTTCGTTCAGTACCCATTCCGCCATTTCTTCAATGATCTCCTTCTCGTCCCCCTTCGGGAACCAGAATGGATGCGACCTTACGAGGAAGGTTTGCCCTCCGAAATGCTCCAGATAAACCCCTGCCTGTTCGAACCAGTGCAAACGGTCTTTCATTTTGTCGCTCTCGGAAGGCGTGAACTCCAGCGTAATGGGAAGGAGCAGCTCTTGCGAAGCGTCCGCGGGTTTTCCGAATTTCTCATAATAATATTCGTAGTTGATCCGCTCATGCGCGGCATGCTGGTCGATCAAGTAAAGACCGGAGTCGTTTTGCGCGATCAGGTAAGTCCCGTGGTGCTGGCCGATGTAGTTCAGCTCCGGAAAAGGCGGAATATCCGGTACCGATCCGCCGGCGGCCTGCAGCCACTCCCGCGTGACCGGCGGCATGCTCTGTTGCGGCCGCGTCTCCGTCCGGTAAGGCGAGGACGAAGTTTCCCTTGTTTGGCCGGAAGAAGCAGTACGGGGTGCGGCATTCCCGAAAGTCCCGCTTTCGCGAAACGGACGGGCGGCCTGGGACTGCTCCGAAACACCGTAACCGTAGCCGTTATCTGTGGCCTGCTGCTCCCCGCTGTTTATCTGCCGTGAAGCAGGGCCCGTAACGAAATCCGGAGCTTGTCCTGGTCCGGCGCCGGGGTTCCGTTCGGAAGCGGATCGGTCCGGCACGCTGGCCCCCGGTTGTCCTTTTTGAAAATGGAACTGCTCTTGAATGAAAGCCGTCCCTTCCTTGCCGATACTCTGCTTCACGGGTCGGGGGGATAAGCACCTCCTGACGAAGCACTTTGCCCACGGCCTCTTCGGCAAATGAAAACAGCTCAGGCTCCTTGCTGAAACGAACCTCCAGCTTCGATGGATGCACGTTGACGTCCACCAGCGAAGGATGCATGTCCAGCTTCAGGACGACTAGCGGAAAGCGGTTGATCGGCAGAAGGGTATGATAACCCCGCAGCACCGCTTGCGACAATCCGTAGTTCCGGACATACCTTCCGTTAATGATGAAGGACATCGCATTCCGGTTCGCCCGGGTCCAATCCGGCCGGCTTACATAACCCGAAAGGCTGTAATCCATATCCTCCGCCCGAATCGGCAGCATGGCTTTGGCCGTCTGGGTTCCGTAAATCGCGGCAATGACCTGGAGCAGGTCACCGTTGCCCATCGTCTGCAGCAGCGTATTGCCGTTGTGCCGTACCGTGAACGCTATATCCGGACGGGACAAAGCGAGCCGGTACATATAATCCGAAATGTGGCCCAACTCGGTCTGAATCGTCTTCATATACTTCAGCCTTGCCGGAGTGTTGTAAAACAATTCCTTGACGACAAATTCCGTCCCTTTCGGGGCTGCCGCGTCTTCATTGCGTTTAAGCTGCCCGCCCTCGATTTCCATCAAGCGGCCTTTGCCTTCCTGATTGTTCGAGGTCGTTAACCGGACCTTCGACACCGCTGCGATGGACGGAAGCGCCTCGCCCCTGAAACCCAAGCTCGTAATCTGGAACAGATCGCGGCCCTGGGAGATTTTGCTTGTCGCATGCCGGTAAAAAGCCGTCACGCAATCCTCCGGATCGATGCCCGAGCCGTTATCCGTTACCCGGATGCTTTGAAGCCCGCCTTCCTCGACGAACACATCGATCTTGGTACTGCCTGCATCGATCGCGTTCTCCACCAGTTCCTTGACGACGGAGGCAGGCCGCTCCACCACCTCGCCTGCTGCTATTTGGTTGGCGATATGCTCGTCCAATATGTGTATTTTGGCCATGTTTCCTACCTCCGTTATGCCAGATCGAAGATTCTTCTTTTGCCCTGATCCCCCATATGCTACAGGCGATTCGCCTTCTGTTTCAGTTCGTTTAACAGCTGCATTGCCTGGAGCGGCGTCATATTCATGACGTCCACCGATTTTAAGGCGTCCATGATCTCTTTCATGCGGGGATCCGGAGCGCCCGCCCGTACCCCAGATGTTTTCATGGCGTCATCCGTTCCTTTGCCGGGCCGCATTTCATCTTCACCGAATATCGATAGCTGAACCACGCCGCCATCGTCCTGAAGCACCGTGTCGTTTATGATCTCTCCCCCACCGTGACCAGGCAAACCCGAAGCAAATTCTGCAGGGCTTTCTTTGGATACGGGATGGGGCAACTTCCGGGCTTCCTCCGCTGCCGCGGTTTGAACGCCGCCCTTGCCCACTACGGCAGAAAGAGAAGCCTGCTCCAGTCCCTGCAGCAAACCGTATGCCCTGTCGATGATGCTGCCCGGCAAGCCGGCCAAGCGGGCGCAGTATATTCCGTAGCTGCTGTCCGCCGCTCCCGGAATCAGTTTTCTCAAAAAATGCACCTTGTCCCCGCTCTCCTGAACGGCCATCGAAAAATTTCGCAATCCCGGCAAGCTCTCCGAGAGATGTGCCAGCTCATGGAAGTGGGTAGAGACGAGCGCCTTGCAGCCGATATGGTCATGAACGTATTCTATCACGGCTTGGGCTATCGCCATCCCCTCGCTGGTAGACGTCCCACGCCCCAGTTCGTCAATAATGATAAGGCTTCGCGGCGTCGCTTTCTCCGTCATGACCTGAATGTCCGCCATCTCCACCATAAAGGTGCTCTGGCCGCCGATCAGGTCGTCGGCCGCTCCGATACGCGTAAAGATACGGTCCACGAGGGGCAATGCCGCACGTTCCGCAGGAACAAAACACCCGATTTGAGCCATGATGGACAAGAGAGCCACCTGCCGCATATAGGTACTCTTGCCCGCCATGTTCGGGCCGGTAATGAGCAGAATCGAAGAACCTTCTTTTTTCAATTCCGTTCCGTTGGCGATAAAAGCCGAATCCTTCATCACCGCCTCGACCACCGGATGCCGCCCGCCTTCGACCATGAGATCATAGCCGTCGCTCAGCTCCGGTTTAACGAACCGGTGTTCCGCGCTGACGGCCGCCAGCGACTGGTATACGTCGATTTCGGCAATGTTTTCCGCCAGCTTTTGCAGGCGCGCAATCTGGGCGTTCAGCTTTTCCCTCAGCTCCGTGAACAAAGCGTATTCGAGATCGACCATTTTCTCCTGAGCCTCCAGGATCAGCCCTTCCTTCTCCTTCAGCTCCGGCGTGACGAAACGCTCCGCGTTCGCCAAGGTCTGTTTGCGTTCATACCGTCCTTCCGGCAGGGATGACAGATTGGACTTGGTCACCTCGATATAGTAGCCAAACACCTTGTTGTATCCGATTTTGAGCGACTTGATTCCCGTAGCAACCCGCTCTCTGGCTTCCAGTTCGGCAATCCAGCGTTTACCGTTCGTGCTCGCCTCTCTCAGCTCATCCAGACGTTCGTGATAACCGGGCTTGATGATTCCGCCGTCCCGTACCGATACGGGCGGATCGTCGGCCACGGCATCCTCGATGAGGCTGCACAGATCCTCGCATACATCGGTGGCCTCCGCCAGGCTGCGAAGCGTGGCGGAACCCGAATCTCCGCAGAGCTGCTTCAAAGCCGGAACCTGCCGCAGGGACAGCTTGAGCGCATTCATGTCGCGGCCGTTCGCGCTTCCGAACGCGATGCGTCCGACCAGCCGTTCCAGGTCGTAAATCTCTTTGAGCGCCATGCGTAAATCTTCACGGAGTATGTACTGGTTATACAAATGATCGACCGCTTCAAGGCGGTCCTCGATACGGCTCCGCTGCAGCAGCGGCTTGTCGATCCAACGCCGAAGCAGCCGCGCTCCCATGGACGTTTCCGTACGGTCCAACAGCCAAAGCAGCGAACCTCGCTTGGAACGTTCCCGCACCGTTTCCACAAGCTCCAGATTCCGCCTCGTGAACGGATCCAGTACCATGAACTGTCCCGGCTCATACGAAGAAATTTGCGTAAGCTGCCCAAGCGAGCGTTTTTGCGTTTCGCTTAAATAAGCGATCAGCATGGAAACGCACGCCCGGCGCTCTTCGTCCAGACGAGCCCAGGCCGCCTCCCCCGAACTGCGAACGCACCAAATTGTCGTCCCGGCGCTCCCATGCGGTGTAAAGGACCGGGCGGCTTGTCGGCAGCGCCTGGGAGGAAACCAGTTCCAATAGCCGGCTGTCCCCGATCATTTCGGAAGGTTCATAGATGCCGATTTCGTCACGCAGCCATTCTTCGGACGCAGGTACCGACGTGACGTAAAGCTCGCCCGTGGACAAGTCGCAAGCGGCCAGGGCCATCAAGCCTCCGTGGGTCGTCAAACAGACCATGTAGTTATTCGATTTGTCGCTGACCGCCTTGCCTTCCATAATCGTTCCCGGCGTTACGACCCGGACGATTTCGCGGCGAACCATCCCTTTGGTGGCGGAAGCGTCTTCCATCTGCTCGCAAATCGCGACCTTGTAGCCTTTTTCGATCAGCCTTTGAATATAGCCTTCGGCGGAATGATAGGGCACCCCGCACATCGGGATTTTTTTCATCGCCGCCGCCTTCCCGGCCGGTCAGCGTAATTTCCAGCTCTTTGGACGCCAGTATGGCATCCTCAAAAAACATTTCGTAAAAATCCCCCAAACGGAAAAAAAGGAAACGCATCCCGCGCTTGTTCCTTAACGTTCAAGTATTGTTCAATCATCGGCGTATATTTAGCCATGACCTACCTCCATGCCGTTCTAACTTGACCTCTATTATAACAGAAAATAATAGAAGGTCACGGCAAGGACGCAATATTCCACAGCGGCCGGATATCGCGTCTCTCATCCCAAGTTCGTCCCTCCGCAATCAACCCGAATACCCGGTCGATGACCCGGGCGTAAGGGCCTGCCTCAGGCAGATTCCCGATATCGCGATGCAAATCCGCAGAGCATTCCCTTAATATCTCGGTTTGCCCTTCGTAATAAGCTTTATGGTAGCGCTCTGCGTCAAGCGGCCTCGCGGGCAGCTTGTCATGGTTCCGGACAATCAGAAAAGCCAGGTAAATCGAAGCCTTGGCGATCAGCGGGGAGACGAGAAAGCTCGGCAGCGTCCTGTATTCGAAGCCTCCGTAGGGCTGGCGCCGAAAATCGCCGAGACAGCCGTACCGCGGCCTTCTCTCTCGGCCTGACGGGTCTTCCAAAAGCGCGAGGGGAAGGGCAAGATAATTGTCCAGGCATTGCAACACATCGAGGGACAGCGGCACGCCGCTAAAATGGATATGTCCCCCAAGGGGAAGTCCCTTCACCGGCGAACCGCCGGCCATCCATGCCAGGGAACGGTCCGTAATCAGCCGTCCGGCCTCGCGAAGCGTACGCCGCATTTCGATCAGAAGAGCATCCGGATCCGGTTTTGGAACAGGGCGGAGCTCGGCAAGGGGATAAGTCACTTCCTCTCCTGAACGAACAGCATCACAGCCTGCAGCCCCATTACGATCCAAATACCGAGAGGCCTCGACGACCCGGCCCTCACGGCCTACCAACACGAACTCGGGGTCCATCCCCATTAAAAAACCGGCATCCTTCTCCGGAACCGGGCGATGTGCATTCATTCCCTGCCCGGCAGCAGTCAAAAAAAACGGCCTTCCCGTATCGATTCCCGGAAGACCCCTTCCTTCCTATCACCACTTGATCCACCGTATATCGGCGTCCCGGCATTGCCGTGATATTTACCTCTCCCCTGTCCGTCCCGAGAGCATACAAGGTGCGCACGGCCGCTTTGGCCAAACGTTTGCGAAAACCGTCAGCAAGTTCACCGGGAATCCCCCCTCCTTTTTCCCAGACCATTCCGCTCCCCCCACGCATCAGCTTCGTTACCGAAACGGCTTCCAGGCCGGCCACGGACACCCGGTATCTGGCAGCGAAATGATCATCATGCGGGTTCGACGGACATAAAATGCGGCTGGGTATGCCCGAACGCTTGAGTCTGGCGTCTATCGCTTCCGGTGAACGGCCTACGCGATTGCCTGCTTGCGATGCAAGAACATCATCCCATACCTTGCTCAAAATGAAGGCCTCCTTCATTTTTCAAAAGAAAAAAGCCCCGCAAGGAGATTTCCCTGAATAAAGTAGAAAAGGCTTCCTCGTCCCTCTCCAAGAACGAATTAGCGTATTTTTAAGCGATCCGAAAAGCATCCTCCATGAAGCAAAAAAAGGCGCCCATTTCATAAAAAGAGGGCGTTTGCCCTCTGCAAAGCCGCCCCCCACTGCATATAGTGTATTAGGTTGCCGGGTAGGGAAGGCCCTACAGTTCATCCTCCAGATCCTCAAAATCCAGATCTTCGTACTCACCGTCTTCCCCGCCGATGAAGTCGAATTCTTTGTCTTCATAATCGCCGTGCTTTAAATTGCACACCTTGACCAACACCTTCGTCTCAGCAATAAGCTCTACGGAGAACTCCCGTTCAACGCGCAGGATGACACTTTTGCCGTTTGAGGATACGCTTGCTTCCACACAGCTTGGTTCCTGAGTCGCTTCCGCGGAAACCTCTACCGTCGATGCCCGGTGCTTGGGATCCAGGTAAGAAAGAGGTACGCGTTCTACATAAGATACCGTTTCTTTGGCCACGTCGGTCTGCGAATTTTTGTCATAGGAATACCAGATGTTAAGATCGTAAGTACCGACAACCTCAATTCCGTCCCCGGCGGCAACCGCCTCATATTGATGTTTTATAATCCATGCCCCCAAAATGCTGGTAGGATTATTAGGCGGAGTCACGGTATGTGTTACGGTAGAGAACTTACGACCCTTGCCGCAGATCGCCTTCGTGATGATTTCTCTACATTGGTGTTTATTACTCAATGACATCTTCGAACCTCCTCCATACAATCATTCCCTACATGTGTATGCACGACATGGGCGAATGTTGAATGAAGTGGTCCAAATAAATTTCATATGATGCCAAAAATAAAAGAAAAAGATTATAAAAAAAATGAGAAAACAAGGTCTGCTCCCCGCTCCCAGCGGCATTCAAAAGAAAAAGCGCCAAGCGGTTTTCAACGGCCTGACGCTTTTTTTCCTTCATAACTAACGCTGAATCCCGGGATACTGCGCAAATGCCTGCTGTTCTGAACAGATCCCGGTATATGACCAATTCTTCGCTTCTTGTTACTTCATGGGCCTCTTCTACGGTTTCATAATCCATATATACCAGATTCGTAAATTGACGTCCCGCTTCCTTTCCGTTCATCTTGCTGTAAAACCGGTCCGCTTCCTTAAACAACGTTACGGCCCGGCGCACATGGCTGCCGCTTGAAACGATCGTCACGTCCTTCGAGCCGTGCTGCTCCAGAATCGCGGTGTGAACAGCGCATTTTCTACGGTGTCCGTCGATTGGTTCTCGGGTAAAATCCGGCTTTCCGCCACGCCGTGCTCCACGAGCCATTTGGTCATATTGTCGGCTTCCGTGACACCGTTCTTCGGCACGCCGCCGGTTACGACGATTATGGAATTCGGGTAGTCGTCTTTTGCTTTTTCGAAAATAATTTCATCATATCCCTCCATACGTTTTAATTCGAATTCATTTTTTGGCATCCCCCGTTCTGTAGTTGGGCTATAGCTGCCACCTACCACCTCTCGATAAAACAAAAAAAAGACATGCTCCATAAAAGGGGACGTGAAAAATACGGTTCCGCTTTGTATGGCTCATGCCTAGTCTCGCTAGTAACACGCAAATTGTAAGCGCTTCATTCGATCATATATTAACACAGCCGCTTTCCATGATCAACCACCCGCTTCAGCCCCGCTTGTATGGATCCCGGATTCTCATCCTTTAACTTTTGCCGCGGCTCAGCTTGCGGCCAGGATTGGCCGGTCCCGTGGGCGCTTTGTTCTTCTTCGATATTTTCAGGAAGTATTCCAGCTCCCTGCACAGCTGCAAAATGGCCGACCGCATTTCGAATTCCTCGCGCGTACGCGGGAGCTCCATCTCCTTGAATTTCACTTCCAGCTCGCCGAGCAGCTTTTCCGTCTTGCCTGTGTAGGTCTCGGTTACCACGTCCTGACTCATCTGGTCGAACAAATTGGCGGCAAGCTCTCCATGCGGAAGCCTTTCGTAAATCTGCGAGATCAGGTGCATCATCGCCTGGATGTTCTCAAGCTGTTCCTTCCGCATATAAAAGTATACATTCCAGGCGACGTCCGGCTGGAGCATCTGATTTTCAAGCGCCCGGTTGCTTTCGGTGATCCCTTGTTCCACCGCTTTGTTCGCTTCAATCAGCTCATTGCCGTCCCATACGTGTCCAGGTTCGCGCAGGGTTAGCGAGATATGGGAGAAAACAATCGAGAACAGCCCGTCCACCTCGCGGCGGATCTCCATCAAACGGCCCTCGCCTTTCGGCATATAGGCCATGTTTACCAGCATCGCCGAGCCCAGCCCGATCACCAGAAGCTCTATTTGGGTCAGAAAGATATCACGGCTGAGCTCGCCTGCCCCGAAAACGCGGAATACCACGACGGAACTGGTTACGATGCCCTCCTTGAAGTTAGCCCTGGAGATGGCTGGAAAAGCAATTAATATGTACAAAGCCAGCACCCAATAATGAAAGCCCAACAACTGAAACAGCACCGATGCAAAAACAAGACCTAATATGGAAGCAAAAAAAACGGGACGATACCGAACGCAGACTGCGCTTGCGCGTCACGTCCACGCCCAGGATCGCCAAAAGGCCCGCCGAGGTCGCACCCGGTATGTTTAAAGCGTCAGTCACTAAAATGGCAATCAGCGTTGCAATCGCCGTCTTGATGATTCGGAATCCCATGGAAGTACCACTCCTGTATTTACTGTATTCCCATGGTATCCGATTTTAGACAGCCTCACAACTCGGATGCTCACTTCAATGTATTAACAATTAATGAACACGATGCCTCTGAGGATTACCGGTGCGCCAGCAGCTTCTTTTCGATGTAGACGACCATTTGATACATCGCCGTCGCAACGACCGCAATGATCAACAGGCTGGACAGCACGAGCGTGAAGTTAAACACCTGGAACCCGTACATGATCAAATAGCCAAGGCCCGATTTGGCAACCAGGAATTCGCCGACGATGACGCCGACCCAAGCCATGCCCACATTGACCTTTAAAGTCGACACGATGGCCGGGAAAGACGCCGGGAGGATAACCCGTTTAAACACCTGCGTCTTGGTTCCGCCGAAGGTGCGGACCACCTTGATCAGATTGGAATCCACTTCCGAAAAGCTGTTGTAAACGACCAGCGTCGTGACGATGACCGTGATGGACAGGGTCGTGACCACGATTGCGGTAAACCCGGCCCCGAACATGACGATAAAGATCGGACCGAGGGCTACCTTCGGCATGCTGTTAAATACGACCATGTAAGGATCGATCACTTTGGACAGAAAAGGCGACCACCAGATCAGCACGGCAAGCAGGGTGCCCACCAGCGTGCCCAGCAAAAATCCGACAGCGGTCTCGCCGACCGTGACCGCGAGGTGCCCCCACAGTTCTCCCGACACCATGTTATCCCAGATATTCGCAAAGATTTTCGCAGGATAGCTGAACAACAGCACATCGATCCATTTCATTCGCCCGGCCAGCTCCCATAATGAAAAAAAATAAGAGAAGCAGCACCGTCTGCACCGCCAAAACGCGGTTTTGCGTTTTCCGCTTCTGCCTCAGATGACGGGCATGTATATCCTTCAGCCAGCCGGCGTCGGAAGAAGCCGGTCCGGCTTTCGTATGTTCCGGTTCAGTCATATAAGCTTCACTCCTTACCGCCAATGGATTCCATTTCGCGCCATATTTCATGAAACAGATCATTGAAGCCCGGCTCCTTGCGTGCATAAAACGGCTGCGTTCTCCGGATATGCCCCGGAACCTCAAAAATCTGGTGGATCCGTCCGGGATTGCGATTCAGCAGCACCACGCGGTCGCTCATCGCGATGGCCTCGGATAAATCGTGCGTGACTAGGATCGCCGTTTTATTGCGCTCCCGCAGCGTCTCGACGATCAAATCTTCAAGCTGCAGCTTGGTCTGATAGTCCAAGGCGGAGAAAGGCTCATCCAGCAGCAGCAAACCGGGGTCCGTCGCCAGCGTACGCACGAGAGCCACCCGTTGGCGCATCCCGCCGGACAACTGCTGCGGATATAGCGAGCCGCTGGCCCCAAGGCCCATTTCCTTCAGCAGTTCCGTCGTGTTGTGCCGGGCTTCCTCCGTCAGCCTGCCGGTCAGTTCCAATCCGATCAGCGTATTATCCATAATGGTGCGCCATGGAAACAGATAATCTTGCTGCAGCATATACCCGACCTTAGCGGAAGGTCCGGTCACCGGATGGCCGTTCACCCGGGCTTCTCCCTGGGTGGGTCGAATCAATCCGGCAATAATGGACAGGATCGTCGTTTTGCCGCAGCCGCTTGGCCCGACCAGGCTGAGAAATTCACCCGGGTAAACCTGCAAATGTATCCCTTCAACAGCCAGAGAGGCTTCCCGGTCGGTTACATACACATGGGCGATGCCATTCAAATCCACTACCGGTACCATAACGCTCTCTCCTTTCGTTTATGAGATGAAATCGTCACGATTATTTTCCATCCTGCTTTGCCTGCTCGGCATAGCGGTTATCCACGATTTTGTCGGGCGACACCCGCTCTTTCAATTCGCCCGCCTGCTCCATCACGTCAAGAAGATTGTTCCATTCCTGTTCGTCCAGAATCGGGTCCGTCGCATACGTGCCCTGCTCTTTATACCGCTTTACCGACGATACAACGATATCGCGCTCCGTATCTTTAAAGTAAGGAAGAATGGCATCGGCGATGTCCTCCGGCGTGTGGGAATCGACCCACTGCTGGGCTTTATACAAGGCGTTCGTAAACTTTTGCACCGTGTCCTTGTTTTTGCCGATAAAGCTCTCTTTCGTCATGAAAACGGTGTATGGAAGATTCCCGCTCTCGACTCCGAAAGAGGCGACTACCTTGCCTTTTCCTTCTTTTTCAAATATGGATGCCTGCGGCTCGAACAGCTGCACGTACTCACCCGTTCCGGAAGCGAACGCCGAGGCAATATTCGCGAATTCGATATTCTGAATCAGCTCCAGGTCCTTATGCGGGTCGATGCCCTGCTTTCTGAGCGTAAATTCGCCGGCCATCTGCGGCATGCCGCCTTTGCGCTGGCCCAGAAACACGCTTCCCTTCAGCATCTCCCAATCAAATTCTCCTTGAACGTCCCGTGCCATCAGAAACGTCCCGTCCGTCTGAGTCAGCTGACCGAAGTTAATGACGGGGTCTTCCGCCCCCTGCTGATATACGTAAATCGAAGTTTCCGAACCGACCAGCGCTACATCGATGGCGCCCGAAAGCAGCGCCGTCATCGTTTTGTCGCCGCCGAAGGTCGTCTGCAGCTCGACATCCAGCCCTTCCTCTTTAAAAAAGCCCTTCTCCAGAGCTACGTACTGCGGTGCATAAAAGATAGAACGCGTCACCTCGCCGACCTTGACCTTCGTCCCTGAATCCTTCCCGCCGCATCCCGCCAAAACCATCCCGCATACGAGCAGAATGGATAAAGCCAGGACAAACCATTTTCTGTGCATCGCGCACCCCTCCATTCCGTGAACGTTGCGTTTCCTTTCAGCATATGCACAGATGCGTGAAAGGTTAAGCGCCTGGAATGCGCGAACGAATGTATTCTAATTTCAAACGGGAACTACATTCCGTGGCAGAGGTTAGATCATGAAGGCATTTTTTTATGCCTGCTTCATCACTCGTTAGCCATCCTTGAACATTTTTATAAAGTTTTTTTGATCCTTTGTAAAAATATAACCTCTCCGTTCGTAGAACCTGTGAGCATTTATTCGGCTTGGGTGAGATAACAGCTTGATCCCGGAATACCCATTGTTCGCTCCCCACTGTTCAAGATGCTCTATCAGCTTGCTGCCTACGCCGTGGTTTCTATACTTTTCTTTAACGACAAACCCTAGTATGTTTACTAATGAATCAGAAAAGAGCAGCTCATACGGACTTCCATGAATATATCCGATTACCTCGTTGCTTCGTTCGCAAACGAAGATGATATCTTTTGTTTTCTTGGTGATGGTTTCAATCTTCGCTTTTACTTTTTCCGCGGAAAAAGAAGATAAATTGGGGTTGAAATCCTGGTTTAGCAAATAGATGTCATCATAATCAGCAACCCGAATTTCCCTAACATTGATATGATTCAATTTTGAAACACCTCAATTCGCAATAGAAAATACTTAAATTAATCAAACCTCTGTAGTTTTACTTTCTTATCACTTCAAAAAACCGCTACCGAAAGAACGGCAGCGGCTGTTGACTTAAATCTTATGTTGATTAAATCTTATAAATTTCCTTATATTTCTCTTCCAGATAATCCGCCAGATAATCCGGATTCAGCTCCTCGCCCGTTACGCGCAGAACGATCTCGGCCGGCGTCTCGCTTTTGCCGTATTTGTGAATTTTATCGGTGAGCCATTCCTTGATCGGGGCCAGCTCCCCTTTTTCAATCAAACCGTCGAGATTCGGGATTTCTTTGCGCATGGTGTTCATGAACTGGGCGGCATACATATTGCCGAGGGAGTAAGAAGCGAAATAGCCGAAGTCGCCGCCGGACCAGTGAACGTCCTGCAGAACCCCCATTCCGTCATTCGGAGGCACAATGCCCAGGTATTCCTTGTATTTCGCGTTCCAGACCTCAGGCAGATCTTTGACCGACAAGCCTTCGTTGAACAGCATTTTCTCGATTTCATAACGAATAATAATATGCAGATTATAGGTCAGTTCGTCCGCTTCGATCCGGATCAGGGAGTTTTCCACCTTGTTCACGGCACGGTAAAATTGCTCGGTATCAATACCCGCAAACTGTTCAGGGAAATGTTGCTGCAAGTCGCCGAAATAGCGATGCCAAAATGCACGGCTGCGTCCGATCATATTTTCCCACAAACGGGACTGGGATTCGTGGATGCCCATAGAGGTTCCGCCGGACAGGGGCGTTCCTTCAAGTTCCTTGTCCACGTTTTGCTCGTACAGGGCATGTCCGCCCTCATGCAGGGAGCTGAATACGGCGCTTGTCACGTCATCCTGCAAATAATTCGTCGTGATCCGAACGTCGCCGGTATTTAGGCCGGTCGCAAACGGGTGAACGCTTTCGTCAAGGCGTCCGGCTTCAAAGTCATACCCCATTTGTTCCAAAATAAACAAGCCGAATTTCTCCTGCTGTACCTTGTCGAACAATTGGTTCAAAAATCCGGTTTCCGGCTTGTTCGGGGATTCCTGAATCGCTTTGACGAGCGGTACGAGACGTTCGCGCAAACGGGCAAACACCTGATCCAGCTTAGCTACGGTCGTGTCCGGTTCGTACATGTCGAGCAGCGTATCATAACGGGTGTCCTTCACGCCCCAGTAATCGATAAATTCCTGCTTAAAGGCGACGATGCGGCTCAAGAAAGGCTCAAAGCCGGCAAAATCGCCGTTCTTCTTCGCGTCCTCCCACATCGATTCCGATTGTGCCGCCAAAACGGTATATTCCTTGAATTTTTCTGCAGGAATCGACTTGCTGCGTTCATATTCTTTCCGGCATTCCTCCACCATGCGGCGGCTTCTTTCGTCAAGCTGCTCCAACGCTTCCGGTTTTCCGAAATATTGAAGCAACTGCCCCATCTCCTCGGAAGTTTGAAGTCTGAACGCCTCGGTGGAAAGCATGCCGATCGTCTCCGATCGGGCCTCTACGCCTTTACGCGGCGCGCCCGTCCGAAGATCCCAGTGAAGAAGCCCAACGGCTTCAATATAACTCGATATTTTGCGGACCAGCTGTTGAAATTGATTCCATTGTCCTGCCAATTGTGCATCCATGAACGGTTCACCTGCTCTCTATGTATTTTTTAGCTTACTATTGATGATACTTTTATCGAGGTTTATAATCAACTTTTAAGAGGTAGTTCAAATTTAAACAACAGGTTAAACCATTACGTATGAAGGAGTGTGTCTTTCGGAGCCATGATGATTGAACTGACCCCACAAGCGGAAAGAAAAATAAGAGACAAAATCGGCAGCAGGCCGGGCAGCCTCAGACTCATCTATGACACCGAGGGCTGCGGCTGTGCTGTGAATGGAATACCCGGACTCCGCATTATCGACCAGCCGGAAGAAGACGATATGCCGCTCGAGAGCGGCGGGTCGGTAGCCATGTACATGAACCGAAGGCAGGAGGTCTTTTTCGAAGACAGAATGAAACTGGATGTTACGCCGGACCAGTACGCTTTCCGCCTGGACAGCGACGGCCAAACTTACGGAACGAACATTCAGATCATCGACGCGAGACGTTAATCCGGTCAACCATTCATTTACCCAGGGAGGAACTATACTTATGTCTACTCATCTTAGCAGCATTCTGGAGCACAATCGTAAATTCGTAGAAAACAAAGAATACGAAGCATATCTTACAAGCCGTTTTCCCGACAAAAGAATCATCATTATCACCTGTATGGACACCCGACTCGTCGAACTGCTTCCCAAAGCCATGAACTTCAAAAACGGCGACGTTAAAGTCATCAAGAATGCCGGAGGCATTATTTCCCAGCCGTTCGGAAGCGTAATGCGTTCCGTGATCGTCGCCCTTTACGAACTGAATGCCGATGAGGTCATCGTCGTCGGCCACCATGAATGCGGCATGGCGTCCCTGAACGCGGACCATGTTATCCAATCCATGAAGGAGCGAGGCATTTCGGACGAAGTGTTGTCCACGCTCGAGCATTCCGGCATCAAACTGACGAAATGGCTTCGTGGATTCGATAACATTACGTCAGCGGTCGAGAACACCGTAAGCATCATCAAAAACCATCCGCTGCTGCCGCCAAACATTCCGGTGCACGGCATGGTCATTCATCCGACAACCGGAGCTCTCGATCTGGTCGTCGACGGTTACGAAAAAGAATAATTCGGTAAAGAATTTGATAAGCATGGGCCCCTTGGGTCCATGCTTTTTTTGGATTCCCGGGTCAATGAATATAATGACGCTCTCTTAAAAATGTTCATCGTCACTTGGGGCAACGCGGCAAAATCCTTTTCTGACAGGCGGGAAAAACGGGTGCAGTTGTCAAACCATACAGTTTCAGTGTACACTTTTAGTTAACGGACCTGACTACGAAAATGAAGCCGTTTTTGTTGGTTCGCGATCAAGTTTCAAAGGGGTCATGCACATGAACACGTTGTCATACGGCCTGCTGGGTCTGCTGGCGCGAAGGGAGTCCTCCGGTTACGAGCTTATGCTCCGAATCCAGCCATTTTGGCAGGCAAAGCATAGTCAGATTTACCCCCTGCTTGCCCGAATGGAGGAGAAGCAGCTTCTAAGCTCCTACTGGGTCCCGCAAAGCGATAAGCCCGACAAGAAGATTTATGCCATTACGGAAACCGGGCTACAGAAGCTTCGCGATTGGATGTATCAACCGATTGCTCCCTCCGTCACGAAAGACGAGCTTTCCTTGCGCACCTTCTCCCTCTGGCTGACCGAAATCGGCATCGCCGTTGATATCTATGAGGAACGGCGGGGGCTTTATCTGGAAAAGAAACGTTATTTCGAAGGGATTCTTCAAGGCATCCCGGCCGACAAATGCGTCTGCGGCAGCAAGGAGTTCAGCAATTACATCCTTGCCACCAAAGGCCTGATGATGGCCGAGACCGAATTGAAATGGTGCGAATGGGTTCTGGAGCTCCTTAAGCGGCACCGTATGCAGCCAACGGCAGAGCATGCTTAAAATTTTTGGAACTTCATCATGGTTCGTCCGTAGTACTGTCCGAGACACGAAAATTTCAAAAATCACTGGGAGGTTCAACAGAACACAATGAAAAAATTACTTGCCATTTTTGTATTGCTTACCATGTTCCTGGTAACCATCGCTCCGGATTCCGTTGATGCAAGAAGAGGCGGCGGCGGATTCAGCTCCGGTAAGAAAACCTACCAATCCAATCCGACTAAAAAATCCGACAACGTTCAGCAATCCACCAATAAATCCAATTCAGCCGGAACGAGCGGAGTTAACCAAAAACGCGGATTTTTCAGCGGCGGCTTGATGAAGGGCCTTATGATCGGCGGTCTTGCCGGAATGCTGTTCGGCAGCATGTTTGCCGGCATGGGCTTCTTGGGCAACATTCTGGGCTTGATCATTAACCTTCTCGCCGTTTGGGTACTTATCATGGTGATCATGGCGATCGTTCGAACCGTGAAAAAGAATCGCCGCCGCGAGGCCGACCACCGGGACGGGCGGTACTAATCCATGATTCTGAGCATGGACGAAATCATCAATGCGGTCTGCCTCCATCAGGCGGAACGCAAAGGCGTAAGGCCAACGGACGTTACGGTTGAGCTGAGCTGGGAGGAAGATACCGGATTTACGGCTGAGGTATGGGTCAACGACCGAAGCCAGTATTTGATCGAGGCCAACCTGATCGAAGCGATCCTGCGTTATCTGTATTCCGAATACAATATTCGGGCTTACCGCGACCAGGTAAGACTCGAGTTGGAGGATGAAATTATTGCTGTCGTTCAGCAGTAGATCCTCCTTGAACACATAAAAGAAGCCGTTCTCCGGATGGGGAACGGCTTCTTTTTTGATGTCCTTGTATATTCCCCTTCCCAGTCCCCGAAATTTAACTCCTTGAGCCGTTTATCCAATTTCAGCGATATATTCCTGCCATGCAAAATGGTATCGGCCGTGTGCTCGCCCTATCGCTTGTGCTGCTGTAAGCGGCGATAAACGGAATGTCTTTCAAGTTTCGCCATGACGGACCAAATAGAAGGTAAGCTTCATTCCACCTTTTTCCGCATAGCTTGGATCGCCGACTTTCAATACTCTGAAGCTGCCGTCCTTCCACTGTATGGTGGTTACACTGGAATTCGGCAAGCCGCCTTTGTTCCAACCCCAACAGTTAGGATCAAGCGAAAATAAAAAAAAGCTCCAAACGGAGCATTTTGTTATCGAAAGTCACCTGCAATATTTATCTACCAAAGCCAGCGTGTATTTGACGGATTGCTCGACACCCTTTTCCTGATCTTCAATCATTTTGTCCAACAGTTCTCCCGGCGGATTATAATAATCAAGCGGCTTGATAACAGACAGGTCGTAAGGTGGTTCTTCAACTTTATACACTCCTTCACCAACTGCGAGAACACCGCCCGCCCCCGGTTCTCTTTTAAAATGAACCGCGTAAGGGAAACACATTTCTATATTGATCCGTGTCAATGCCGATTGCTCTACGAGAATTCTGAAAATTTGCTCCGTATCGATGTTGCCTGTCCCGACAGGAACGCCGCATACCCGGTAATCCTCGCCGTCATGGACGACGATATGGTCTTTAAAGTGGGTGGTGCATGCATACGGGGCAAGTTTTTTGACAGCTTCAACCGGGTCTTCCCATGCCATCATGCTGTTTCCGGTGTCGCAATGCGCGCGGACCCAAGGGCTGCGGACTTCCTTGATGATTTGGATAACCTCGTCGGTCAGCTCTTCCTCATGGTTTTCAATAGCCAGTTTTATTCTGTATTTTTGCAGTAAAGGAACAATTTGTCGAATGTTTCCGGGTGCTTCTTTAAGCCTTTCCGCATCATATGTCCCCATGCAAACATAGGTCCGAATCACATCGGCTCCAATTCGATAGGCTGCTTCGATCACTTGTGCCAAGTGTGCCGGATCCGTGCCATTCGTATCGATTTCGGCAAAAAATCCGTACTTCCGAATTTCGGCCCTTACCCTTTCGAGATATTCCGGTTCGAACGATTCGAGCGTCCCCCAACCGGGAAGTCCCGGCCACTTTACAATATTGATCATGACTCCGTCCAAGCCAAGCTCGGCCGTCTTTTGGATAAATTGAAAAATATCCATGCGCCCGGTCATAAACTGCAGATGATAGCTCTCCGTTTCTAATCCGATTTTCATTTTTACTTGCCCCCCATCTTATTCCAAACGTTCCGAATCATGTTCATAAAAAATGGAAAGTTTGCCATATCCCCGAACGAGTCGTTCTTTGGATTGGTAGTCTTCATTCTGCCATATCAAGCGGCCGTTCTCAGACACGATGTCTCCAACGGAGCCGATTACATGATCCGCCAATTCCTTGAGATCGGACGCTCCGCTAACGCCGGAGAGAACGCCGATCGCAAGCCCTGCTGAACCGTTTCGGGCAAAAAGCAGGTCCACCACGGTATCCCCCGCAACGGCCACTTCTTCCGTACGAAGTCCGGCAATCCCGCAAAAAGCGTGAAACATGCCAGCATTCGGCTTCTTCTCATAGTGATCGGATGTACCAATAAAGTCAAAATAAGAGCGTATACCGATTTTATCCAGGAAGAAAAGCGTCGATTCCAGGTCGTCCGCCGTCGCAATGCCGATTTTCAACCCATGCCGGCGAAGCTGCTCAAGCAGGAAGCTCAAATCCGTTGTCGGCGTCAAAAACTCCCGATTTTCCTTGGTCAATCGGTAAAGTTCATCGGTTAACCAGTCATGTAATCGATCCAGCCTTTCCGGACCTACATGTTTTCCCTGCAACACGTAAATAAATGCTTCCGAAATATCCTTTGTTGTTCCGCTTGCGAGTATGCCATCCGGGACTACTTCGTTCTCATGCAAACCGATGGAGTCCAGCAGATCTGCTTTTACTCCCCTATCGTTGTCCAGGCCCAAATCTTCCAGCAAACGATCAACCATCTGTGTGCCGATCCGTACCCAACTGGAATGGAAGTCCATGAGCGTGCCGTCTTTATCGAATAAAATACCCTTGATCCGTTTCAATGTATGTTCACCCATCCTGTTGTTTTCTGTCTTTATTTCGTCAACGTTCGGATTCTTCTCCGTCCGGCAAGAGCCAATCGATGTTTTCCAGATAAGGCTTCCACAACGGCGGCGCAGACTGGTCGCAAACGACGACGTCTATTTGTTTCAACGATGTGACTTTGCATAGAGCCTCTACCCCGATCTTGGAATGATCCGCTACTATTATTTTTTTCTTTTGCTGCCAGCAGCATCTTCCCGGATATGCCCGAATCCTCCATGGCATATTCCGTAATGCCAGAGAGAGAGATTCCCCCTGGGGAAATAAACGCTTTGTTCACGCAAAATAGTTCCATCATTTTTTCGCATACGGTACCGTTCGCCGAATATTGCTCCGCATTCAGTTCCCCTCCGAGCAGGATCACCTTGCCGTGAAACAAGCCCTGGTTCAGGGAGTCCATTAACGCTTTTGCGGTTGGTACAGAGTTGGTTATAACGGTTACTTTACTCACACCGCGAATCTCTTGAGCCATTGCCAGAATCGTCGTGCCGCCGCTCATTGCAATCGTATCCCCGTCTTTCACCAATTGAGCCGCTCTGAAAGCAACCTTCCTTTTTTCCTCCAGATTCACTTGTTTTCGCTGATAAAATGGCGGCTCTCCCAGTTGGAAATTGATTTTGACGGCTCCGCCGTGTACTCGCTTGAGCAGCCCTTCTTTCTCCAGCACGTCCAGGTCGCGGCGAATCGTCTCCATGGACACGTCAAGCTGGCGGGCTAACTCCGACGCATTTACCTTGCCGCTCGCCTGCAGCTGGTCAAGAATCGCGGTTTTCCTCTCAACAGCTAACACTGACATATGCTTCTCTCGCCCCTATTCCAATAAAGTACATGCCGCTTCCGGAATCCGCACTTCGATTAGCAATCCCTCGTCCAATATCTTTTTGTGAGGAACGTTAAGCTCGTCAATCGTCAAGTTAACATCCTGCGCCTGAACCTGGTACCGACGAACATTGCCGCGAACCGTTACGCTCGAGATATTCCCTTCCAGCCGAATTCCGGGCTCCGATGGCTTCGATGGCGCTTCACCGTTCGGGTAAAGTTCCATGACCTCGGGGCGGATCGCATACGTTCCAAAAGAAACAGAGCGCCCTGACAAGCGGAATATGTCTCGATCCGTCAATACGTTATAGCTTCCGATAAAACGCGCGACAAACTCATTTTTCGGAGAAGCATAAATATTCTCCGGTTTGCCTTGCTGGGCAATTTCTCCTGCATTCATAATAAATATGCGATCCGATATCGTCATCGCTTCTTCTTGATCATGCGTGACAAAAATCATCGTCATCTTCAGATCCCGCTGAATGTTGCGCAGTTCACTCTGCAAGTTCTTTCTGATTTTCGCGTCAAGTGCACTTAGCGGCTCGTCCAGCAGCAGAATATCCGGTTCGGTGACGAGCGCTCTGGCCAAAGCCACTCGCTGCTGCTGTCCGCCGGATAGCTGATGCGGATAAGCTGACTCTTTCCCGGACAAATGTACCATTTCAATCGTTTGGTTCACCTTGTTTGCGATTTCTTCGAGCGCCATTTTACGCATTTTAAGTCCGAAAGCGATGTTGTCGAAAACAGTCATGTTGGGAAACAGGGCATACGACTGAAAAACCATGCCTACATTTCGACGCTGCGGAGGCAGCAGGGAAATATCGTTTCCGTTCACGCGGATCGACCCGCCATCCAGTGTTTCCAATCCGGCAATGCAGCGCAATAACGTACTTTTACCACACCCGCTAGGTCCGAGTAACGTAACAAGCTCTCCTTGTTCTACCTGAAGGGATACTTTCTGCAGGACGACAGAATCCGCGTATTGCTTTATCGCTCCATCAATTTGTACGTAGCTCATCATTCATTCTCCTTAATTTCTTCTTTCTTTCGGAAAAGCGTACCTGCTTTCAACATCATCCAGGATATGATTAATACGATGACGAAGTAAGCAATAACGATAGCGCTTGAAACGTGACCGCTCTCATTCATGCGCCGTATCAAATAAATTTGGATCGTTTCATAATAACCCCCAACAAGGAAATTGGCCAGTACGAATTCGCCGATCAAGATGGAAAACGACAAAAGGGCTGAAACAAGAATACCGGTCATGATGTTGGGGATGACGATCAGCTTGAAGGCCTTGATTTTGCTGGCCCCGAGCACTTCAGCGGCTTCCATCAGCTTTCTGGCATCAATAGTGCGCAAGCTGTTTCGTATGCCTTGATACATGTAAGGAAGCACAAGCACGTAATAGGCGCCAACCAGGATCCAGATCGTCCCGGACAAAACAATAGGTCCGCTTGAGTACACTTTGATCAATCCGACGGCTGCTACAACGCCTGGAACTGCGAACGGAATCATCGTAAGAACTTGCAAGAAGCGCTCAAGTTTCGGCATATACATGAAAATGGCAAATACGGCCATCGCCATCGTAACGATGCTAAGTGCAAGAGCAATGAAGGATACGAGAAGAGTTCGTCCGACAGCTTCCAGGAAACGGGAGTCCGAAAACAGTTCTTTGTACCATCCGAACGTGTATGATTCCGGAAGGATTGTACGATGCCATTCATCCGCAATCGAATACATAAACGTCGCCGCCAAGGGCAGAATAAGATACAAAAAAAGTGGCAATAACGACAACAATAGGTATCCATTTTCTTTTCATTTCAAATCTCTCCTGAACCGGCTCATCATGCGCTCGTTGCACCACATGGCTCCTACCATCATCAGCCCCAAAATCACAGCCAGAGCGCTGCCCAATTGCGGCTGGGAGGCTACGTCTCCGGCTACAAGGGAACCGATGCGGATCGGAACCAAGTTGTAGTTGCTGCCTACCAAGGCGTAAGCCGTTGCGTAAGCGCCCATCGCATTGGCGATCAAAATGCTGAAGGTCCCGACGATGCTGGGCAGCATGACCGGAAGCCCAATATGCCGCCAAAATCGCAATGAAGAAGCTCCTAGCAATGCGGCCGATTCGCGCCAGTTTTTTTTGGATGCCGGAATAGACTGGGAAAAGCAGCAAAATAGCCAAAGGAACCTGAAAATAAACGTATACGATCACAAGACCGCTCCAGCTGTATAGATCAAAAGCTTCCGTTATATTCCATCCCCATTCCTTGAACAGGAGCGTGGCCAATCCGCTGTTGCCCAATAAAATCATGTAAGCAAAAGCAAGCGGCACCCCGGAAAAGTTTGACGTCAAATTGGAGAGTGTGATCATGAAGGATTGCACTTTTTTCGGCATTCGCGTAATCGAATAAGACGCCACGAGTGCAATGGCAATGCCGATACAGCTGGAATAAAGGGAAATTTGCAGGCTGTTTAACATGCCTTTCGAGTAATAAGGATTTGTCAAAGCCGTTTTATACTGCTCGAACGTATACCTCATGCCGTCTCGGACAGGAAGCTGTCATGGATCATAGCGATCAATGGCAGTACCATGAATCCGACGACGAGCAGGGCAAACGGAAGCAGCGAAGCCATGACAAACAGCATGGACTTGCGATTCATTCGGATGACCCCCCACATATCTTTTCATGCGGATTTGAGCGGATTAGTTCATTTTGACCAGTACTTGCTCTTGCCACAGCTTCGGCAGTTCTTTGGATGTTTCTCCCCATGCGGCGTAATCCTTGATCGGTTTGGCATTCTTGTACTGTTCGGAAGGAATCAGCTTCTTGGCAACTTCGTCCGGCAGTTTCACGTCTTCCCGAATCGGGCGGGCGTAACCTTTGGCCAGGTTGATCTGCCCTTCGTCGCTCAATATAACTCGCGAGCAAGCTTCGCTGCGTTAGGATGCGGCGCATATTTGTTGATAATGGTCGCATACCCGCTGGCGACACTGCCTTCCTGCAGAATGCTCACTTCAAAGCGATCCGGATCGATCTGGTCGCGGTAACCTAGAGCGTTAAAATCCCACAGCAGCGCAACGGATACTTCCCCTTTTTCCAAAACCCCTGTGTTTATTTCCAATGTGGACAATCTATTCTGGTCGGCCAATTTCGCGAAAAAGTCCAAACCCGGTTGAATGTTGGCCTCGTTTCCACCATGCGCGATGGCTGCCGCCAGTACGCCCATTTGGGCTTGCGTTCCTTTGGTTACGTCCGTTATTGACACTTTATAGTCTCCGGTTAACAGGTCATTCCATGTTTTGGGCGGATTTTTCACCTGTGATTTGTCGGTCATGACTGCAATCGTACCTTGGTAGCCAACCACCCAGTGCCCGTCCTTGTCCTTCGCCCAGTCCGGGATGTTTTCCCAGTGAGTAGGCTTATAAGGCATCGTAACGCCTTTATCCTTGGCGATTGGTCCGAACGATATCCCTACATCCCCGATATCCGCCGTCGGATTATTTTTCTCAGCTTCGAATTTGGCGATTTCTTCTGCACTGGATAAATCGGTATCCGAGTGGGATAGTCCATATTTGCCTGCAATATCATCCCATGTTTCCTTCCAGTTTGCCCAGTTGTCAGGCATACCGACACTAACGACCTTTCCTTCCTGCTTGGCCTGCTTCTCGATCTCCCCAAGTGTCAGTTCCTTTACTGGCGCCGAATTGTCTTCGGGTACGGAAGCAGCTTGCTTCCCGGAGCTGCATGCTGTGATTCCTAAAGCCATTATGCTAATTAGCAGCGCGGCTTTCCAAGATCGTTTTTTCATATCAGTTCTCCTCCACTATTTGCTAATTTTTGCGTTTATGTTGTTATTCGGCTTGTTTTTATTGTAGAACCGCAATATTAACCACATATCAACGGAGTGTAAAAGTCTTGTAAAGGAAAATCGGCCCCCGCAGTCACTGCGAGGGCCGATGCATTACATTTGGATTCGACAAACCAACATCATATTTTAAAGCCTCAAATCCTATGTTTACAGTTTCGTTGCATCATCTCATTGCAAAGGTACTTTTCATCAGTGGTCCTGTTCTTTTTCTTTGCCTCGAGACCTCCCGTTGTTCAGGTGCCGCAAAAGGTCTGGTAAGGCCGAGCGGATGGCTCGGGCGGTGCACAGTATTCCTCCTGCTCGGCGGAATGCGCGTAAGGCACCGAAAGCATGTGAAGAAGCCGGTCCATTACGCTATAGTCTCCTTGCGCAACCGCGGCATCAAGTGCCTCTTCTACCCGGTGGTTGCGCGGAATCACCGCCGGATTGCTGCTTCGCATCAACTGCTTCGAGTCGGCTGATGATTCCTGCTGCCTGCCCAGTCTCGCCTGCCACTGCTCATGCCACTGAGTATATTCGGAGGTGCCGAACAAAGTTGAATCCTCCGGTTTATCGAAGGTTAAAACGCGAAAAGTATTGGTGTAGTCCGCACGATACTTCTGCATCATGCCGAGAAGGCCATGAATCAGGGCTTCATCCTGCTGCTCATCGTTGAAAATCCCCAGTTTGGCTCTCATTCCCCCAAGCCAATTGCGGTGGAACAATTCGGCAAAATCAGAAATCGCATCCTCGGCAAGTTTAACTGCCTGCTCCTCGTCGTCATGTATCAGCGGCAATAGGGTTTCAGCAAATCTCGCAAGATTCCAAGCGGCAATCTCAGGCTGATTGCCATAGGCATAACGGCCTTGTACGTCGATGGAGCTGAAAACCGTTCCTTGGTTAAAGGTATCCATGAAGGCGCAGGGACCGTAATCAATGGTCTCCCCGCTCAGGGCCATGTTGTCCGTATTCATCACCCCGTGAATAAAGCCAACGAGCTGCCATTTGGAAATCAGATCGGCCTGACGCTTGATGACTTCCTGCAAAAGAGACAAATAACGGTTCGGTTCAGGATCAACCTCCGGATAATGCCTGAGCAGCGTGTAATCCGCCAGAGCCCGAAGATCTTCGGCAGAGCCCCACTTTGAAACGTACTGGAAGGTGCCTACGCGGATATGGCTGGCCGCCACGCGGGTTAAAACGGCTCCGGGCAGCTCCGTTTCGCGGAAGACGGGCTCACCGGTTGCCGCAACCGCCAGACTGCGAGTGGTCGGTATGCCAAGGGCGAACATGGCTTCGCTGATGATGTACTCGCGCAGCATCGGTCCAAGCGCCGCACGCCCATCCCCCCGGCGGGAGTATGGCGTTCGGCCCGATCCCTTTAGCTGAATATCCGCCCGATCCCCCCGGGGAGTGACTTGTTCTCCTAGCAGCAGGGCCCGGCCGTCCCCCAGCATGGTAAAATAGCCAAATTGATGACCCGCATAAGCCTGTGCCAGCGGCAGAGCTCCTTCGGGAATACGGTTGCCCGCCAGTACGGCAATACCTTCAGGATTTCGCAGGGCGTCGGCGTTCAATCCCAGAGAGCCTGCCAACCGCTCATTAAGAATAATCAGCTCCGGCGAACGGACAGGCGTTGGTTGAAGCTCGGTATAAAACATTTTTTGGAAGCCGGGCGTAGCTATTGTCGAAGTTCCATCCGGTATCGGTTGTTGCGTTCTTCTCTGTCATCGTATCTCCTTCTTTATTACATGTCTTTTTTTCTTATTTTCTTATTGCAATAGGTCCAATCTTTATTTTCCCCAGACCACCTGCATTTATCAGTCTAAACTGCACAACTGGATTCGGCATTCGGATAGCAGACGGAAATTGAATATTGTTTGCTTTGAAAGGTTAGATTATTGTCGTTGACTCTCCTGGTGGAGGGTTAATCCAAAAGACGGAAACGGCATCGTGATGACCGATGTTTCATCTTGGGCTGCGGAGTTACATGTTATGTTGCATAAGCTCTAACGAACCCGACCCTGCTTCGCTGAAAAAAAGCACGGATCCCTTTTCGATTGTAGAAGGAATGCAAGGGTAACCCATGCCCTTTCAAGGAGGCGAAATTGAACAATTGCTTTGGATCATGTTGGCTCTCTTGTTGTTTGTCGTCCAAATTGCATTTGTAATCTACTTCGAATATGAACGTCCCGAAAAAGCGATGGTTTGGCTCAGCATCTTATTCCTCTTTCCCCTAGCCGGTTTCCTGCTGTATTATTTTATGGCGAAAGAATACCTGCATCCCCCTGCTCTTCAACGGAAAGAACGTTTATATTGGGACCAATTCAAGGCCGACCTCAATGACCGGTGCAGACAGCGAATACTTGAGGATAAGCATGGGGAAATGATTGTTCAGGACAATATGGTACACGCATTGCTCAAAAATCTGCCAGGCCCCCCCATTACCACCCGTAATGAAACAACGGTATTCGCTGACGGCGGCCAAGCCTTTGAAGCGATATTGGATTCGCTTGCCGCAGCCAAGCATCATATCCATATTGAATTTTACATCATCCGGGACGACCGTCTCGGTACCCGATTTGAGCAATTGTTGATTCAGAAAGCAAAGGAAGGCGTAAAAGTACGAATTTTATATGACGGGATCGGGAGCCGTCGGTTGAGTAAAGCTTTTTTGAACCGGTTGAACGATGCCGGCGTTGAAACGGGATGCTTTTTTCCCCTATTCGCTTCATTCATCGAAAAGAGGCTAAATTATCGAAATCACCGTAAAATCGTGGTTGTGGACGGCAAAATAGGCTTTTTCGGCGGCTTGAACATAGGCGATGAATATTTGGGCGAGAATCCGAAAATCGGCTACTGGCGCGACACCCATTTCAGCATTGAAGGCGATGCGGTATTATGGATCCAATATACATTTTTGACTGATTGGCACTTGGTCAAAGGGCAAATCATAACCGATCCCGTCTATTATCCCATACAGAAAAGTGCAGGAAAAGAATTTGTGCAAATCGTAAAAAGCGGTCCGGATGAAAAGATTCTGGATCTTATTTTCTCGCTCATTGTATCGGCAAGGGAACGGATATATATCGAAACGCCTTATTTTATTCCCGATCGCAGCGTCTTATTGGCTCTTAGAACGGCTGCCATCAGGGGAGTCGACGTTCGTGTCATTATACCGGCCCTTCCTGACAAGAATCTTGTCCATTACGCCGCTTTATCCTATGTCCGGGAGTTGTTGCAGGCGGGAGTTCGGTTTTATACCTATCAAAACGGGTTCATTCATGCCAAAGTGATTATCTCCGATGGATTGGCATGCTCCGGCAGCGCCAATATGGATATACGCAGCTTCTGTAACCAATTCGAAATTAATGCGATCTTTTATGACGGGACGGTCGTCGATCGCCTGGTACAGGATTTTTACCGCGATCTTGGCACAAGCAATGAACTCCTGCTGTCCGCATTCGATAAACAGGGCAATCTTCAAAAAACGATGGAAGTATTCGCCAGGTTGCTCTCCCCATTATTCTAGGACCCTTAACCGGAGTGCTATCGTGAACCGTGGCAACCGATTGCCCCGCCGAACGAGCCGCTGCCACAGCCAAAGGATCGTTAGTCTCACGTGCAGAAGCAGAAGCATGGGCATTGAACGCGTATTTCACGCTTCGGCTACCCCTGTTTTTCCATTCACCCGTTTGACGACCCGCTTCTATGGCTATTCTCGGTCTGTCATCCTGCGGATTTCATCAATATTCAAAATTCACGTCTTCACAAAAAATACGATGTTTCACATGTTCTGTTCGGAATTTGTGTCGCCAAAAATTGTGCTATTACACAATCTTTGGTGCGGCGCGCATGCCCATGTAGCAATATACCGAACCGTCCGACAGCGTGGAGAAAATGACGGGAATCCAGTCCTGGCCGGAACACGCCCCGACAAACACCTCCTCCGCCACCGGTATAAGTTCGATTTCCAGCGGCGGCGGAGGGGCTTGCCTGCCGTCGAAGATTTCGTATACCAAACGCAGCGTTCCGTTACGCTCTGTGACGGTCATGACGACTCCTTCGCGTTTGTAGGTACCAATGAACGGCATAATATCAACAATCGGTGGCTTCGTCGGCGGTTCAAAGGCTGCATCCGGCGTTCTTGTGCCTGCCAATTCCTCAAAAAGTTCCCTGAAAAGTATCGACTGAAGCAAATCCGTACTCCCTCCGTTGGTTAACAAGGCGACGGCCACGCCGCTCCCGGGAACGGCACGCAAATACCCGTTCTGCCCGATCGTAGCGCCGTCGTGCCCTATCACGGAGACACCGTTCCAGTCGTATATCATCCAACCGAGCCCCCATCCTTCGTTGCCGGACGTCCACTTGTCAGGAGTTTCGGCCGTAAGACGTTGCATGGCGGCGGCGCGTCTCAGAAGTCAACACGCGAGTACCTTCGGACGCTACGCCGCCGTTTAGATGCATCTGGGCCAACCGGACGAGGTCGGCAGCCGTAGAGCACAGAACACTGCCGCTGGGACCTGAAGAACGCGGCAATAGGTTCCAGAATGGGGTCGGCTCAGGAATTTGGCCTTCCCCGCCCCCCCAAGTGCCCCATAGCAGCCCGAAACCGCAACACTTCTTCAGGAAGCGTCACCGTACAGGCGAGTCCAACCGGGGCGAGAACCCGGTCCCTTAAGGCATCATCCCAAGTCTGGCCCGTAACGACCTCAACGATACGGCCCAATAGGTTGTATCCCACGCTGCTGTACGAAACGACCGTCCCGGGCGAGCTTTCCAGCCTGAGTTCTTCGCAGGCCTTAGTGTAACGGGTTAAGCAGTCATCGCCGCGACCGGTGTCGATTATAAAATCGCTGGTTAGACCGCTGGTGTGGCTGAGCAATTGACGAATCGTTACCGCTTCCGTTCCGGGGACCGTAAACTCCGGAAGAACATCCCTCACTGTTGCTTCCAAATCCAGCACTCCCGAATCGACCAACTGCATTACCAGGGTAGCCGTATATACTTTAGTAATCGAGCCGACCTGAAACAACGAATCGCTTGTTGCCTCTACGCCCGTCCCCCTGTGTAGAAGGCCGCTGGCTAATTCGTGAATCTCCCCATTAACGAGCACGGCGAGTGAGACTCCCGGTACGTGATGGGCCTTTCGCAACCCGTCCAGTCTCTTTTGCCAGCGATCTAGTTTGAAGGTATGCGTTGTAGTTTTCATATCCATTTCCTCCGTAATCAATCGAATGGTTTGAAGGTGTTTCATCACGATGTAATTCTTATTTCATGTCAAATGATACAGCCCTTTTTTAAACTGAATGTAAACCGGAACAGAAAAAAAACAACCTCAAATGCTATCCATAGCGAAGTTGTTTTAACCAAGCGCAAACTTATGTTTTATATTCCAATCCGTTCGGCAGGGATACGGTAAATGTCGTGCCTGCGCCCAATTTGCTCTGCACATCTATGGTCCCGTGATGAAGGTCAACCATCTTTTTGACGATGGAAAGTCCTAAACCGCTGCCTCTCATGGCGGGTGTCCGAGATTTATCCGATTTATAAAATCGCTCGAAAACGCGTTTCCGGTCTTCCTCTGCAATACCTATTCCCGTATCGGTTATTTTGAACACTAATACGTCACCCTGCTGGTACAACTCTATTTTGACGTTTCCGCCTTCCGGCGTAAATTTGATGCTGTTATGAATCAAGTTCAACCAGACCTGATTCATCATGTCTTCATCGACTTTGATTTCAATTTCGTCCAGAAACACATCCATATGGATGTTCTTTTCTGCCCACTGCGGTTCGCACGCCAGAACGATAACCCTTATTTGTTTATCCAAACGGTAAGTTGTTGGTTCAAACTTCATCGTGTCGGTTTCCAGGGAGGCCAGTTTTAATAGGTTATCGCTCAGCTTGGATAGCCGCATACTTTCAGCTTCGATGATGCTAAGATAGTGCAGCCTGTCTTCAGAGCTCAGCCCGGGATTTCGAAGAGCCTGCGCAAAACCACGGATCGACGTAAGCGGTGACTGAATTTCATGCGATACATCCGAGATGAATTCCTGCCGCATGTT
This sequence comes from Paenibacillus sp. DMB20, assembly GCF_000987955.1. Taxonomy (GTDB): domain Bacteria; phylum Bacillota; class Bacilli; order Paenibacillales; family Paenibacillaceae; genus Paenibacillus_AQ. The sequence continues at coordinate 85,253 of NZ_LAZU01000001.1, forward strand.
CTCCATCCTGCTTAATTCCAGCGCCATATGGTTTACGCTGTCGACCAGCTCGCCGAATGGCCCTAGGCCTTCCGTTTTTTTATCCATGCTTACATTAAAATCTCCTGCTGCGATTTTCTTTTGAGCCATAATGATCGAATCAAATAGACCTTTCGTTTGTTTGTCAAAACGTCCCGCAACTTTCATGACGATGGATGCGATGATCAATCCGAGTAGCGAATTAATTATCTGTATCCATAACGCAGAGGGAAATTGCCCGACTTTAGTATAAATGAAAGAAGTCAGGTAAAAAGCGGCTGAGAAACTTCCGATCAAGAGCATCAGCGCAAGAATAATTCCAAGAATATGATGAGCGGTTTCCTTTATTTTCATGAGGGCACCTCCAGCCGGTAGCCCAACCCGCGAATGGTTTTGATTTTAAAAGAATGTTCATTGCCCGAAAATCGTTCCCGCAGCCGATTTACATGTACATCCAACGTTCTTTCGTTTCCTTCAAAATCATAACCCCAGATATCTTCGATCAATTGATCCCGCGAGAACGTTTTGCCTGGATAACTGGCAAGCTTGAATAATAGCTCGAATTCCTTGAGGGGAAGGGTTATATTCCCGCCGTTTATAATGACTTCATGGGTTTTTTGGTTCATTAACAATTCCCCGATTCGGATCGTCTTCGATGCGGCAATTTGATAGCGTTTCAGCAACGCTTTTAACCTAACAACCAATTCCATCGGATCAAAAGGTTTGACCAAATAGTCATCCGTTCCCAATTGAAACCCTTTGACTTTTTGGCTTGTTTCTCCTTTTACCGTTAGCATAAGCAGGGGGATATCATAATGCTTTCGCAATTCGGCACATAATTGCCAACCATCCATATTCGGCATCATGACATCGAAAACGGCCATGTCTATTTTCACCCTCTCAAGCTTCAAAAGCGCATCTGCGCCATCTGACGCTTCAACGACGTCAAAACCTTCATTCCGCAAAAATACGCCAACCAGCTCGCGGATGTGCGGGTCATCGTCAACAACAAGTATTCTAATCATCAGTTTATCAACTCCTTTCTCAGCAAAATGTCGCAATATGATTATAAAAAAAAGTATTTAAACTGAATTTAAACAAGGAAGGCATGGCTGTGATGATGCTAAGGCAACCGAACCATCTGCCGATAATGAGAGTTCCTTGCTCCTGCCATTGAAATGTAAAATGGAGTGTATTTGGCCCGATGTTCCAGCGTCACGAGAGCGGTATCATTCTTCCTTGGATCATCGTCCATTGAACGTCAAAGTTATCATCCAGGAGAACGAGATCGGCTTGGCAGCCGGGCGCGATTCGGCCCGTATGGGAATTCCCGAGGATGTCGGCCGGAGTCGTTGCAGCCATCCGTACCGCATCGGTCAGCGATATTCCAAGCTCGACGGTCAATTGCAGCGCTTTATTCATGGTGATGGTGCTTGATGCGAGCGTTCCGTCCTTCAAGCGGGCGATTCCGCCTCTGACCTCGACCTGGTGCCCTCCAAAGGTATAGATGCCGTCGCCCAATCCCATCGCCTGCAGAGCGTCGGTGATCAACACCATCCGATGTGCTCCCTTCACCCGGTGCATCATACGAACGATCGCGGGGTGCAAATGGACGTTATCCACGATCGCTTGGAGACTTACATGCTCTTCTTCAAACGCGGCGACGATAAGTCCGGGATCCCGATGATGAATCGGACGCATGCCGTTAAAGCAGTGCGTGACATGACTCGCTCCCCGGGTAAAAGCCAATTTCGCCTCTTCATAGGTAGCATCGGAATGGGCTACGGCGACGACGGTCCCGTGCTCCTGCAAAAAATCGATCAGTTCCGTCCCCCCAGGGAGTTCGGGGGCAATCGTCACCATCTTAATCCAATCGCCGGCTTCCCGGTAAATCTTTTTGATTTCGTCCATGTCGGGATGTCTCAGGTATTTCTCATTCTGCATCCCTTTACGCTTCAGGTTCAAATACGGGCCTTCCAAATGGAGGCCTGCAATGAGAGCTCCCTCTTCACGGCCCATGACCCGCTTGACGCTGCGTATCATCGCCATTAAGTCTTCGATCGTCGAGCTTACCGACGTAGCCAAAAACGAGGTGCATCCGCTGGCAGCGCAAGCTTTCGATACCTGCTGTACGCTCTGCTCCGTGCCGTCCATCATATCGTAACCGTTGGCTCCATGTATGTGGACGTCGATCATCCCGGGGATGAGCAGCATGCCTTTGCCGTCGATCAGCCCGAAATCCTGCACTTGCTCCAGGGGCGGGCAACCGGCCTCTATTTTTTCGATATAACCGTTATTAATCCAGACTACGGCCGGGTCAATCACTTGATCTTGACACACGGCGCGCACATTATAAACGATCTTTCGTTCCATTGCTTTCTCCTCCTTCGGGTTCCTTGGCATAAATAACCGTTATCTCGTGCCGGTCGAATATCTCCTTGAACTCTTCCGGTATTTCTTGATCGGTGATCAGCACATCCACATGGCCAAAATCGAGCCTGAAAAAAAGACTGCCCGGAAAATTTGGTGAAATCGGCTACGGCAATGACCTGATCCGATCTTCTCGCCATTTCCTGTTTAACCCGAACATCTTCTTCATACGGATAATAAAGGCCGTCTCCGCCTATCGCCGAAGCACCGATAAACGCTTTGTCCGAACGAATGTCTTTCAGCTTATCGACGACGGAAGGACCATACAAGAAGCGATGCTTAGCATTTAAATACCCTCCGAGCAAATATATCTGAACATCCTCCCGGTTCGACAGGACTCCGGCATTGTCAATCGAGTGCGTAACCGCCGTAATATGCTTTGCAGCCATCTGTTCCGCGACGCACTGGACCGTCGTCGATACGTCCAGAATGACCGTTTCTTGATCACGTATGAGCCTAGCGGCCGTTTTGCCGATGATTCTCTTGCTGTCCGGATGGCTAATGCTTCGTTCCTGATACGAAGTGAGCTCTTTCCGAAGTTCCGGCAAAGCAATTCCCCCGTGAGTCCGGATCGCAGCCCCTTCTTCAATCAATCGGACAATGTCTCTTCTTGCCGTATCTCTCGATACTTCGAACAAACCGCATATTTCTTTTACACTCATCGTTCGATGCCGTTTCAAATAATCCATGATTTTCAGCAAACGTTCCTCCTGAAACACGCTCTCACCACCTTTAATAAGTAATTATAAGTATTTTATAAGCATTTATCAATCATTAAGTGGATGACACAAGGAATTCCACATATAAACAAGCAAAAAAAACGCCCTCGGTATCCTTTTCAGGTACGAAAAGCGTTTTTAACGAAAATCCTTTATATTCATCTGGATGGGTGCAGCGTCGATGAATACTGATGAATAAAACTTTGAATCAGCCCGTTTAAATCATCTGCAGCTTTCGTCGGTATCTGATGTTTGGTCTTTTCGACAAAAACCAGCTCGCTCTTGGGCAATCGCTCATGCAGCAGTTTCGCGTAGGGATGAAACAGTTTGTCCTTTTCTCCGTAAACGAGCAAGACGGGGTGATGAATGTTGTCCAATCGTGCCGTACAGTTGTAATTCAAGCTGTATTCGTAATACTGCTCCGCATTTTTGGCGTTTGTTTTTTTGGCGTCTTTGAACAGTAACCGCATGAGCGGAAGCTGTTTCGCTTGGCCCCAGGAAACGATAAGCGCCACTAAACCAACGGCGCCTATTTTGGAGAAGAAGCGCCCGCTTGAAATTTTTCTTTTCAACTTCCTCTCGTTTACTTCGGACATCCCGCCAACCACGATACCGCCAGATCCCCGCTCGGGATAGGTTAACAGAAATTCGAGCACGACCGAGCCGCCGGTCGAGTAAGCCGCAAAAAAAAGCTTTTTCAATTTCAAGCCGATCCATCAGCTGCTTTATATCCTCAACAATTAACGGATAGGTTACTTCTTTTTCGGAAGGTCCGCTTTTCCCGTGCCCACGGATATCAAAGGCCACCGAACGGAATTTTGCCGACAATTCCCGGATTTGACATTGAAAATTCAAACTTGTCAACACCGGGGGATGGATAAAAACGATGGCGGTTCCTTTCCCAAGATCCGTGTAATACATACGGTAACCGTTTATGTCGGCTTGAGGCATATGTCATCACCCGCTTCGCGCTGAGCCGAAAAAAAAGATTTCATTGTACACGAAACATTTTGTGAACTTTTTCAACGTTTCGCACCGGTAATTCCCGTCTTGAAACAGCTTGAAATAGGATTCCTCGTTCCGAATATACTCCCCGTCGTCATACCAGTTCATTAAGCGATTCCTGATTGCGGCACGGTCGCATAAGTAAGGCTCCATCGCGATAATTCTTCCTCCGGGTTTCAGCACCCTGTCAAATTCTGACAGGTAGTCCCTGATTTGCCCGTCGTTCAAATGATGAAGTACCGCGACTACCAGAATATAGTCGATCGAATGGTCCCGGACCGGAATCTTCCTTTCATCGAATAACTCAAAGTTATAGTCCGGGTAAAACCTTTTGGCAAGACCGACCCTTTGTTTATTCGGCTCTATGCCAAGATAAAAATCAGGCTTGCATAAACGGCAATTCGCGCCGGTACCCGAGCCGAAGTCAAGCACGCTTTTATGATCCATGCAGAAATGGCCGTTGATGTGATCATGGATGTATATTTTCGTGAACCATGGCGGACGGACAAGCAAGTGATACAGTCGCGGAGAAAGATACATTCGAAGGAGTCACCACCGTTTCTTAAGAGTAACACCTACTAATGTAACTCGTTCTTTTGCAAACATTCGTGGAAAAGCTTGGGATTTTCACAACGAAAAGAAGCGCCCTCGGATCATGGCGCCCTTTTTCTTTTCGTTTCTATTCCTGAATCTGCGTCAGCGTTCCGGCCGCCAGTTGACCGCGGTGGATGACCGCCGTACGGCTGCAACGTCTCGCCACAGCCTCCGCTGCACAGCTTGCATCCACGAGCACCACGCTTGCTTCGGCACCCACATAAGGCCACACCCGCTCCCCTTCGGCATTCAGCGGCGTGATTCCTCCGGTTATGAAGCCCAGCGTTTGCGACAGGCCGTACTCCTGACTGCGGCCGTACAGCTCCGCGAAACGCTGTGCCTTTTCCAAGGCATCCCCCATGCCGAAGGGGGACCAATGATCGATGATGCTGTCGTTGCCGAGCCCAATTCTCACGCCCATATCATGCAGGGCCGGCAAGGGCATATGAAGTCTTCCGATGGGTACGGTTGATGCAATATCGATCTCAAGCTCCGCAAACCGGCTGGCCAGTTCCTTCACGTCGTCAAAATCCGGGGTTGCGAAAGCGAAGGCGTGACTGACCGTAACCCGTCCTTTCCAGCCCGCGTTCTCGGTTAACCGGGCAAGCAGAGATAATGTTTTTACGCCTTCCGCGCCTGATTCATGAACGTGAATATCGATGTTAACATTTTCTTCGACGGCGATCTCCATTAGGGTATTGAGCGATTTTTCGCGGTCGCCATCGATCACCGCCGGATCCACGGAACCAATATGCGTCGCTCCGTTTCTGACGGCCTCCCGAACCAGCTGTTCGGACTGGGAGCGAAGCAAACCGTGTTGGGTAAAAGCAACCAGCTCGGCATCGATCTTGTTTTGAAACGATCCGAGTGCCCGTTTAACGGCTTCAAGGCCCTTGAGGCCGCTAACCGGATCAATATTCACATGTCCCCTGACGTAGGTGGAACCATGCCCGAGAATTAAATCTAGGAGCTTCGATGCGCGTTCCTCGGCTACAGGCAGCAGCTCCGGGAGCAGCTTCTTTTCCTGCTCGATGCGCTTAAAGATGGAGCCGGCAGGCCGAACCGCTTGCCATGGACCTCCATAAAAGGTCTTGTCCAGATGCAAATGGGATTCGCGAAAAGACGGCAGCAAAAGCTGCTGCTTCGCGTCATACTTTGGAAGCTTGTCGTCAAGAAAGACCTTAGCGGGAGAAATATCCGTTATGCGCTCGTTCTCGATGCGGATATGTACAAGCTCCGTTCGCGTTCCAGTGATTTGATCTCCATCCCGCTCATAACCGGATTCCATTTTTACGTTTTTCAACCAATATCCTGATGACATGTACGCCCGTCCTCTCTTTATGAAGTCTACTCTTGTGGCATGCGTTAAAAAGAGTATACATCGTTATATGAATCTTTGGAATGAATAAAAGCCGATCAGAAGTTCATGCAGAACTTCTAATCGGCTCGTCAAGATCCGCTAAACCGCAGCGTCCTTTTTCTTCAGCAGATGGATATACCATTTCAGTCCGGCCTTATGATGAGTCAAGCAATGGGCATAATCAAGAAGTTTGCTTGGCGTATTGGGACGTAGTGCAGCGATTCGTTAAACACGATAACATCATACCGCTTTTGAGGAACATAATGATTGATGTCCCCGCAATGGAAAACCTTTGACGTTTTGCTTGACGCAATCTTCACGGCTTCCTCCGATAGGTCCACGCCGGTATATATATCCTTCTCGCTGTCCAAAAGCATGTCGTACAATATCCCGGTCCCGCAGCCCATATCCAAAATGCCTTCATCCGCGACGAACTTTCTTATGTAACCGTACACAACCGAGTATCTGGCATACTCCGTGATATCCGATAAATAATCCCACACATTAGATCTGTACTTAGGTTGATAGAGCATTGAAGAATGTACGGCATAGAAATGTTTTCTGAGGAAAAACATGCTGCGAGGATCAAGAACATCTTGGCGATCGTTTTTCCCGGAATGCTTGGCGAAACGTTATCGTAGATTTATGAACAAACGGATATTTCGGGCGCTCACCTTATGTATTGCCGGTTAATCGCTCACGCGTATCCACTTCGCTGCCGGCAAGCCGTTTCATGAATGTCGCTCGCCAATTGACCGACAATGCTTCCACTTCCAGGATCTTTTTAATATCTTCGATCCGATCTTTCTCATGATGCATAATGCGGTTGGCGTAAGCAACCGTAATCCCTTGGGGGTGGGAGGAAATCCTTGTCAATCCAGAATCTCTGCAGACGGTACCTTCCTTCAGAACCCGAAAATAAAATCCGGTGCAGCCCGTTTCCTGAACCTTGAGCGGCATGTCGGGCACATTGTATTTGACGGACAATTTGAAGCACGGCTGCCGGGGTTGGCTGACCTGGACCATCGCTTCCCCGAGCTGAAAAATATCGCCGATGCAAACATCCGTTTCCAACAATCCGCGAGTCGTCAAATTTTCCCCAAATGCGCCGTATTCCAGAGTTCTCTCCAATTCATTTTCCCAAAATGGATAGTGTTCATAGGGATAAACGCAAACCGCTTTCTCCCTTCCGCCGTGATGAACCAGATCGGCTTGCCCATCCCCTTCAAAGTTCAACCATGACAAAAATAAAGGTTCGCTTACAGGAAGTTTGTAAATGCCCGTAGAAACTTCCTTTTTTTTTAAACTGTACCTGTATGGGTTTGCCTGTATTGATCGACAATATTTCGGCTTCCTTCATACAAGATCACCGCTCCTTCCAGATGCGCCTTCAATCTATAATTAGTGCCCCGATTTCCTTCATGTCTTCCCGCTCCATGCCGCTAGATGTCACAGCGGGCATTCTGATGCGGATTCCGCTCATTCAGTATAAATCGGCAAAAACGATCTTACAATAATATAGTTTTTATAATTAAGATAGATGTTACCTATCATTCATAAACAAAAAAAACCACTTTTTCAAGTGGCCATCGTTTCCGTTATTGAATAACTTCGATTTTAAAAACATTGTCTAACTTCCCGTTCGTATCGAGCCTTTTCTTCAAAGGAACTTTAATGTCTCTTCCTAGTTCTTTAAAAAAAGGTGTTTACATCACAGTTTATGTTTTTTAAATATACTTTTAAAATTCCCTCTTCACTTATGTTTTGATTCACATCCGTCGGAACGGTAATATCAATATCATAATGTTTGGTTAGCGTTCTCATATATCTTGTGAAGATCTCGATCAATTCCCCATTATTGAAATTATCAATCGCCATTTGTCCTTTGGTCGTAAAATTCAAATTAACCCTCAATTTAAGCAGTCCCCTTTCCCGTTTAAGGTCAAATTGCCAACCGATTACATCCCTTTCTGAAGAAAGCTGCCCCTTTGCACTGAGGAGCAGCCCTGATTAGGATTAATAAATTTTCGTTACGTTCTCAGCTTGCGGCCCGCGATTTCCCTGGGTCACGTTGAACTGAACGCGCTGGCCTTCATCCAACGATTTGTAGCCTTCGCCTTCGATGGCGCTGAAATGCACAAATACGTCGCTTCCGCCTTCAACTTCAATAAAGCCGAATCCCTTATCACTGTTAAACCATTTCACTGTACCTGTTTGCAAATGAAGTTACCTCCAAAATAATATTTAACATGATCATTTTTCCCACTAGACAAAAAATTCACACATTGAAAAAAGTTCCATCAAAAAAAATGAGACTCTTTTCAACATGTGAATTCGTTTCAATTTCTATAATCTTAACTATGGCACATCTCGTTAATAAAATCAAGTTTTTATGAAACCGATCGAGTTCAATGACCAAAACGATCCGAACCCGACCGGCTTATTTTAATGCAGTAAATCTTCCGTTACTGTGGCTCCTCTTTTCAACAACAGCTATGTTACTCGGCCAAAAGCTCCAATAATCGGGTCAGGTATACGGCCGTTTCCGCACGGCTGGCATGGCTTTGCGGATTGATCGTCTTACCGTCACCCTGAATCAGCCCCATCTCGATCATGCCCGCAATGCCGCCGGCTGCATAATCGGAAACATGGCTTCCGTCCTTAAAACCGTCAAGCGTTTTGCGATCTCCGGAGATTTCAGCGCCCTGCGCCGCCTGCAACGCCCGCGCTGCCATTACCATCATGTCTTGCCGCGTTATTTTTGCCTTCGGTTCGATACGCCCGCCAAGGGTACCGTTTACGATGCCCAACTGCTTTGCGGCGGATACGGCCTCGTAGTAGTAATCCTTTGGCTGAACGTCTGTGAAAGCATCGGTTGCTTCTGCCTGCAAATCGAATGTTCTGACAAGCATCAGGATGAAGTCGCCTCTGCTCACCTGCTCAGTCGGACTAAAGGTCGTTGCTGAAGTCCCCTTTACGATCCCCAGTGCAGTCAGCTTATCAATAGCTTCCCGTGCCCATGAATGGCTGGCCAGATCCGTAAATGGAGTTGCAGGCTGGTCATAGTATACCGCATATGTGCCCGTACTGTTTGCTTGAAAGCGAATAAGCTTATCGGAAGCGGAATATGCCGTACCATTAACCGCTGAAGCCGCGCCTTCCTCGTTAACCCACAGGATGCCGATTCTTGCCGCAATCTCCTGGTCTGCCTTTGCATACGGTACAGCTACGGCAATAGGGGCCTTCTCGTTCTTCCACGGAATGGACTTGCCGTCCATCTTGGCCTCCAGGTATACCATAGGTCTGTTGCCGATTTTGGCAAGTACCTCCGGGGTCAATGATTTAGGGTCCCGCCCATTGATCGAAAAGCGGAACTGCTTGCCGGATTCAGCGGATTGCCCGAGCATTTGTCCGTTAAGGATGGCCGATGCTTTCGGAGTAATCACTTCAATAAAAAGATTAGGATTACCGGACAGGAACGCTGCAGGAAGATCCAGTGCGTAATTCGATGTTTCTCCCTGTTTCTTTAACTCAAGAATAATGCGCTGTTTACCCGCTTGATCAGCCTTCGATTGAGCTAACGCCTTCCTCATTTCCGGTTCGCTGACCGCGCCTGCAGCCGTTTTTCCATCCGCGTCGAGCTTTGAGTCCAATACCGCCTTAACGGAACCATCGATTTGAGTCTGAAATAGCTCTGGGCTTGGAGGCGTTATCGCAGGAGCTCCACCGCCTCCGCCGCCACTATTTCCTCCGCTGCCTCCATTGCCGCCGCTGCCGCCATTACCCTCGCTGCCTCCACTGCCCGGGCCGCCGGGGTTATCCCGCTTGAATTCAAATGTAACTGTTTCTGGCGCATTCATATCGCCTGTTGCCAGATGCGCCGTGTAGGTTCCCTCCACTCCGCCATTAAGGGTGAACACGAATTGGAACGTCCCCGCATCCGTACTCGTCGTTTGCTCTTCATATTGAACTTTGCCTTTTGGATTAACCACCTTCAAATTGACTTTTTCAAGGTTTCCGTTCATGACCAACCCGTCAATCGTCACTTTTTTTCGTTGAGGCGTCCATGACAGCTTTCACGCCATCGATCGTCTTGGTTTCCGGTCCTCCCGAAAGGTTATACACTCCAAATTCATAGAAGGAGTAACCATAATCCGTAGCTCTTTCAATCCCTTCGAATTTAACGTATCTCGCTTTGACCGGATCGAACTGAACCGTTTCCTTTCCATCATGCGCCGTAATGATTCCGTTGTTTTCCTTTATGACATGGGTCCAATTCTGCTTATCGTCGGATACGAGCAGCCGGTAAGTCTTGGCGCGGGCATATTCCCAGTCGATTCTTACCGTATCCATCGCCTTGCTTCGCCGAGATCAACCAGGAACCAGCTGTTATTGGTATAGTCGCTCGCCCATCTTGAAGCAGGGAATCCATCCACCGCTTTTTTGAGGCGCGTAATTCGAATTGCCCCCTTCTACCGAAGATGCTTCCACGGGTTTGTTCGCCGCCGCGTTTCCAATCAGGTAATAAACGCCTTCCTTCAGCGTGCCGTATGCTCCATCCTTGATCGTTTGATCTTTCTTCAACTGGTCAAGCTTCGCATTAAAGCCTTTTAAATAGCCGAGAGCCTGAGTTTCATCCACTCCTTCGTAGCGTTTCATCATTTCGAGATAATTGTTCAATGAACGAACCGCTTCGGCATTCGTGATTTGCAACTCTTCCGCAAAGCGGTTAACCCATGCTTTCAAGCCGTCAGCATTCGTGGATGCTTCGATAATATAAGCCGTCTTCTGCGATTTGCCCGCCACTACGGTAATAACGAGCTCATGTTTTCCCGGTTTGCCCGCAAGATCAATGGCCGTTCCCGCGGTATAAGGCTTGCCGTTAAACGTTGCGGATACTTGGACCAGTCCGCTTCCGTCATCATCCTTCACTTCCCACGTAAATTGAATGGGTTCCGTATCCGGTACGACGGCTCCGCTTTGGAGCGTTTGTCCATTCATTTTCACAACGGCCTCCGGGGGAGCCCCGCTGTTGATTTGATAGGTTCCTTTTACGAATTGATAAAGCCAATCATACAAAATACGCGTCGCAGGGTCTGTACTCACCGCCGTATTGCGCACGGCGTCATTCCCTTGGTAATAGGCTCTGAAGCCGTTCTGCATGAGTCCCGTTTCGACCCCGCTGTTCAAGTAATCAATGTACCGTTCGCGGAACACGGCATCGGTCAGCATGCGGTCATCGAACTCCAACTCAATGCTCATACCGTATTGTTTCGCCAGGTTGGCCGCGTCAGCCAGACGGTCATAGCCCATTTCCTCGAAGAAATAGTTCGGTTGGAAGGCTACCGCATCAATGCCGACATCCTTCCACATGTAGCCCTTGTATGCCAAAAAGTGCGGAATCCAGAAAAACTTCAGGTTATTTTCATGAACCATCCGGCTGGTCGAAAGGACTAAATCCGGTCCCTTTTCGCTTGTGCTGATTTGTTCCTCCAGCCAGTACATTCCAACAAGCTCAAGGTGGGAGTAGTTTTTGGCTCCCCATTTTTGAAGCACTTCGTTTACCCACCATTGAATCGCTTTCTCCCGATTTGCAAACGCTTTCTCTTCTCCGACATCGGAGGCGCTGAAGCTTAAAGCCTCGCCGTTTATAACGCCAAAATCACTCAAAAACTCGCCCGGATTCGGGATCATCAGGACAACCTTTTCTTTAAAATCAGGCTGGCCGAGCTTCGCTCCGACTTCCTTCGTCGCTTCATTCAATTGATGCATATCGCCCGTATCGGCAAAGGTTTTATCGAGATACCAATTCCAATCTTCCAGCCTCGCTCCGGCGCTTGGATTGGCATTACCGTCAAATGCCCGGCTGTTCGGTGAATCCAGACCGAGGTAAACCACGCCGTCAAAAAGAATATCCTTGGGTTCGCCGGCTTGATCCACATAGCTGATATTGGGAATGATCCGGTCCTTCATCCAGGTCCCTTTGTCATTGGGATAATGTCCGTTGTACAGCAATCCAAGATTGCGAATGCCTGCGGTGGCTTCGCCCGGTTCCAAAAATGCCGGCTGTTCGGCAGGAACGGTCACGGCGCCTTCAAGCTTTCCGTCAGCTCCCGTAATTTCAATTTCGTCAATGAAGGTCCAGGCTCTCGTATGCATCGTAAAGGTTACCTTTACATAACGGGCATAGGCCATTTCCGCATCCAAGTTCCCGCTGCGGATTCCGTCCCTGCTTCCATCCCATTCGAAGATCTCTTGTCTTGGCGGGCCGTCTCCCCAAAGAAGCTGGGTGGCATTGTGTGAAAGCGTTCCCCAATTTTCCTTGTCGTCAGAGACGTACATGGAGACGGTCAGCGGCACCAAACTCTTGGTCGGCCAATCCTGCAAAAACCGCGCTTTAATGTTCGAGATCGACTTCGGCTCACCCAAGTCGAAGATGACTTCCCTCGTCATTTTATTCACATGCCCGACCCAAGCGGGATCAGATATATCCAGTCCCCCGTATATTCCGTCCGTCAGCTTCTTGCTGTCATCCGGATGCGAGGCTTCCGGTCCTTGCGACCATTCATAGTCAAGCCCCAAAGCAAGATTGCGCTGTCCCGGATTTGGCTCATAAACAGCCGGAACCACCCCTCCCGCCTCCAACACCGAAGACAATTCTTGCGGCTGGACCGCAGGATCGATATCAACCATTTTGTCCGGTAGAGGCTGCTCTTCCGTTTGTGCGGGCGGATCCGCTTCCTTCGCCTGAACAGCCGGAACGAGCGTCAATAGTAAAGACATGATCATGACGAGGACTGCCCATTTTTGTTTGAATTTCATGAACGTCATCTTCCTTTCTGTGCTTTATTATGCAGCAGGCTAAATTCCGGTAGGTTTTCATCCTTTCCTCAGCTTATTTTTTGAAGCAAAATGCAAGGGCTTTACTGTAACATTAAGAAACTCAGCACCTGTTTCAAAGAGATAAGTTATGACTTTCGTATACATTTGTTTACCCGTCCCGTGAACAACTGCAAGCTGCGGCGAAATTGCGGATGATCGCGCCCAGTTACTGGAATTACAAATCCAGAAAATGCAAAAAAACCGCAACCCTTTCGGTTGCGGCATTGTATTTTTGTCACAAATATTCATATTTCCCATATTTCCCATATTTCCAGATGCCCTTGGTCTAGTCCCTATTTCGTCGTGCCCATACCGGCGATGTTCGCTTTAACCTTCACCTTGACGTCCGCCTTTGAGAACGTTTGTCCCCAGCGTTCCTCTACTCTCTTCCACTGATTATACTCGAAAGCGCGGGCATATAGTCCAAGGCCGATCGGATCGATTTGCGCTTGTTGAATTTTGGCGATCAATTGCCCAAACTGCTTTTCCAGCTGCTCTTCTATATCTCTCTCCAGTTTTCTCCCATTTTTCCTGACATCGAGCGGGAATAAGCGTTCCGTTAGAAGGATTCGCATTTTAACGTCAATAGCGAACTTGAACTTGTCGTCGGCATAACGCGTCTTCGTCTTGACCGTTATCTTCTCGGCGGTAAAACTGTATGCATTTTCAGGAAAAATCTCTCCCTTGGGTTGATCTAAAGATTGAAACGTAAACTGAAAATCGCCTTTCGCCTCGTGCTGAAGTATGCGAAGCAATCTGTTCTCGTTGGCGCCGATGGAGAGTTTATACTTCCCCTCCTCATCGAACAGCGCGGTTCCCGTAACTAAGAGCCTGTCATCTTTGCGTACTTCTGTTACGCTGGCGGTCGTTCCCTTTTCATAAACGGACCGTTGGAGATCCTCGACCGTTGTTTTCACGGTAATATTGCGTCTGGCGGCGGTATCAATAAGCTGTAACACATAAAGCGGAAGCCGGGGTTTATCTTGCGGTTTATATTGAACAACCTCGGAGGCGGGTCCGTCCACCATGACAATTCTGGCATTCACCGTATTTTTGGGGTCCCGCATATAGGGGTCGAGCAGCTTAAACCAGCCTTCGTTCTGCATCACTTTCTTTCCGATCAGGATAGCCTGGGTTTTCCCGCCCGTAGTTAAAGCCATTAAGGTTTTATCGTCTTCATCCCTTGATTTTCGAAGCGTGGTGGCAGGCGTCGTAAAATCTTCCTCCTTCATTTCCGCTTCCTCGCTGAAAACCGGGCTTGACGCTGTAAATATCAAGTTGTTTTCTTCATCGAGATCGATGCCTAACAGAAGCGATAAAGACAAGTTTTCGATATTGACCTTATCTTCGCAGCCTGTAGTCAGGCATACCAATATCATTAATGCGATGAATAACCTTTTCATCCTGCTTTCCACCTCCTATACTTTTCATGACCCAAGGCAAAGACTAAAAGAAATAGCGGGAACACGTAGATCACAGCCATCCCTATGTAGCTGACAAGGGTCGTCCATTTTTCGGAAAGATTCCATGTCGGATTAACGAAAAAGACGCAGCCGATAACCAGGAGAAAATAAATGAAAGCATACGAGCTGTGATCCTGTTTATTAAGGATACGTCCGGTACTGAAAGCCGAAACATAAGCATAGGTGTTCCACGCCTTGGAAACCAAGATCAAATAAACGGCCAGAAAAACCATATCGAACCGCTCCAGAAAACGAAATTCAATGGTCTTGAGAAAACTGAGCCCCGGTTGGTTCACAACCGTGATTCCGTCCGGAGAATAAAAAACAAAACAAATAATCGTAACGAATACATATACAAGCATCGTTATGGTATTGGCAATGAGCAATCCGTGAACGGCATATTGCTTTTTTATTCAGGAACGGGTAGATGAAAAAGAGAACTTCAACCCCCGCAAACGCGAATACGGTTTCCGACAATCCCCTGACAATGGGTTCCCAGCCTTCCTTGAAAAAAGGAAAAAGATGCAGCCAGTTCGTATCCTCTATCTTTAACAGGAAAATAAACGGCATCCATAACAGCATATAGAATACGATTTCCGAGTATCGGGCCAGTACTCTTAATCCATGACGAACGACAAGGAAACTTGGAACGGCAAATAGGAGGATTACAAGATATCCAGGCGTTTTTCGGCAAAAACCATGCTTTAATGAAGAGCATGGCATTGACCATTACGGTCAATCCCACAAAAGCAAAATAAGCAATAAAAGGGACAGTCAGCACTCTTCCCAACCATTTCCCGAACAAGTGGTTGAATAAGTCCGGCAGCGTATAGTCCGGATACCTTTTTAACGTCAGCAGCATGATCCAGCCTGACAAACAATTGAGAAGCCAAGCCAGCACAATGCTCATCCATCCGTCCGTTCCGCTCTTTTCGGCAAGCGTCCTCGGAAGCGACAAGATGCCGGTACCCAATTGTGACCCGTGAATCAGAAAAATGTACTGCATCAAGGTGATTCCATTCATCGCATATGTTCTCATGAGTCGTCCTTCCCCGGCGGTTTTGTGCTTAACCGCGTATCTTGAATCGGCCTGGCGCTTTTTGGACGCGTAATCATCCTCCACAACGGAAGACGGATAAAGGTATCTTTCATATCCGCCCAACGGAAAGGAGCCAGCGGGCTTCCGTAAGGAGTTCCGAGCGATTCCAACGCAACCAGGTGGGCAATCAGCGTCATGAAACCGATGACGATTCCGATGACTCCGAACAGAGAGGCCATGATCATCATCGGAAAGCGCAGCAGCCTGACGGCCGTTCCCATGTCGTAACTGGGAAGAATGAAGGAAGCGATCGCCGTTGATGCCACTACGATAACCATGATGTTGCTGACGATCCCCGCTTGCACGGCCGCCTGACCCACAATGATGCCGCCCACGATGCCAATCGTTTGACCGACAGGAGCAGGAAGCCGAACCCCGGCTTCCCTCATCATCTCCAACGTGATTTCCATCAACACGGCTTCCAATAGAGGCGAAAACGGCACTTCCGATCGCGATTCGGCAATCGATATTAGCAATTGAAGCGGTATGATTTCGAAATTGAAGGAGATGGCGGCAATGTAAGAGGCCGGCAAAAGCAATGCGATAAAAAAAAGCGGAAAAGCGAAGAAGGCGGATAAACGATGAAATCAACCAGCGCGTGCTGTAATCGTCCACGCTTTGAAAAAAAGAGGTAAATGTGGATGGAGCGACGATAACGCTGGGAGAACCGTCAACAATAACAACGAAACGCCCCTGCAGAATTTGGGATACCGCTGAGTCCGGACGCTCTGTCATGATAAACTGGGGGAAAGGCGAATGCGGATTATCTTCAATATATTGGGCTAATTCGCCCGTATTGATTACCGCATCAACATCGACTTTTTTTGATTCTCGTGACTAATTCCTGAAGTACTTCCGGATGCGCGACGTCCTCCAAGTATATGATCCAGGCTTTGGTTTGTCCGCGACGGTCTACCGTATGCTGCTTGATCCGGAGTTCCTTGTTGGGAAGATAGCGGCGAAGAAGCGCGATATTTTGCATTCCGGTTTCCACGAATCCCTGGTGCGCGCCTTTAAGCGAGGCTTCCAGCTGGGGATCTTCGATTGCGCGCTGCGGCCAGCCCTTCGTATCATATATCCAAGCCTCCTGCCGACCCTCGATAAAAAGCGCCGTTTCTCCCTGAAGTATTGCATTCTCCACATCGTTAATGGAGGAAACCGAACGGGCGCCGCTGATGGTAGGTGCCGGAATTCCTTTTTTATCTTCCTGAAAATCGTACATCATAGGGCGCAATATGTTGTTGTTAATCGAGTTTTTATCGGTCAGGCCGTCAATATAGAGCAGCACGGACTGCGTCTCTTGCTTGCCTGCCGAGAAACGGTGCACTACCAGATCAGGCGATTCCGGAAATAACCGTTTGATATCCTCGATGTTCTGGTTCAAATCGTTGTGTATGGTGGAGCTTGAACTACTGGTTTGTGTTTGCTGCCGGCTTGCTGCGGTTTGGTTTCCTTTCTGCGCGTACTTCTTTCTTTTAAACAACCAGGAAAATATAAACATGATCTTTGCCTCCATCATCTCGATTCCTTTGTTCCCTTATGATGGGCATACAGTCAATATTTTAATCACGCGATTAGTTTCAGATAAATCGTGCAAGTTCTTCCATAAATCATTCAATAACAAAGCACCTCGAAGATAACGGCCGCCGCCGTTTTCTTCAAGGTGCTTTCACGTGGACCTCAGGAGAACGCTGCTTTTGAATCTCCTTTATGTGGTCGACCAATCGCTCCAGTCAGTCTTTCCATATGCCTAACATCAAATATCAATGACCTGCAAGCATTCGCGAATTTCCTCTGACACGGAGGCATTGCGCCATTCCTTTCGGTATCCAAGGCAAGCACAGATCATTTCCGTTCCCTGCTCGGCATATCTTTTCCGGTAATGGACATGGCCCATGATGCCGTATCGAACGCCGTATTTCCGGTATAAAGCGGCATAATCCGTGCTTCCCAGAAAAGCGTTGAAGTACGACCATTGCGGGTGAGGCATCGGAACCTTAAAGTACGGATGAGACAGCATATGCGTTACCATTATAATGGAACTGCCGCGGTTTGCCTCCAATTCCCTCTCCACACGATTATGGAAATAACGGTGAATATCCCGGTTGCTCATCCCCCAATGCACATAAACGCGATCCTGCCATGTTCGATCCATCGCGCGCATCTCTTCGAATTGCTCATACGTGTATTCCGGTTCACCCAACGTATAATCGTACCAGCCCGAGCTGCCGACAACAGTCCAATCGCCGCTCAGCCGATAAGGCCTTTCGCTCAAACATCCCTTAAACGTTTGAAACTGCCGGTAAATCCGCCATGTGTCTGTTATACCATTCTCCTTGCTCCAATAATCGTGATTACCCGGTACGAACAGGATATGGATGCCGGATTCCTTTTTCAGCATCTCAAGAACTTTCAGGCTGCGATTGACATCGTTAGAAATATCCCCGGCAATGATCAGGCCGTCCAGCTTTTGCCGGACGGCCTGATCCAGAAGCGCCTCTTCCACAAGCGGTTCGCCGGGAAGCTCATTGAGATCTACATGCAAATCCGATATAATTCCGATTCTCATAGCGAAACTTCCCCTTCCTCGTATAAATGACAGCTCACTTTATGGCGGGCCGTGATGCTCCGCAATGGCGGTCGCTCCTTGCTGCATCTGTCCGTCGCCATGGGGCAGCGCGGATGAAAAGCACATCCTCCGGGCGGATGGAGCGGGTTCGGAACATCGCCTTTGAGCAGAATCCGTTCCTTATTCTCCTTCAAGTCGGGAATGGCCGAAAAGAGCGCCTTGGTATACGGATGAAGCGGCGCTTCATTCGTGGATCCGGCATCGAATATTTCAACCAGCTTTCCTAAATACATCACGCCTACCCGGTCGCTGATATACTGCACAACATTCAAATCATGCGAGATAAACAGATAGGTCAGCCGCAGCTTATCCCGAAGTTCCTTTAGCAGGTTCAGAATTTGCGATTGCACGGACACGTCCAATGCGGATACCGCTTCGTCAATCACGATGAATTTCGGCTTCAGAACAAGCGCCGCCGCGATGCCTACCCGCTGCTTCTGACCGCCGCTGAGTTCGTGAGGATACCGTTTTAAATAATCCGGACTTAGACCGACATGTTCCAGCATCTCTGTTACAATTTTCTTTCTTGCCGCCTTGTCTCCGATGCCATGTATGATAAGCGGTTCTTCCAGGAGCCAGCCGATCGTCTTCTTCGGATTTAACGACGAATACGGATCCTGAAACACGATTTGCAGCTCCTGCCTTAGTGCCTTCATCCCGGTTCCGGACAAATCGTTGATCTTCCGGTCCCGGTAATAAACGCTGCCGGCCGACTCTTTAACAAGCCGCACGATCATCTGTCCCATAGTAGACTTGCCGCAGCCGCTCTCGCCGACAAGTCCGAAAATTTCTCCTTCTTCTATCCCGAACGATACGCCGTCCACGGCGCGCACGGCCTGCCTAGGTTCAAAAAGCTTCGTCTTGGGCACGCGATACTGCTTCTCAAGGACTTCTACCCGTAACAATTCTCCGCTCATCCGCTAAATCTCCCTTCCGAAAAAAGATGGCAGCGCACCCGGTGACGATCCGTTACCGATCTGAGCTCAGGAGTCTTATTCTCGCAAATGCTTGATGCTTTCGGGCAGCGCCCGACAAAAGGACAGCCTTCCCCCCGCTCCTCAAGCGGAGGAACCCTTCCGGGAATGGTATAGAGCGGGCGACCTCTCTTCTCCACGCTTGGCAGAGCCTCAAGCAAAGCCGATGTATACGGATGCACCGGATGTTCCAAGATATCCCCGACCGGTCCATCCTCCACGATATATCCCGCATACATCACGATAACCCTCTCGCACACTTCGCGGATGACGCCAAGATCATGGGAGATAAACAGCATAGCCGTCCCTGTGGAACGATTCATTTCCCGAAGCAGGTCCAGGATCTGTGCCTGAATCGTCACGTCGAGCGCCGTTGTCGGCTCATCCGCGATCAACAGCTTAGGCTTGCAGATCAAAGCCGTCGCGATCATGATTCTCTGCATCATGCCGCCGGAAAGCCGGTGGGGATATTCCCCGTAAAGCTGTTCGACACGGGAAAGCCCGACCTTGGACATCATCTCCATGGCAAGCCGCCTGGCTTCTTTCTTCGAAATGGCAAGGTGGGTTAGAGCCATCTCCGAGATTTGTTTGCCAACCGGCATGAGCGGATTGAGCGCCGTCATCGGATTCTGAAAAATCATCGAAATCTGCCCGCCTTTGAATGAGAGTCCCCCTCCATTCTGCCCGGCCGCCAACGATTTGCCCGAGAGCTTGATATCGCCTTGGGTTATCGCTGCCGTTTCAGGCAGAAGGCCCATGACGGATAAGGAGGTAAGGCTCTTTCCGCAGCCCGATTCTCCGACGATGCCTACCCTTTCTTTTTCCCCGATCTGAAAATTCATTTGCCTTAGCGCGGGGTATTGTTTTCTGCCGATCGTAAATGCCACTTCCAGTTCCCGCACCGTAAGCAGAGCATCAGCCATGTTTCATCCCTCCTAGCCCTTCTTGTCGTATACGTCCCTTATTCCGTCTCCAAGCAAATTAAACCCAAGAACCATCGCCGTGATGACCGCCCCGGTTATAAAAACGTACCATGGAGCGTTAATAATAAACGGCTGCGCTTCGCTCAGCATTCTGCCCCAGCTCGGATCGGGCGGCTGAACGCCAAGCCCCAGGTAGCTCAGGCCGGCTTCGGCCAGAATCGATCCGGAAAACCGCAGGGAGGCGGCTACTATAAGAGGGGACGCCATATTCGGAAGGATATGCAGAATCACGATTCGAAGCGAATCGGCTCCTCTTGCGATTGCAGCTTTGACAAATGCAAACTCCTTGTACTGTATAAAACCGCTGCGGGCTATTCTCGCAAAAGCCGGAATACTCATGATTCCCAGAGCTATTATCGTATTGCCAAATCCAGGGCCGAATACGGAAACAAGCATTATGGCCAGCAGAATACCGGGAAACGCCAGCAGGGCATCGATAATGCGCATTAGCGTCTCGTCAAGCCATCCGCCCCAATAGCCGGCAGCCGCACCGATCAGAAGGCCGAAGATTAAACCTATGGCTACCGATGCGGTACCGATCACAAAGGATGTCTGCGTTCCCTCCATAACCCTGCTGAGAATATCTCGCCCAAAGTTATCCGTT
The DNA here is from genome assembly GCF_000987955.1 of Paenibacillus sp. DMB20. Taxonomy (GTDB): domain Bacteria; phylum Bacillota; class Bacilli; order Paenibacillales; family Paenibacillaceae; genus Paenibacillus_AQ. Next base: position 106,013 of record NZ_LAZU01000001.1, read on the forward strand.
CCGAACCAATGGGAGGCCTGCGGCTGACCCAAGCGCAACGACGTGTTCATGTCGTTTGGGCCGTAAGGGGTATAGAACAGACTTGTCACCATCAGTCCCAGTAGCAAAGCAATCAAGCAGCTGCCGATCATGAAAGGCTTGCTGCGGACAAGCTTACTCCATTTCATCTCGTTCACCTTTTCAATCGAATTCGCGGATCGATCGCCTTATAAAGGATATCGACTGCAAAATTAATAAGTACGACTATAACCGCAATGTAAAGAACAAGCGTCTGCAGCAAAGGCAAATCGCGCGTGCCGATCGAAGTGATCAACAGATTGCCGAGTCCCGGCAGGGCAAACACGTTCTCCACGACAATGCTGCCTCCCAGCGTGTCCGCGATCAGCAATCCGACGATCGTGAGCACCGGAATCAGGGAATTGCGCAGGATATGGCGGTACATGATGCTTCTCTCCCGCAGCCCTTTGCTTCTGGCCGTCCGTACGTAATCCATCCGTGATTGGTCCAGCAGCGTATTGCGCAAATACCGGATGACGACGGCGATGCCGGGAATGGCAAGTGCCAGTGAAGGCAGGAACAGCGACTTCAAGGCTCCCGCCGGATCCTGACTCCATGGAACGTATCCGTATGTCGGAAACAGCTTAAAGGTAACCGAGAACAGCAGGATCAACAAAAAACGCAAGCCAGAACGAAGGTACCGCCAAGCCCAATTGGGTGAACACCGACAGGAGCATCGAAGAGAACTTGCCGTCGTTCCGCGCAATGTAGATGCCGAGCGGCAGACCGATGATCAAGGTCAGCCCTAGCGACATCAGCGATAGCGAAACCGTGACGGGCAGCCGTTCCGCCACGATGTCAGCCACCGGCCGCTGATAGCGGAGCGATGAGCCGAAGTCTCCGGTCACCGTATCCTTCATCCAGGATAGATAACGTTCCGTCGGCGGCCGGTCAAGCCCCATCGTCCTGCGCAATTCGGCAAGCTGATGCGGATCCGCCTCCACCCCGAGCACGATCTCCGCCGGGTCGCCCGGCAGGATCTGAAAGACAAGGAAAGTGATGACCGAAACGAGAAGGACGGTAGAAATTAACGTAACCAGCTTCCGGATATAAAATCTCACTGCAGCATCCCTCTTTTACTTCTCCGAATAATACATGGCGGCAAAATCGTATTTTTGAACGGGGTACATCTTGAAGCCGTGCAGGCTGCCTTTCATTGCTACCGAGCGGCTTGGGTCCATGATGAATACTGCCGCGGCCTGATCCGCAAGAACCGTTTGCGCTTGCTTGTATAGTTCCGCACGCTTGCTCTCATCGATTTCCAAGCGTCCGCGATTGACGAGATCGTCAAATTCGGCATTGCTGAATTTAAAAAAGTTCTTAGAATATTTCGTCTCATACCTTCCCAATACCTCATGCGGATCGATCTTTCCCGTCAAACCGATGATGGTAGCCTCATACTTGGCATTGTTGTACACGTCTTCCAGCCAGCTGCTCCACTCGATCTGCTTGATGCTCGCTTCAATGCCGACGGCTTTCAGCTGCTCGGCGATGACTTGGGCCGTGTCGACGTGGAAAGCATAGTTCGAAGGAACCGTTATCGTCAGCTTGAAACCGTTATCGTAGCCCGCTTCCTTCAGCAGCATTTTTGCTTTTTCGGCATCCGGCTGATATCGATCCTCCAAGCCTTCCTGATAATACATTTTCATCGCAGGACTCATATTGGAACCAAGTTTGACTCCGCCCCCTTCCGCAACCGTTTGGATAATAACGTCTTTGTCAATCGCATGATTGATAGCTTGGCGCACCTTCACGTCGTTTAGCGGCTTGACCGTATTGTTAAGGGCCATAAGCTGCACCATGTTCTGCGGTCCGGATACGATTTGGAATCCGTCTCCAAGCTGAAGCGCCCCTTGGGCGGAGATGCCCGGGATCATATCGATGTCGCCGGATTGCAAAGCCAAAACGGATGCGTTCGGATCCGGCATGATCTTGAACTCCACGCGGTCCAGCGAAGGTTTCCGCTCCTGGTCATAGAAGTTGCCGTTCTTCTCCAAAATGAGCTGCTGGCCCGGCGTATAGGACACGAACTTAAACGGGCCGGCGCCAATCGGCTTTCCGCTTTGCTCTTCGTAATCCTTAGGCACGATGGCAACGATATTGGCGGCCAGGAACGCCGCATCTTTTTCCTTCAGCTTCACGACTACCGTATGGTCATCGGGGGTGTTGATCTCTGCGATTGCAGCGAATTTCGATGATAACGGCTCCTTGCCGTTAAGCCCCGAAAGCTTTTCATAAGAGTACTTTACGTCCTCCGCCGTCAAATCCGAGCCATCGTGGAACTTGATCCCTTTCCGGATCGCGAACGTATACGTGAGTCCATCCTTCGAAATCTTGTATGACTCCGCAATCGCCGGAACCAGCTCGCTGTTCTCCCCGGCTTCAAACAAACCGTCGAAGACATTGTCCATCATGGAGCCGGTATCCGTGGCAGCGGACATGTAGGGGTCAAGGTTATCCGGTTCCGTAGCCATGGCGACCCGTACGGTCCCTCCCTCGACTTTGTCATTTGAACCGCCGCTTCCGTTACTGTCTTTCGCTTGTCCACCGGTGGTTTGCCCGGTACTGCCGGCTGCCGGGGCTGTCACCGCACTCCCGCCGTTGCCGCTGCTGCCGCAGCCCGAAATAACCATAGACACAATCGCCAACGTTGAGAAACCGGCAACAAGCGTTTTCTTCAATTTCAACATGTAAAAGAACCCCTCTCCAGGTTTAAATTCTAATTTTCATGTCGCAACAGGCCAATCGGATTAGCCCGTCGTATTGCCGCGATGCTTCCTGAACCAACTGCTCCAAATCGCCGTAGTGGGGAAAGTGGGTAAGCACCATTTGCCGTGCCCCGGCCAAAGCGGCGATCTTTCCCGCTTCCCCTGCCGTTAAGTGACCGTCCATTCTCCCCTTCTGCCAATCGTAGAAACTGCTCTCGATTAGAAGCACATCGGCAGACTTGGAAATATCAATCATGGCCTGACAATAACCTGTGTCTCCGGAGTAAACGAATGTCTTCCCGGTTTCCGTTATCAGCCGGACCGCGCAGCAAGGAACATCATGAACGTTCTCCGAAAACTCAAGCCTCGCCGTCCCGATGGCCACCGGCTCCCCGATTCGGATGGGATGCACACGCACATAATCCGGGAAGCCGAAAGCGAGAGTGTCCGGATTCCCGCAGTACACATAAACGTCCAATGGTCTCGCTCGTTTTCCAATCTGGGTAAGAATCAAAATGGCGAACTCCAGACTGTACAAGTCCGCGGTATGATCGGCGTGAGTATGGGTAATGACAACGGCGTCCAGTTCTTCGAGGGAGCAGTGGTTCTGCAGCCGGGACAGCACGCCGCTCCCGCAATCCAGCAGTATTTTCGTCCCTCCGATTTCCACTAAATATCCCGAGGTTGCTTCGTTTTTCTTAGGGTACGCCCCCCAACAGCCGATGACGGTAACTTCCACAACGGATTTCCTTTCCGGTGGCTTCACTTCCACTCAAAGTTGTCCTTGAATTCCTTGAACATCATTTCCATTTTCTCGATATTGCTCTGCACGCGTTCTTTCTCCAGGTAAGATATCTCGTTAATGAGCGCGCCTGCCACAGATAGAGATGCCGTGTACGAATCCAGGAAACCCGTCGATTTATTCGCCGCTAGCAGAGATAAATCCGCCAGCTTAGCAAACGGGGACAGCTCGGAATCGGTAAGCGCAATCACCTTTGCCCCTGTTTCCCGGGCCAGCGCGGCGACCTTTAACGTCCTGGAGCAATAACGCGGAAACCCGCATACAAATACCGCATCCGCCGGTTTTATGTAAGTCGCGTACTCGGCAACACCTCCTTGAGGAATCAGCTCGCAATTGCCCAGCATGTACTTCAGGATAAAATTTAAAAACGAAGTGACCGACAACCCCATGCGCCATCCCGCAATCCAGACCCGGTCCGCATCAAGAAGAATACGGGCCGCTTGATTGATATGCGACTTGTCCGATCTCGCCATGGTTTGATGCAAGTTGTCGATCTCCTGGAGAAAATGCTTCTCTAGCCAGGAGTCTTCCTGGTAGCTTGTGGAGTGCAGGAAATTCCTGACGGCCCGCTGGTCCTTCAGCACATACTGCCGCAAATCCTGAAGCATGGCTGAAAATCCGGCATAGGACAAGGCTTGCGCCAGGCGGTGAACCGTCGCCTCGCTGACGCCTGACTTGGCGGCAATCTTCTGAGCGGACAGCATAACGGCATCCTGCATGTTGGATTGAATATAATGCGCCACCTTCTTCTGACCGACGCTGAGCGCGTCAAAATGTTCTTGAATTCTTTCTTCAAACGTCATTTGGCAAATCTCTCCATTTCTTCGTCCCGGGCACGCTGCTTCGCATGTCCGAGGTAAGCGGCCACGTCTTGAATCCCGTTAATGACGGGGCGGTAAGACAATTCTTCCACCCCGTATTTCCCGTACGGATTAATGAGCAGACAGTGCATGCCGACCTTTTGGCTTCCAACGACATCATCATAGTAGTTGTCTCCGATATAGAGCGATTGTTTGGGCGAGACGTTTCCTCTTTCAAGTGCCAGACGGAAAATGCCGAGATCCGGCTTCTCCATTCCCACCTCCGAGGAAACGATAATCTCGTCCAATTCCTCGTCCAAACCATTCTCGGCCAAGACCGATCTTGCCGTTTCATCCCAATTGGAAATCAAGCCGAGTCGGTATCCGTGATTTCGCAGCCCCCGAAGCGTATCTTTTGCTCCATCGTACGCGCTCCAGCGGATCGGGTGATCGCTTGCCAGCTTCCTGTGAACCTGGACCACTTCTTCGATGGGCAGCAAGAGCCGCAAGTGGTAGTTCAGCGTTCCGATATACCAGGGCATATAAGCCCGGCTGTCTTTACCCAGCATCCCTTTATAATCCCGCATGAACATCTTGTCCGTCAGGTGATAGGCCATGGCGATCTCCTCGCGGCTTCGGTAAACTTCAAAGATTTCCAGCACCTTCTGATAAACTTCTTCCCGGTTCAGCCTCACGAGCGTGTACCCGAGGTCGAACCATAAATACCGAATCATCCTGCATTCCCTCTCTTTTTCGTAGGATTTCCTTCATCGTTTGAATAATGTTTATTTCCCTTCACAACCATCATAGAGAGCCAGTATTAGTTCAGCATTAACGCAAATGGCTTTATTCGTAAAACCAGGTGGTTTTAATTTCCAAAATAAAAAAAAACAGCCTGAGCACATGAACTGTGACCCGGTTTGTGGACAGTTTGAAAAAAACCGCCTAGAGCTTAGCTAGCAAGCAGATGACCTCTGAATTCATCAGGGGTCATCTTTTTTAATGTCCACTGGTACCGTTCTGAGTTGTAGTAGCTTATGTACTCCTTGACTCGCACTCTCACTTCATCAATAGTTTGGCAATCGCTAAAATCAACGTCGTCTTTCAAGTGACCGAAGAATGATTCCATCGGGGCGTTGTCCCAGCAATTGCCTTTGCGCGACATCGACTGCTTAAATCCTGCCTCAGCAATGAGAAGACGGGTTTTAGGATGCGTGTAGT
>NZ_LAZU01000051.1 GCF_000987955.1 Paenibacillus sp. DMB20
CTAGAAATGTGTCTCTCGCCAAAAGGCATTGAGGAGCGAGACCATAATACTTGGGCTGCGGTCGTAAGAGAATCCACTAAAGCTGCTCGTTCTGAAGATTGGATGAACCGTAAGATTGAGCATTTAAACGTAGCTATAAAGGATAATCCTGTTAGCATGTCCCATATGGATTAGAAATGGCTCTGCGCAGTATGCTAACGGTTATCCGTGACTTGCAAAACCAACTAGCTGAACTAGAAAAAATCATATTAGAACTGTCTGAAACGATAGCAGAAGTTCAACTTTTAGAATCCATTCCAGGAGTAGGTACAAAACTGGCAACCTCTATTGCTGCTGAAATTGGTGATGCTTCGCAGTTTCGGCATCCGAAGCAACTAGTAGCTTATGCTGGCCTTGATCCCAGTGTCTTTAGTTCAGGCAAGTTTGTAGCAACGCAAAACCGAATAACAAAACGTGGCTCCAAACGATTAAGACGTGCAGTTTATTTAGCAGTAACCTGTGGTCTACGAGGAGATCTAAATCTCCGTATTAGAGAGTACTATGACAAGAAAAAAAAGTGAAGGGAAGCCCCATAAAGTAGCTGTGATTGCTTGCGCCAACAAGTTATTACATCACATCTACGCTATGCTCAAAAAAAGGCAACCCTACACTTTATAGTCCCAAAATCCATAAACTTCCATTTATATGGAGGTTTATTTCGTATGCTTTCTTACAGTATAACAAATTTCTTTCGCTTCAAATAGCTTGACTTGACAAACCATTAGCTGGTTTTTTCGTTGCGGGTCGGGCAGGGAACGGATTCTTCAACCGACTGCCAGTGAGCATGCCGGCCCTGATAACGGAGGATTTTATGATCTGCTTGTCACCCTGAGATTGCGAACAGGTTAGCTGGGGAAGGATGTTGATAGAGGTGCTGAAATCCGAATTTGTTGAATATTCACTTAAAGGTTTCGTTGGAGGGACGTCATGAGGGTGAACCGTCACCGTCGCATTTTTTTTCGCCTGGATAGCACTTGCCACGCTGATCGGGCTGCTGGTCTGCAGGCTTGCTTGGGTGCAGCTGGTCATGAAAAATCAAAAACAGCCCGGGAGCCGCCATACTTTGTTGGAAGCGTCGCTTCTACAGCGGGAACGCGGGCTCGTTCTGGATAGCGGGCGCGGGCATTTTACCGACCGGAACGGATATCCGCTGACAGGAAAGCTGGTTTGGGCTGCGGTCCTGTTCCCGGAATCCGGGGATCAAAGGATCTCCAAGGATGTACTTCGTCAAGCGGCTGAACTATTAAACACTCGACCGGAACGATTAAAAAACGGTTTGGGAGGGATTAAAGGAACCCATGCTGTGGCATGCCGAAGGAAGCGCCATTCCGCTTGCCTTGAACGAGGCGCAAAAGGATGGCATCGGACATCTGGATCTGCCGAATCTGCAGGTGCTTCCATTCGAGCAAAGATACGGAAACCGGGAATCCGGGATGCAGTGGCTGGGCTTTATTTCCGGCCAAAGGAAAGAGAAATTGTTTTACCGGGACTATGAAGGGGTGAAAGGAACAAGCGGGCTTGAAAGAACGCTGGATGCCCTGCTGCAGGGTACCGGTCCTACCGTCGTTTATTTTCCCGTAGATGGCCGAAACCGGATCATCAACGAAATGAAGCCTATGGTCAAAGCTTCAACCAACCCCTATTATCCGCTTCGCTTTACGGCCACGGTGGATATCCGAATTCAGACGGGAATAGAAAAGCTGATGGAAAAGGCGGGAATCATGGAAGGGGCGGTGGTGGTACAGGATACATCAAACGGAGATATCCTCGCCATGGTTTCCCGACCGTTTTACAATCCCGAGCAAATTCATCCGAAGGAGGGCCAGTGGGGAAATAAAGCGCTTCAGTCAGCCCCTCCCGGCTCGATATTCAAAATCGTAACGGCTGCTGCGGCTTTGGAAGCCGGGGTGACTTCAGGCAAGGAAAAGTTCCGCTGCAGCGGCGAATACGGAAAATACGGGTTATCCTGCTGGAAAACGGGAGGGCACGGCACAATCAATTTGCGTCAGGCTTTTGCGGAATCCTGCAACGTGGCATTCGCTGAACTCGCCGAACGTTTAACCTCGGAGCAGATCCAGGATACGGCCAATAAGCTGGGGTTGGGAAGAAGCATAGGGTGGGAAGCGGATAACGTGCTGGGATTGCCGCTTCTCAAGCCGCTGGATCATGAGGAGAGCGGGACCGTATTTCTCCCATCAACAGACCCGAAGGACGCGGGTGCCCGGGTTCAGACCGCGATAGGGCAGAGGGACGCTTCCGTTACGCCGCTGCAGGCGTCAAATCTGATGGTTACCTTACTGCATGACGGAAAGGTCATCAGACCCCGGATCGTCAGCAGCATCTCGTATGCTAACGGTCAACAGCTCCAATCCTTTCAGCCGATGAGAGTCACGGAGGCAGGCGAGACCATTTCCCGCGAGACGTATCATACCCTGCGTAAATGGATGGAGGATGTTGTCCGTCAAGGGACAGGTCGATCCCTCGGGCGGTCCGTCTGGAAACTAGCCGGAAAATCGGGAACGGCGGAAACCGTGGTTAATGGCATCCCGCGAAACAATCAATGGTTTGTCGGATACGGCCCTGTCCGACAGCCGCGTTACTCGGTGGCCGTTCTTGTGGAAAATGTAAAGCCGAACAGCCGTCATCTTGCAACCGAATTGTTCGGACAGGTTATGGATTTGTTGGCATTGGCAGACAACTCAAGCCGATAAGAAAAAACGGCCTTTCAACCGGATCTGCCGGGGAAAGGCCGCTAACGTTTTTCAAAAAAGACATAAAGCTCATTCGGGTGACGATTTTGTTGCCGAGTTGTCAGCCTCCTTCGAGGTTTTGGAAGGATGCACCGTATCCTCGGCGGGTTTGGTTACCTCGAAAGGAGAAACAACGAATTCCTCTTGCGGCAGCCGAATCCACTGCTGCAAGTAACCCTGCTGAAGCAGCTCCTTCAAGAGGATCATCAAGATCGGCGAAAGAATCAGTCCGGCTACCCCAAATACGGATAGCGAAATGATCATGAACGACAGCATAAGAAACGCCGAGGACACGCCGAGGGATTTGCCCATAATTTTCGGTTCCGCAAGTTGGCGCGTCACCATGACAACGGCCAACAGTATAATGAGTGCGACGGCCATGCCGACATCGCCCGTCGCAAACAGATATACGATCCAAGGAATAAAGATGACCGGGACGCCAAGCAGCGGCAGTAAATCAAACAGCGCGCAGATCAAGGCCAATGACAAGGCGTTGCCCGTCCCAAGGATGAGCAAGCCTATGTATACGAGCACGAAGGTTATGGATATCAGCTTGAGCTGTGCCTTCAAGTAGGAGCCGATCGCTTTGAACACATTGTCTTTCAAAAAATGAAAGGCTGTTTTTAGCGTCTTAGGGGTCTTGTCATGGGCGATTTTTCGCCAGCTGCCGATTTCCGTGCTCAGGAAAAACGCGAGTACGATGGCGATGCCGAAGTGGGTGATAAAGGTAGTGAACGTACCCATAAAACCAACGACGGAAAATAAAACCGACTGAGCTGCTTTTGTGGCAAAGTTCGTAATATCCTGAAAATACTCGTTCATGCGGGCCGTAATATCCGGTGGAAGAGCTTCAAGCTTTGCCTGCAGAAAGACGACCAAAGATGCGAATTGTTCTTGAATGATGCGCGTGTAAAAGGGAAGGGAGTCCTGGAGTTGGATAATCTGCGAGATGATGATTGCCCCTGCGCCGAACAATATTCCCAGTATAATCAGGAGAAACAGTAAGACGCAATTGCCGATGCATAAATTTTGGGCATCCCCCGGCGGTGGAAAAAACGCGCGATCGGCTCGATCATCCAGAAAACGATAAATGACAAGAACACGGGGGCCGCGATCTGATACAGCTTGCTGAAAGCGAACATGACCAGAAAAACGGTCAACACGATCATGGCTATATCAAAGAAGGTCCTCCAATATTTTTTGTATAGGGGAAGCATAGATCGGTATTCTCTCCTTTATACTTTAATGATTGATTTCATTGTACACGATTTGTGAAAAAAAACGCCTATTTCTTTTAAGGTATGTTAAAATATTAGATAGTGTAATGCCAAAAAAAGATAAAGAAAAAGCGGGGAGTTGGCATGCAGAATATACTGCTTGGGCTGTTTTACATTTCAACTTTTTATGCCTTTATTCCCGGGATTATCACCCGGATTTTTGGTTTCAGAGTATTCCGGAAAGGAACGGGGCGGCAGGAATTTGCCTTAACGTTTGACGACGGGCCGGACCCGATCTTCACGCCCCGGCTGCTCGACTTATTGAAACGGTTTAACATGAAGGCAACATTTTTTTTTGGTAGGTTCCCATGCGGAGCGTCATCCGGATATCGTGAGGCGCATCCATGAAGAAGGACATTTAATCGGAATTCATAACTACACGCATAAGAGCAATTGGTTGATGCGGCCCAAAACCGTAAAAATGCAGCTGAAGCGGACGGATGACATCATATTTGAGGCTACGGGCGAGCGGCCAACCTTTTACCGACCTCCGTGGGGAATCGTCAATCTGTTCGATTTCGCCAAAAACAGCGGATACCGGATCGTCTTGTGGTCGGCGATGTTTGGGGATTGGCGCAGTAAAACGGGCTCCGACAAGCTGGTCAAACGGATGCTCCGCAAGCTTAAGCCGGGTGAAGTGATGCTTCTGCATGACTGCGGAACCACAATGGGAGCCAACCCCGAAGCGCCCGAACAAATGCTGATCGCTCTGGAGCAGGTGTTGCAGGAAGCGGAACGCAAAGATCTGAAAAGCATTAGGGTAGACGATATGATCAACCTTGAAAATAAGGCTCAGAAAAAGAAGAACCTGTCCTTGATGAAACGTTTGTTCGTCTCCTTATGGCTACTTTGGGAAAAAGTCTTTCACGTCATGTTCCATCTGGAGACGGTTACGCCGAAGGACCCGATGCTTCACTTCCGTCGCCGCCCTTATCAGGGCAGGACGCTGCAGCTGGAGGACGGAAGCAGCCTAGAAAAAGGGGACCAGGTGCTGGAGCTTCATTTTGACAATAAAAAGCTGTTTCATATCGGAAGCCGGTCGCGTTCCGAAGTACAGTTGGCCATTCAAATGATCCGGGCGGTTCAGAAGGACCTTCCGACGTTGGCCAATATGGTGGTTGAACGGCCGGAGTTCAGCGACATCAAAGGACTATATGCGGTAACGATGATCACGCGGGGGCCGGAGCAGTTCGGGTTTATCGTTCAGGATCTGCCTCCCGGAATCTTTGCAAGGACAACCCGGATTTATCTGAAGCTGCTGTTGAGCGTGATTCATCCTAAAGGCCAAGCCCGGCTGAAGGAAGGCAGGCGCGTTATGGAGCCGAAAATACTCATGATGCCGGTGGATGTGCTTATAGGCCGATATGCCGAAAAAGACAAACGGCCCTGCCGTTCCGTCAAGCATGAACCTGCGGAAGAAGAACAGGAGATCGGCGAACTGCCGATTTCAAGCGCGCCGCACGGGTTCTCATCTTAAAAACCCGCCTCGAAAAGAGGCGGGTTTTTAAGTTTCGACATTGGAGTTATAAGTTAAAAATAAGCTCTTTCTTACCTTAGATTTTCATGACGCCGCCGTTGCTCGCGTTCGTAACGAGCTTGGAGTAACGGGCAAGGTAGCCGGTTTTGACCTTCGGCTCAAACTCTTTCCAGTTGCTCGCGCGTCTTCTCTCAAGCTCTTCATCGCTCACTTCGAGATGAATCCGGCGGTTGTTCAGATCCAGCTCGATGATGTCTCCGTTCTCCACGAAAGCGATGGGGCCGCCCTCAGCCGCTTCCGGCGAGATATGGCCGATGCTGATGCCGCGGGAAGCTCCGGAGAAGCGTCCGTCCGTGATCAGGCCGACTTTGGCGCCAAGTCCCATGCCGGCGATCTGGGAGGTCGGGGCAAGCATTTCGGGCATGCCCGGTCCGCCTTTAGGGCCTTCGTAGCGGATCACGACAACCATGCCTTCCTTCACTTTACCGTTCGCGATGCCTTCCAGCGCCTCATCCTGGGAATCGAAGCAGATGGCAGGTCCTTTATGGTAGCCGCCGACGGATGGATCGACAGCGCCGACTTTGATGATGGAACCTTCGGGTGCGAGGTTGCCGTACAATACGGCCAGACCGCCGCGCTCGGAATATGGCTGGTCGATCGGATGGATGACGTTGGTATCCTTAATCTCGCAGCCTGCCACGTTTTCAGCCAGCGTCTTGCCGGATACCGTGATGCAGTCGCCAAACAGGGCGCCCGGTTTCTTGAGCAGCTCGTTCAGAACCGCGCTGACGCCGCCGGCCGTATGAACGTCTTCGATGAAGTAATCGGAAGCCGGAGCCAGCTTGGAAATGTGCGGGACGCGGTTCGCAACTTCGTTGATGCGTTCCAGCGGGTAGTCGACGCCGGCTTCATGCGCAAGCGCAAGGGTGTGAAGCACGGTATTCGTGGAGCCGCCCATGGCCATATCGAGGGCGAACGCGTTATCGATTGCTTCGCGCGTTACGATATCGCGCGGCTTAAGATCCATTTTGATCAGCTCCATCAGCTGACGGGCGGATTGTTTGACGAACTCTCTGCGTTCTTCCGCGACCGCAAGGATGGTGCCGTTGCCCGGAAGGGCAAGCCCCAGCGCTTCGGACAGGCAGTTCATGGAATTTGCCGTGAACATGCCGGAACAGGAGCCGCAGGTTGGACATCCGTATTGTTCAAGCTCCAGGAGCTCTTTGTCGTCGATCTTGCCGACCTGATGGGCGCCGACGCCTTCAAATACCGAAGTCAGGGACAATCGGCGTCCTTTGCTGTCCACGCCGGCTTTCATCGGGCCGCCGCTGACGACGATGGTCGGAATGTTGACGCGGAGCGCGCCCATGAGCATTCCGGGAGTGATCTTGTCGCAGTTCGGGATACATACCATCCCGTCGAACCAGTGAGCGGATACGACGGTTTCGAGGGAATCGGCGATGATCTCGCGGCTTGGCAGCGAATAGCGCATGCCGATATGTCCCATGGCAATCCCGTCGTCCACGCCGATGGTATTAAACTCGAACGGTACCCCGCCCGCTTCACGGATGGCTTCTTTAACGATTTTGCCGAATTCCTGAAGATGGACATGGCCCGGGACGATGTCGATATAAGAGTTGCATACGGCGATAAACGGTTTATCGAAGTCTTCTTCCTTTACGCCGGCGGCACGCAGCAGACTGCGGTGCGGCGCCCGGTCAAAGCCCTTTTTAATCATGTCTGAACGCATTTTTTTTAGCTGCCATGATGTCGGTTTCCCCCCAGATCTCCCAAAATTGTCCTACAACGCGCTTTAGCGCGGTTCACCGGCAAAGCAGCCGGGTAACTGTAATGACGAATCAGATTTTATATGAGTCTATCACAAACAGGCAGGTTTTTCTACTCGATTTTGGATAGGGAAGCAGGGAAGGAGAGCTTGGCTGTCCTATAAGAAAAAACGTCTATCGATGTACTTTCTTAGAAGACAGACCGCATATAGCAGAAGTTTTTCTTGCGAGATAAGGATGGCCAACCTCTGAAGTCTATACTCTCTTATCTCTTAAGAAAAACGTCTATCGATGTGCTTTCTTAGAAGACAGACCGCATATAGCGGAAGTTTTTTCTTGCGATATAGAATTCCATCAGCTCCGCTGATAACTTATGATTTCTACATCTATGAAAAAGAGGCCCTGCTCTTAGATAGAGCGGGCCTCCCTGAAAGCGGCAGAAATTATTTCTTTCCGCCTTTGCGTCCAATTTCCTGGTAAAATTCACGGTCGTGGTTGCGGGAAGTGGCTTCGCCGCCTTTTTGGCCGATTTCCTGGTAGAATTCGCGGCTATGATTCTTTGATGTAGCTTGCCCGCCTTTCTTGCCGATTTCCTGGTAAAATTCACGGTTATGCTTCTTGGCGGTAGCTTCGCCGCCCAGACGGCCGGCTTCTTCTCTTGACATTTTTTTCGCCTTTATTTCGTGCCACAAGAATCACTCCTTCTCAGTCGTTTTTGCTGTGCGCAAGACTTACTTACCACAGCTAACTTGTCATGAAACAAAGAAAACGACTAAAGATTGGAAGGAAAGTGGGTTTATCTTACAAAAAAGCGGCGTAAGGCCACGTTTTCCAAACGGAGGAGTCCATCCACCGGCGGTTCGATAACATAATGGAAGAAACGCTTTAAACCCGGATGGGCAAGCAGTACGGCACACATAACCGCCGCAGTGATCAGCAGGATCGCGCCCCAAATGTTCGAGATCGATTCGTGAAGTCCCGAATAATCGGCGAATCGAATAATGAATCCATGGAGAAGGAACACGTACAGCGTGCGTCGCCCCAGGTCCGTTATTCGGCCTGATGCCATAGGGACCCAGGCCAGAAAAGCGGCGGATGCGATAAACTGCAGCCCGTAAACGGCGATCCGGAACAGACCGGCATACCAAACTTCGTGTCCAAGCTGCATATAGGTCATGCTGCCATAGAGCCAGCCGGCCGGAAGCTCGCTGCCCCACAAGCCAAGCACGGTAAACAAAGCGATGGAGACGATGCCTGCGGCAGCTTTGATCCATGTTCTAAAGCGCTGCCTGAAAGCTTCAAAAGAAAAATGATATCCCGCCACAAAAAACGGGAAGAAGACAAACGTACGGCTGATGCTGAGCCAGACCCCATCAACCGGAAGGTATCCCGCCAATATGCCAAGCGTTGCGGCAATGATCAGCTGACGGGCAGCCGTCAAGCGGCTCAGCGACAGGAACATCAGGCGCCAGCAGAAATGGCTGAACAGGAACCAGAGCAGGAGATAAGGAGCAAAGAACGAGCGGTGGACGTCATCCACATGGAAAACGGCGGCATCGAGCAGCGAGTACAGGCTCTGGAATATGACGTATTGCATGCCGATCTGGAGCAGCGTTTTGCGGCCCGCCGGACCCGAGATCGATTTCTTGGCAAAATAACCTGTTACCAAGACAAACAAGGGCATGTGAAACGTGAATATCCAAAGATATAGTGCGTGAATACTGCCCATGCGGTTAATTAACGGTTCGATGGCGTTGCCGACAAGCACGGTAACGATCAGCATAAATCGGAGATTCAGGAAAAACGTTTCCCCTTTTTCTTCAATGGTGCGGTTCATGGTTTCCCTCCACGGCCTTTTTTCTAAATAGCTGCAGGCCTCTATGTGATCCGTATGACAGGACTTTTGATCCTTTAATCCATTTACAATTTAAAATTACTCCTTTTAAGGAGAATGGTAGGTGATAAAAATCACAAAGTATTCCGCTGTCAACGTTTTCAAATGTGTCAAACCCTTGAAGACGGGGAGTTCTCGAACCTTCGTTCTGTTTTAAAAAGGAAAGGAAGAATAAGGAGACATTTCTAATTAGAAAGAGTATGATCGAATAAAAGGGAGGGATACGGCTTGCCGATACTGCAGGTAAATCAGTTTAAGGTGCCCTGCCGGGGGGTACTGTTCGATAAGGATGGGACACTGCTTCATTTTATGTCTTTATGGGGCGGCTTTTCCGACTATGTTTTGCGTTTTTTTGGAAGAACGGCTTGAATTGATGGGCGCCGGTTTTACGGGTCCCAAGGAAAAAGTGCTGGGAACGTTTAACGGAGAGGACGGAAAAGCAACCTCCTATGATGTCCGGGGGCCGCTCGCCATGGGAACGGTGGAGGAAACGAACGGCATATTGGCTTGGCAGCTTTACGCTGCAGGCATGCCCTGGAATGAGGCAATCCTTCAAGTAAATCAAATTACGAAAAATGCGATGTACGAGCTCCGCCAGAGCAAGCCGGCATTTCCGATGCCGGGATTGAACGGATTTTTGGAATCCTGCCGGAAAGCATCCATAAAAATGGCTGTCGTCACCTCGGATACGACGTCTGCTGCCCTAGAGCATTTGGAATGGATGGGGATAAGCAATTATTTCTCGGAGGTCATCGGACGCGATCAGGTCCGAAACGGCAAGCCCGATCCGGAAATGGCGGAAGTCGCCTGCCGTCGGCTTGGCATTGAACCCGGGGAAGCTGCCGTAATTGGCGACAGCAACGGGGATATGCAAATGGCCAAACAGGCCGGGGCTGCCGTCGCGATCGGTCTCTATGAGAGGGACGGCGAAACGGAGCATCTCATAGATGCCGATACGGTCATCACCGATTATAATGAAATTACGTTAGCCTATTAATCAGGATTATTTTTTGGCGCTGTTATGGAGGTGTTTGGAGTGGAGAACAGGGAAAAGATCGAAAGATTGGCCACATGGATCGAGGCAAGCGATTATATCGTATTTTTTGGAGGAGCAGGCACGTCGACGGAAAGCGGAATTCCCGATTTCAGATCGGCTGCGGGATTGTACCAAACGGAACACCATTCCCCGTATCCTCCCGAGATTATGCTCAGCCATACGTTTTTTATGGAGCATCCGGAAGTTTTTTTTTGACTTTTACCGCAGCAAAATGCTGCATCCCCATGCCGAGCCGAACGGCTGCCACAAGCTGCTGGCGAGATTGGAGCAAGAAGGGAAGCTGAAAGCGGTCATCACGCAAAATATCGACGGTCTCCATCAAACGGCCGGAAGTACCGAAGTGCTGGAGCTCCACGGATCCATTCATCGAAACTACTGCATGGACTGTTCCCGTTTTTATTCGCTGCACGATATTCTGAGCATTCCGGAGACGGTTCCGCGCTGCCCGGCATGCGGGGGCGTTATCAAACCTGACGTTGTGTTGTACGAAGAGGAGCTGGACCAGCAAGTCCTGCTTCGCTCGGTGCAGGAAATATCGACTGCGGACCTGCTCATTATCGGCGGCACCTCGCTTACGGTTCATCCGGCGGCGGAGCTTGTCACTTATTTTCACGGCGGCAAAACAGCCCTTCTCAACAGGGACCCCACACCGTATGATCATCGTGCAGGGCTTTTAATCTCCGACCGCATTGGTCAGGTTATGATGCAGATCAGCGGCCTGCTGCGAAAAGACATTTAACGGCAGAATGCCGAAAATCGCCTTGGAATTGTAATCGTTTTCTAGTCGGAAGGTTCTTTCGGCATGCTGAGATTAGGTTAATCATACTTATTGGACACTTAAGAGATGAAGAGAGGCAGGGGATAGCAGATGACTTATGTGGCTAGCGAAGACCGCTATGAGGGTATGAAGTACAACCGGTGCGGCCGGTCGGGTTTAAAACTTCCGGCCATTTCCCTCGGGCTGTGGCATAATTTCGGCGGCATCGACACGTATGAAAACGGACGGAGCATGATTACGAGGGCGTTCGATTTGGGCATCACCCATTTTGATCTCGCGAATAACTACGGTCCTCCTGCCGGTTCGGCAGAAGAGACCTTCGGCAAAGTGCTGTCGCGGGATTTGAAGCCGTACCGGGATGAGCTTATTATCTCGTCCAAAGCGGGATATTACATGTGGCCGGGGCCGTATGGGGATTGGGGCTCGCGCAAATATCTGGTATCCAGCCTCGATCAGAGCCTGAAGCGGATGGGACTGGATTACGTGGATATTTTCTATCACCATCGCATGGATCCGGATACGCCGCTGGAAGAAACCATGACGGCTCTCGATCACATTGTCCGCTCCGGCAAGGCGCTGTATGTAGGCATCTCCAATTATACGCCCGAGAAAACGCAGGAAGCGGCCGCGATTCTGAAAAGCCTGGGCACCCCGCTGCTCATTCACCAGCCTAGCTACTCCATGCTGAATCGCTGGGTGGAGAACGGGCTTCTGGATGTGCTGGATCAGAACGGGATCGGCAGCATCGCCTTTACCCCGCTGGCCCAAGGACTGCTGACCAACAAGTACCTGAACGGGATACCGAACGATTCCCGTGCGGCCAGCCCGTCGGTATTCCTGAACGAAAACAATATTACGCCGGAAGTTTTGCGGAAGATCCGGGCGCTGAATCAGATGGCTGCCGCCCGCGGACAAAGCCTGGCCCAATTTGCCTTGGCGTGGGTTCTTCGCGGAGGCCGGGTGACTTCCGCCCTGATCGGGGCGAGCAAGGTCAGCCAAATCGAGGATAACGTGGCCGCATTGAATCATTTGGAGTTTACCAAGGAAGAGCTGGACCGCATCGAAACCATTTTGAAAACGGATAGCGAAGCCTAAGCTTGCTACCGGAAACAAGACATGAATGAAACGAACAGCATACTGAATCAAACAGCCCGCTTTTCGGCCTGAGAAAAGCGGGCTGTTTCGTTCGAAGGCGTCAGTTATCGGCAATGTCTTTGCGGTAACCGGTCGGGGACTGTCCGCAGAAGCGTTTGAACTGGCGCGAAAAGTAAAGGGGATCCGTCAAACCGACGGAGGCCGAAATTTGCTCGACGGAAAGTTCGGGCCGCTCGCGGAGGAGACGTTTGGCCTGATCGATTCTCAACTTCAGAAGGTAGGTCACCGGCGATAGGCCGGTTTCCTTTTTGAAAATTCGGGACAAGTAGGCCCGGTTATAGCCCAGGCTTGCACACATTTGTTCGATCGAGACCGGATGGGCGTACTGGGATGCCATATAGCTGATCATCTGCTTGACGGTTCGCTGGACCTGGGGTTCTGCCATGGTTAAGGTAGACGGGCGGTCACTGCGGTTCATCATCTCGGCGAACAGCAGATGAAGATAACCGACGGCGGCCGTATGCGCGCTTTCCTGTTTGCCGTGGAAGCTCTCCTGGATATGACGAATATAAACCGGAACCTGGCTTTGTCCGGCATTGTGAAGCACCGGATAGTCCGGGACGAGTGCCGAAGCTTCGGTCAAGGACAGGGCGGATTCCCCGGAAAAAGCAATCCAACGGTACCGCCAAGGTTGGGAGGAATCCGAAACGTAGCTGACCAGCTGGCCCGGATGGATGAGGAAACAATCTCCGGCTCCCAGCTCGTAAACTTCGGTTTCCGTCCGGAAAATGCCTTTCCCGGATTCGATGGCATGAAGCAGGTAATAGTCATAAATTTTCGGGCCGAGCGCATGCCCGGGCTTGGTTTGGCTTTCGCCGGCGAAGAGCACATGCAGCTTGTCGCCACGAAGCGGAGCAACAGGGTTGGAATCGACGGAATAACTTTCTTTTCCAATCATGGCGGGTTCTCCTTCTTATATAGTCAATGCCGGTTCATTGGATTTTAATTACTTGCATTGTACTATGCGAGGTCACATTTATCCATATGTAACACACAAGACTGCATTACCGTGCCAGGAAGATTCTTTTATACTGGGAGTATCAGTACTACCATACCTACAGGATGGAGTGATTCATCGGATGAATAAGCAGCAGTTGGTACAACAATTTGAAGAAAAATACGGGGACAGCAAGCGGCAGCTTCGGGTCTTCAATGCTCCGGGACGGGTCAATCTGATCGGAGAGCATCTGGACTATAACGGCGGTTACGTGCTTCCGGCGGCGCTGGAATTCGGCACGACGCTTGTGATCCGGGAGCGGGACGACGATGTGATTTCTTTGGCGTCGACCAATCTGCCGCATGAAGCCGATGTGCGCATCAGCGAGAACTTTGGCGGAAAAAGCGGGCAATGGACCGACTATCCGGTTGGCGTCATGGTCGAACTGGACAAACTCGGCTGCAGGCTGACAAAAGGTTATGATCTGCTGTACCACGGCGATATTCCGAACGGCGCCGGCTTATCTTCATCGGCTTCCATCGAGGTGGTAACGGCTTATGCCTTGCTGTCCATGGAAGGACGCGACACCGATACGGTAGAAATCGCCAAGCTGTCCCAACGGGCGGAAAACCAATTCGTCGGCGTCAATTCAGGGATCATGGATCAGTTTGCGGTTGCGAACGGGCGCAAGGATCATGCGATTTTGCTCATGTGCGACACGCTCCGATATGAACTGGTGCCTTTTCAGACGGGGCGTTACAAAATCGTGATCGCCAATACGAACAAACGCCGCGGGCTGGTCGATTCCAAGTACAACGAACGCCGCGGCGAATGCGACCGGGCGCTTGAAATGCTGCAGAAGGAACTTCCGGCCCTTCAGTTTTTGGCTCAGCTGACCCCGGAGCAGTTCGCGACGCTCCAGGACAGTATTACGGATGAAACGGTAAGGCGGCGCGCCCGGCATGTCGTGGAAGAAAACCAGCGCGTGCTCGATTCGGTTGAAGCGCTGAAAAACAATGACCTGGACGCCTTCGGACGGTATATGAACCAGTCCCACGACTCCTTGCGTTATCTTTACGAAGTAACCGGAGACGAGCTGGACGCGATGGTCGAGGAATTCCAGCGCGAACCGGGCACCTTGGGCGCCAGGATGACCGGAGCCGGCTTCGGCGGCTGTACGGTGGCTTTGGTCCATGAGGATCATGTGGAGAAGGTCACCCAGGAAGTCGGGAAGCATTATGAGGCAAGAACGGGGCTGAAGCCGGACTTTTATGTATGCGGCGTAGGCCAGGGCGTGCATGAAGTAAAGGAGGCGTTGTAAAATGGCGATTTTGGTAACCGGAGGAGCAGGATATATCGGATCGCATACCGTGGCTGAATTGCTGGAACGCGGGGAAGAGGTCGTGGTCGTCGACAGCCTGGAGACAGGACACCGCGAAGCCCTGTTGGGCGGCAAGCTCTATGAGGGGGATTTGCGCGACAAAGCGCTGCTGAAATGTCTGTTTGCCGAAAACGAAATCGATGCCGTCATTCATTTCGCGGCCAATTCCCTCGTGGGAGAAAGCATGAAAAATCCTGTCAAATACTATGACAACAACGTATACGGCACGCTCTGCCTGCTGGAAGCGATGAATGAAGCGGGGGTCCGCAAAATCGTGTTCTCCTCGACAGCCGCAACGTACGGCGAGCCGGAAAAGGTGCCGATTGAGGAGAAGGACCGCACGCAGCCGACGAATGTGTACGGCGAAACCAAGCTCATGATGGAAAGAATGATGTCCTGGTTCGATCAGGTGCTGGGCATCAAATACGTTTCCTTGCGGTATTTCAATGCGGCCGGTTCCCATGCCAGCGGAGCCATCGGCGAGGATCACCGTCCCGAAAGCCATCTGATTCCGCTCGTGCTTCAGACGGCCCTGAAACAGCGCGATTTTATTTCCGTCTTTGGAGACGACTATCCGACGCCGGACGGTACCTGCATCCGCGACTACATTCACGTAAGCGATCTGGCGGATGCCCATCTCCGGGCGGTCGAATATCTCCGCCGCGGCGAGGAGAGCAACGTGTTCAACCTCGGCAACGGCCTCGGTTTCTCCGTCAAGGAAGTCATCGAGACCTCGAAGAAAGTCACGGGGCGCGACATTCCGGTCGTGATGGAGGCGCGCCGTGCGGGAGATCCTGCCGTGCTGGTCGCCTCCTCCGAGAAAGCGCGCCGTATCCTGGGCTGGAAGCCTACCCGGGTCAAACTTGAGGATATCATCGCAAGCGCCTGGAAATGGCACGACAGCCGTCCCAACGGTTACGGCGACAACTAAGGGGGACAGACCATGGACAACCAGACAGCAAGAACTCCCGAGCCTGCTCAAGCTAAACGTGCCATCGAGAATCTGGTTCGGTTCGCGCTCCGGCACGGATTAATTCAAGAGGCGGACCATGATTACAGCCGCAACCTGCTGCTTGAAGATTTCGGCTTCAGCGAGCCTTACGAGGGACGGCCGGATCACGAGACGCCGGAGAGTCCTCAGCCGATGTTGGACGTGCTGATCGATTACGCGGCCGCTAAAGGTCTTATCCCCGATAATAGCGACACGTACCGTGATCTCTTGGACGCAAAAATCATGGGGCGCCTTTTGGCCCGTCCTTCGGAAGTGGTTTCCGAATTTCTTCGTTTGGAACGGGAGTCGGGAATCGAAGCGGCTACGGATTATTTTTACAAGCTGTGCATCGACAGCAACTACATCCGCATGGACCGGGTAGCGAGGAACGAATACTGGAAGCATCACAGCGAGTACGGGGAAATCGAAATTACGATCAACCTGTCCAAGCCGGAAAAAAACCCGAAGGAAATCGCCATGGCGAAACTTCTCCCGCCGCCGGTTTATCCGAAATGCCAGCTGTGCCGGGAAAATGTCGGTTATGCCGGACGGATCAATCACCCGGCCCGCCAAAACCTGCGAATCATCCCCTTGAAGCTGAACGGCGAAAACTGGTTTTTCCAATACTCGCCTTATGTGTATTACAACGAGCACTGCATCGTGTTCCATCATGACCATGTCCCGATGAAGCTCACGAAAGACACGTTGGCCCGTCTGCTCGGATTCGTGGAGGATTATCCGCACTATTTCCTGGGCTCCAATGCGGATTTGCCGATCGTCGGCGGGTCGATTCTGACCCATGACCATTTTCAGGGGGGGCGGCACACCTTCCCGATTCAAAAAGCGGCAAGGCTGGCTTCGTTCGAACATAAATCGTACGCCGGCGTATCCGTCGGCATCGTCCATTGGCCGATGTCGGTGATCCGGCTGACTTCGCAGGACCGTTCGGCCCTGCTGGAATGCGCAAACGACATTTATGAGGCATGGAAGGGGTACAGCGACGCCTCCGTGGATATCCAAGCCCGGAGCGAAACGGACGGGGAGAAGGTCCGCCATAATACGGTAACGCCGATTGCGCGACGAAGCGCAGACGGAGGTTACGAGATGGACCTCGTGCTTCGCAACAACCGTACGAGCGAGCAGTATCCCGAAGGGATTTTCCACCCGCACCGCGAAATGTTTCATATCAAGAAGGAAAACATCGGCCTGATCGAGGTTATGGGCCTGGCGATTCTGCCGGGCAGACTGAAGACGGAGCTGGATCAAATCGCCGCCATTCTGGCCGGCGACGACGAGCTGGATAAAGCTTCCAGGGCCGAAGAACACCCGCTTGCCGTGCACAGGGACTGGGTTGAACGGCTTAAAGCGGCAGCGGGGACGACCTTGGCCAAGGATCAGGCCGCGGATTTGATCCGCCGCGAGGTGGGCGGCATTTTTACGGCCATTCTTGAGCAGGCAGGCGTATACAAACACACGCCGGAAGGCCGGGACGCCTTCGTCCGCTTTCTTGAAAGCATGGGGTTTGTTTCCTTGTAAACCCGATCAGCAACATATTTGTTCAGCCGCAGCTTCCGGTCCGCAAGCTGCGGCTGATTTTGTATTGCCGTGGTGAAAGATAGTATAATGGGAAAGCTGAAAACGTATAGACAACCATACAATACTGTTGATGGAGGTTGAAACGAATGGGACCTTTTGAATTTCATAATCCGACCCGGCTGATCTTCGGCAAAGGCAAGCTGAGCGCACTGACAGCCGAAGTTCCGAGATACGGCAAGAAAGTGCTTTTGGTATACGGCGGCGGCAGCATCAAGCGCAGCGGGTTATATGACCGCGTCATCTCCCTCCTGGCCGAAGCCGGAGCGGAAGTGACGGAGCTGAGCGGCGTGGAGCCGAATCCCCGTCTGTCCACGGTACACCGCGGAGTGGAACTCTGCCGGGAACACGGCATCGAGCTTATATTGGCCGTCGGCGGCGGCAGCGTGCTGGACTGCTCGAAGGCCATCGCCGTCGGTGCGAAGTATGAAGGGGATATGTGGGATTTCGTCGAGCGCAAAGCGGTTCCTAAGGACGCCCTCCCGCTGGGAACGGTGCTGACGATGGCGGCTACCGGCTCGGAGATGAACGGCGGCTCCGTGATTACCAACGAGGCTACCCAAGAAAAGATGGGTTGGGGCAGCGAGCATGCGTATCCCGCTTTTTCGATCCTGGATCCGGAGCATACCTACTCCCTGCCGAAGGACCAAACGGTCTACGGCATGGTCGACATGATGTCGCACGTGCTGGAGCATTACTTCCATCCGGAGACCAATACGCCGGTGCAGGACGGCTTTTGCGAAACGATTTTGCGAACGGTGATCGAAACGGCGCCGAAGCTGATCGGGATCTCGAAAACTTCGAGCTCCGCGAAACGATCATGTACTGCGGCACGATGGCGCTGAACGGCATGATCAGCATGGGGCTGAGGGGGGATTGGGCAACCCATAACATCGAGCATGCCGTGTCGGCTGTTCATGACATCCCGCACGGCGGGGGGCTGGCCATTCTGTTCCCGAACTGGATGAAATACAACCTTGACGTGAATCCGGAGCGCTTCAAGCGGCTGGCCGTCCATGTGTTCGGCATTGATCCCGCCGGCAAGACGGACAAGGAGGCCGGTCTGGAAGGCATCCAAGCACTGCGCGATTTCTGGAAGTCGATCGGGGCCCCAAGCCGTTTGGCGGACTACGGCATTGATGAAAAAGACATCGATCTTATGGCTGAGAAGACGGTGCGCTTTGGGCCGTTCGGCAACTTCCGCAAGCTGCAGCGCGAGGATGTCGTTGAAATCTATAAGATGTCGCTATAATCTCTTTAGAATAAACATGCTGCCTTGAACTATGGGTAGGCTGTGCCTGATCAGAACATTCTGAAAGGGCACAGCCTTTTTTGGCTGTATCGGGGAAAAGCTATCGTCCCTGGAAGGACAACGAAGTCGTTTCTACTTGCGCAAAACCAGTCAAGGCTTGATTTTCCCGAGAGAGAACCACGGATTTCAGGCAAATATTTGAAACGAAGCCAACTTTATTACGTATGAATTGTTATATACAGTAAGGAAACTTCGGGGAGGCAGTCAAAATGGAGGCGCTTTTTTGGGGATGTCTGATCGGCGGGGTTTTGTTCGCGGTCGTAACGGTGCTGCTGGGGGACGTATTGAGCGGAGCGCTCGACGGCATGCTCGATTTTTTATCGGTTGATTTTTTTTAAACCGGTCGTGCTTGCCGCGGGAGTGACGGTTTTCGGAGGCACCGGAGTCATGCTTGCAAAGTACACGGAGCTAACCGCTCTGCCGCAGATTCTGATATCCGTATTGGTTGCGGTCCTGATCTCGATTGCGGTGTATTTCGGTTATGTGCGGCCGATGGAGAACAGCGAGAATTCCACGGGCTTTTCCATCCTTGAAATGGCCGGAAAAATCGGGGAGATTACGGTGCCGGTGCCTGAACAGGGGTATGGCGAAGTCATGGTGAGGGTCGGCGCGGGAAATACGCTACATATCGCCTCCAGTTTTGACAAAAAAACCGCTGGCCGCCGGGGTTCGGGTCGTCGTGGTGGAAGTGTCCGACGGCGTCCTCCGTGTATCCGAGCTGGAAGAACGAAAGGGAGAGATGTAAAACATGCCTGAATTTTTGGTCATACCGTCCATTGTCGTTGGCGTTATTATCGTACTGGGGCTGGCATTCTGGGCCCGCTACAAAACGGTTAGTCCGGATGAAGCCATGATCGTAACGGGTTCGTTTCTCGGCAGCAAAAACATTTCCGAGGATGAATCCGGCCGCAAAATCAAAATCGTCCGAGGCGGCGGCGCGTTTATCTTGCCGGTATTCCAGAAGTCGGAGTTCGTGTCGCTCTTGTCCCACAAGCTGGATGTCATGACGCCGGAGGTTTATACGGAGCAGGGCGTTCCGGTGATGGCGGACGGCGTGGCGATCATCAAGGTGGGAAGCTCGATCGAAGACGTGGCGACGGCCGCCGAGCAGTTCATGGGCAAGCCGATCGAGGCACTGAAGGGAGAAGCGCAGGAGGTTCTGGAAGGTCATTTGCGTGCGATTCTGGGATCGATGACCGTTGAGGAAGTGTACCGGAACCGGGACAAATTCGCGCAGGAAGTACAAGGCGTGGCTGCACGGGATCTAAAAAAAAATGGGTCTGCAGATCGTATCCTTTACCATCAAAGACGTCCGCGACAAGCACGGTTATCTGGAAGCCCTTGGTAAGCCCCGCATTGCGACGGTAAAACGGGATGCCGAGATCGCCGAAGCCGAAGCGGTCCGGGACGCGCGGATCCAGAAGGCACGCGCCGAAGAGGATGGACAGAAGGCCGAACTGCTGCGTGATACGAATATTGCGGAAGCGGCTAAGGAAAAGGAACTGAAAGTTGCATCTTTTAAGAAGGAACAGGATACGGCGAAAGCGGAAGCCGACCAGGCCTACCATATCCAGGAGGCGCGTGCCAAGCAGACGATGGTCGAGGAGCAAATGAAGGTGGAACTCGTCCGGAAAGAACGCGAAATCGATCTACAGGAAAAGGAAATTATGGTTCGTCAGAAGCAGTATGACGCTGAAGTGAAGAAAAAAGCGGACGCCGACCGTTATGCGGTTGAGCAGGCGGCCGAAGCCGATAAAGCCCGCAAGATGCGCGAAGCAGACGCGCTTCAATATTCCATTGAAACGCAAGCTAAAGCTTCGGCAGAGCAGAAACGCCTCGAAGGACAGGCGATAGCCGATGCGGAACGCGCCAAAGGTACGGCGGAGGCCGAGGTCATCCGGCTGCGCGGTTTGGCCGAAGCGGAGGCCAAGGAGAAGCTGGCCGAGGCGTTCCAAAAGTTCGGGGAAGCCGCCGTGCTGGATATCATCGTCAAAATGCTGCCTGAGCTGGCAGGGAAAATCGCTCAACCGATTTCGTCCATCGATAAACTGACCGTCGTGGATACCGGCAAAGGCGAGGGCGCTGCGCGCGTCAGCAACTACGTGACCGAGCTGATGTCCACCGCGCCGGAAATGTTGAAAAGCGTATCGGGGATCGATGTGGAGCAGCTGATCCAAGGCCTGACGAAGCGGCCTGCCCCGGCTGCCGGTTCAGAAGCCGGCCGTCATCGAGCCGGAGCCTGCGGTCATGGAGGTCGGCGCAGCCAAAGAAAGCGAATAAAACCAAAGAATCGGGCAGCTCTGGACACAGAACAGGGCTGCCCGATTTACGATAAACGGTTACGTCTAGGGCACTGCAGCTTAAGGATGAAAAGCCAAAATGCCCTTTTGCCCAGCAGCGCGATTTCTGTTAAGATTGCGGGTATAGGGTTATCTAAAAAGAGGTGCGGACGTGAGCAGTTTACAAGTCGCTAAAGTATTGAACAATAATGTCATTATCGCGAAACATCCCCGGCACGATGAGGTGGTTGTCATCGGTAAAGGCATAGGATTTAACCGTAAAGCCAAAGATTTGATACCGCTGTCAGCCGTTGAAAAAAATGTTCATCCTGACGAAGCCCGAGGAGCAGGAACAATATAAACAGCTCGTGCCGCAGGTCGATGAGCAGCTCATTGAAGCCGTCAATGAAATCATTCTTCACGCTTCCAAAACCGGCTCCGGGCCGATGAACGAGCATATCCATATCGCTTTGACCGACCATATCGCTTTTGCCGTCAAACGCCATGCCCAGGGACTTTATATCCATAATCCCTTTTTGTTTGAAACCAAAGAGCTTTATCCCGAAGAGTATGAGATGGCGGAATATGCGGTCGAGACGATCAAACATCGTCTTGGCGTGGATCTTGGGGAGAAAGAGGCCGGATTTATCGCTCTGCATTTTCATGGGGCGTTGACGAACCAGCATATTTCGGAGGTCAGAAAATATTCGGAGCTGGTGTCGGACCTTGTGCAGACCGTCGAGGATAAGCTGGAATACAACATTCCTAGAGATTCGCTGGATTATTCAAGACTCATCACCCATCTGCGGTTTGCGCTTGAGAGAATCAGGCGGGGAGAGGCCGTCGAAGAAACGGATTCGCTGGACGGCTTGCTTAAGCGGGAGTATCCGGAAATGTACGCTTTGGCCTGGAAGCTCACAAAAATCATGGAGGTCCGGTTAAAAAAAACCGGTTTATCCGGCGGAAGTGGGATACCTTACGATTCATCTCCAGCGGCTGGCCCAGCGGAAAGAACAAGGTGAATAATTCGTGAAGATTGGCGAATGAGGGCATAAATCCCTTGCAGCCCGACGGGCAGGATGATACAATACGGACAGTAATTCAACAAAACTCCAAATCAAAAACGTGTAACTGATTCGATCAGGCATGAGTATATGACAGAAATTTTTGGTTGTTTCTATCCCTTTCCGGGTAACCTAGGGTAAGAAAACAAACAGGATTCTGGTGTATGCTTGTGCCTTTTTTTGGTTTGAAGTTTTACCATTACACCCAGAATCGACCACATGATGGAAGGAGAAATACCATGTTTAAACGGCTCTTTGGCGTTTTGCAGAGAGTAGGTAAAGCTCTCATGCTACCCGTTGCCATTTTGCCAGCAGCCGGGCTTCTGCTCGGGATAGGCAATATGCTGGTGAATCCCGACTTCCTGCAATATGCACCTTGGCTGGATACCGCTTGGGTTCAATCGGCCGCTACCGTTATGATGAATGCGGGTCAAATCGTCTTTACGAACCTGTCACTCCTGTTTGCCGTCGGCGTGGCCGTTGGTCTGGCAGGGGGGGAAGGCGTTGCGGGACTGGCAGCAATCATCGGTTTCCTGGTCATGAACGTGACCATGGGCTCGGTCATCGGCGTTACGCCTGCGATGATCGGTACGGATCAGGCTTACGCCAGCGTGCTCGGAATCCCGACGCTGGCCACCGGGGTGTTTGGGGGCATTATCGTCGGCGTGCTTGCAGCAAGCATGTACCGCAGATTTTTCAAAATCGAGCTTCCGCCCTACTTAGGTTTTTTTGCAGGAAAACGGTTCGTCCCGATCATGACGGCGGCTGCCTCGGTACTGCTCGGCTTGCTCATGACGGTCGTCTGGCCGCCGATCCAATCAGGCCTGAACGCAGCTTCGCACTTCATGCTGGAGCAGAACCTGACCCTGTCCGCGTTTGTATTCGGCGTGGTGGAACGGGGATTGATTCCTTTCGGGTTGCACCATATCTTCTACTCGCCTTTCTGGTTTGAATTCGGCGAGTACGTTAACCACGCAGGACAATTGGTGCGCGGCGACCAGAACATCTTCATGGCGCAGCTTCGCGACGGCGTGGAATTTACGGCAGGCACGTTCATGACAGGCAAGTTCCCGTTCATGATGTTTGGTCTTCCGGCCGCAGCGCTGGCGATTTACCATGAAGCGAGACCCGAGCATAAGAAATATGTCGCGGGCATTATGGGATCCGCAGCGCTGACATCCTTCCTGACGGGAATCACGGAACCGCTCGAGTTCTCCTTCCTTTTCGTGGCGCCTTTGCTGTTTGCGGTTCACGCGGTGTTCGCGGGTCTGTCTTTTATGACCATGCATATCCTCGGAACGAAAATCGGCATGACGTTCTCGGGCGGTTTGATCGACTACCTGATCTTCGGCGTGATCCCGAACCGGACGCTTGGTGGAACGTCATTATCGTCGGCTTGATCATGGCGGTGATCTATTACTTCGGTTTCCGGTTTGTTATCCGCAAGTTTAACCTTCGGACACCCGGAAGGGAAGAAGCCGCGGCAAGCGATGAGAGTGCAGGCACCGGAGGCGGGGGCAAAGACGAATTGCCTTATAACATTCTGACGGCGCTTGGCGGTCAGCGTAACATCGCCCATCTCGATGCATGCATTACGCGCCTTCGCGTTGAAGTGAAGGACAAGGCGGAAGTGGACAAAGAACGCCTGAAAAAGCTCGGCGCTTCCGGGGTTCTGGAAGTAGGCAACAATGTGCAGGCCATATTCGGTACCCGATCGGATACGATCAAGTCCCAAATTCAGGACATTATGTCCGGAATTGCGCCGGCACCGGCACCGGCCGCACCTGCCTCCGAGGAGGGCAAACCGGCCGTTGTAGAGCAGCAGGCTGCGCAGGACGGAGACGCCGTGATCATGGAGGACATTGTCTCTCCGGTCAACGGCGAGTTGATGGACATCTCGAATGTGCCGGACCCTGTATTCTCCGAACGGATGACGGGCGACGGATTTGCTGTTCTTCCGCATGACGGGACGATTTCTTCGCCTGTTTTCGGTAAAGTGTTCAATGTTTTTCCGAGCAAGCATGCCGTCGGCATTATGTCGGACGGAGGCAAGGAAGTACTCGTCCATATTGGCGTAAATACGGTAAAATTGAAAGGACAGGGCTTCAAAGTCCTCGTTCAGGAAGGCGACCTTGTATCGGCCGGACAGCCGATCATGGAGGTAGACCTGGAGTATGTGAAAGAACATGCGCCTTCCATCATTTCGCCCGTTATTTTCTCCAACCTTCCGGAGGGTGTGTCGGTGACACTGAATAAGACGGGCGTCGTCAAAACCGGGGAACCCAATATCATTACAATAAAATAATTATTTTGGGTAATTAAAAACAAGAAAGAGGGATGATGAACAATGCAAAAAACATTCAGAATTATCGATGAGGATGGAATCCACGCACGTCCGGCTACAGCTCTGGTGAACACGGCCAACAAATTTAAAGATACGGAATCCTTTGCGGAAGCCAACGGCAAAAAAGTAACGTTGAAATCGATCCTGGGCGTTCTTTCCCTCGGATTGGAGCAAGGAGATACCTTGACATTGATTTCGGAAGGACCAAGCGAGAATGACGCATTGTCCGCTCTTTCCGAGGTGATGATTAACGAAGGGCTGGGAGAGCTCAATGAATAACATTAAGGGGATCGCGGCATCGGCGGGAATCGCCATCGCTAAAGCGTTCATCCTGGAACATCCGGATTATTCCGTGTCCTACCAAAAAGCGGAGGACGTAAACGGGGAGATCGTCAAACTTGATGCCGCGCTGGATAAGTCCAGATCGGAGCTCGAAGCCATTAAAGAGCGCACGCTTCGGGAGCTTGGAGAGAAGAAGGCCGAGATTTTCGAATCTCATCTTCTGATTCTTGACGATCCGGAGCTGATCAGTCCGGTGAAGGACAAGATCGCTGCCGAATCGGTTACGGCCGAATATGCGCTTAACGAAACGGCGGGGCAATTCATCGAAATGTTCCTGAACATGAAAAGCGCCTATTTGCAGGAACGCGCGGCCGATATGCGGGACGTGACCAAACGAATCCTTAAGCATCTGCTTGGCCTTACCTATGTAAGTCCGTCGGAAATCAGCGAGGAAGTCATTGTCGTTGCGGAAGACCTGACGCCTTCGGATACGGCCCAGTTGAACCGGAATTTTGTCAAAGGTTTCACGACCAATATCGGAGGCCGAACTTCCCACTCCGCCATTATGGCCCGCTCGCTTGAAATTCCGGCCGTGGTCGGAACCAAGAACGTTCTTTCCCATGTAAAGAGCGGCGACCTGGTTATCGTGGACGGTTTGGAGGGCCATGTGCTGATCAATCCGTCAGAGGCAACCGTTTCCGAATACCGCGGCAAGCAGGAGGCCTATGCCAAGCAGGTCGAGGAATGGAGAAAGCTTCGTACCGAGCGGACCGTCTCCAAGGATGGGGTCCATGTGGAACTGGCCGCAAACATCGGCACGCCGAATGACGTTGCAGGCGTCTTGGATAACGGCGGCGAAGGCGTTGGCTTGTATCGCACGGAGTTCCTATACATGGGAAGAGATAAGCTTCCTTCCGAGGAAATCCAGTACAATGCCTACAAAACGGTGTTGGAAAAAATGGAGGGAAAGCCGGTCGTCGTCCGCACGCTTGATATCGGCGGCGATAAAGAGCTTCCTTACATGGATCTGCCGAAGGAGATGAATCCGTTTCTTGGATTCCGGGCGATTCGTCTTTGCCTGGAACGCCAGGATATTTTCAGAACCCAGCTTCGGGCACTGCTGCGGGCGAGCGTTCACGGCGACCTTCGCATCATGTTCCCGATGATCGCAACCTTGGGCGAATTCCGTCAAGCAAAGGCACTGCTCGAAGAAGAAAAAGCAAAGCTGCTGTCCGAAGGGATCGCCGTTTCGGAGCATATCCAACTGGGCATTATGGTTGAGATTCCTTCGACTGCCGTAATGGCGGATCAGTTTGCGAAGGAAGTGGATTTTTTCAGTATCGGCACCAACGATCTGATTCAATACACCATGGCTGCGGACCGGATGAACGAGCAGGTTTCCTACCTGTATCAGCCATACAACCCGGCCATCCTGCGCCTGGTGAAAATGGTCATCGATGCGGCACATCGTGAAGGCCGCTGGGCCGGCATGTGCGGAGAGATGGCGGGAGACGCAACGGCCATTCCGCTCCTGCTCGGATTGGGCCTGGATGAATTCAGCATGAGCGCAACTTCAATCCTGCCGGCCCGCAGCCAAATTTCACGGCTGTCGAAGGCCGAAATGGAGGACTTGGCCGCCAAAGCGCTGCAAATGCGAACGGCTGAGGAAGTCGTCGAGCTGGTCAATCAATTTGCGGCCAACTAGTTTGGGCTGTAAAATTTAATCGGATGACGAATCCGGATTTTTCAGGGGCATCTTTTATTAGCATTCGTTCTTTGTGGACGGATGCTTCTTTTTTAGGATAGGAAAGACGAAGGGACTGCCTCCGAAATCCCGTTTGAATTGGCCGCGGATTCCGGGGCAGTCCCTTCCATCGATCTAGGATTGAAGCTGGAATAAAGCCGGCACGTTAGGCGGCTCCCAACCTGCGATAGAGGTATGGGACTGAATAACTTTATAGGTCTTACCGTTATAGGTCACCAATTGGTTGACGGTGTAAGGCGTATTCGGCTGCCAGGCGGCGGTTCCCGGCCCGGTTTCGGCCTCGGTCGCAACCGTAAGTTCCGGGCTTGCCGCCGAAACATTGCCCGCCGCGTCCTTTGCCTTGACGGAGAAGGTATAGGAGGTTGCGGCATTCAAACCACTAATCGTAGCGGTTGGTTCCGTTACTGTGGCGGCTAATGAATTCCCCCGGTATACCTCGTATGAAGCAACGCCAACATTGTCGCTGGAGGCGTTCCAGCTAAGCGAAACGCTGGAGCTGGTCTTGCCGGTGGAGATCAGCCCGGAAGGGGCGCTTGGCGGCTGCGTATCTCCCGGATGGGTCCCACCCGTGTCCGTTACGACCGTAACCGGATTGCTTGCAGCGGAAATATTTCCGGCCGCGTCCATGGCTTTGACCGTAAAGGTATAGCTTGTGGCAGCCGTTAGACCGGAGATCGTGGCGGTCGTTCCGGTCACCGTCGCTGCTTTGCCCGTACCGTTGTACACTTCATAACCGGTAACCCCGACATTATCCGTGGACGGGCTCCAGCTGAGCGTGACGCTGTCCGAGGTTTTGCCGGTGCTGGTCAGGCTGCCGGGGGCCGTGGGAGGTTGAGTGTCGGGAACCGGCCCGCTGTTGTTCAAATCCGAGTTGAGCTTATTCAGGAGCGTTTTGTTCCGATCGCCGCTGAGCTCCCAGAACATCGCGCCTCCAAGGCCCTTCTGTTTAATATAATCGGTCTTATGTCCGAGGGATGACGCGTCATCATAACTTATAAACCGTTTCAGGCTCGGGTTGTACAGGTAAGGAACTTTCGAGGCGTCGTTCCAGTACCGGGTATACCCGTTTTTGTTGATATAGTTGGCTTCCAGATCATTGAAGTCAAACGAGCCGTTTTCCCATGTTCCCGCTTGGGATGGCCCTGTTCCGGTCTGGTATTGCCCGTTGCCGACCGAAGGGACGCCATCCCATCCACGGCCGTAGAAGGCCACGCCGAGCACGATTTTCGAGGAGGGAACCCCTGCGCTTAAATGCCCCTGGACCCCGGCGTCGACGTTGAAAGCGGATGCATGGGGAACCTTGGCAGTCTCAGCGGCCGGATCAAAGTACAGCGGGGCATTGTGGGCGCTGATCTTTTGCCAGCCTCCATTAAAATCGTAGGTCATAATATTGATCCAGTCCACGACGGCGCCGATGTTTCCAAGCTCGGTATTGTTCTTGTAGTTTTCCGAAGCCCCGGAGGCGATGGTGAGCAAATAATCCTTGCCGTCTGTTTTCTCGGCGGCGTCCAGTTTATTGCGGATTTCCTGCAGAAGCAGGGTGTAATTCTGTTTGTCTTCCGGACGGGCGCTGTTGCCCGCAAGCCCTCCGCCGACCGGGTATTCCCAGTCCAGATCGACGCCGTCGAAGTTGTACTTCCGCAGGAAGTCGACCGCGGAGTTGGCGAACGTTTCGCGCGTAACCTGGCTTGCGGCCACATCGGAGAAGCGGTTCGACCAGGACCAGCCGCCGACCGATATGATCGTTTTCAGATTCGGGTTGATCTTTTTCAGCTTGTTCAGCTGGTTAATATTCCCGGCATAGGGTTGATCCCAAGCGTCGCCGGGAAATCGTTTTCCGGTATCGATCCAGGGGTCCCCGAGCACGATGGTGCCGTTAGGTACATTGATCGTTTGGCTGTTCTCATCCTGGCACGTCCAGGTCGACGGGTTCGGGCTTGCCGGATCGGGATTGCCGTGCCTTCCGTTCCAGCAGATGTCCGCAAAGGCATAGTTGATGTGGGTCATTTTGCCGGGATCGATATCGGATACATTATAATTGCGTCCATATGCCGCCCATGACGGATAGTATCCTACCATTTTGTAGCTTTCCGCAGCCGAAGCCTGGCCCGGCCCGGTGAAGCAAGCGGGCGCCAGCAGCGCGAACATGAGGCCGAATAGCGCAAATCGGGACCATTTGTTTCGGTTTGACATGACACGATTTCCTCCTTCCAATGATCAAAACAAGGTTCAGGGGAGACAAGGATCTCTCGTTTTTTTGTTTCCGGCATCGCCACCTTTCCGAAAGAGATCGAAGAATGCGCTTTCAACAGCGCCCGACGGTGATACGATAAAACGTTGTCATGCGTGCTTTTCGACCATAAGAGCATACAAGCTGGTATAGTAAAAATACAAAGAGATTCAGCGGCCGACGAATTAGTTAAATATTTACAAAAGAGGATTTTATGTATTTTTATTAAAGCACAGGAAACACGAAATAAAAGGGATAACATATTCCATCTTCGGGATAAAATTTTACTTAAACCATGAGAAGGACAGGCCTTTGGGATCTGCATGATATGATTTATTTTCCGCACCGTTCGACATGTTCGTAGTTCCATAGACTTACATATCCGCCCAAAACAGCCGATAATAGAGACATAGACCCAAACTTTTTGGCGCCACCGGCATAAGCTATATCTTGAAAGCGATTTTTTGCCCGATAGGTCTGTCTTATGAATCAGGCGCCAATACTATTAAAATGATTCTTTTTAAAAGTGACGGTGATTATGATGAGTATGGACATGATCAGTAATATAACGGATATAAAACTTGGGGTAACCTATAGCAAGGCGGGAAGCCGGTTCAGCTTGTGGTCGCCGTCCGCCCGGGCCGTATCACTGATGTTATATGAAGACGCGGGAGTTTATAACGAAGCAGGCGTGGCCGCGGATCATAAAGACGGGACCGAGTACCCGATGGAGCGGGACGAGGATGGCGTATGGACGGCGAGGATTGAAGGAGAAACCGCCGGTTTGTTCTATATGTACAAAGTTTTTCATGAAAACGGAGAATGCCGTTATGCGGTGGATCCTTATGCGACGGCGGTTTCCGCCAATGGGTGCCGGGGCGCCGTTGTCGACCCCGAGGTCTGCAACCCGGAGGGCTGGGAACAGGATAAACGCCCGCCGTTCGTTCAGCCCGCCGATGCGGTGCTCTATGAGCTGCATGTCAGGGATTTCTCGATATCCCCTGACTCCGGCATGAAATATAAGGGGAAATTTAAAGCTTTTACGGAGACGGGATTGAAGGATGCACACGGAAACCGTCTCGGGATCGATCATTTAGCCGAGCTTGGGGTGACCCATGTTCACCTGCTGCCGATCTTCGATTTCAAAACGGTGAATGAGCTCAAATCCATGCCGTTTTATGAACCGGAAGGAGAATACAACTGGGGATACGACCCTCAGCATTACAATGTTCCGGAGGGATCCTACGCGACCGATCCAACCAGGCCGGAGGTGCGTATCCGCGAATGCAAGGAAATGATTCAAGCGCTTCACCAAAAGGGCATGAGAGTGATTATGGACGTTGTCTACAATCACACGTACACGGTGGATGACGGGCCGTTTGAGCCTGTAGTGCCAGGGTACTTTTACAGGAAAAACGCGGATGGCGGGTTATCCAACGGCTCGGGCGTCGGCAACGAACTGGCGACCGAGAAACCGATGGTACGGAAATTTATCAAAGATTCCCTGCGTTATTGGGCGGAGGAATATCATGTTGACGGGTTCCGGTTTGATCTGATGGCTCTGATCGATACGGCGACCCTTTGCGAAATCGTGGAAGAACTGCGCCGCGAGGTGGATCCCGGCATTCTGGTTTACGGAGAGCCCTGGACCGGCGGAGAAAGTCCGCTTCGGGACAAAACCGTAAAGGGAAGCCAGCGGGGCAAGCGCTTTGCCGTGTTTAACGATCATTTCCGTCAGGCCATCAAAGGCGATAATGACGGCGGAGGCAGGGGATTTGCCACCGGGGAAGCCTGGTGCGAAGGCGCCATAGCGGAAGGCATGATGGGCTCCATTCATGATTTTGCGTATGAAGCATCGGAAACCGTTAATTATGTTACGGTTCACGACAACCTGAATCTGTGGGACAAAGTTCTCGCATCCCAGAACAAATGGGAGGAATCCGGCCTGATCCACATGAACGACGGCCGACCTGCAGACGGAAGCTCGCTTCAGGAGAAGCTGGCGGCTTCCAACCCTTACGCCTCCGTATCGGTTATGGACGTGATGGCCTCCGATCCGGTGAGGCGATGCCTCTTGGCTAACGGCATTGTGCTTCTGTCTCAGGGAATTCCGCTGATTCACGCAGGCGACGAACTTCTCAGAACCAAGTTCGGCGATCATAACAGCTACCGGAGCGGCGATGGAATCAATGCGATGCGATGGAGCTGCAAGGAACGGTTTTTACCGGTTTACGACTATTACCGGGGGTTGATCGCGCTGCGACGGAAGCATCCTGCGTTCAGAATGAGCTGCAGGGAGCAGATTGAAAAGCATATGGAAATCATCCGCTGCAGCGACCAGATCGTGGCTTACAGGTTAAAAGACCACGCTGGAGGCGATGCCTGGAAGCAGATCGTCGTGATCGTGAACGGGAATCCTAAAGCCTTGGACGTTGAGCTGCCGGCAACCCCGTACAGCTGGAATATCGTCGCGGATGAACGCAGGGCAGGGGTGGAAACCCTGTCCCAAGTGGATGAATCCTCGGTTTCCGTGCCCGGACTCTCCATCATGGTACTGTATGAGGACGAACGGCGGCCGAAGAAACACAAGGTTAAAGTTGAAGTGGAATACGAGCGCCAGGATGGCTGCTATGAAGGCTGGAACCTTTGGGTGTGGGGCACCGGGGTTGAGGACGGACGGATCGATTTCATGGAGGAAGACCATGGCAGGGTAAAGGCTGTTTTTTTATGCGGCTTCCGGGGTGAAGCGGATTGGATGTTTAGTCCGGCTGAACGATTGGGAAGCGAGAGAATGGGAGAATGACCTATTCATCGAGGTGCCATCCGGCAAAAGAGAAATCAAGGTTAGGGTAGCCAGCGGAAAAGAGGGCTTTCACGGTCCGGATTCGGTATCCGATATGGCAAGCTGACATGCAAATGGAGCCTTCCGGTTTTAACCGGAAGGCTCCATTTCATATTTAAGAGAGGGGTAATTATCATTACCCTCAATTTCGGTGGTTAAACCGCGAGAAAATAAGAAAAACGCATATCGACGTACTTTCTCAGAAGACAGACCGCATATAGCGGAAGTTTTTTCTTGCGAGATAAGGGAAGCCGCGTCTCCGAAGCTTATACTTTCTTATCAAATAAAGAAAAAACGCATATCGACGTACTTTCTCAGAAGACAGACCGCATATAGCGGAAGTTTTTCTTGCGAGATAAGGGAGCTGCGTCTCCGAAGCTTATACCTTCTTATCTCTTAAGAAAAATGTTTAGCAACCAAGGAAAGCGGGTAAAGGATAGATAGACTTGTTTTCGTATAAGGAGGATGTTAATCATGACGTCAAAAGGAAACAATGTTCAACTTCAAGCGAAAGTCAGAAACGAATTTACCCGGGCTTCCCGCCGCAAAATACGGCAGAACGGCGGCGTTCCGGGCGTCGTATACGGATCCGGTACCGAAAGCATTCCGGTGTCCGTCAACCTGAAGGAAGCGGCAAAACTGTTTTATACCGGCCGCTCCGAAGTATTCAATCTAAACATTGAGGGCTCGGATTCCGTCCCCGTGCTGGTTAAGGATATTCAACAGCGGGGCGGTAAAGTCATACATGTCGATTTTCTCCATATTTCGATGAACAAACCTGTCCGCGTCAGCATTCCCGTAGAATACCAGGGAACCGCCGCAGGCACGAAAACAGGCGGCATTTTGCAGACGCAAGTCACGGAGCTGGAGGTGGAAGGGCTTCCTGCCGATCTTCCGAGCGCCATTGAGGCGGACGTGTCCGGACTGGAGGTTGGGGATAAGATCACCGCTGGCGATCTGAAGCTGCCGAAGGGAGTAACCTTGCACGCTTCCGAAGAGGAAGTGCTGGCCTCCGTCATTATTCCGCGGGCCGTGGAAGCTGCCGAGGCTGAGGCGGCGGCGGGGGAAGAAGCGCCGGCTGAAGGTCAGGATAAAGAAGACTAATAAGGAACATCGGAAGATCGAGGCTCCCAATTTATAGGCACAATGCTAATGCGTTGGGATAACCTTCTGCTTGAAAACAATAGATTCGATAGAAACAGCAGCAGCCGGGATTTCTTCTCGGCTGCTGCTGTTTTTAACTCTCTTAAGACGACGAACGTTGCTGCTTGGCTCATTGCTTTTTTCCCGATCCCAATGATGGATTCCCTTACAGGGCGTTAACTCCCAGGGAGGGAGCGCCATCCCCGAAATATTTGCTCCAAATCGCCAGGTAAGTCCCGTCCTGCTGCATCGTGCGGAGCGCGTTGTTAACAGCTGCCAACAGATCGGGGTTTCCATTCGCAACGGCTGCGCATACGTTATAGGTTTCATCCAGGGAATCGGCCGTCTTGACAGCCAGATCGGGCCTGGTCTGTTTCATGTTCAGCACGGACAGGCTGTCCGTTATTACGGCATCGACCGTTCGACGGAGGAGCAGATCGGTCGCATCCGAATAATTTCGGGCCTGAATGGTATTCGACCGATGCCGGGAAGCGATGCTCCGATATTCTCCGACGGCTTCTACGGCGACATTTTTTCCCTTGATGTCCCGAAAGGAACGAATGTCGCGTTCGTCCGGTCTCACGACGAGAACCGGCGTGGCAGACATATATGCATCGGAGAAATCGTACAAGCCTCTTCTCTTGGCCGTGTCCGCGACTTGATTAAAGACGGCATCGTAGGCTCCGCCAGTCAGGCCGGGCAGAAGGTCTTTCCACTGCTTTTCAACAAACACCGCCTTCATTTCCATATGTCTTGCGACTTCTTCCGCCAGCTCGACATCAAAACCTTTCAGGCTCCCATCGGCTCCGCGATAGCTGAAGGGCGGGTAATTGCCCTCCGTGCCAAT
Source organism: Paenibacillus sp. DMB20 (assembly GCF_000987955.1). Taxonomy (GTDB): domain Bacteria; phylum Bacillota; class Bacilli; order Paenibacillales; family Paenibacillaceae; genus Paenibacillus_AQ. The sequence goes on from NZ_LAZU01000051.1 coordinate 33,225, forward strand.
CCTCAGCGTTCCGCGCAAAGAAGCATCCTGAAGAAGCCTTCCCGTATCCACCCGGTAGGGAGCTACCCCCATATTGGGTGTCGGAACCCTGTCGCGGGCCTGGTTATTGCCGCATCCGGATAAGAAGCCCAGAGCCAATGCGGCCGTCAACAGCAGTTTGCAAACCGTGGATATCCCGAACATCTCAAAACCGTCCCTTCCCATAACGATGAATGATTGATGTAAAAGTTAGGATATCCCAAACCCGAGCATGTATTCGGAAGCGGGTTTATTTTTGAACGGAGCCAAGGTTGGCTGGTGTGCCGTTCTGCTGCAAATCATGAAAATAACCCGCAAGGTAATCCCTGAATTCCATGGCTGCCCTGGAAAGATATCGAGTCTCAAGCCAGGCGATATGGAAGGTTCGTTCGCATACGGGCTGTTCGATTTCCAGCTTTACCAGGGATAATTCCTCGCTGCTTTTGCATTCTCCCATAAAGGCCACGCCAAAGCCGGACCGGACCAAATCGGCGATGCTTGCGGGGTCCTCCACCTCGCAGACGACATTCGGCTCGAAGCCTGCCTGACGGCAAAACTCGTCGTTCATGATTCGTAAAGGATAGCTTTCCTTGTAGCCGACAAATGCCTCGTTTGCGGCCTCCTTCAAGTGAATGCGGGTCCGGTCGGCGAGTCTGTGCGATGGAGGGACGGCCAGATAGACCTTCTCCCGCAGCAACGGAAGCTGACGGATGCCTGGATGTTTGATCGTAATCGCGGTCAGTAAGAAATCGACCTCGTTTTCCTCGATCATCTGCTCCATTTCTTCCATCGAAGACTGAACGATATGAAAATTTACGTCCGGGTGCTGTTTAAGGAAATGCTGCAGAGGCTCCTTGAGCGATTCCAGGTTGGACAGCGCCAAGTGGATGCGTCCGTGCTCCAGCCCCGCAAGGTCGGCCAGCTCACGACGCCCCTCCTCCAGCAGCCGCAGAGCCGCCGAAGCCTTTTTCAGAAACGCTCTTCCGAACGGATTAAGCTTTATTTGCCTGGCTTGCCTGTCGAACAAAGGCACTCCCAAGTTCTCTTCCAGTCTGGCGATGGTTTTGCTGAGTGCCGGCTGGGCGATTCGCAATTCCTCCGCGGCCTTGGTCATATGCTCAAGTCTGGCTACGGTTAGAAAATATTTAAGCTGTAGCAGTTCCATTCCGATCTCCCTTCTTCTTTTCATATACTTAAGTATATGCATATATGTCCATTTTTGTATTTTTTTATTATCTTTCTGTGATTTTAAAATGGAAGTGTGGAAAGAACAATACCTATCTCCATGTTTAACGATGAACATTCGGATTAGAAGATTACGGAGGGGTGATATGAAATTGTTGGTCATCAGCGGTAGCGCGAGAAGCCATTCCAATACGGGCGCCGTTTCGGAAATGGTCCGCCGCATGCTGGATAAGATAGGGGAAACGGTCGGAATTGACTTGGCTGCTTGAACGCTGTGGTTCAGCCGGGTCAGGTAGCGGTTGACGTGGAGCGTATAAACCGAATCAAGGGATCGATCGAGGACGCTTGTCTTCAGAGAATTGAGTCCATGCTCCGGGAGTTTGCACAGATGGCGGAGCAGCGGTCGGCAGAATAACGGCAATAAGTGAGAGCCTTTACCAGAAAGGGGATGGATGTTATGAAAGCTGCGGCGATTAACGCATTTGGACCGCCGGACGTGTTGAAAATCATGGAGTTGGATCGCCCCGAGGCCGGTCCCGGTCAGGTTCGGGTAAAAGTAAAAGCGGCCGGGGTCCAGCCGTTCGACTGCGCGGTCAGGTCCAGCGGCTGGGTGCCGCCGGGATTAAAGATCCGGTTTCCGCAGATTCTGGGAAACGAATTTGCCGGCATTGTGGATCAGGTCGGTGAAGGAGTCGCGGATTTCTCAATCGGCAGCGAGGTTATGGGCTGGGCCATGTTGGCCTGTTATGCGGAATACGTGGTGGTCGGTACGGATCAACTGGTCCGTAAACCCCAAGGGATGCCTTGGGAGGAGGCGGGGGTGCTTACGGCTTCCGGCCAGACGGCCCATACGGCACTTGAAGAGCTGGGCGTCGGTCAAGGAGATACGGTGCTGATTCATGCGGCGTCGGGCGGCGTCGGCACGATGGCCGTTCAGCTTGGGAGAGCCTGGGGGGCGACGGTGATCGGTACAGCCAGCGAATCCAATCATGAGTATCTGCGTTCCTTGGGGGCTATTCCGGTCACCTACGGGGAGGGGCTTGTCGAGAGGGTCCGCTTGCTGGCGGCTAACGGCGTGGATGCCGCCTTCGACGCTGCTGGCGATGAGGCGCTGCGCGCATCGCTCCAACTGGTCGAGAACCGGGATCGCATCGGCACCATCGTATCCTTTGAGCTGGCTTCACAGTCGGGCGTCAAATCCATCCGCAGCCAGCGCTCCGTAAGGCGCCTGAACGAGCTTGCCGAATTGTACGCAGAGGGAAAGCTGAAAATTCATGTACGGCGGACATTTCCTCTCGAACAGGCTGCGGAAGCGCATCGGGCTGTCGAAAAGGGTCATGGACGCGGAAAAATCGCTTTGGTAACCGAGTAATCACTTGGAACATGCGTGCGTGGCCTTCCGCTTATCTAGTAAGCATAGTGCCATTTACCGTCGGTCTTTTTGCCGGCGGTTTTTTTTATTGTACGGGGCAAGCTGATTAAGAGGAGAGGACGACTAAGGAACCCGGGCTTCCGGTTATCCCGGTTTACCGCAAGATTAATGCTCGGTAGTTATCTTGCAGACGGGAGTTCCATCCTTTATGATTACAAGGAAATTGATCTCTATCGCGATTTCCAATGTATTTTTTCATTTGAGGTGATAAATGAATGCATCCGGTAACCAAAACACTGCTCATTCTCGGCGGCGCCCTGATCGTTATCGGCCTGTTGTGGCCGCTGATCGGCCGGTGGATCGGCAGGCTGCCCGGCGACATTGCGGTGGAACGGCCGGGCTTCCGGTTTTATTTTCCGATCGTGACGTGCATCGTGATCAGTGCGGCCGGATCCTTGATTATGTACCTGATCCAGCTGTTCCGGAAATAGGTTGCAACGACAGGAGAAGAACATGAACAACACGAATTTGAACAATACCAACTTGACGTCAAAGGCTGAGGGATCCAGGGGCCGGAAAAAGCATTACATCCCGGTAAAACGAAAGTTTTACGCCAGCCATCTGTTTGCATTGGCCTGGATGGCCATGTCCATTGTCTTTTCCATACCGTGGGTAAGGGATTTCGGAGAATTGGTTACCCTTCCGGTCAGTCTTATAGTCATTGGAGGCATCTCTTATCTGCCTGGCTATATGAACGCGTTTATGGTCTCCAGTCTGCTGTTTGACCGGCAGCCTTCCTTCAAAGTCACCAATTCGAAGGCGCCGGTATCCATTCTCATTGCCTGTCATAATGAAGAGGAAAACATTAAGGATACGCTCCGTTATATTTCTGTTCAGGATTATAACGGCCCCCTGCATATCTGCGTCATAGATAACAACTCCAGCGACAACACCCCGGAGGCGGCCCGATTGGGCGCGAAGGAACTGGGGCTTGAGATTACCGTGCTGTCCGAAACGGTGCCGGGCAAGCACCATGCCTTGAACCGAGCGATTGAGAATGTAGAGACCGAGTTGGTTATTACCCTGGATGCCGATACGGTATTGCATCCGTCAGCAATCAGGTATCTTATTTCACGGCTAGTTTCGTCCCCGGATGATGTATGTGCCGTTGCGGGTACCGTGCTGGTACGCAACAGCCGGGGGCGATTTTTGGCAAGGGTTCAGGAGTGGGATTATTTCTTAGGGATTGCAAGCGTCAAGCGTCTGCAGGGTCTATTTCAAGGAACGCTTGTTGCCCAAGGCGCTTTTTCCGTCTATAAGACAAAAGCGGTTAAGGAGGTTGGAGGGTGGCCTGACGCCATTGGAGAGGATATCGTGTTGACCTGGGGGTTTCTCAGCCGAAACTGGAGGGTCTATTATGAACCGCTTGCGGTTGCCTTTACCGATGTGCCGGAGGGCCTGCGGCATTTTATAAGACAGAGAAGCAGATGGGCCAGAGGGATGATTGAAGCCCTCAGAATCACGAAGCCGTGGAAACAGCCTATACCCTATGTAAAATATATGACGGGCGTTAATCTGGTCATGCCATACCTGGATTTCGTATACACCTTTTGCTGGCTCCCCGGTCTGGTGTTTGCCATGTTCGGGCATTACTGGATTGTCGGTCCGGCCACGCTGTTTGTGCTTCCCCTCGCCCTGTTGCAGAACTATATATTGTACCGTTACCAGCGGGGGATTTTTTCGTCGGCTCGACCTTAAAATCAGGCAGAATCGCTTCGGCTTTATAGCCTTCGTGCTGTTCTATCAAATGCTGATGAGCCCTATATCGGTCTGGGGGTATCTGCAGGAAATGTTCAGGCTGCGGAGGGTGTGGAAATAACCGATGATACAGGCATGTTGAGGGAAAAGGGGTATCCGGAAGGGGAGAATCTTCCGGATACCCCTATTTCAATCGCCTGGCTTCCGATGGTTGTTTGGAACGATGTTCCGGGTCAAGATCCAAGCCATCGGCACCCATTGTGTATGGAGGATGAAAATTAACTGCTGCCATCCTCTTTCAAAATCATGGAATCAGCCTTTTTCTTGTGCTGATCCTTAAACTTGAACAACCGGTTCATCAAATTGTAAACCAGCTTGGATTCTTTCGTTAATAATGGACCAAGAATAGCCAGGATCAGCACGTACAGCGCGGCAAAGGGTTGGATGATGCCCATCAGGCCGCCGGCTTTACCGAGATTGGCAAGGATGATCGAAAATTCTCCACGGGAAACAATCGTCAGTCCGATATTCGAAGAGGCCTTGGAGGACAAACCCGCGCTCCGGCCTGCCAGCATACCGGCAGTATAATTGCCGATCAGCGTGACGATAACCGCTGCCAGGGAGAGCCAGACGGCTCCGCCAAGCGCGCGCGGGTCTATGGTCAACCCGAAGCTGAAAAAGAATATGGCGCCAAAGAAATCGCGAAACGGCAAAATGAGATGCTCGATCCGATCAGCGTGCTCGGTTTCGGCCAGAACCAGTCCAAGGAGCAGCGCTCCGATCGCCTCGGCCACATGAATCGTTTCGGAGAAGCCCGCCAGCAGGAACAGTGACGCAAAAAATAACCAGAGAGAACAACTCGTTGGAGCGGATGTTCAGCAGACGGTTGAGCAGGGGGGTAGCCTTGCGTCCCGCCAGGAGCACCAGAAGCATAAATCCCAGCGCGACAACGGCTGACAGCAGTACGCCTCCAATCGAGGAGGAGCCGCTCAGTATGAGTCCTGAAAGAATGGATATATACACGGCCAGGAATACGTCCTCGAACATGATGATGCCAAGAATCATTTCGGTTTCCGGATTGGCCGTCCGCTTTAGATCCACCAGCACTTTCGCGACGATCGCGCTGGAAGAAACGGTGGTAATGCCCGCGATGATAAGGGTTTCCGCTAACGGGAAGCCGGACACCAACCCGATCAACAGACCGAGCGTAAAGTTAATGCCGATATAAATGGTTCCGCCGACAGCGATAGAGCGTCCCGATTTAATGAGCCGTCCGACGGAAAATTCAAGACCAAGATAAAACAATAGAAACAATACGCCGATGCGTCCCATAAATTCGATGAACGGAGCGCTTTCGATAAAACGGAAATCAAAGTGCCACCATTGCATGGCATGGGGACCGACAGCCATTCCGATCAAAATGTAAAAAGGAACGACGGAAAAACGGAGTTTTGCGGATAATAACCCCGATAAGGCGATTAAGGCAATCGCCAAACCCACTTCAAAAACGAGATGATCCATCTATTCAACCACTTCCATTCAGTAGAATTTGTTTAAACAGCCGCTGCTGGGGGCGTTCTCCCACCACAACGAGCATGGAATCGGCATTTAAAATGGTGTCCGGTCCGGGATTGATCCGCTTTCCTCGGGTTTTGTCCACGACAGCGATAATCGTTGCTCCCGACGCCTGCCGGACCTGAAGCTCGCCGATGGTTTTGCCAACCCCATCGTAATGCGGCTCCATCCGGTACCATTCAATGATCAGTTCGTCGAGCGCCATATCAATGGTTTCGAGGGCTTTCGGCTTATACGTGAGCCCGCCCACAATCGCGGCAAGCTGACGCGCTTCATCATCATCCATTGAGATCATCGAAATGCTATCGTCCGGATCGTCATAACTGAAATGGTAGATTTCACGTCGTCCGTCATCGTGCAAGATGACGACGGCTTTATCTCCTCCGCGGGTCTCCACGACAAATTTTTTTTCCGATACCCGGCAGATCACTTTCACGCACATGCATGTATTTAATCCTCCTAGGGAAGTTTTTTTGTTGAAAAACGGCACACTTAAATAAGCCTTCGCTAGTTCGGCTTTTTTTTAGACATCGATTTTAAACACTTGAATTAGGATGAAAGGAGAAATCAAAGAAAGCGCGATTCGTCAGATCAATCGGCAGGTAACTACGCTCACAAATGTGGAAGTGAATTTGATGGGGAAAAGCATTAGAAGGCGCAGCCGAAGAAGGATAACGGGTCGGTATGTGAGCCGGTATCCCGGGACAGGAAGCGTCATAACGGCCGCGGTGCAGAACAGCACGATGATGATTTTGCTTGCGGATAAATGCTTGGATGCCGAATGGGATGTTTTTTGTACGGCGGATGCTTTCACGCGATGATGGGGATCATGGACTGATTTTCCCGAACCGTTCTGATTGGCGTATGGATCCTCGACCGGAATGGAAAAGGGAAATACCAGCAAAAACAGGATTCCCAACATGGCAATTTTTTTTGAAAATATTGTAATGGCCTTTCATGTTGTCCCACCCCCTTTCGAGTCAACCATTCTCAATTCATCATAACACATAAATGAATCGATCTCAAAAAGAGATTGATGAAGATGCGAACGCGCATTCAGAAATGAGTAAAAAACATGAATCAAAACAAAACCTGAGACGAAATTCGCCTCAGGTTTCGGGATGTTCCATTCGGGCAACTGCATTTTCTTACGGGTTGATACCAGGAACGGACCGGGTTTTCTGCTTGTTTTTGTAATCCTTTTTTTATCTCGTCTTCATCTTTATTCTCAAGTATGCCGGTAACCACCTCGTCCAGCATGTCCGTGGCTGCATGATCCGGGCGGTCCGGCTCGGGGATCGGTTCTACCCCTGGGAATCGTCCTTCGTAATCGGTTTTATTGTCGGTCATGTCTGCTCCTTCCTTTCCACACTATATTTTGGCATTATGGGTCCGGATATATGTAACGAATAAACATGACAAGAGCGTTTGAACCAAAAAAGAGAAGGAGGGAATGCCGATCTTTGCCCAAAAACCAATCCGACGAATCCGAAAGCGAAAGTTCAAAATGCTTCTTACCGTCTGAACATTTTCTTGAAGGCAAGCTGCGCCAAAACAAACGTCAATACGGCATATCCGATCGTCCACCAAAAATGCTCGTTAAAGGTGGCGTAATTGCCGGCTATTACGTCGCGGGCCAACTCAATCCCGTGGACGAAAGGCAAAGCATGGCTGATCTTTTCAAACGTTTCTCCAAGCAAAGAGATATCCATCCAGGCACCGCCTAAAAACGATACCAACGTAATGTAAATGGTTCCTATGCCGGAAATTTGTTTTTCGGTGAACAATGCTCCCAAAAATAAGCCCAGGAACGTGGACATCATCGCAAGCGGCAGAAGAAGGACCGTGCTGGCCAATATATCCAGGATATCTGCCGTCAGCCCCAAAAACATCGCAATGATATAACAAATGAGCGTTTGAAAAATGGACAGGGGCAGCATTGGCAAAGCATAGCCAATCACATAATCCACGGTTCTTAAAGGGGAAGCCGATAAGCGTTTCAGCAAAGCGCTTTGTTTATCTTTGGCAATAAGCAGGGCAGAGAACATGGTTAAAAAAGCGAAACTAAAAACGATGAGTCCAGGCGTCAAATTGATGGCCTTGAATGTATCGAGAGGCGCGTTCTTTTCAATCGTCGTGAAAACAACCAACAAAACAATGGGCAATGCGATTCCGAGAAAAACGGACAAAGGATCGCGGAATATCTCTTTTCGGTTGCGTACCGCAAAATTAAGCACTGCTCTCAACCTCCCCGTCGCATATAGCGAGAAAGGCGTCTTCGAATGATGCTGCGTTGGTTTCCTGTTTAAGTTGTTCGGCGGTTCCCAACGCCTTCAATATGCCTTTTTGCAAAATGCAAATGCGGTCGGCCAACGCTTCCGCTTCTTCCAAGTAGTGGGTTGTCAGGATAATCGTCATCTTGCCTTTCAGCTTGGAAAGATTGCTCCATAACTCGCGCCGGGAACGTACGTCAAGCCCTAACGTCGGTTCATCGAGAAAGAAAATTCGAGGATTCGTAATGAGCCCCATGGCAATGCTTAATCTTCTTTGCATACCGCCCGATAATGTTTTAGCTTTAGCTTTTTCTTTCTCTGTCAGGTTAAACAAATCGATCATTTCGGCAGCTTTAGCTTTGGCCTCTTTCTTGGAGCTCCCATAGGTACCTGCAATGAACTCGAGATTTTCGCGTACGGTCAGATTGGGCGCCACGGCTGTTTCTTGAGGGGAGAGATTCATTTTGCGCTTTATTTTGTCCACGTTTGTCAAAATGCTGTCCCCGAAGACAAGAGCATCCCCTCCCGTCGGCGCCAAAAGTCCGCATAACATGCTGATCAAAGTGGTTTTCCCGGCCCCATTTTCCCCAAGCAGCGCGAAAAATTCACCTTCTTCCACGGAAAACGAAAGCCCGTTGACAACGGCCGTTTCCTTATATCTTTTCGTTAAATTTTTTAATTGTATGGCTGTCATCTAATCCTCCTCATCGATCTTTTTTGCGTTTAAAATATCGTTCGCAAATTCCAGGAAGAGCTCTTGCTTCACAAGGGCAATTCCTTGATCCTCATCACCCAGCATCAATAAAGAATCCCCGGGCTTAATATCAAAAATCTCCCTTGCTTCTTTGGGGATGACGATCTGTCCTTTTGCCCCGACTTTTACGCTTCCAAAAATATGCTTGCCTTTAGGTGCCATTAAGTGAATCCTCCTTAAAGTCCGTATAGTCATACTTTTCATACTTAGTATACTTAGTTGGAAAAGTAATTTCAAGTGGTACTCCAATTATTGGATGTTCATCATTCTGCCCAGAAGCTGTACGCTTCAGAGCATAGTTGCACAGGAAGCTTTTGTCATGAAGCGTGACAGTCATTATAATGAGAGGAACGGATATATCCGTCCGGATTGCCATAAGTTTGGCAAAAAACGGATCGGGAAAAGGGGGAGTTTCCATGAGTTTCATGGATAAATTCAAAGCCGGCGTAGCCGAGGCCGGAAGCAAAGCGAAAACGATGGTCGAAATTAACAAGCTCAAGCTGCAGAACAGCGGCAAGAAAAATGAAATGAACGAGCAGTTTCAGGAAATCGGGAAGGTTGTTTTCGAAGCGGTGGAGTCGGGGATGTGGCCGCCGGAAAGGGAGCGGCTGGAAACCTACATCGAGCAGCTCTCCCGCCTAAAATGGGAGATTGAACAAAATGAACTGCAGATCAAAAACCTGACGGATGTAAAAACCTGCAAATCGTGCGGCCAGCAGGCAGCGATACAGGACCGTTACTGTTCCGTCTGCGGTTACACGTTTGAGATTGTTCAGGAGCCCGAAGTTCGCGCGATTGAGCTAGGGGAGGGAAGTCCGGACTAGGAAATAGACACTATTAGAAGCACGAAAGGATGCGTGCCCTTCATGATTATATTATTAGGCGGAAACAGCTGCACCGGTAAAACATTAATGTCCCAAAAACTGTTAGAGAAATATAACATGCCGTACCTCTCGATGGATCACTTAAAGATGGGATTGTACAGAGGAGACGAGAATTGCGGATTTACGCCTCTCGATAGCAACGAAGTCATTGGCGAAAAATTATGGCCCATGATTAAAGGAATCATTATGACTAATATCGAGAATGATCAAAACCTGATTATTGAGGGTTGTTATCTGCTGCCGCAATATGTCAAGGATATTGAAATCGCTTATCCGGATCAGGTTATTTCGGTTTTTCTTGGCTTCTCTTCAAAATATATAAAAGAAAACTTCACTAAAATAATTGAACATAGAAATGCCATAGAAAACCGCAAGTATCCGGAAGAAAGAACAATAAATGATCATATCCAGGCTCATGACGAGTTTAGAACGAAGTGCTTGGAATGGGATGCCAATTATTTTGAGATCGACCAAAATTACGAAGAAGAGATTCAGAAGGCATATCGCTATATAGATGCTCGGATGAGCATGCTAAATGCTGTCAAACAGTTATGAGGAATCCATTAAAAAAAACGCTTGAAAATCGGATATGCCACGAGAGCTTTAGGAGGTTGGACGAGACGATGGATAAGTATACAAAGCCCGACTTCACCCGATGCGCCGTCCTAACGATTGATACCCAAAATGACTTTAGTTTGCCGGGGGCTGCCGCCGAAATTCAAGGAACGCACGAGGTCATTCCGCGAATGAATTGCATCTTGGAGGTTTGCAGGAGCCGGCAAATCCCGATCCTGCATGTTATCCGCATCTACAAGGAAGATGGATCGAATGCGGACCTTTGCCGAAGGGAACGGATTGAATCCGGAGCGGGTATCGTCAAGCCCGGATCCGTTGGGGCGGATCTTGTTGCTTCCATTAAACCTTTGGATGCCGAGGAATTAAATTATGAAGACCTGTTAAATGGAACGATTCAACGAATAGCCAATTTGGAATGGGTTCTATATAAGCCTAGATGGGGGGCATTTTACCAAACCCGGCTGGAGTCTTTTTTTAAGAGAGAAGGAAATCGACACGGTAATCATCATAGGGTGCAACTTTCCGAATTGTCCAAGAACAACCATATATGAGGCGAGTGAGCGGGACTTTAAAGTTGTCATGGTCGAAGATGCTGTTTCAGGCGTCTATGGCAAGGGCATTGACGAGATCAAGAATATTGGCGTGAAGGTTTGCGCAACGAACGAGTTCATGCAAGTGTTGGGAAACATGCCGCCCAAAGGCTGAATTTAATGAATTGATCATTGAATTTCCCTCTTTTAAATGCTAGAAATAAAATGTGAATCAAAGAAGGCAATGGCATCATCTCACGTTTTGCGAAAGAACAATTTTTGGAAGAGGGATAAAATGATACAGGACAACCGAACGCAAAAGTATCACGTGCTGACCCGAGGAGTCATATTAGCCGATAACCATCTTTTAGTTGCCCATTGCATAGGAATGGATAATACGTTTTTACCAGGAGGACATGTTGAGTTCCGTGAAAGCATTAGAACTTCTTTGCGGCGAGAGATCAATGAGGAACTTGGTTTAAAATGTGAGGTGGGACCGTACATAGGAGCAGTAGAAGCGGAATACGAGGATGAAGGAATATACCATCAGGAAATAAATCACGTTTTCGCTGCTAAGTTGGAAGGAGCGGAATATAGAAAGAATCCGCCATCCCAAGAGAGCCATTTGGAGTTTTATTGGATACCCGTAAACGAAATGGATCGACATAACCTTCTTCCGCAACCCATGAGAAGGATTGTTGAAAATTATATAAATGAAGCCGAAGGGCCTTTTTTCGAAAGCACATTCGAATAGGGAGCTTTCCAAAAAAAGCATTCCTCAACCCCGAGGATTGTTTTTTTGCATGCTTGCATGAAAAAAAACATGAGAAATGAATCATCGATCCTGCCAAACGATAACCAAATTATAGTATGATGTTGTCTAGCACCGAGGGAGGGATTGGAGAGCATGAGGAGAAAATTACGATTCGTTTCGACAATTTTTGTAACCGCTTTCTTGATAAGCTCGGGATGTGACGTCCCGGGAAGCCTTAAAAACCGGCAGGAGCATCCCAAGTCGGAGGCGAGGTCCATCAGCATCGTCATTTCCAATCTGGGGATGACGTTTCCTTCCGGGATGGACGAAAATGACAACCGCTACCTGAACTACATCGAGGGGCAGACGGGACTCGATATTCAGATTACGACGCCGCCAACCGAGGTGTACGACGAGAAGCTCGACGTGATCATGTCCTCCGGGAATTTGCCCGACATGCTCCATGCGTACGAACCGGTCTGGTTTGGCAACTACGCGAAGCAGGGGGCTTTTCAGCCGCTGGACGATCTTATTGATCAATACGGACCCCATCTGAAAGAAAAAATTCCTGCCGAGGCGTGGGACCGGGTAAGATATGGCGGAAAAATATACGCCGTTCCCAGCTTGAACGAGGTTAGCGGCGTTGAGCTGATGTACGGCAGAAAGGACTGGCTTGACCGGCTCGGCCTGCAGCCGCCTAAGACGCTGAAGGAATACCGTGAAGTCATTCGCGCGTTTACCCGGGACGACCCCGACGGCAACGGCATCGATGATACGATCGGTCTAACCTTGATGATCGATCTTGGCCGGTCGTCCCCGTTTTTCGGCGCTTTCGGAACGCAGCTGAATACGTGGTTTGAACGGGACGGAAAGTTGGTGAACGGCAGCATTTTGCCGGAGACGAAGGAAGCGTTGGCCTACCTGAACGGATTGTATGAGGAAGGTTTGCTGGACCGCGAATTTCCGCTGAATTTGCAAAATAACCTGTTTGAAAAAATAGAGGACGGCAAGGTGGGGCTTTTTTCGGCCACCTGGTACGACACACGCGGCCCCATCGCGGCCAACAAGCTGAAGGACCCTCAAGCCGAATGGATTGCCCTACCGTATCCCACAGGACCTGAAGGGCAAAAGGGGGTATACGAAAAAGATCTGATCCGAGGTTATAACGTGATCCCGGCCGGTTCCTCCAAGGCGAAAGAGGTCATACAGTTCCTCGATTTTATCGTGAGCGATTATAAAAACTTAAAGCTTGGCTTCGAGAACGAAATATGGCGTCTTGAGAATGGAAGGATGATCACGGATTTCAAGAAGCACGACGAGCATCTGTACAGGGGGATTTATCAAGCCCTGGTGGATGTTCCGGATCCCGTCTTATCCAAAAAACGACTGGATTCCCTGGGGGATTTTCATTTATACGACAATCTGGAAATGATCCGCCAAAACGTGATCAAGAACGGGTTCTACGGTATTCCCACGCCAGCCATGAGCAAATACGACAAAAGGCTGGGCGAGCTTCAGGGCATTTTTACGAGCATCATCTTGGGCATTGAGCCGATCGAGTCCTTTGACCGTTTTGTGGAGCAGTGGAAGCGGGAAGGCGGCGAGGAAATAACCAAAGAGGTGAATCTGTGGTTTGAGAACGGGGGGCGGGAAGAGTTAGAGGGGGAGGAAGGATGAATAACGTATTTCGCAAAATTGCAGACCGTTTTTCCCGAAACATCCAGACCAGGCTGACCGGATATATCCTGCTCATTCTTCTGCCGCTTGTCGTCATCAACCTCTTTGCCGTCGAACGGTCAAGGGACATTCTATACGAGCAGGCCGTGAAAAGAACGGAGATGGCCTTGTCTTCGGCGATGAACCACTTTGATCTGGCGCTGCAAAACGTGGAAGAAATCTCCACGCTGATCGCGGCGGATCCGAGCCTGAACGAGCTGTTGAACAAAAACGGAGCGGATTTTTCGCCGAGGTCCATCGTTGATTTTTCCAACGTGCTTCAGCAGCTGTCCAATTCGGTGTCGGTCAACCGGTTTGTTTCGCAAATTTCCGTGTATCACCAAGCCTCCCACATGTTCATCTCGACCCATTTCGGCGGGCGGAAGCTGACATCGGAGCCTGAACAGGAATGGCTTGTGGAATCGGCCCGGAATAACGGGACGGGGATTTCGTACGTCATGGCCGATTATCCGGTGTCTGACGCGCGGACGTTCGGCAAGCTGACGGGAACGGACAGCGTTTCCTTGATCCGTTCCATGGATTTATACAATATGGACCGCCAGTCCAATCTGCTTGTGGTCACCTTTAACCGCAGCAAGCTGCTGAACATTCTGAAAACGCTGCTTCCGTCGGAGAACAGCCGGGTTTCTCTGTTGAATGAAAGAGGGGAGGTCATCGTCGAAACGGGGAAGGCTGCGGCAAGCGGTACCCCGTCCGCCGATGAAATGGAAGTAACGATGAACTCGGATTATTCCTCATGGAGGCTTGCGCTCGTTCAGCCGAAAAGCGAGCTTTACCGGGAGACCGACCAACTCCGCATGTTCACGTTTACGATTATCGGGATCAGCATCCTGCTCGCTTTCATTATATCGTGGGTCGTTTACAGCGGAATCGCTTCTCCCGTGCTTAAGCTTTCCCGCGGGATGAAACGTCTGAGCAGCGGCGAAATGAACGTGCGCGTAGAGACCAAAAGAAGGGATGAGTTCGGCTTCCTGATCCAGTCCTTTAACCGGATGGCATCCGTGCAAAAGCATTTGATCGAGGACCATTACGAGCAGCAGCTCAGGCTGGCAACGACGGAGCTGAAATTTTTGCAGTCCCAGATCAATCCGCATTTCTTGTACAACACCCTGGATTCCATCTATTGGACGGCCAAAAATTACGAGGCGGACGAGATCAGCGAGATGGTGATGAACCTGTCGAAGTTTTTCCGTCTCAGTCTGGATAAGGGAAGGCAGGTATTTACGATCGAAGAGAGCATCACCCACCTGCATTATTACATTCGGATTCAACAGCTCCGCTTTCTGGACAGCTTTGAAGTCGAGTACCGGATTGCCGAAGAAACGAAGGAAATTCCGATATTGAAGCTGCTGCTTCAGCCTTTGGTGGAAAACGCGATTTTGCACGGGATGGAGGGAAAAGCGAGCGGCGGAAGCCTTATCCTATCCAGCCGGATCGAAGGAGAGCTGATCAAAATCAGCGTGGAGGACAACGGGCCCGGGATCGGGGAGGAGCGCCTGTCTTATATCCGGAACGAACTCGAACGGATGGGGTTCCGCAGTTTTCCGTCCCTGTCACAGGACGAGGAGAACATCAAGGATTTGTTCGGCCTGCGGAATGTGATCACCCGAATGAGGCTGTACTACGGGGAAGAGGCCCGATTGACGGTGGACAGCCTGCCCGGCATGGGAACCACCGTATCCATATATATACCGCTTCATCATGCCGGACGGGATACCGGGCGCATGACACCGGTTTCGGCTTTATACGAAGGAGGACGGGGAGCATGAATTTGATCATCGTGGAAGACGAACCCAGACTGCGGAATTCGCTGGCCTACAATATACCGTGGGAAGACCATGGGATCGAGGTCGTCGGATTGGCGGCGAACGGGGTGGAGGCGCTTCGGATGGCGGAGCGAAAAATGCCCGATTTGATGCTGATCGACGTACAGATGCCGGAAATGGACGGCTTGACCCTGATTGCCCGGTTAAAGGAAAAACAGGGCGGTAAGCGGTTTATGAAGATGATTATTTTAAGCGGCCATGACAATTTCGCCTTTGCCCAGCAAGCGATGGAGCACGGGGTATCCCGATATTTGCTAAAGCCCGCCGGCGAGGAAGAGATCCTGAAAGCGGTGCTTGAGGCACGGGACGGGCTCCGGGAGGATTTGGAGCAGTGGAGACTTACGGCGGAGCTTGAAAGGAAGTGGAGGGACCATGTGCCGAGCCTTCAAAACCACTTCATTCTGAATTGGGTGAGCGGCAAATACGGCGAACGGGAGATCCTAAACCGGAGCAGGGAGCTGTATATGGGCCTGGAAAAGGATACGCTGCTGGCCGCAGCCGTCGTGGACTTGGATCCTCTTCCGGAACATGACGCCAGGTTTGGCCCGAACGACCGTGAACTGCTGCGGTTTACGATCCGTTGCCTGGCCGGGGAGTTGCTGTCTCACTCTTCCTGTTCGGTGTGCACGGACCCGGATTCGGACGTGCTTCTTGTGTTTCGGGCCGAGCCCGAACGAAATCCGAAGGAATTCATGCTGCATATCAATGCGTCCGTCGTCAAGCTGCTCTCCCATGCCAAGGAAATTTTGAAGCTGACGGCAAGCGCCGGCATTTGCGGAAGGGCGGGAAGGATTGAGGAGCTGCCGCAGCTATATGCGGAAGCCTGCAGAGCCCTCCAGGAAAGAGTCGTGTACGGACAGGATATCGCCATTCCCTACCGGGAAGAAGAGAGAAGGGACAGGCCGGAAATCTCCGGGCAGCAGCACCTGGAAAAAATGCTGGAAATTGCGCTGGAGACGGCGGATGAAGCCAAAGCGGCGGAAGCCGTGGAGGGCTTATGGCAGGAGCTCTTCACCCGTACCGGGACATCGCAGCAGTTTCAGGAGGCCGTGCTGTACATGAACAGCCTGTTTATCCGGATCATGGTCAAGCAGGGCTGGAGTATTCCGGAGGTGATGGGGGAGGACTGGGCTTTTTTGCAGAACATCCATCTCCTCAACACGAAATCGCAAACGCGCTCCTGGCTGGCAAGAACCGTGAACCGTATCACGGAATATATGAAGGGACAGCGAAAAAGCAGCAGCCATCAGATCGTTCAAAAAATAGCGAGCCTCATTGAGCAGGAAATCGACCAGGATATTACGCTGCATACCATGGCCGACCGGCTGTACGTCAATTCCTCGTACCTGAGCCGGCTGTTCAAACAGGAGATGGGGATGGCTTTTTCGGCTTACGTGTTGGAACAGAAGATGGAGAGGGCTAAGCGCATCCTTCAGGAGGGGCAAAAGGTGTATGATGCCGCAAGGCAGACGGGCTACCGGGATGTCAGTTATTTTACGAAGGTGTTCCGCAAGTACTGGGGCGTCAATCCGGGGGAGTTTAAACCGTAAGGAAGGCTCATCCCAGCGGCCGCTTGAAGAAATAAGAGAGGCATACGAAACAGATCAGACATTACATAGCAATTCTGCACCATCGAATAAGACGTAGTTAAGGCATCCTCCGGTTGTTCGCAAACCGGAAGCGATGCCTTCTTAGCATGCGCCAAAGGAGCATCAAATTACCACAAACAGTAATGATTGTCGTCTACCGGGCTTTTAAGTCCCGCTTTACAATTTTAGGTATCGAAGTAACGGTTCTCATTCATCAGAGGGGGGAATTGCATGAAGCCAGGATCGAAGAAACTGCCCGTACCCGGACTGAGCCGCCGCGGATATTTTCCGTCGCTGTGGAGCGATATACGGAAGGAATGGGATTTGTATTTGCTGCTGGTCCCGGGAATTTTGTTTATTCTGCTGTTTAAGTATACGCCCATGTACGGCATTACGATCGCGTTTAAGGATTTCAACATCTTTACCGGCTTTGCGGATAGCCCATGGGTCGGATGGAAGCATTTTGAGAAGCTGTTTACCTCCCCGGACTTCGCGCTGGTATTTCAAAATACCGTCATCATCAGCCTGCTGAAAATCATCATCCTGTTCCCGCTGCCGATCATCGTGGCATTGATGCTGAACGAGATGAAAAACATGATTTTCAAGCGCTCGGTGCAGACTGTCATTTACCTGCCGCATTTTCTGTCCTGGGTCATCGTGAGCGGCTTGTTCATTGATCTGTTGTCGACGAACGGCGGTTTGGTGAACAAGCTGCTGGTATCGCTCAACCTGGAGCCGATCGCTTTCTTTCTGGATAACAGCGTGTTCCGGAGCGTCCTCGTCACCTCGGCCGGATGGAAGGAAACCGGGTGGAGCACGATCGTGTACCTTGCCGCTTTCAGCATGATCGATCCGACGCTGTACGAAGCGGCTAAAATCGACGGTGCAGGCAAATGGAAACAGCTGTGGCATATTACGCTTCCCGGTATCGCGCCGATTATCATTCTGATGTTTATCCTGCGTCTCGGGAGCATTTTGGAAGCGGGAACGGAGCAAATCCTGGTCATGTACAACCCGGTGGTGTACAAAGTTTCGGATGTCATCGGCACGTACGTGTACAGGCAGGGCCTCGGCAACCAGGATTACAGCTTCACGACAGCGGTAGGTCTTTTCGAAGCCGTGATTTCGTTTACGCTCGTGATCGTCGGCAACTCGCTCAGCAAAAAATACCTGCAGCGGGGAATCTGGTAAAGGAGGGAGAGCGCCATGAAACAGGATCTTGATTTAAAAAACCATTTCCGCCGGCGTAGGCGTGAACTCCATCAAACCTTCCGCAGGAGAGAAAGTTTTTGCGGCATTCAATTACTGCGTTTTCATCCTGATCGGGATTACGACATTGGTTCCTTTCATTAATTTATTGGCAAAATCCCTCAGCAGCGAGGAGGCGGTTGTATCCGGACGCGTCGGCCTTTTCCCGGTCGGCGTTCAATTTGAAACCTACAAATACGTGCTGCAGGACTCGATGTTTCTGACTTCCCTGAAGACGTCCGTGCTGCTGACGGTGATCGGAACGGGGCTCAGCCTGATCATGACCACGATGACCGCTTATCCGCTTTCTAAAATTCGGCTGCGCGGGAGAAAATGGCTGCTGCTCATGTTTGTGTTCACGATGTTGTTCAGCGGCGGCTTGATCCCGACGTATCTGCTTATGCACAATCTGAATCTGGTCAACACGCTGCCGGTTTTGTTTTTGCCCGCCATGGTAAACGTTTTCAATATGCTGATCATCAAAAACTACTTCGAGGGGCTACCGGATTCGCTGGAGGAATCCGCCAAGCTGGACGGCGCAGGCAACATCCGGATTTTGATCCATATCATGCTCCCGCTTTCCCTGCCGGTCCTTGCCACGATCGCATTGTTTTTTGCGGTAGCTTTCTGGAACGATTATTTTGCCGCCATGATTTACATTACCGATCCGGAGCTTAAGCCGCTCCAATTGTACCTGAAGGAGCTGATCGTTTCTTCCAGCGGGGATTTTTTGAAAAACAACGTGGATGCGGCCATCAATATGACTCCGCAGTCGATTCAAGCGTCCTCCATTCTGCTCGCGACCATTCCGATTTTGCTGGTGTACCCCTTCCTGCAGAAATATTTCGTCAAAGGCGTGCTGGTCGGCTCGGTCAAGGGCTGAAGAAGGGGAAAGATCATTCCACAAAGGCGGTGATGCCCCGCTTATACAAGGGTTCGGTTTAAAGGTTATCCCATTCCAAGGAGGTTATCGTATGAGAAAAAAATCGGCAATGCTTGCCGCGTTTCTGGGTCTGAGCCTGGCGGTGTCCGGCTGCGGCGGGGGAGCTTCGAAGCCGGAGTCGCCGGGAGCGGCTCCTTCAGAGGGACCGAAGGGAGGAGACGCCAACAAGGAGATCCGCATGATCATGCAGTACGGGCTGTTTGATCCGGCCAAGGAATACACGAGCCAGTACATTAACGAGAAGACGGGATACAACGTCGAGTACGAAATGCTCCCGGCGGAAAAAGCGAATGAAAAGCTGAATCTGCTCGTGGCCAACAAGGAAAGCTTTGACGTGATGAAGCTGAATTCCGAGCAATTCTACAATCTCGCGACATCGGGCGCGCTGGAGCCGATCGACGATCTGCTCGCCGCCCACGGCAATCACATCAACCAGGCGATCAAACCGGAATCGTGGGGCAGCGCGACCATCGACGGCAAAAAGTACGCCATTCCGGAAACGGGGGCGGGCGTGAGCGTCGGCGAGGAACTGGTCGTCCGACAGGATTGGCTGGATGAACTGGGGTTATCCATTCCGACAACGACGGATGAGCTGTACAACGTGCTGAAAACGATCAAGGAAAAGAAAAACATCATTCCGCTTACTGGTAGCAAAGACTCCGTCTACGGCGATATTGCGTACGGTGACATAGCGGCAACGTTCGGAATACTTACAGACTGGAAAGAAGTTGACGGCAAGCTGGTGCATAAGGCCGAGCAGCCGGAAATGAAAGAATTCCTGGCCTTTATGAACAAACTGTATAAGGAAGGGCTGCTGGATACGGAGATGCCGATCAACACGGCGCAAAAAGCGATCGAGAAATTCGCAAGCGGCAAGGCAGCCGTTTACAAGCTGGCCTGGTGGAACGCGGGCAGCACGATTTCGGCGCTGAATCAAAACTTCCCGGATGCCAAGGTATCTGTGATCCCATATCTGAAAGGGAAGGATGGGAAAGCCGTCGTTGGAGCCGACACGAAAACCAGCTGGTTCATTGCCATCCCGAAGTCATCCAAAAATAAAGAGGAGGCGATGAAATTTTTGAACGCGAAGCTGGAGCCAGAGACGTTCAAAGGCCTGGCCATCGGTACGGAAGGTGTTCACCATGAGGTGAAGGACGGCAAATATTATCCGATTCTTCCGAAATTCAATGATGATTTGGGCAATGCCAGCGCCTTTGTAACCGGTGTTGACGAGGAGAAATATCCGATTTATTGGCAGGCACGTGTACGGAAGGATCCGATTGTTCAGAATTATTTTGAGACGTTCCAGAAAAATGCCGAGGGCATTATCGTCATTGATCCGATGTCCAAGGCACCCCCGATCAATGCCGTTTCGAAAAATACGCTGAAGCTCAGAACGCTGCTTAACGATAACATGCTGAAATTCATCAGCGGTTCCGAGCCGTTGGAAAACTACGATAAATTCCTGGAGCAGTGGCGTGCGGAAGGCGGAGCCGATATGGTAAAGGCCGCAAACGAGTGGTATCAGACGAAAAAAATAATAGGAGGTTTTACGAGCAGCTTGCGTTCGCGGCTGCTTTTTTTCCAAAAAAAATTCCGATGAAAGGTGGTTATGTGATGAAGCTGAATCTCCGAAGACGTATGGCTGCTTTGCTGAGCGTTGCCCTGATCATCTCTTCGGTGACCCTGGGGACGCCGGCGGCAGTAGCCGGCGATCCCGATACGGGAGGCCAGGGAAGTCCCTCGGCTGCTGCTGCCGACCCTGTAACCTTGGTTTCCCAAGATGAGCATACCGTTCTGGAATTTACGGATATCAACCCCGGGGAGGAAGCGTTGTCCCAAAAATCCGGTTATCTGGCTTTGTTCACGCACGGAGCCCGAGTAACGGCTGACGTGTACGATAACGACGTGCTTATCCGGGAGCAGACCGTGGCTCTCGTGGTGGATGCCGCCGGCGTGGTGCAGAAAAAACACGGGCCCGACGGCGATCCGCCCAATGCGTGGGATACGGAGGAAAATGCCGCGATTCCGGAAGGCGGCTATATCGTTCTTGCCGGCGACGGCTCGTGGGACGATTCCGGATACCGGAAGCCGCTGTTCCTGCATTATGAAGCCGGGGACCGGATCAAGTTGAAACGCGGCGGCGTCGAGGTGACCGCGGCGGATTTTCTGACGCAGACGCCGGGGCCGAATCCGGATCCCGAACCCGAGCCTGAGCCTGGGGAGAAACCAGAACTCGTGCTGAATACCCCGCCCGACACGACGGTAACCATCCCGCTGGTGGAGGTATCCGGCTACGTGAAAAACTACATGGAGGATAAAGCAATGCGAGTTACGGTCAATGACAAGGAGGCACCCCTTACGGCCAGCGGAAGCTTCAAGCTGAATGTTTACCTGCATCCGGGGCCGAATGCGGTGACGGTCCGGCTGTGGGAGGGCGAAGCCGAGCAGGCTTCCGTTACCCTGAATGCCGTCTATGATACGGCGGGCCAGATCGAGGATTATATCGAGGTGGAGGCCGCGCCGGCCGATATCACGATCGGCATTGAAGGACCGCGCAAAAAGCTGGACTTTATCGACAAGGACGTCACCGGAATCGAAAATATTATAGCCCTATACACCCGCGATTATGGTCCTTCGCTGCTTGTGCCCAAGTATAACGTGGCGGTTCTGGTAGACGGAAACAACCGGGTCGTCCAGGTGGTCAATCCGTCCGTGGGCGGAAAGCCGCCGGTCTGGACGGGACCGACCGAGCTTACGATCCCCGAGGACGGGTATGTGCTCATGGCCCAGGATAACAGCTATGCGGGCAATGACATCAAGCGTTTCCTGGCCGAAAAATTCAAGGTCGGCGACATGATCAAGCTGCGCAAGAACGGGGAAGTCGTCGCTATAAGGGATTTGAGAAGCGGCTTTATTGCCAGGCTGAAGCTCGAAAATCCGCCGATGTACACGGTTACCGATTCCCAAACGGATATCAAGGGGATGATTGAAAATATCGACGATCCGTCGGCCATCGAACTGACGGTAAATGACGCGGAGGTCCCTTTTGCTCCCGACGGCTCCTTTTCCTATTCGTATCCGCTGCAAACAGGAACGAATTATGTGGATGTTAAGGTGCTGAAGCGCGGCAAGGAGCAGGACGCGAGGAGTCTTGCGATATTCAACCGTCCCGGATTTTCAACGCAGAAGGATGTTATTTTGTGGGTGGACCAGGCGGCCAACGCGAGAAAGTTCCAAACCAGCGACCATGTGCGGGATTTTCTGGAGCAGGCGAAAAAAAGCGGGAGTCACCTCCATCGTGCTCGACGTCAAGGGAGTGGAAGGCTTCGTCTCCTACAAAAAGAACGATTTGACCGGACGTCCGTACGTGAGCGAGATCAAAGCGCCGCAAAAAGCCGGAGCCAATCCCGATCTGGATCTGCTGCAGGAATTCATTACGCACGGCCACTCGCTGGGTCTAAAAATCCATGCGGCGATCAATGATTTTGCGGAAGGGTCCATCGCTCACCAGGAATTCGCCGTCCTGAACGATCATCTGGATTGGGAAGAGCGGGTTCATTTTGCGGAAAACAACGGGGAGATCAAGCGCCTCCGGGAAAGCGCCAAGCAGGGGTTGGTCGCCTTCGTCAACCCTTCGAACGATGAAGTCCGGCAGTATCAGCTCAAAACGTTTGAAGAAATCATTAAAAACTATCAGGTCGACGGCGTCGTCCACGACAGGGGACGGTATGACAACGAGGGCGCCGATTTCAGCGACGAAACGAGGGCCAAGTTCGAGCAGTTTCTTCAGGCGAGAGGCAAGCAGCTGGTCAATTGGCCGAACGACGTTTTTTACTACGATCAGTCGGTTCGCGTGTATGGACCGCTGATTCAGGACTGGTGGGAGTTCCGTTCGGCTACGATCCAGAGCTTTTTCGGGGAAGTGAAAAGCCTCGTCGACGCTTATGAAGCCTCTACCGGAAGATCCATACAGGTATCATCTTATGTCGGCTCCTGGTATGAAACGTATTATTTGAACGGCGTGAACTGGGGCAGCAAAAACTTCCGTTTCGATCCCCGGCTGGGGATGCCGGATGAATCGGTTTATACGCCGGCGTATTACGATACGGGGTACATTGAATATTTGGATTTTCTGATGATCGGTGCCTATCAAACCACAAGCAGCGAGGTCAAAAAGTACATTACCCTCGGAAATATCGTGACCAACGGGGAAATTCCGCTGTATGCGGGCATCGCCTTGAATAACGTGCAGGAACCGGCCATGCAGCGCGAGGTGTTTCAGGCCGGCCTCAGCAGCACGAATGGCCTGATGCTGTTTGACGCCTCGCAGGTGAACTGGCCCGTCATCACGGCATCGCTTCAGGATAAGGAATGGGTCAAGGACTACCAGCTCGGCATGAGCCTTCCGGGAAATCCGAACGGCTTCCTGGAAGGAGACTTCTATAACGTCAACCGCGTAGAGGGCAACATCAACGTCATGACGGACGCCTTCGGATATTCCACGGGGACGAACCGTTTCGGCGTGGAGGTGGTCGTGAACGCCTCCGGCGAAGTTGAGCATGTGGCTAACCGGGAGCAGGCGATCCGGTGGAACTGGGGATCGCCGGAGGAGAATAACAGCGTGATCCCGCAGGGCGGTTTTGTCATTTCCACGGTGGATCCTTCCGGCGTGCGCACCAAACGCCAGCTTGTGGCGAATGCCTACAACAAGGGAGACCAGGTTCGATCGGCCGTCCTCGGCGGGCTGCTGGACGATGATGGGAAGAAGGTTGCGGATAACCGGGTCAAGGTAGAGGGACGCGCTGAAGCGCTCGGTCCCGGAAAGGTTGAAGTGCGGTTTAACGGCCAGAAGGCCGACGTGAAGACGAACGGGGAATTTTCCGCCGTTATCCCGCTTTCTCCGGGAGCCAATACGGTCGCGTTCGAGGTGTACGTGGATGGGCTGAAAACCAACGGCAAAACGATCGAGATGACGCGGACGACGGGAGGGGATAACGGAGGCGAACCAGGCAATCCGGGCGGCCCCGGCAATCCCGGGAATCCGGGCAGTCCCGGTAATCCTGGGAATCCTGGGAACCCTGGAAAGCCGTCCGCTCCCGAACGGATCAAGCTGGCCAAAGAAACTGGTCCGGATGGGCGTACCCTTGTCCGTGCCGATGTCCAGCTTGAACCGATGCTGCAGGAGCTGGAGAGGTTAGCGAAAGAAAACGCGAAGACGCCCGAGCTGGTTTATGCGGTAAAAGAAGCTTCGGACACGGTGGAGTTGAGCCTGCCGACCGGCGGATTGCGTACGGCGCTGCAGAAAGTTCCAACCGGGACGCTTGTCTTGGAGACCCTGTCCGGCCGTCTGGATTTGCCGCTTGCTTCCTTGAAGGCGGAATTATCGAAGAAACCGGATGCCGAGCTGCTCGTGGTCAGCATCGGCAGGCTTACCGAAGCCGAGGCGTCAGGTTTGAAGGCCCGGTTGTCCAAGGAGGGCACGGCAAAGCTGCTAGCCTCCGTCAAGGTTCGTTTTGCGCTGAGCAAAGGGCAGAAATCGGAGGAGCTGTCCCGTTTCAAACAGGGATATGCCGTGCTGACGCTGCCGGTTAACGGAACGGATGAGCCGGGGCATGCCGGGGCCTTCGGATATAGGCTCCCTCAGGATCAGCTTTCCTTTATTCCGGCTGTCATGTCCGGATCCAAAGAGGGAAGTCTTGCCAAGTTGAGACTGTCCGTCGGCGGAATACTGGCGATTGCGCAGAGGGAGAAGATTTTTCAGGATCTGAAGGGACACTGGGCCGTCCGGGAGATCGAAGAACTTGCCTCCAAGGGATTGGTCCAAGGGGTAAGTGGAGACGTATTCGCCCCGAACCGGCCGGTGACCCGGGCGGAGTTTACGTCCCTGCTCGTTCGGGCACTAGGGCTCGACGAAACGGCGTCGAATGAATCCGGGTTCAGCGACGTGCACGGGGACGACTGGTTTGCCGGAGCGGTCACGGCCGCCGCGGCCTCAGGGCTCATTGACGGCTACCGGAACGGAGAGTTCCGTCCGGACGAAAGCATTACGCGGGAGCAGATAAGTCTTCTGCTGGCCCGCGGCATGGAATTTGCGGGAGGCAAGCTGGAAACGGGCGGGGCGGCCGCGGAAATTCTGGACCGGTTTAAAGATGCCGAAGCCATCGCTTCCTGGTCCGGGCCGGCCGTCGCTGCGGCAGTGCAATCCGGGCTGATGCAGGGGCGCTCTTCCGGTCATTTTGCCCCGGACGCCCCTTCGACACGCGCCGAAGCAGCTGTCGTGCTGAAGCGATTGTTGCAGCTTGCCGGATATACAAACAACCAGGAATAAGTAAGCCCATTCATCCAATCCTGTAGGTGCTGAACATCCGGCTTTTGAACACGTACTTAAAAAGGCATTCCCCGGATCTTTTCGGACCAGGGAATGCCTCTTTCTTTTGGCGGCGGGGATGCGGCATTAGGGACGGCCGTGCCGACTCATGTATAGGAAGCGACGGCCTTTTTGAGTCTTTCCCGTCTTTGGTTGCCCTAGGGATCAGCTCCCGGTAGCAGATGGCTTCTATCCGCCAGCTGTCTTGCTGCCGTCATACCGCGTGAATGGACGGCCACGCGAGCTCGATGCCCTCTTGGCTAAGCCGCCGCTGAAAATCGGTCATCTCGGCCTCGTCGTTCCGCACGGCGGAAGGAACAAGACCGCGGTCGAGGCAGTAGCTCGCGCAGTATCCCGCGGACTCCCCGATATTCCACTCTACGGGATGGAGACGGTAACAGCCGTTCGTGATATGGGTGACCCCGATATTTTTGCAGGCGGCAAGCATATTGGTGACCCGTTTCGGAATGAGGCTGCCGAGCGGAATTTGAAAGGGCACGGAGGAGATGTCGATGTACGGCTGACCGCCGGTGCTCGGGTGCAGATCGATACGGTAACAACCGATGCCAACCGAATCGCGGAACGTCTCCGCCCGCCCGTCCGGACGGCATTCGGCGGCTACGTGCTGTTCAAGCACCGTAAATTCCGCCTGAATCCGTCTGGATTCGCGTATGTACGGATACATCGCCAGGCCGTCGCCCGTGCCGACGACATCCGGGCGGAGGCGCAGGCCGGGATAGCCCTGTCCCCCGTCCGGGCGGGGAGCCTCGGTCTGAAGCCAGTACAGCAGGGAGAGGCTCAGCTGCTTTGCCCCATGCAAATGGCGGTTTCGTTCCTCATCGCCCACGTCGATGACCGGTCCGAGCCAGTAATCGTTTTGCGGCCAGTTCACGAGCGTGACGGGGCTGGCGAATAGCCCGTCCCGAAACAGGGAGGGATTCAAAATTTGCCGGTATTCGTACAGCGAAAATTTCCCGAAGCCCGGGAACAGCTCATAGGAGACGGGCTCCATCGTGGAAGGCTTCACGCCGGTCAGGCTGAGCAGACGATCCGGCCAGAATTCCGGCTTGTAAGCGCGCCAGAAGGGATACTGCTCCGGTTTGTCGATCGTATGGTCTTCGCCTTCGGCATAATCCAGCGCATAACACCAGGTGAAGCCCTGCATATCCATCGGTTGCGCCTCGCCATCCACGGCATGAGGCTCGCCCGTTTGGCTTTTGGATTCCGCTCCGGTCACATATTCGATGCCGGCGGCGGGTAGAAGGTCGCCGCACTCTGTGGCGTCCAGATAAAAGGGCGCGATGAGCTCGGTCAAATCGCCGGTTGCGCTGCATTGAACGATGACGTTCTCGATCCGGTCGCCGGACGTTTCGGCCCTCAGCAATTTATGCCGGTACAAAATCATCAATCGTCCGCTGTGGATGTATGGCGCCAGCATTTGCTCCAGCACGGCCAGCGCCGCTCGGGGCTCATGGCAAAGCCTGCTGACGGTGCCGCCGCCGGGATTCAGCGGAACGCCTCCTCGCCCGTCATCCTTTAAAGGAAAGAAGGTTCTGTAGTACCGGCGCACTCCGTCCCTGAATTCTCGATAGCTTGACGTGCAGCCGAACGATTCGATCCATGGATGCTCGTCGGGCGGTACCGCCTGGCTGGTCAGCTGGCCGCCGATCCATCCGGTTTCTTCGGTCATAATGACTCTTTTTCCGGATTTGGCCGCTGCGAGCGCCGCCGCCGTACCGCCGGTTCCGCCCCCGACAATGACGATATCGGCATGCATTTCTTTACTCATCCGAAAACCTCCTTTTTACCGCTGCGTTCTTAGTCATTGGCAGTGATGGCAGCCGGATTGCAGCCACCAACTCTAGTGTAAAAGGCAAAGCGGTGGAACAGTACGGCCCGGCGGTGACCTTTTATGGTAATTTGATGCGGAGTTGAGCATAAGAAAACGTCTATCGACGTACTTATCAGAAGACAGACCGCATATAGCGGAAGTTTTTCTAGCGAGATATGGAGGAAAACCTCTGGAGTTTATGCTTTCTTATCTCTTAAAAAACCTCCCGTCCAGGGAAAAAGCTCCGAATGGGAGACGAGAAGGTCCGTGGTCAGGCCCGGCCGCGAATCTCCTGACGCAAAAACAGCATTAAGGCCATGGTGTTCATTGACGGAATTAAAGGCTGAACCAATGTTAGATATTTCCGCTCGTTCACTTCTAATATTCATGATAAACTACTGATGAAAATTCGAAACCAGGGGGAGTATTCGTGAAGAGTTTAGTGTTCAAATGGAATCAAGTCAGCCTGGTCAAGCGCATATTCTTCGGTATCGTCATGGGGATTGTTTTGGCTTTAACGATTCCGGATGCCGCGAAATGGGTCTCGATATTCGGCACTTTATTCGTAGGCGCTTTAAAGTCGGTTGCCCCCGTATTGGTCTTGCTGATCGTTATGTCTGCCATCTCCATGCATAAACACGGTCATCAAACGAATATGAAATCCATTATTGCCTTGTATGGCGTAGGCACATTTATGGCCGGGGTTGTAGGCGTTACGGCAAGTTTTATATTTCCAGTCGACTTATCGCTTGCAGCCGGCGCCAAAGATTTGACTCCTCCCTCCGGCATTGTGGAAGTACTTAAAACACTATTGTTTAACTTTGTCGACAATCCGGTAAGCGCTCTCATGAACGCCAACTATATCGGCATCCTAACTTGGGCTATCCTGCTAGGGATTGCGTTAAGAAAAGCGTCCGATTCCACCAAAACCATGATTTCCAATTTTTCGGATGCCGTATCGCAAATCGTGAAATGGGTCATCAATTTGGCGCCGTTTGGCATCATGGGCCTTGTTTTTGATTCCATTACAACCAATGGCCTTTCCTCCTTGCTCGATTACGGAAAATTGCTGCTCATTCTGGTCGGATGCATGTTAGTCGTAGCTTTTATCGTGAATCCTATTATCGTTTTCCTGAATATTCGCAAAAATCCTTATCCGCTTGTTTTTAAATGCTTAAAGGAAAGTGCGATTACCGCCTTCTTTACCCGCAGTTCAGCGGCAAACATTCCAATCAATATGAACTTGTGCAATAAACTGGGCTTGGACGCGAATACGTATTCCGTTTCGATCCCCTTAGGCGCTACCATCAATATGGCTGGCGCAGCGGTTACGATTTCTGTATTGACTCTTGCTGCGGTTCATACCCTCGGCATTCAAGTGGATTTCGGTACGGCGGTGATTCTCACCATCCTATCCGCTATATCTGCTGCAGGTGCCTCGGGTGTTGCCGGAGGATCGCTCTTGCTCATTCCTCTGGCGTGCAGCTTATTCGGGATTTCCAATGACATTGCGATACAGGTCGTTGCTGTCGGTTTCATTATAGGTGTTTTGCAGGATTCTTGCGAAACTGCCCTCAATTCATCCTCCGACGTGCTTTTTACGGCAACGGCTGAATATGCTAAGCTGCGCAAGCAGGGCAAGGATTTTTCAATTCATTCTTAATAAAACATTTTAAAAACCATCTCTTAAACTGCATCCCCGTTGTTAGGCATGACTAACATTGGAGGTGCGGTTTTTTTTTTAGAGATAAGAATAGTATAAGCTTCGAAAGACACGGCTTTCCTTATATCGCAAGAAAAAACTTCCGCTAAATGCGGTCTGTCTTCTGAGCAAGTGCGTCGATAGACGTTTTTTTTTTATGGCTAAATTTCATTGTAGGCTTGAAAAACGGAAGCAGAATCGGTTATCGGTCAGTTGAGGGAAACAAAAGCTTAAGTGTATATCCCAGGCTCCAAATCCCAAAAATTTGGTTTATCCTCAAACTTTAAGGGAACAGCCGTCTCCTTACAAAAGACCATGTACTTTTCTTTACATGGATATACAATTCTTTATTTCCAAACCATTTTCCGCACACAAATACGTCTTATATAGAGTGCGAAAATATTGCGCAGCTCATCAAATTATGTTGCTTGCCATCCTTTGAGATCCCCCATTATCATGAATCCATGCGGAAGCAAGGGCCCGAAAATGCCGCAAACGATGCATATTTTTTATATTCAGCTATATTCCGATGTACGGATCGTGATCGCTTTTTTAGAATTATTACCCGGGAAAACCTTTCTTCACTTTTGAAAGCGCTAGCTGGGTTGATCTGCGGCATTTCATCGATTTTTTTTAGAGGTCCATATTTCGGGAGGCTGATGCGCAACACGTTTTTACTCAGCTTCTACGCGACGCTTATCTTTGAAAGTGCTTTCAAAATGGTTTGGGCCAGATTTCGTGAAAGGGGGGATCAATCAAGCGTTCACCCGAAACAGAAAATAGGTTTACAGGTTTCAGGTATTTCTGTATTCGAGAATAAAAAAAAAGGAGCTGGCTTGATGAATTCGAATATAAAATGGGGATCCGTCCTGATAGCGGCAGTATTGTTGATGGCCCCGGTTTCTGCGGTCCAGGCGAAATCGCCTGTTCCGACCATGACTATCGCGCAGGAGGGAGATGCAGTGCAGCCGGAAGGGAATGATGCGGGAAAAAATCCACAGGCCGTACCGGATCAACCGACGGATGCTGGTGAACCGTCAGCGGAACAGGCGCCACAAGCAAGAGACGCAAATCAAGCGGCAGCATCTTCTGCAGTGGAGGAGACGCAATTCCGCAATCTTGCGGCAGGCCTTTCCTATGAATGGTCCGAAACTCCGGAAGCATCGCATCCTGACGACGGGCATAAGCTTACGGATGGAAAATACGGTAATTTGGATATGAATGACCCGGCATGGGTAGGGCATCTGCGCGGAAAAACGCGCGAAGTCGTGTTCGATTTAGGCGAGGAAAAGTCGATCGGAAAGATTACGGCTCATTTTTTCCAGGATTATCCTGAGAACTCGATCCTCGTGCCGCTGACGGTATCGATGTATGTCTCCGACGATAAGGAGAATTGGGGACTGCTTTCCCATAACGCCACCCAACTGCTCTGGGGGGAAGGTCCGCCTAGACAGGAGACCTTTGAATGGGACGGCAACCGGGACGGAATCAAAGGCGGGAATACGGATGGCAAGCTGGCTTATGCCCGTTATGTTAAGGTGACCTTTACGATGCATCATTCGCAGTGGGAATACATTGACGAAATCGAAATCATGGGTACGGACGGCAAGGCCGACGGGGCCGTAAAGGTTCCTGCCGAGCAGCCCCATTTTTTGGAGCCGGGGGAAGCTACAGGCGGTATCCGCAATCTGAATCTGCTGTATAACGGACAGTATGAAAATGGTTTGGGTGATTGGAATAAGGAACGGATTATTCCTAACATCAGTTATGTGAATAAAGATGGCGAGCCTACCGATTGGCTTTTTTGACGGCGTTTTTATATCTCGGGCTGGCTTCGCCTGCCGGCCGGGATTTCGGCGTTGGGCAAACGATCCTGGAGGACTGGAAATGGTATTTGGATAAAACATTTGCAGCGACGGGGGATATGCAGCAGTTGGATGAGGCTACCAAAGAAGTCGGAGCCAAGCTGAACCAGCCTGATCACAAAGTGAAAGTTGTGTTGATGATTCCGAATCCGGGGGAACACTCCAACGATTTTGGCGACGTTGACGGTGACGGGGTATCCGAAAGCTTCAACGCCTCCGTCGTCGGCAAAGAGAAAGCGCTCGAAAACAGGGGAAAAGCGGTGCAATGGTGGCTGGATCAGGTCCGTCAAAGATGGCAGGAGGGGAATTATTCCAATCTGGAGCTTGTCGGCATGTACTGGCTGGAAGAACAAATCAGCACAAGCGATACGGGACCGGACTTGGTTAAAGCCGTAAGCGGCAAGGTCCATGACATGAACCTGAAATTTTTCTGGATTCCCCACTCTTTGGCATACAAAAGCTTTATGTGGAAAGACGTAGGGTTTGATGCCGCGGCGCTTCAGCCTAACTACTTCTTCGGCGGAATGGATTCCGACCGCTTGGAAGATGCCGCGAACCTGGCCAAACAGTACGGGATGTCGAACGAAGTCGAGTTTGATGACCGGATGCTGACGGACGGCGCATTCCGCGAGCGTTATATCGAATACTTGAATAGCGGCGCTGCAACCGGCTTGATGCAAAAGGGCTTTAGAGCTTATTACCAAGGCAATAATGCCGTTTATAACTTAGGGGTGAGCAAGGATCCAAGTTTACGTTTAATGTATGACTGGCTGTACCAGTATTTGAACGGAACTTACGTCATCAACAATAGTCCGGCGCCGGAGGCAGAGGTATTCATCAACGGACAAACGTTAAACGGCGATGTGGTCGTACCGAATACGGAAACCATTCATATTACATGGAAAGTCAAAGACGATGACGGAAGCGGGTTGACGAAGGTCACGGCCTTGCTCGACGGCGAGCCTTACACTTCGGGAACGCCGATTGATCTGGCGGGAATACCGGGCAAGCATCAACTGGTCATCACCGTGGCCGCTGCCAAATCCAAGACGACGACTTACATCATCAAAGCGGCGTCAACCGCCGATACCATGAAAACGCACGTGAAGCGATTCGCCGGACAGAATCAGTTCACGACAGCCGATGCCCCTCGTTCTCTGAACAATTATGCGGAACTGATGAAGCGTTATGAAGGAACGGATGCGGCGTTGTTTGACAAGTACCTGAAAGGGTTTAACGTTAAACTGGATCAACTGGCTGCAGACCGTATCATTTCGGATTCGGCTTATGCCGCGTTGAAAGAGGAGGTTTACAACCTTGTCGGAAATCTGGCGGAAGACAAAGAAACGACAGCATCTTCCGTTGAAGGTTCCCTTGAGCGATTGGCGCCGAAAAAACGCCGTGGACGGATTCTCGTCGACAAGATGGGCGAGCAACTATGCCAATGACAGCTGGTTCCAGGTAGATCTGGGCGAGGCTAAAGAATTTGATGCGATCAGAATCGACTGGGAACTCGCTCGCGCGAAAACGTACAAAATCTTAGTCTCGGACGACAATCAGAACTGGACCAGCGCGATCAAAGACAACGAAGGGATCATTGCGGCGCATGACGGAAAGGAAACGGTCCGATTCGAACCCGTCAAAGCCAGATACGTCAAATTCCAAGGCGTCGAAAGAAATACGGATTACGGGTACTCCTTCTATGAGTTTGGCGTATACAATCTTGCAGGAGGCGGCGAGGTCACCCCAATCGACGGCGCAAGAGCCGCGGTGGATGCCGATGCGAAGAAATTGACGATCGACGGACTTGTCATGGACGGCAGCTTGTCCAACGTTCATTTGAAAGTGGTCGATTCCAAAGGGAAGGTTCGCTACGAAGGCGAAACGACAAGCACGGAAACGGGAGGTTTCCAATTCGCGATCAAGCTTACCGGCAATCTAAAAGGAACCTGCGACGCCTATCTCTCTATGGAGGGAATGTCGGCACCCGTTAAGATTTCATTCGAGTACGATAAAAAGGACTGATGTTATTTCCCGCGCGAGCTCAGAATTCGATGGCATACGGCCTGATTTCTTTCCATGATTTTGTCTTTGGATGAGGGCATTCCATGAAAAATTCTGTCGCGTCATGATGCATGATAACTTATGTTTCGTAAAAATAAAGCCATGGACGCAGCGTTATTTCCACGCTGCGACCCGTGGCTTTTGCTATTGAAGCGGTCTTGATGAACGCTGGGGATTTGCTCCCCTGACTTCTTCATTTCTGAGGCGGAAGCCGTTCAACCGAAGACATCATAAGAAGGATAAATTATTGAACAAGCAAAACCGATTTGCATATAGCTTTTATGACCGTACAGGCACGATCGGGCGAATGCCCACATACAATGAAAGGACTGGGAACCGAGCGCGATAAAAGACCGGTTGCATCGTATTCTTCAGGAGGTGTCCCCTGTGCCTGGACTGTTTACCGCAATTGCTTTGTTCATTAAAGAGTTGAGCCTTCTGGTATCGTACGTCAAAAACAACGCGTTTCCACAGCCGCTGACCGAAGAGGAGGAAGCCAAGCATCTGCTGCTGATGGCAGAGGGCGATTACAACTCCCGCAACAAGCTTATTGAACATAATCTTCGTTTGGTGGCCCATATCGTCAAAAAATTCGACAACACTGGCGAGGATCTGGAAGACCTGATATCCATAGGGACCATCGGCCTCATCAAAGCTATTGAGAGCTTCCGTCCCAATAAGGGGACAAAGTTGGCTACGTTTGCTGCCCGTTGTATAGAAAACGAGATCCTGATGCATTTGCGTTCGTTAAAAAAAAATCCGCAAGGACGTATCTCTCCATGATCCGATCGGAACGGATAAAGAAGGCAATGAAATCACCCTGATTGACATCCTCGGCACGGAAGCCGATGATATCGTGAACACCGTACAGCTCAAGATCGAAAAGAGCAAAATTTACCGCAATTTAGATATTCTGGATGCCCGGGAAAAGGAAGTTGTCATCGGGCGGTTCGGCCTGGAAGCGGGGGGAGAGGAGAGGACCCAGCGTGAGATCGCGAAGGAACTGGGCATTTCGCGCAGTTATGTTTCGCGGATTGAAAAGCGGGCTTTAATGAAGTTGTATCACGAATTTTACAAGAAAAAGTAAAGTCAACCACGCCATGGCGCCCGAAAAAGAGCTGTCATGGCGTGGTTTTCTAATGGCGCTGCTTTCATTTTTCCAGCTATATCCAAAGATGCAAGTACCATATCACCCCAAGCTGCTATCCATTGGAGTACTTTTTTTTCCTAATGGTCATGACCTCCCCGCTCGTCATGGCAAGCAGGTCATCCGGCGTTAATTGAAACACGGCTTTGGGATGTCCGGCTGCCGCCCAGATCGTCCGGTATTGCAAGAGGTCTTCATCGATGATCGTTTTAATGGTTTCCGAGTGCCCGATGGGGGCCACCCCTCCGATGACGAACCCCGTGCGTTCCCGAACGAAATCCGCATCCGCCTTAACCAGCTTGTCGTTCAGCCTTTTGGAGAGACCTTTCTCGTCAACGCGGTTCACCCCGCTTGCGACGACCAGAAGCGGCGAATCGGAACCGTTAAGCCGGAAAATAATCGACTTCGCGATTTGCGCGACTTCGCATCCGATGGCATCCGCCGCTTCTTGCGCCGTACGCGCTGTCCGGCAGCTCCACGACACGGTGGGCATACCCGGATTCAAACAGCAAATCCTGTACTCGCTGCGCGCTTTCTTTTAAATCAGCCATTTTGCATTTCCTCCGTGGTTTGATTGTGAAATAAATTCCTTTTAACCCTGTTTCAGTTCCAACGGCCCATGATGAACCGCATCCAGCAATGCGGCGTTGATGCCGTTCAAAAAAGCCAGGGCGCTTGCTTTGATAATATCCGTGTCCATGGCCCGGCCGGAGTAGGTTTTGCCTTGGTAATCGATGTGGATGTTCACCCGGCCGATCGCTTCTTTTCCTCTGGAGATGCTGTTGATTTTGTAATGCTTCAAGTGTACGTCCATGCCTGCCAAGGTTTTGATTACGCTGTAAAGGGCATCGATCGGACCGTCGCCGACCGCGCTTCCTCTCAAGGACTCGCCGTTCTTTTTCAATTCAACCGTTGCAGTCGGATGCATGTCGTTGGTCACGACCTGGAACGACCCCAGTTCGTAAAGCGGATGGCTGGTTTCAACCTGTTTCTGATGTTCGGTCACCAGATAAAACACGTCATGGTCGTATATTTCTTTTTTCAGGTCGGCCAAGGATAGGAACTTCTGGAACAGCTTCTCGAATTCTTCCGTATCGCCGCTGTCGAAGCCCATTTTTTCAACGGCATTTTTAAAGGCATGACGGCCGGAACGCGCGGTCAGGATCAACTCCATGCTCTCCGCGCCGACTTCCTCGGGCGACATGATTTCATACACGTTCTTGTCTTTAAGCAGTCCGTCCTGATGAATGCCGGAAGAATGGGCAAATGCGTTATCCCCGGTGATCGCCTTGTTGACCTGCACATCCAGTCCCGTCAGGTGGGTGAGCAGCCTGGAGGTCCTAAGCAGTTCCGTTGTTTTGATATTCGTTCTGCACTGATACCGGTTTTCTCTCACCTTCAGAGCCATCACGACTTCCTCCAGCGAGGTGTTTCCGGCCCTTTCGCCCAAACCGTTAATGGTGCATTCCACTTTTTTCGCGCCGTTTCGGATCGCGCTCAGCGTATTCGCCGTCGCCAATCCCAGATCGTTATGGCAGTGGACGCTAAGAATGACCTTGTCATTCAGGTTTTTCAACCGTTCGTTGATTCTTCGGATCAAATCGCCGAATTCCTCCGGCTCCGCGTATCCGACGGTATCCGGTACGTTGATGATGGTCGCCCCGGCTTTGACGACGGCTTCGATCGTGTTCCACAAGTATTCGAACTCCGATCTGGATGCATCTTCGGTAGAGTACTGCACATGCGGAAGCAGCGTTTTGGCGTATTTGACGGCATCGACTCCCATCTGCATGACCGCATCCCTGGAACGGTTGAATTTCTTTTCCACATGGATGTTGGAGGTGCCCAGCACGATATGGATAAACGGATCCTGGGCGATTTTAATGCTCTCATACACGGCATCGATATCGCTTTTTACGGCCCGGGCCAAAGCGGTGATCGATACGCTGTCGCCCGTGTTGCGGGCGATCTCCTGAACGGCCTCGAAATCCCCGGTCGAAGAAGCGGGAAAGCCGGCTTCGATCATGTCTACCTGGAGCCGCTTCAACTGCTGGGCAAACTCGATTTTTTGATGTACGTTCAATTTCGCGCCCGGAACCTGCTCTCCGTCCCGCAATGTCGTGTCAAGCATGATAATGTTGCGAAGCATTTGCAACTCCTCCTTGAATTTCGGTTGATATATATCAAGCGGGGTTGATTAAACCCGGAATTTAACCAACAAAAAAACCCCGTCTCTATGCATAGAGACGAGGTTTAACCCGCGGTACCACTCTAATTCATTTCAAAACATGCGAAATGATCTTTTTCGACGGCTGACACCATCTATCCTTGTAACGGCGGAACCCCGGCTTACCCTACATTGTCAGGCAGCTGCTCATAGACGAGTTCAAAGCGATCAACACTGCCGCTTCGCACCAACCAGCGGCTCTCTGAGAGGTCTTTTCACTTCTACTATTTCTAATCAACACATTTTGTTTTTGAAATTAATGGTTATTATATGCAACGCTATCGAATTTGTCAAACTTTGTTTTTATGTTTTGAGCTTGCTGCCGGGCTGATTAATACCAAAATTCATGTGAAATGGAATTTATTTACTCGAATCAATTCAGTGAGTTCTTAAGTGTTTAAGCACTTGATTCTTATTAAAACTCGTTTCGTGAAGATACAACACAATTTTATAACGATCAATTTATTACTAGCAAAGTTTGGGTAACGAGAGCGAATTCGTTAAAAAAATTGTTATTCTGATGAGCAGTTGACTAATCTTGCATCGCATTTAAAAAAATAACTGTATGTCCGAAAGAAAGCATTCGAAGCAATATTTGATGTGGAGTATTTTGGATTTAAAACGAAACAACATTTTATTGACAAATCATCATTTGCATATCTGCTTAAGGAAAAACAAAGCTACATTGATAAGAAGGAAGCATCACGGATATTAGGTATACAAAGAGATTCTGTCTCTCAACTTGTAGGCGCAGGGTTAACTCATTTTACAAAAAAAACGATTTCTCGACTCCAAAACCCAGTAGAATCAACAAACCCAGTCTAAAATGAAGTGTAGTTCTTAAAATCAAAAGTAACACTGCTACTATGCCGTTTAACTCATATGATTTTTCTTTGTACGTCTGACGCAGCCTTGTCTTTTTCATGAAATTTGACATTGACGCACAATGTGCATTATCATATCTTAAAGTAAACTAATGGTTTACTTTCAACACTGTAAGTATACAAAAAAAAGAGGTGGTTGCTATCGGAACGAAGGATCGGAAGGCTAAAGAAAAAGAAAGGCGAAGAAACGACATTATCGACGCTGCCGAGAAAGTGTTCTTCAGCAAGGGATACGATTCGGCGACAATGGATGATGTGGCCAAAGAGGCCGAGTTCAGTAAAAGAACGGTTTACGTTTATTTCAACAGCAAGGAACAAATTTACTTCGAGATTATGCTGAGAGGGTACAGGCTGTTGACTGATATGCTGGCGGCAACTTCTCAGGCACGATACAATTCGGCAATAGATCGTATTCAGCAAATAGGTAACACTCTTTTGGACTTCAGTACAAAATATCCAAAATATTTTGAAGCGATTATGGAGTATGAGAACGGCGAGTTAGATTTTGACAAAGGGATAACCGATCAGTCAAGAGAAGATTGCTACAAACAAGGAGAAAAAGTGATGCGTTACTTAATTGATGCTTTAAACGAAGGAATTGAACAAGGTGTTATTCGCAGCAGTATTAATACCGTAAGCACAGCCCTTGTTCTATGGGCATGCGTCATCGGCGTTTTTAAAACGGTGAAAAAAAAGAATAAGTATATCGAGCATTATCATCACAGAAGTCCTGACCAATTTATAGCTGAAGCCTTCGATTTGTTAACTCGTTCCATTCGATCAATTCGATCGGAGGATATTGAAAAATGAATCGGAAAGCGGTGAAGAAAAAGATGATCATCATCTTGGCGGGTATAATGACTTTGGCAGTTGCAGTTTTTGCTGTTCTGTTGTTATCAAGCGGAATTTTCACAAGCTCACGTTATTTGGAGCCTTGGGACAAGAACTACTCTATGCAGTTCGATGATCCTCGAATTCGTTTGGTTTCCCATGGAATATTGGCCGCGAACGGACATAATATGCAGCCTTGGAAAGTGCGGCTTGATCCGGATGATCCGCTAGTTTTCTACTTGTATGCAGATGCCGATCGATTAACGCCCGAAGTCGATCCTTTTGCACGCCAAACTTTGATTTCGCAAGGTGTATTTCTGGAATATGTCAAAATCGCCGGAGACAAGCTCGGCTATGAGACCAAGATGGCATTATTCCCGGAGGGGGATTATGATGAACAGAATTTGCTGGAAAGCATGAAGACGACGCCAGTTGCCAAAGTCGCGTTAACAAAAACCAGCCCTCAAACCAATGTACCGCTATATGATTACATGTTTTTACCGGATACAAACCGGGCTCCATATAAGGAGAATCAGTTGACGGACAAACAAATCAACGTACTGCAATCGATCCCAGCGGAAACCGATATTTCACTGCAAATTTTTCAATCTAAAAATGACGTAAATCGCCTGGGTCACTATGCGATCGAGGGGGCGAATATCGAAGCCGGCATCCATCGCATTAACGAAGAATCAGCTCAAATATTCCGATCCAACGAGTATCAGAAAAATAAATACCGCTACGGCTTTTCGCTTGAAGGCCAAGGAAATTCAGGTATCATGAAGCATATCATGCAGGGAATAATCACATTGATCCCATCTTTCAACAACGAGAAGGCCTCATCGGACTTATTAGTAAAATCGACACAGACCGCGATTGAACATACACCAACCTATGCAATGATCATTACACAGGATAATAGTCGAGTTCAGCAAGTTCTATCCGGAATGGTGTACAGCAGATTGAATTTGACTGCGCATAATCTAGGGATCGCCATACAGCCGACAAGCCAAGCACTCGAAGAATATCCGGAGATGGATACATTATATTCGGCTATTCATCAAGAGTACGCCCCGCATTTTGGTACGATCCAAATGTTCGTCCGGCTCGGCCTGCCGACTAAAGCTGCGCTGCCAACAATGCGCCGGGACGTCCTGGAAATCATCGAAACGGCCAAAGATTGATCATTGAGAGAGGCAATCGTGAATTGGATATAAAAACTACACGGAAACGCTGGTAGAGACTAGATATAGAGCTCAAGACTATACTGAGAGCTACAGCAAATAAGGTGTTGCCGAGATAATAGATGTCTTATGTAAACTAAAAACGAATCGAAACATGTAAGCACCTTCGATTTTTCTTGAGATATATCTAGGAAGATTTAATCTTGTTGCTATATCGTTTGCATTAGGACGAAGGCGTGAACACGTCATCCAGAGAATCTCCATCATGAACCACACGCAAATAAAATAAGCTGCTTCTGGTAAAGTACCCGAGGCAGCTTTTAGCATAGGCTTTATACAATGTCTACAAAATCGGTCTTGACCCTTTCTTGCGAAATGCTTGAAAGTGTTTTGATTTCTCCTACGTTATATGGTCAGTCACGATTGCTCAGAATTCCTTTATTTTTTTATTTGATTGATTCAAACTTTAAACTTTGTCTTCAGTTTTAGAGTTTATCAACATCCTCTGGTGTAGGCGATAGGACATACACCCATTGATCTTTGAAACCTTTTAAGTACACTTGAGTTTTAATTAAAGCATAAGTTAGTGCAAAGAATTCAATAGTGCATTTAAGTATATTCATTATATGGTCAGTTTTGTCTAACCCAGTAGTTAATATTAATTCGCTTAGAACTATTCCAATTGCATCTACAATGCCTTTCAATCCATCTGAGACAAAGAGAAGTACTTCTTGTGTACTTTCGACATTTTATACTACGCCGAGTGGATTAAAGACCGTTATGAGCTACAGTTTATTGACATATATCCTGTGGACGATAGCAACCCTTTCATTGTAGTTAGTGTTAGCGGCACAATGTTAGGGAATAAAAAAGCACGAGATCCTAAAGACAAAGTGATTTTCCAGTATGACTATTAACAACTGCCTGAGAGGGCTAAAATCAACTATACACATGTGTAGCTTTGAACATGGAGCCAATAAAGAAATGTTAGTTTGATCAAATTAACGCCTATCTGCTGATTTTCTCCTGCAAAAACTGAGTTATTGACTTGAGCCGGTCCATCAGGATATAGTGATAAAAAGCACTGAATAGTTATTAGCGATAAGAATGTGTCTTTGAAAGCGGGAACTTCGGTTCCTGTATTTGGAGCGCATTTTTTTTTCTGAATTCTTTTTGAACCACCTCTACAAAGGAAAGGATGAAAGCGATGTCGGATTCATCATCTTCCTTGCCGATCGGTAAGCTGTCCATACTGCTTGCGGTTCTTCAAGAGCATCCATGGAGGAAGGAGATTGAAAAGGAGCTGACCGAGCAGGGCTGCTTATTTACAATCGGCCGGGTTGGAGCGATGGATATTACCAAAGTCGTTGTCGCGATGGAAACCGCCGCCAAGAACAACCATATTATCGACAGTCAATCTTATCGCGAAGTGCATGCGGTATACCATGCCATTATTGAAGCCATCCAGGGATTGGGACGCGGCGTGTTTCAATTCGGGGATATCCTGCGCACCGTCGGGCTGACCTTTGCCATCGTCAGGGGGAAGATGGAGGGGACCGTAAAGCATAACGGCGAGTGGATTGCCGTCTGCGTGTACGGAACGATCGGAGCCCCCAAAAAGGGCTTTGAGCATGAAGCGATCGGATTCGGGTTTAATCATATTTAGAAGCCGGGGTTCATCTTTGGTCAAAAAATTTAAAATTGATGCAATCTTTATCGCTTTATACAGCTAGACAGCCCCTTCTGGCATTTAGTCATTAGTAATTTAGAAGCCGGTACCATTTTATTTGGTATGGGCTTTTTATATTACTCGTAAAGCAGGTGGACTGATGCAAACAACATCCGAAAAAAAAAGTAATGCTGAATGGCAGATCGTTAACGCTGGAACATGTGGTCCGGGTGGCGCGCGATTTTGCGAAAGTGGATATCGACGCGGATAGTCTCGGCAGAGTAAAACGTTCCCGCGAGTACGTGGAGAAGCTGCTGCAAGAGAAAAAAGTGGTCTACGGCCTTACCACAGGCTTCGGAAAA
The DNA here is from genome assembly GCF_000987955.1 of Paenibacillus sp. DMB20. Taxonomy (GTDB): domain Bacteria; phylum Bacillota; class Bacilli; order Paenibacillales; family Paenibacillaceae; genus Paenibacillus_AQ. Next base: position 74,383 of record NZ_LAZU01000051.1, read on the forward strand.
TTCAGCGACACCTATATCGATGGCGAGGATGCAAAGCAACTGCAGCTTAATCTCATCCGCAGCCATGCGTGCGGAATAGGCGAGCCGTTTTCGCCTGAAGTCGTCAGAGCCATTATGCTGCTGCGCATCAATGCGCTTCTGCTTGGTTATTCCGGCATCCGGCCCGAGGTGGTGAAGCGGATGGCGGAAATGCTGAATCGGGGCGTCACGCCGGTCATTCCCGAAAAAGGATCGCTGGGTGCGAGCGGGGATCTCGCCCCTTTATCCCATTTGGCGCTTGTGCTTATCGGGGAAGGCGAAGCGTATTATGAAGGACAGCGGATGCCCGGCGGCCAGGCCATGGCCCTTGCGGGACTTAAGCCGGTCACGCTGGAAGAAAAAGAGGGGCTGGCGCTCATCAACGGAACGCAGGCCATGACCGCCGTTGGCGCCATCGCCTGTTACGATGCGATCAACCTGGCAAGATGGGCGGATTGCACCGCGGCCTTAACCGCTGAGTCGCTCCGGAGCGTAAAGGATGCTTTCGATCCGTTGACCCACATCATCCGGCCCCATCCTGGGCAGGCGGCGTCCGCCGGAAATATCCGAAAGCTTACCGAGGGCAGCGGCCTGTTGACTGCGCAGGGAGAGCTTCGCGTCCAGGATGCCTATTCGATTCGCTGCGCGCCGCAGGTTCATGGCGCGAGCCGGGACGCCCTAACTTACGTCAGGGAAAAGATAGAGATTGAAATGAATGCGGCCACGGACAATCCGCTCATATTTCCTGACGAGGACAGGGTGATATCCGGCGGAAACTTTCACGGCCAGCCCATCGCGCTCGCAGTGGATCACCTGTCGATTCTTTCATCCGAACTCGCAAACATCGCCGAGCGGAGAATCGAAAGGCTGGTGAATCCTCATCTGAACGAAGGCTTGCCGCCGTTCCTTACCCGAAACGGAGGGGTGCAGTCCGGTTTTATGATCGCCCAATATGCGGCAGCCGCGGTGGTGTCGGAGAACAAATCGCTGGCCCATCCGGCAAGCGTGGATTCGATTCCTTCTTCCGGAAATCAGGAAGACCATGTGAGCATGGGGACGATCGGTGCCCGCAAAGCCATGTTAATCGTGAACAATGCCTATTCCGTTCTTGCCATCGAGCTGTTGTGCGGCGCGCAGGCTGCGGATTACCGGGGGCCCGAGAAACTTGGCAGAGGAACCAAGTGGCTGTATGAACGCTGCCGGGAGCAAGCGGGGTTTGTGGATGAGGATCGGGCGTTATCCGATGATTTCAGGACCATTGCAGATTGGATGAAGCAAACGGATGTGCAAGCGGCTTTATCCGGAATCACGGACATTCAATAACTTTTGTGGGGGTTGAATAGGATGAATATGAAATCTGCTGCAAGAACCATACGCGCGCCGAGAGGAACGGAGCTGAATGCCAAGGGCTGGGTTCAAGAGGCGGCATTGCGAATGTTAATGAACAACCTGGATCCGGAGGTCGCCGAGCATCCCGACAAACTGGTAGTTTATGGCGGCATCGGCAAAGCGGCGCGGAACTGGGAGAGCTTTGATGCGCTGGTTGAAACCCTCAAGACCCTGGAGGAAAACGAAACGATGCTCGTGCAGTCGGGCAAACCCGTGGCCGTATTCCGAACGCATAAAAAATGCGCCGCGCGTGCTGTTGGCCAATTCCAATCTTGTCCCTGCGTGGGCTCACTGGGAGCATTTCCACGAGCTCGACCGGAAAGGGCTCATCATGTACGGACAGATGACGGCGGGAAGCTGGATCTATATCGGCAGCCAGGGCATCGTTCAAGGAACGTACGAAACGTTTGCGGAATGCGCTAGGCAGCATTTCGGCGGCAGCTTAAAGGGCACCATTACGGTCACCGCAGGCATGGGGGGCATGGGCGGCGCCCAACCGCTGGCGGTGACGATGAACGATGGCGTTGTCATCTGCGTCGACGTGGACCGCACCCGAATCGACAAACGGATCGAGACGCGTTATTGCGATACGGTCACGGAAAATCTGGATGACGCGATTGCCCTTGCCATAGACGCCAAGAATCAGGGGAAACCCTTATCGATCGGACTGGTCGGGAATGCGGCAGAGGTGCTTCCGATGATGCTGGACAAAGGGTTCATTCCCGATATTGTTACAGATCAAACGTCGGCCCATGATCCGTTAAACGGATATTTGCCAAAAGGCTTCACGCTTGAAGCCGGTAAAAAGCTCCGCCAGGATGATCCGGCCTTGTATATGAAGCTGGCGCGGCAAAGCATGGCGGAGCATGTACAGGCGATGCTGGAGCTGCAGAAGCAGGGTGCCGTCGCTTTTGACTACGGCAACAATATCCGTCAAATGGCTTACGATGAAGGCGTTATGCAGGCATTTGATTTTCCGGGGTTTGTTCCGGCCTATATCCGGCCTCAGTTTTGCGAAGGCAAAGGGCCGTTTCGCTGGGCGGCGCTGTCCGGCGATCCGGAAGACATCCTGAAAACGGACAGAGTTATTTTAGACACGTTCGCTCATAACGAGCATCTATGCAAATGGATCAGGATGGCGCAGGAAAAGATCGAATTCCAGGGCCTTCCTGCACGTATTTGCTGGCTTGGCTACGGGGAACGGGCCCGATTTGGACGCATCATTAACGACATGGTGGCGTCCGGCGAGTTATCCGCACCCATCGTGATCGGCCGTGACCATCTGGATGCGGGCTCCGTCGCTTCGCCTAACCGGGAAACGGAAGCCATGCGCGACGGAAGCGATGCCATTGCGGATTGGCCGATTCTGAATGCGCTTTTAAACACTGCGGCAGGGGCAAGCTGGGTATCGCTTCATCACGGCGGGGGCGTTGGCATGGGATACTCCATTCATGCGGGCATGGTTGTCGTGGCGGACGGAACGAAAGATGCGGAGGAGCGATTGGAACGGGTGCTGACCACCGACCCGGGCATGGGCGTGGTGCGCCATGCAGACGCCGGTTATCCGCTTGCCGTGGAAACGGCCAAGAAAAATGGCATAAGGATGCCCATGCTGGATGAGCGGGAGGGAGGTCTCTTATGATTTATATCCGGAAAGCGGCCCAGGTGGTTGCCGTCAGCGGCGGGACCACCGCCCCCAAGATACGGGATGACATGAGAGAGCTGAACGTGATCGAGAACGGCGGCGTTGTCGTCGAAGGGGAGCGCATTGTTTTTGTGGGCCCCGACGAAGAGGCGGAAGCATATGTAAAGGCGAATCGGAGCCAAGAGGAAGTTACGGTTATAAACGCTGAGGGCAAAACGGTCACCCCCGGCCTGATTGATCCGCACACTCATATCGTGTTTGCCGGGTCGCGTGAATTCGAACTGGGTCTGCGTCTGCAAGGGGCGACCTATATGGATATCTTGCGGGCAGGCGGCGGGATTTTGTACTCTACGGAACAGACCCGCAAAGCGGATGAACAGCAATTGATGGAGGAGACCGGAAAGCGCCTTGACCGATTCCTGGCGCATGGCGTGACGACGGTCGAAGCCAAGAGCGGATACGGGCTGCGACTGGAAGACGAATTGAAGCAGCTGCGGGTTGCCCGTTCCCTCAATCGGCTGCATCCCGTAGAGCTGGTGTCCACGTTTATGGGAGCGCATGCCGTGCCCCCGGAGTTTAAAGAGGCTCCGGAGGAATTCGTTCGCCTGATCGTCGAAGGGATGATCCCGGCCGTGGCGGAGCAAGGACTCGCGGAATACTGCGACGTATTTTGCGAAGAGGGCGTGTTTACGCCGGATCAAACCAGGGATATTTTGCGCGCGGGAATGAAGTTTGGGCTCAAGCCGAAGGTACACGCGGATGAAATCGTGCATTCCGGCGGTGCGGAACTGGCCGCGGAACTCGAAGCCGTCTCGGCGGAGCATTTGCTTCAAGCTTCCGAGGGAGGAATTCGGGCTATGGCGGAGAAGGGGGTCATCGCCGTTCTTTTGCCCGGTACGGCTTTCTATTTGATGACGACCCCGGCCGATGCCCGGAAGATGATCGATGCGGGCGTCCCCGTTGCGCTGTCGACGGACTGCAATCCGGGATCAAGTCCCACGGTTTCGCTGCCTTTCATCATGAACCTGGCCTGTCTGACGATGCGGATGACCCCGGAGGAAGCGTTGACAGCTTGCACTATCAACGCCGCCCATGCGATCGGCCGCGCAGAACGGATCGGCAGCATCGAGCCCGGTAAACAGGCGGACATCGTCATTTTCGATGCCCCGAACTATATGTTTCTGCAGTACCACTATGCCGTAAATTTGACGGATACCGTGATCAAGAAAGGCATCCCCGTGATTGCGGGGGGGGAAAGTCAAAGCATAGACCCCGATGCCCAAAGAACCGCATGCCGGCAAAGCATGCGGTTTTTTTTTTGGCCATAGCTTCGGTCCGTCTTAATGGCTTGCATGCCGGAACCCCGATTTCCGGTATTCGGCGGGCGTCAGGCCGAAATGCTTTTTAAAGGTTCTGCTGAAGTGCGAATAATCGGTGAACCCGACCTGATAGGCGATTTCCACGGCAGGGGAGGTGTCCTGCTCAAGCAGCTCCGCGGCTTTTTCCAACCGGGTCTGAACGAGATATTTAACAAAATTGATATTCATTTCTTCTTTGAAGGAACGGCTCAGATAAGCGACGGACATCCCCAGTTCGGCGGCCACTCTCGGCAGGGAAAGCTCTTCATCGGCATAATGCTCTTTAATGTATTCCGTCGCCTTTAAAATATTATGGCGCGCCCCCAAATTCCGGGACCCTTTGATCTCGGAAATCATGGAAGCGACGGCGCTTTGAAGATGGGCCACGCACAAATCCTCACGGGCCGGCCAGCCGGACGCATCCCGCCGGGATTCGGATAAAGCGAAGGATCTGTCGTTCAGGTTTTCTTCGACCCATCCAATCAAACCGGAGGCGAACCTGGGAAAGGCCAGTTCTTCCGTTTCCCGCTCCTCATAATGCGCGCAGGCTCTCGAGATCACCGCCGTCGCCTCCGTTTGATCCGTGCTCCAAATCGCCGAGGCCAGCTCTTTCGCCAGCTCCTGGTATTTTACCAGCCAACCGCTCTGCCGAATCAAGCGCTCTTCGTCCTTTTTTTAACTGTTCATAAACGATGGAAAGCGATTCCAAAAATTGATCGGGGTCGACCGGCTTGAGCAAAAAGTTGGACACGCCGTACCGGATGGCCTGCTGCGCGTACTCGAAATGGTCGTAACCCGACAATATGATAAAGCGGATTCCGTTTCGCCGCTGTTGCGCTGCCCCGATAAAGGCAAGACCGTCCATCCGCGGCATCCGGATATCCGTAACGACAATATCTGGACAGCTGCCGTCAAGCAGTTCCAGCGCTTCCTCCCCATCCTCGGCTTCCCCCGTGACGATAATATCGAGACCGGAGGTTTCAACGAGTTTTCTCAAACTCAAGTGAATCATATATTCATCATCGATGATCATTAAACGGTACATGGCCAATCCTCCTCTTCCTTCAGACGGCATGGCAGCCGGATTTCAAAACAAGTCCCCTGGCCGGGGGCGGATTCGACGATGCGCAGTCCATAGTCCGAGCCGAAGGCAAGCCGCAGCCGCTGATGCACGTTCAATAGTCCGATGCCCGAGGTAACGGTGTCCCCGGTTGAAGCAGCTGCTTGAAGATCCCCGTCGCTAAACCGGTCAAGGAACCGTTCCCGGGTCTCTTCGCTCATTCCTATGCCGCGATCGATAACGAGAACGGAGAAATAGCCTTGCTCCGGTTTTCCCATCACCCCGATATAAGTCGGTTTTTGACCATGATAACCGTGAATGAACGCGTTCTCGACCAGAGGCTGCAAGGTCAGGCGGACGGTAGAAATATGACGGCCCCAGTATTCATCCATATGGATATCCACTTCCAAATGCCGGAAGCGTGCCTGCTGGATCGTCAAATACGAGCGGATATGCGTCAGTTCCTCGTGCAGGGAGACGATCTGCCCCGCGTTCCCGGTGTTGTAGCGGAACATGTGCGCAAGCGCGCCCGTCATCCGGCTGATGTCCCGGTTGTTTTCCATGATGGCATGAGAGTTGATAATTTCAAGAGAGTTATATAAAAAGTGCGGATTAATATGCGATTGCATGGATTGCAGCGCGGATTCCTTTTGTTTGATAATCAGTTCCTGCTCCTTCAGCTTGGAGGAATGGACCTCTTTGACAAGCCGGTTCAGTTCGCCCACCATTTTGAAAAAGCTCCGGTATACCAAACCGATCTCGTCCTTCCGCCGGCTGTTGGAGTGGGAACGTATCGTAAAGTCGCCGTTCTCCACATGCGCCATGAGCTTTTGGAGGAAGGTGAGGGATCGGGACAAAAAAAAGCGAATAACCGCCTACGACCGAGAGGGTGATGCCGACAAGGATTACCGCCGCAATCAGCGAAAGGTTTCGCAAATGGATCAGATTGCCGATGACCTTGCGGAGCGGGATGTCGGCAATCACGATCCAATCGGTTATTTGGGAATTTTCGTAAATGACCAGCGTTTCATCGGATGCCGGTCCGTGACGAAAATACCCCGAATTCCCTTCATGCATTCCTTTCATCACCTCCTGCGGAATCCGGGTACCGGTAAGCGAAGCTTCCGGATGGTACACGATATCGCCGTTCCGGGATGCAATCCATACGGTAAACCCGCCGGGGGTGGCGTTGTTGGATATGCTTTCGATCTGCCGGAGGTTCAAATCGACGATGAGAAGGCCTTTATACAAATACGAAGTGCTGCTGTGGAGCTTGCGGGCAACGGTGAGCACAGGGGTCGAGCCAATTTTGCCGACGCCCAGGACTTGATAGTTGTCCATGGATTCCATCTGCTGAAGATAATTTAAATTGCGGGTGCGTACATCTTTCATGTTGACGGGGGTTTCGGCTCTGCTGAAGTCCGTAATTTGCCTCTGGTTATCCGCGACCAGGGACATGCCGATAATATCGGATCTGCCGTAAATCATTTGCGCGAACAGGTCATCCTCCACTTTTTCGGAGATGGTATAGTACTGGAACGGCGTCAAAGCCGGGGCGTCGAGCAGCTGCTGAATCTGAGGGTGGTTGACGAAAGGATACGTCGAATTTTCCAGGCTGGATATGTACAGGTCGAGGTATTCGTTTGTCTGATTGATAATGCTTTTATTGGTGGCGATCGCCGACTGCTCGATCGTTTCCGTCGAGGAGGCATACCAAAGCCAGCTCATCATGGATACAGGAATGCCGATACCGAAAACAATTAACAGCATCAAGCGGCGGTTGATCGAAAGGGAGGGTTGGAATAACGAGCTTATCCTCAAATCTGGTCACATCCCTGTTCATTTATTGCATCACTGTATGGAACATTGTAGCAAAAAAATATCAAGTTGTAAATAAAAAACTCATGTCAGGTTCAGGCAAAGTTGATTATACTTACTTGCAATGAAAGCGCTTTACAAACAAATGAAACAGGCGTTAAGGAAAGGGGAAGGGACGAAAAAACGAAAAAATTCATGCAAGCGAACCAAACATAAAAAAAAGATCGCACGAGAGATATGAAAGGGGATGAAGGTATGAAAAAGATAGCATGGTCGAAAGGTTGGATTGTCGCGGTATTGATGATCGCGCTTGTGGCGGCAGGGTGCTCCAACGGGGGCGGTGCCGGACAGACAGCGGATGGGGGAGGCCAAGCCGCCTCCGGGGAGACCAAGGAGCCGAAGACCGCGGGGGAGAAAGTTGAAATTACGCTGGGTTACTACTCTGACGGAAAGTCCGACGCCAAAATGAAACAGCTGATCGATGCATTCATGGAAAAGCACCCCAATATCAAAGTATCTCCGCAAAGCGCGCCTTACGGCCAGTTTTTTCAAAAGCTGGATACGCAGATCGCAGCCGGAAAAGCGCCCGATGTATGGTTGTCCGACGGCGTGTACGTGATGAAATATGCGGAGCGCGGCGCGGTAAGGGATCTGTCGGAATGGATTGCGAAGGACCTGAACAAAGATGAATATTACGGGCTTGATTTCAACAAGGATTCGAGCGGAAAGTACTGGGGGGTTCCGCAAGGCATTCAGGTGGCCGCCCTGTACTATAACAAGGATATGTTCGATAAAGCCGGCGTAGCCTACCCGACGGAAGATTGGACTTGGGAGGATTTGAAGGCGGCGGCCGCCAAACTGACCGTTGACGCCAAGGGAGCGACGGCGGATCAAGCCGGATTTGATCCGGCTAACGTAAACCAGTTCGGCCTGACCTTTTTCAGCATAACCGAAGGCTGGTTCTCGCTTTTGAAATCCTACGGCGGCGGGGTGATCGATCCATCCGGGCAAAAGTCGATCATTCAGTCTCCCGGAAACAAGGCGGCGTTCGAATGGATCGTTGACGGCATGAAAAAGGGAATCATTACGGATCCGGTGGATTTGAAGAGCTTCCAAAGCGCTACGGCGGTGTTCCCCAGCGGCTCCGCGGCCATGAGGATCGGGATCTATGCCCGGGTGCTTGCGGCCAACGAGGCGGGTCTGAATTATGACGTTACCCTGCTGCCGAAAGGACCTGAGGGCAAGCGGGTGTCGCCGGTCATCGCCAATTCGTGGGTCATCAATCAAAAATCAAGCGATGCCGAGGCGCAGGCTGCCTGGGAATGGGTGAAATATTGGGCTACGGAAGACGATGTGCAAAAGCAGTGGGCAGAGCTGGGGGAAGCGGTCCCCGTTAAAAAATCGGTTGCCGAGTCCGACGTGTTCTTGAAGTTCAGCGACCGTCCATCCAACCGTCAGGCTTTCCTGGACAGCCTGAAATTCGCGGAAACGCTCGATATGAATGCCGTTTGGGAAGAGTGGGTCGACAAATTCAACGAAAACGCCCTGCGCGCATTTCTCGGAGAAGCTTCCATCGATGAAGCGCTGGCGGGAGCGGATAAAGACGTGCAGCGCGTGCTCGATGATTTCTACAAGAAATAATAGATGAATCTTTGAAAGGCGGGATCGAAATGAGCCGTGTCATCAGCGAGAAACCGAGCGTGCCTGGAATACCGGCTCGGAAAAGACGCAAATCGTACCAAGCCGAGGGGAGATGGGGCCTGCTCATGGTCTCCCCTTATTTACTGCATTTTATCGTATTTGTCGCAGGGCCGCTGGCCGCATCGTTGTATTTCAGCTTGTCCGAGTACGATATGCTGAACCCGCCCAAATGGAACGGACTTGAGAATTATAACCGGCTGTTCGGCGATGAACTGTTCTGGAAATCCCTTTGGAACACCTTGTATTTTGCCGTTCTGTTTGTTCCCCTCCAAACGATCCTCGCTCTGGTATTGGCGGTTGTGCTGAACCAGAAGCTCAAGGGGCTCAAGCTGTTCCGGATGGCGCATTTTATCCCGGTCATATCTTCCTGGACCGTGATTCTGTACGTGGCGGACGCCATCTTTAATCCGAGGTTCGGTTTTGCGAACGCGATATTGAACAAGCTCGGCCTGGAACCCCAACGCTGGCTTCAGGATGCAGACCTTGCGATTCCGCTCCTTGTCCTGATCGCGGTATGGAAGGGCGTCGGATACATTATGGTGATCTATCTTGCCGGTTTGCAAAGCGTCCCCGGCGATTTGTACGAAGCATCCGAAATCGACGGGGCGGGCGCATTCCGGAGGTTTACCCGAATCACGCTGCCGATGATATCGGGGACGACGTTTCTGGTCATTATTTTGAGCACCATCTCCACCTTTCAGGCCTTCGAACAGATTTACGTTCTGACGGGGGGAGGCCAGATTGGGGCAGCGGGGGGCCCAAACCATTCGACATTGGTCCTAATGCTGTATCTGTACCGCGAAGGGTTCACTTATATGCGCATGGGCTATGCGTCCGCCCTGTCGTGGGTGCTGTTCATGATCCTGTTCGTGCTTACGCTGATCCAGCTGTCGCTGCAGAAAAAATGGGTGCATTACCAGTGAGGGAGCCGCTTCGACAGCCGTGCTCTCTTTGGAAAGGAGGATTCCGATGAAACACAGGAGATGGGTCCGGGGACTGGGCTATGCGGCCATCATCATGAGCTCGCTGATCATGATCGTTCCTTTTTTGACCGCGGTCATGAACTCATTGAAAACGTACAAGGAATACACCTCGGTTCCCCCCAAATGGATACCTGACGCTTTTCAGTGGTCGAATTACTCCGAGGTGCTCGGCTTGGGAAGCTTCGGCCAATATATCGGCAACAGTTTTTTATGTGTCCCTGTTATCGGTGGCCGGTTCGCTGCTGTCCTGCTCCATGGTCGGATATGCGTTTGCGAGGCTCCGGTTTCCGCTGAAAAACGCGCTCTTCGTCATGGTTCTCGGAACGATGATGATTCCGCCGGTGGTCATCATTATCCCGCATTTTATTATTTTCAATCATTTGAACATGCTCGATACGCTGACCCCGCTGTGGGTGATCGAATGGCTGGCCCAGCCCTTCGGCATCTTTCTGATGAGGCAGGCCTTTCTGAATATACCGAAGGAGTATGAGGAGTCCGCCAAAATGGAAGGATGCAATCCGTTTCAAATTTATGCGAGGATTTTCCTGCCGATGACCTTGCCGACGCTGGCTACGCTTGCCATCTTTACGTTTATGGGAAAATGGAACGAAATTTTGTCGCCCGTCATTTATCTGACGAGCAATGAGAAATTTACGCTTCCCGTCGGCATTCTCTCGCTGGGCGGCCAATGGGTAGGCAACGAGCAGCTGATGGTGGCGGCCGCTTGATCAGTCTCGTCCCGATTTTGCTGGTTTTTTTTGTTCGCCGAGAAATATTTTGTGCAAAATCATGCTTCGTCGGGGATTAAGTAATCCCTGCTTTTGGATGAAATCAGACTTTGAACTGGGGAGGCAAACGGAATGAAAATTGCGGCATTCAGCGGTTCCTTGATGGATTGCGGCATTCGGGAAGCGATGGAAATCACGGCCAAGCTTGGCCTGGAAGGAATAGAAATCGCCTGCAGGGAGCCGCACCTGACACCGGTTTCCACGGCGCGGCATGTTATGGAAATCGGCAGGTTTGCCGAGGAATACGGACTTTCCATTCCCGCGCTCGCCGGATACGCCGGCCATTTCAGCGAACGCAGCGACGGGGAATGCGAGCAGGCGCTGGACGATTTCCGGAGGCTGCTTGAACACGCTTCGCTTCTTAAAAGCGATAACATACGCATTTTTCAGGGCGGACCCCATGCTTTTATGGCGGATGAGACGCACTACGAGAGGGCCGCGCTCTGGCTGCGAAAATGCTCGGAAGAAGCTCGCCGATACGGAAAAACGATCCTCTTGGAAATTCATAATGCCAGTCTGGTGGAAACGCCGGATGCCGCGATCAAACTCCTGGACATGATCGGAGAGGACAATATCGGCATGATTCACGATGCGGGCAATATGTATATTACCGATACCGATTATGGAAAAGAATCCGTACGGCAGCTGGGCTCCCGGCTTACGCATGTGCATGTGAAGGACGAGAAGCGGATACCGTCAGCGGGAGCGCCGGGCACGTTTGCGAACCGCACAAGGCATGGGATGGAGCATTTTCTGCAGTGCAGGCTGGGGGAAGGGGAAGTCGATCATCGCGAATTGTTTGAAGCTTTGATCGAGAACGGTTATTCGGGATGGATCACGCTGGAATGCGCCGCCCCGTTTCCTCCGGTGGAAAGATTGGCGTACGATTTTGAAGTGGTGAAGCGCTGGCTGAGGGAAACGGCTCTAGGGAAGGAGGCGAATAGCGGCAATGGCTAAAATGAATTTTTCAATCATCGGCTGCCAGCATGCGCACATCGGCATTTTTATAGAAGAGATGCTGTCTATTGGTCATCACTGCACGGGAATTTACGAGCCGGACAACCGCCTTTTGGCAGAGCATTTGGCGCAAAAATATGGGCTCCCTCTTGCCGGGGATCCCGAAACGCTGCTGGCTGCCGACGTGGTCGGCTGCGCCTCGGTAAACCAGGAAAAGATGGACGTGATCGAGCTGTGCGAGCGGCATGGCAAGCCGATCATGATCGATAAACCGGCGGTAACGTCCCGTGAGGGGCTGGATAGGCTGCGCCGCGTGTTTGAGCGCGGTCGGATCCAGGTCGGCATGCTGCTTACCGAACGGTTCCGTCCGGAGATCCGGCTGGCCAGGGAATGGATCGAAAGAGGGGAGCTCGGCGAGCTTGTGCATATCTCCATGCGGAAGCCGCACCGGTTGAACCCGGAAAGCCGTCCGGCCTGGCATTTTTCCAAAGATCAATCCGGCGGCATTATCATAGACTTGCTGGTCCATGATTTCGATTTGCTTCGTTTCTTCACCGGGCAGGAAGTGTCTTCGTCAAGCGGCTTTATGTCCAAGAGCATGTTGCCGGAGCACCCGACGTTTTTATGATGCCGCCGGCTTGCAGGTCGTCATGGATCAAGGGATAACCGCCCAGCTGTATGCCGATTGGCACACTCCGCCGACATGCTGGACCTGGGGAGACGGAAGGATTTTTCTGACGGGAACCCGGGGAACCGCCGAGATCAGACTGGAGGGGGATCCTTTTCTGGGCCAAGGCGGCGTGGCGTTATATATGAATGCCGAAAAAGCGTGGACCCGAGCCGAAGGCATTGATGCCTTGGCCGAAACTTACGCTTCAATCACGGAAGATTTTTTAAGCCGAATCACCGGCGGCCCGCATGTTCTTAGTCATCGGGACATCCTTGCCGCGACCGAAGCCACCATAGCTGCGGATCAAACGGCAGAACGGATATGCAAAATTTAAGGCTCCCGGCTTCGTGTATTTAAGGGCTGGCCTTTCATCATATAAAAGGAGGATCGGTCATCATGAATTCCAAAGAAACAAAGGTAAGATTCGGCATCGTCGGCTGCGGCATCATTGCGGATGTCCATGCCCGGGCCATTCAAAATAACGGTCATGCCGAGCTGGCAGCGGTGTACGACCGCGATAGGGAGAAAGCGGTCGGTTTCTGCGTCAAATATCCGGCTGAAGTATGCGGCAGCTATGATGAGCTGCTCTCCCGCAAGGATGTCGACGTTATATGCATATGTACTCCCAGCGGTCTTCACGCAGAACAAACGAAGATGGCAGCGAAGGCGGGGAAACATGTTTTTGCCGAAAAGCCGCTGGCGATCAGGCTTGAAGATGTTGATGACATGGTTTCATCGTGCCGCGAGCAGGGGGTTATCCTGTCCACCGTGTTTCCGAGGCGCATGTCTCCCCAAGCCCGGTATGCCCGCCGGTTGATCCGGGAAGGAAGGCTTGGCAGTCTCAGCCTCTGCTCAGCCTACGTGAAAATTTACCGCAGCCAGGAGTACTACGACAGTGCGGGGTGGCGCGGTACCTGGGACATGGACGGCGGGGGAGCCATGATGAACCAGGGGATCCATACGGTCGATCTGCTTCAATGGCTGGCCGGACCCGTGGCTTCGTTATGCGGCCGTGCACGGGCGGTGCTCCGTGATATTGAGGTGGAGGATACGGCGCTTGCCATGCTGCGGTTTGAGAGCGGAGCAATGGGGGTACTGGAAATGACGACTACCGCTTATAACGGCAAAGGACAGCGGCTGGAAATCCACGGGGAAAAAGGAACGCTCGTCATGGAGGAGGATACGATCGTCGCTCTCGATATCGAGAATGAAACGGTGGAGCTTCCCGATTTCGAACCGTTCCGGGTCATTCCGGACGGCCATGGGAAACAGATAGCCGATATGGTAAGAGCGGTTCAGGGCGAAGAGGTAGAGCTCATTACCGGAGAGGACGCAAGGCATTCCCTTGAAATCATACTCGGAACTTATGCTTCGTCCGAGAGCGGGAAGGAAATGGTGTTCTCAAGCTAGATCCGATAACGATAAAAAGCCTAATGCGCCGGCTTGTAAAGCTGTGGCATTAGGCTTTTATGTCGTGCGCGTTTATTTCAGGCCCGCCGCCCCAAAAACCTTGTCAAATCCGTCCCGTGAACGGGCGGCAAGAACTTCGGGGGACTCGGCGGGAGCGCCGGGAGTCAGGACTTCCTGCGCCACCGGACCGGCATATCCGATGTGATGAAGCCCTCTCAAAAAACCGGCAAGATCGATCACGCCTTCTCCCGGGTACAGCCGGTCGTTGTCCAGAACCTCCTCGACCGGGACGTCCTTCGCGTCATTAATATGTACATGAACGATCTGGTCCGCTCTTAACCCGGCGATATCCTCCGTATTCATCCCGTTGGTGTACCAGTGATAAGAGTCGAACAAAAGGCCGACATTCGGTTCGTTAATGGCCGCGATCCAGTCCAAGGTTTCTTCAAGGCTCCAAATGAAAGGATTTTTCCACTGGGTCCGCAAATGGTGCGGACCTACGAATTCCAGGCCGAGACGGATGCCGTAAGCACCGAGAATGCTCGCGCACAACCGGAGCCGGGAGGTCGCGACAGCCATGAAATGAGCCGCCGGGTAATCCGTGGAAGGCAAAATATACGTGCAGCAGCGCGTGCATCCGAGTGCGGCTGCCGCGGCTGCCGATGCAGGAAGCTGCTTCAGGCCCTCCAAAAAACGTTTCTTCCCCTGCCCTCCATTCCACCGGCAGTCCGATCGAGCCGACGGTGAGCTTCAGGGACTGGAGACGTTCCGCAGCCGCTTCGGCCCCCAGCCGATCAATCAGGGATTTGGCATCAAGATCGACGCTCTGAAATCCGTGTCGCGAGGCGATGTCCATCAGCTGCTCCTCGTTTTCAATCGCGCCCAAACCGGCACTCGTTAATCCTCTAAGCATTTCAGGTTCCCCCATTCTACGCCCGATCCAGAATCGTATTCAGCGTCGTGCGGTCCAGCCCCTTGACCAGCTTGATCAGCAGTTCTTTTGCCGCTTCGTAGTCATCCGTGTGAATGATGGAAGAGGAAGTATGAATGTACCGGGAGCAGATGCCGATGATGGTGGACGGCACGCCGATTCCGCTCAGGTGCACTTGACCCGCATCGGTTCCTCCGGGGGACACGAAATACTGGTATTTGATCTTGTTGGTCTCCGCCGTATCCTGCACGTATTCGACCATGCCGCGGTGCGTGAGCATCGTCGGGTCGAATATGCGGAGCAGCGCGCCCTGTCCGAGCTGTCCGAACTGGCTCTTGTCGCCCATCATATCGTTTGCCGCGCTGGCGTCAAGACCGAAGAAAATGTCCGGCTGGATCAGATTGGCCGAAGTCCGCGCTCCCCGCAGACCGAGTTCCTCCTGGACCGTGGCACCGGCAAATACCGTGTTAGGAAGGTTTTCGCCGTGAAGAGCCTTGACAAGCTCAATCGCCAGTCCGACGCCGTAACGGTTATCCCAGGCTTTGGCCATAATTTTCTTCGGGTTGGCAAGCGGCGTAAATTGGCAAATCGGCACGATCTGCTGTCCCGGCCGGATACCGAACGACTCGGCTTCGGCTTTATCGTCGGCACCGATATCGATGTACATTGTTTTGATGTCGACGGGTTTGCTCCGCGTGGCTTCGTCAAGCAGATGCGTTGGAATCGAGCCGACGACGCCGATGATCGGACCGCGATCGGTAATGATCTGAAGGCGCTGGGCAAGTACGGCCTGGCTCCACCAGCCGCCGAGCGGCTGAAACCGGATCATGCCGGCTTCGGTAATGCCGGTGACCATAAACCCGACCTCGTCCATGTGTCCGGCAACCATGACCCGTGGCCCTTCATCATTGCCGCGAAGAACCGCGAAAATGCTGCCCAAACGGTCCTGCACGAATTCTTCTGTATATGCGGATAAGGCATCTTTTACCCAGGAACGCAGTTCCCGTTCAAAGCCCGGAGCCGCAGGGAATTCCGTCAGCGTGCGCAGCAGCTCCATCGTGGATTGATTCATGCGTGTTCGCTCCTTTTTCTGGATGTTATGTATAAGATTCTTCTCTAGTATGCTCTCCTCCATGAAAAAAGTCCATGGCGAATCCCGTTCTTTGCTTGCGTTTGCCGAACGTCTTTTTTTAACCAGGTACCTGTGTCCGCCGAGCCGAATACAATGGAGGTATCAAGAACCGCGTATGCCGGAGAAAGGGGCGGAGCATGGACCGCTTGACGATTAAACCGAACGCCGAGCTTGGCGATGGCAGGGAGCTTATGCTCATTTTGGTGCTCTTTATTTTATTGGTCGTTCTGCTGATGTTGGTTTTTATTTGATCCCGAACGAAAATGATTCTTTCGGACAGTCCCGGGCTTCATGCCTTGGGGCTGTTTTTAATATGAGAAAGTGTAAACCACCCGGATTCGGGCTCTTTCTTATTATGGATGATTTACCAAACATAAAGGAAGCCAATTCAAACCATAATGATATCGAGTGAAATGTCCATAATCTCCACACTGTGAAAGAAACACATACTTAGCCGGAGGTGTAGGAATTGCCAAACTCCAAGAATAAATCCCAGTCCAAGTTAAGCTCGATGAGTCCGGAAGAATACAAAGCGATCGCCAAAAAGCATGAGCCGCCGCACGGCATTTTTAAAAACTGCCTGAAGGCTTTTTTGGTCGGCGGATTGATATGCGTGATCGGACAAGGGATTCAGCAGTTTTTTTATGTCCGTTTTCGATATGAGCACAAAAGAAGCAAGCAGTCCAACGGTTGCGGTGCTCATTATCATTTCCGTTATTCTTACCAGCATGGGCGTTTACGATAAAATCGCGCAGTGGGCCGGCGCGGGGACGGCGGTTCCCGTAACGGGATTCGCCAACTCCATGTGTTCGGCCGCGCTGGAACACCGGGCGGAGGGACTGGTGCTCGGCGTCGGCGCCAGCATGTTCAAGCTTGCAGGCTCCGTTATTGTGTTCGGTACGGTAGCCGCCTTTATTGTCGGCATCATTTACGCCCTTCTGGGCGTAGGGGGAGGACATGGAGGATGAAGGTAACGGGACAAACCTGGAAGTTTGAGAACAAACCCGTCATTCTCGGGGCCTCCTCCATCGTCGGTCCTGAAGAGGGGGAAGGTCCGCTGGCCGAGGACTTCGATTATATTTACGACAACATCGAAATCAACGAAAAGACCTGGGAAAAGGGGGAGCGTCGCCTGCTGGAGGATGCCGCCAAAACAGCTCTTGAGCTTTCGGGCATCACGGAAGAGCAGCTTCAGTTTTTTTGTCGGAGGGGACTTGATGAACCAGATCATCAGCAGCTCCTTTGCGGCCCGGAAAATGGGCGTTCCCTATATTGGCGTATTCGGGGCCTGCTCTACCTCGATGGAAAGCCTCGCCATGGCTTCCCTGATGGTGGACTCCGGTGCGGCTCAATATGCGATGGCCGGTACTGCCAGCCACAACTGTACGGTAGAGAAGCAGTTCCGTTACCCGACGGAATACGGCTCGCAGAAACCGCCGTACGCGCAGTATACGATTACCGGTGCCGGCTGCTCCGTCGTATCCGCCCAAGGGACCGGTCCGCAAATCACGTACGCCACGATCGGCAAGGTCATGGACCTTGGCATCAAGGATCCGTTTAATATGGGGACGGCGATGGCGCCGGCGGCTGCCGACACCATATCCGCCCACATGAAGGATACGGGAAGGACCCCGGGGTATTACGATCTTATTGTAACCGGAGATTTGGCGTCGGTAGGCCTGCCCATTGCGAAGGAGCTTCTTCAGAAAGAAGGGATCCGCATGGAGGAGACCGACTTTAGGGATTGCGGTCTTATGATTTACGACCGGGACAAACAGAAATACGTTTTGGCCGGCGGCAGCGGATGCGGCTGCTCGGCGGTCGTGACCTACGGTCATATTTTAAAGCGGATGCGCCGCGGCGAGCTGAAAAAAGTGCTGGTTGTCGCCACGGGGGCCTTGCTCTCGCCGTTGTCCTACCAGCAAGGGGAGAGTATTCCTTGCATCGCGCATGCGGTAGCTTTGGAGATGGGAGGTTAACAGGCATGCAATTTTTTATGGGCTTTTATCATCGGAGGTTTGATCTGCGTGATCGGTCAAATTTTAATGGACGCGGTCAAGCTTACCCCCGCCCACACCATGAGTACGCTGGTCGTGGCAGGGGCCGTCGCGGATGCTTTCGGGCTATACGATCCTCTCGTCAAATTTGCCGGAGCGGGCGCCTCGGTTCCGATAACCAGCTTTGGCAACTCTCTCGTTCACGGCGCATTGTCCGAGCTGGAGCGGGACGGTTGGATCGGCGTGGTTACCGGTATTTTCGAGGTCACGAGCGCCGGGATTTCCTCGGCCATTATTTTCTCATTCCTGGCCGCCTTGATCGTGCGCCCGAAAGGTTGATCATGCTTTGAACATTGCAGGCCATGAGGTCTTTTGCCCCGGAAAAATGCTCCGGGGCTTTTTAGCGTTCCGGGACTTGGAGCCAAAACTCTCGCAAAGGTTTGTTTTCCCGAATGTACTCGGCGACCATCATCATGTACAATAGTAGTAAAACATCTATATATTCCCTTACAGGAGGTTTATTATACATGCCCGTAAGCCAAGAATCGATCAACATTATTTCATCGGTACGCTCCAATCTGGAGTCGTGCCTCCTGGGCAAGGAATTCGAGATCCAACTGCTGCTGACGGCGCTTTTGGCCGGAGGACACGTCCTTATCGAGGACGTTCCGGGAACAGGCAAAACGCAGCTCATCAAAGCTCTGGCCAAATCGATGCAGGGGGACTACCGGCGCATTCAATGCAACCCGGACATCCTCCCGAGCGACATTACCGGGGTCTCGGTCTTTCATCCCCGCGATGAACGGTTTTATTTCCGGCCGGGACCGGTCATGACCAACGTGCTGCTGGCGGATGAAATCAACCGTGCGACGACCAAGACGCAGTCCGCGCTGCTGGAAGTCATGGAGGAACGGAGCGTAACCGTTGACGGGGAAACGCACGAGCTGCCCCATCCGTTCATGCTGTGCGCAACACAGAATCCGATTGATTTTGAAGGAACATACATGCTGCCTGAAGCGCAGCTTGACCGCTTTATGCTTAAAATCAGCCTGGGATACCCGGATGCCGCAACGGAGAAGGAGCTGATGTTCCGCTCCCGGCACGGTCAGCTGGTGGACAAGCTGAAACCCGTAACCCATATGGATATCGTCTCCGCCATTCAGCAGGAAATCCGCGATGTTTTTATCGGGGAACCTGTTGCCGATTACCTGCTCGGCATTATTCGGGCTACGCGCGAGCACCGCGCCGTTCTCCTTGGCGCGAGCCCGCGGGCGACGTTATCTTTCATGAATGCCGTCAAGGCCTTTGCTTTCCTGGAGCAGCGTGACTACGTGCTGCCGGACGACGTGAAGACGCTTGCCCCTTATGTTCTGTCGCACCGGATTATGCTGCGTCCGGAGTCCAGACTTGACAACGCTACGCCGGAGTCGGTGCTTCAATTTATTTTGAGGCAGGTCAAAGTGCCGGTTCAGATGGGGAGATAGACATGCGCCGTTATATATCTGCTTTATTTAACGGCATAAAACCGTCTAATCTGGCAGCGGTGCTGGCGGTTTGGATTTTAGTCCTGCTGTATGTATTGTTTCAGGGCGGGAAGACGTCCACCATGCTTTTTTCCATGGTCAGCCTGCTGGGCGTCTACTTAATCGGTTCCAGTTTCGGAGGGGTAAATCGCGTCAAGGCATCCAGGTCGGTCATGTCGGGCGACGAAAGGAATGACATCCTTCATGCCGGCGAGCAGGTGCAGATCAGGATGGAAGTAACCATTCCCGGTCTGCTGCCCATGCCGTATCTGATCGTGCGCGAAGTCCTGCAGCGCCATAACGGCGATTCATGGTCTTTTGAAGACAGCGTCATTCCAAGCCTTCGGGGATCAGGGGAGCTTGTGTTTCAGACACCGCCGCTGGAAAGGGGGAGGTATGCCTTTTCGAAAACCGAGTGCATCAGCGAGGATATCTTCGGCCTGATGGAGCACCGGGGAATGATTGAGGTAAAAACGGAATTTCGGGTGCTTCCGAGAACGGTCTACATCCCGAATTGGCAGCGGAGCCTCCGTAACGTCAGACTTGGCGGGACGCAGACAACCCTTTCGTCCTCCCGCCGGGAAACCACCCAAATTAACGGGGTCCGGGACTATGTGTACGGTGACCGCATATCCCGAATTCATTGGAACGCAACGGCTAAAACCGGTTCATGGAAATCCAAGGAGTTCGAGCATGAGTCGTTTCCCAAAACGATGATCGTGCTGGACTGTGCTGCCAAGGGGTACAGCCATCCCGGGCAGTTTGAACTCGCCGTATCCGCTGCGGCTTCCCTGGTGGAGTACGGAGCCCGGGAGCATTCGGGGACCGGATTGTTTACGGCTGCAAAAAAGTCTCGGATATTTGCGCCAAGCGATGCCCCAAGCGAACGGATGCGCATGATCCAGCACCTCGTGGACGTGGATGCCGACAGAACGGAGAGCCTGCTGACTTCCCTGGAAAGGGTGTACCGGCATTTTCCGAAAGGGGCATTGTTTCTGCTCGTAACCTCCTCGGCGGATCAGAGCGTCGTAGAGGCTTTCCGATGGGCTGAAAACCGTGGAATGAACCCTTGCTTGCTTCGGATCATCGGCTCTGAAGGGAAGAAAGACGGAAAAGATGATTACACCGCGTTTCTTCAATCTCGCGGAATCCTGAACTACGCGGCTTCATCGCTGGAAGAGCTTCCGGCCGTGCTAGGGGGGATTGCAGGATGAGAAAGGAACGGGGATCGGCATCGCCATTTTTTCGGATTCTGTCACTCTTGTGGATTGGGCTGCTGTTTTTGCAGTGGGTGTCTTACTCTGAACCCATACTATATGAAGAAACGACGGCAGCCATTCTGGCGGCCCTGACGGTTACAGCGGTTACGGAAGCCCTTGTCTTCATTAACAGGGGATACAGACTGCTTATTGAGCTCCCGCTCATCATTTATGCCGTTTACCGGACCCTCGATAAATACGGAATGCCGGTGCCTTCAGGCTTGATGGAAGGAATCCTGGGCGACGAGATCATTTATTTGTTTCCGTATTTATGGTTTGCTTTGGCCGCATGGGCCATCTTTATATTTGTTTCGGTATGGGTGAACAGCAAAAGGAAAATTTTGCTCGTGGTCGGTCTGAACGTAATAGCTTTTGCCGTTTTGGATTCATTTACGACATACGTGCTGTGGGAAGAAACCGCATGGGTTGTTGCCATAGGAATGGGCTGGCTTGTGACCGAGCATTTCAACCGTTTCCGCAAAAGGTTTCCTCAGGGATGGCGCCGGCTGCGGGAATATCCGATCAAGATCATCGGCAATATTCTTGTCATTTTTTCGTTGATTATTTTTGCAGGCATCAATATGCCTAACATTCAGCCTACGCTGACCGATCCGTATACCGCATGGAGGGAATGGAGCGGCTTGCCGCTTTCCAGCAGTGCAACCGGTACCGGAGGCGGGATCCTGGAAATCCCGTCTGAAAGCATGTCCGGCTACGGCCGCGAAGACAACGAGCTCGGCGGCGGTTTTAACTTCGACTACTCGCCGGTCATGTCGGTGTCCTCCGAGGAACGGAGTTATTGGCGCGGAGAGACGCGGTCCATCTATTCCGGCTCGGGCTGGGCCGACAAGCAGAGGCGACGGGACGGCGATTCCGTCCTTCCCGGCGAAGACCTGAGCGGCGACTTGTCCGGAAAAATTCCGACCAAGACGGTGCAGCAAACCGTTACGATGCTTAACGACAATGTCTATCCAGTGCTGTTCGGCGCTTATTCGATTGCCCGGGTGGACCGGTTGGATCCCGAAATGGAGGGAGGCACGCTTCGCTGGAAGGGCGAGGGCGCCGAGCTTCACCTTGACTCGGAACCGAAACGCCCGAGCTATCCGAAAACCTATGCCGTTACGTCCGAAATCCCGGTCATTCCATGGAATGAGCTGAGCGGCAAATCGCATGAACAGCTGTATGGGGAATCGATTGATGAGGATTACCTTCAGATGCCTTCCGATTTTCCCGATCGCGTCAAGGCGCTTGCCGAAGAAGTGACGGCGGGCGGAAACACCCCTTATGAAAAGGTAATGCTGCTGCAGCAGTATCTGCAGAACCATTTTTCGTATACCAATACGCCGGATCTTTCCAAAAAGAAGAGCGACGACTTTGTCGACAGTTTCCTGTTTGAGATACAGGAAGGCTATTGCGACTATTTCTCCACGTCGATGGTCATGCTGACCCGCTCGCTCGACATCCCGGCACGCTGGGTAAAGGGCTACGCTCCCGGAAACGTTCCTGCCGAGGAATACATGTCCCCGAGCGGCGTGAGAACGAGTTCCGGAAGCTATACCGTAACCAATGCGGACGCGCACTCCTGGGTTGAGGTGTATTTCGGCGATTACGGCTGGATTCCGATTGAAACGACGCCCGGCTTCAATATGCCGATATTGTCCGGAGGAGAGACCGCCGAACCGGTCGTGCCTGAGATTGAGGAGGAGCCGCAAGAAGAGAAGAAGGAGACGGTCCTTCCGGAAGAATCGGCCGACAAGACGGGTTCTTCTTGGTACAAAATCGCCGGAGTTGCCGCCGGAACGATTATTTTGATCTGGATCGGGTATATCCTTTGGAGAATGCGCTTGAATCTGCGGTTTCTGCATGCCCGGCTTTTGGCCGGAAAGCCGCTGACGCCGGCGGATAAGGTGATCGCCGAAACGGAGCGGTGGCTGCGATACGCCCGGCGGCGCGGCTTGACTCGAGGCCCGCATGAAACGCTAAGGGAATCGGTCAACCGCTGGGGACGCCGTTACCCTTCCCTTGAACCTACGCTGAAACCGCTGCTCGTGCGTTTTGAGACAGCCCGATACAGCCCTGTGGATGTTCAAGAGGAGGAATGGAAGAACGTGCAGGCGGAAGCCGTCCGGTTTAGAAAAAGCATGAAAAAAGTTAAAACCGCATGATTCCGGCCGCCCGCATTCCGCCAGGAAGCGCGGGCGGCCTTTTTAAATTATAGGAAGAGATATGAAGAAGGCAGGGGATCCGCATGATAATACGGAGGTTCAATCCGGTTACTTTCGGTCATCCTAAACCCGAGGTCGGACACGGGAAAAGGGATGGTCGAAACGCGTCGATTATTTTTTACTAAGCAACCGGAATATGGTATAGTTTTTCGTATGAAATTGAGGTGACGAATTTTGTTTGAAATGCTCATTCCCAAACTCCGGGTCAATACGGTTTTCGACATTAATTTGGAGGAATTATACAAAAAGGGGTACCGTGGAATTATTACGGATTTGGATAATACGCTGGTAGGCGCAAAAGCCCCGCTGGCAACACCCGAGCTGGTGGAATGGTTCAAGAAAGTAAAAGAGATCGGGTTTCAGCTGATCATCGTATCCAACAACCAATTGGAGCGCGTATCCAAGTTCGCCACTCCATTAGATATACAGTATGTTCATGAGGCACGCAAACCAAGCAATGCTCCCTTCCGGAAAGCGATGGAGATGATGGAACTGACCCATGAACAGACCGTTGTTGTCGGGGACCAGATGCTTACGGACGTATACGGCGGAAACAGACTGGGGCTTTATACGATTTTGGTCATGCCGATTGCCATAAACGATGAGGGATGGCTGACCCGGCTGTTTAACCGGCGGGTTGAACGGATTGCATTAACGCGCCTTCGCAAGCGGGGACTATGGATTGAGGAGGATAAAAAATGATGGAGCCGACAGGCGGACAAGACATCAAGAAATGCAGCGGCTGCGGCATAACCCTGCAGCATGCCGCTCAGGGGGCGCCGGGCTATTTGCCGGAGAAGGCCATAGACCGTGAACCGGTCATATGCCAGCGCTGTTTCCGGATCAAAAATTATAACGAAGCGGCCACCGTTGCTGTCGATCAGGACGAATTCCTTCGGCTCCTTGGACAGATCGGCGGAAAAAAGGCGCTTGTCATTCATATCGTTGATATATTTGATTTCGAAGGAAGCCTGATCTCGGGCCTGCAGCGGTTTGTCGGCAACAATCCGGTGATCCTCGCCGTAAACAAAATCGACCTGCTGCCCAAGGTAACCAATTGGAACAAGCTGTTGAACTGGGTGCAAAAGCAGTGCAAAGAGCAGGGGCTGAAGACGAGCGATATCGTCCTGTGCAGCGCCAAGAAAAACCAGGGGTTTGACAGGTTGCTCGAAACGATTGCGGCGAGCCGAGGCGACCGTGACGTGTATGTGGTCGGGGCAACCAACGTCGGCAAGTCTACCCTGATCAATCGCCTGATCCGGGACTACAGCGATTTGGACCAGGAGCTGACAACCTCCCGGTATCCTGGAACGACCTTGGATATGGTCAATATCCCGCTCGATGACGGAAGGTATATCGTGGACACCCCGGGGATTGTGTATCCGTGGAGATACAGTGAGCTGGTCAGCCGCGAAGACCTTGGCGTCGCAATGCCGGAAAATCCGTTGAAGCCGATCGTGTACCAGCTGGATTCGGGACAAACCTTGTTTTTCGGAGGCATGGGCCGGTTCGATTTCATTCAAGGGGATCATCAGTCCTTTACCTGTTTTATTAGCGGCAGGTTAAAGATTCACCGCACGAAACTGGAGCGCGCAGACGCTTTATTCAAGGAACATGCCGGAGAACTCTTGTCGCCGCCGACAAAGGACCGTCTGAAAGAGCTGCCGGAATGGACAAGGCATGAAATCCGGGTGCCGAAGGGCTCCCGCTCGGACGTATTCATATCGGGCCTGGGCTGGGTAAAGATCAACGGAGACCAGGGCGCCCTGGTTGCGGTTCATGTTCCAAAAGGCGTCAAGGTGCTTTTGAGGCCATCCCTGATTTAACGGGGATGATTTTAGATTAAGTTTTCAGCGAAGCTGAACAGATCCTTTGATCGGAATTTTTTAATCGTTGTGGGGAGAGCGGAAACTATGGAATCGAATCAGCTCAAAAGCCTTGTCCCGGCCAGCGGTTCTTTGCTGCTTGGCGTTATGGGAGATCCGATAGCCCATTCCAAGTCGCCTGCCATGCACCAAGCGGCCTTGGGGGCAATGGGAGTGCCGGGACATTATGTCCCGCTCCATGTCAAGCCGGATAACCTTAAAGACGCGATTCAGGCGATCCGTGCACTGGGTTTCAGGGGAGTTAACGTAACGATACCGCATAAAGTCGAGGTCATGACTTATTTGGACGCCGTCGATGAAGGCGCCAAGCGAATCGGTGCCGTCAATACGGTTGTGAACGATAACGGCTTGCTGACCGGATACAACACGGACGGAATCGGGTACGTTCGTTCATTAAAAGAAGAGATTTTGCCGGAACTTGCAGGCAAACATATTGTCGTCCTTGGAGCCGGAGGCGCGGCGCGCGGCATTATTCACGCGCTGATTCAGGAAGGGCCGGGATCCGTTTCCGTAGTCAACCGGACCGCCTCCAAAGCGAAAGAGCTGGCCGAGGAGTGGGGAAACCTTGCGCAGATCCGCGGATTCGGCGAATCTGAAGCCGAAACAGCGATCCGATCCGCGGACGTGTTGATCAATACCACGTCCGTCGGCATGCACCCGAACGTGAATCAGGTGCCTGTCCCGGAAGCCTGGATACCGGAAGGCATCGTGGTCAGCGATCTGATTTACAATCCGCTGACCACGAAGCTTCTTTCGATAAGCGCAGCCAAAGGATGCAGCGTTCACGGCGGGCTTGGCATGTTTATCAATCAGGGGGCCTATGCGTTGGAATATTGGACCGGGCAACCGGCACCGGTTGAAGACATGAAGGCTGCCGTGCTTGAAAGTTTCCGGCGGGAGACGCGCGCATAAATGGGTTCCATGATAGGCCGAACGCCCGAATAAAGGTTTCGGTACTGACGAATGCTTGAAATAGACCAACTAAAGGGAGTTATGAAAAAGCATGTTAACAGGAAAGCAAAAAAGATATTTACGGTCACTCGCCCACCATCTGGACCCGCTGTTTCAGGTCGGAAAGGGAGGCAGCAACGACCATTTGATCCGCCATATCTCCGAAGCGATCGAGAAGCGCGAGCTGCTGAAGGTATCCGTGCTGAACAATTGCCTCGAGGATCCTCGCGAAATCGGGGCCGAGCTGGCCGAAGGAGCAGGAGCGGAGCTGGTGCAGGTCATCGGGAAAACGATCGTGCTGTACAAGGAGTCCCAGGATCACAAAACGATCGAGCTGCCTTAATATTAAGGGGAAGTTCAAGTAGGAGGAAAGCGTTATGAAAGTAGGGATTATGGGCGGGACGTTTGACCCGATCCATATCGGTCATATGCTGGCTGCAGAGGCGGCCCGGGACGCTTGCGGCCTGGACGAGGTTTGGTTCATGCCGAGCCATATTCCTCCCCATAAGCATGAAGCCGGTGTCACGGGACAGATGAGGCTTGAGATGACAGCCGAAGCCGTTTCCGGGCATCCTTCCTTTCGAACGCTCGATTGGGAAGTAAAACGCGGAGGGGTTTCCTACACCGTGGATACGGTAAGGGAATTGCGGCGGATCTATCCTCATATCGAGTTCAGCTTTATAATCGGAGCGGATATGGTCAACTACCTTCCGAAATGGCACCGGATCGAAGAGCTTGCAGACATGTTGACGTTTATCGGCGTCAACCGGCCGGGCTCGGGGTTAAACGTTGACGATCTTCCGCCATGGTTACGAAAAACCGTCAAAATCGCTGATATGCCGCTGGTCGATATTTCCTCAACGACGATCAGGAAGCGCGCGGCGGCCGGGAAGTCCATCCGTTACATGGTGCCCGACCGCGTTTACGAATATATGGTTAGGAGCGGAATGTATGGAATACAATCGGGAACAGCTGATTGAGGCCGTATCCTCCCAAATGCCGGAGAAACGGTGGATACACACCCAAGGGGTCATGGATGCGGCGGTCAAACTTGCCAAGCAGTACGGCGCAGACCCCGTAAAAGCCGATTTGGCGGCTATACTCCACGATGTCGCCAAGTATTGGCCGGTTCAGCGGTTAAGGGATGTCCTGAGCGAGAACCGGCTGAACGATGAGCTGCTTCAGCACGAAAAGCAGCTGTGGCATGCGGAGGTAGGGGCTTTCGTAGCTGAGAAGGATTACGGGATAACCGATCCCGAAATTTTGGATGCCATCCGTTTTCACACCTCCGGGAGGGTCGGCATGACATTGCTGGACAAGGTAGTCTGCCTGGCGGACTACATCGAACCGGGAAGGGATTTTCCGGGGGTGCATAATATACGGGAACTGGCCAACCATAGCCTTGATAAGGCTCTTGCCGCAGGATTTGACTCCACCATCAGTTTTCTTGTTTCCCGGAGACAGATTATTTATCCGCTGACGGTATTGGCACGAAATGATTTAATTAAGCAATTGGAGGCGAATTCATGACGATCCAACCGAATGAATTGTTAAATAAGGCCATAGCGGCCGCAGAAGATAAAAAAGCGATGAATATCGTAGCCCTTGATCTCAGGGGGATTTCGCTCGTGGCCGACTATTTTGTCATCTGTCACGGCAACTCGGATACCCAGGTCCAAGCCATTGCGACGGAAGTGCGCAAACGCGCCCATGAAGCGGGAGCGGCCGTCCGCATCGAGGGAATGGATTCCGCCCGTTGGGTACTGATGGACCTTGGGGATGTAGTGGTGCACGTGTTCCACCGCGACGAGCGCGAGTATTACAATCTTGAACGTCTGTGGTCGGACGCCAAAGTGGTGGAAAACGTATGAGCCTGATCGCCGGTACCATGGTGGAGCTGGAGGTTTCCCGCGAAGTCTCGCCCTATGGCTATTTTTTGAACGGGGGAGACCGCGACGTGCTTCTTCATTACTCGGAGCTTACCCGGGAGATCCAGCCTGGAGAGAGGGTAGACGTATTTATCTTTTTCGATACGGAAGACCGTCTGGCGGCTACGATGAAAAAGCCTTACTTAACGCTTGGCGAGACGGCCCAGCTGCTTGTAGCGGATGTTCATCCGCGTCTCGGCTGCTTTCTCGAAATGGGTCTCGGCCGCCAGCTTCTGCTGCCGATCCGCGAGCTTCCCGAAATGAAAGAGCTTCATCCCCAAGTGGGCGATTATGTATATGTGATGATGGAGCACGACAAACAGGGACGCCTTCGGGCCAAACTGGCGGGCGAAAAGGAATTGGCGCCTTTGGCCTTCGATGCGCCGCAGTCCTGGTTAAATCAGTGGTTTACGGCCCGAGTTTATAAACCGCTTCAAATGGGCACGTTCGTCATCGTTGACGGCGGCGTTCTCGGGTTCGGCGCGATCGGAATGATCCATTCCTCCGAGCGGACCCGTCTGCTTCGTCTCGGGGAAGAAGTTCGCGTAAGGGTCAGCCACATCCGGGAGGACGGTCGCGTGAATTTGTCGATGGTTCCGCGTAAAGAGGTCGGGCGCACGGATGATGCGGACCGGTTGCTCGCTTTTCTGAAGGAGCGCCCCGGAGGAGCCATGCCTTATTCCGACGCCACGCCTCCGGAAATTATCAAGCAGCGCTTCGGTATCAGCAAATCGGCTTTTAAACGGGCCCTAGGCAAGCTGATGAAGGATGGATTGGTCACACAGAAGGAAAGCTGGACCTATTTAGCCGGAAACCAAGGGACCGCCGACTCTTCGCAGGAAGAAGGCAAGAAATAAGGAAGCCTTAAGAAAGTGGTGTCATCATGTCGTCTTACCGCAAATTTGCGTACGTTTACGATCAACTTATGGAGGATATGCCGTATCCGGAGTGGCTCCGGTTCGCCCGGACCGCATGGGAAAAGCACGGCATGCCTAAAAGCGTGGCGGAACTCGGGTGCGGCACGGGCAGCATCACCATCCCGCTCGTGAATTCGGGCTTTGAGGTAACGGGCATCGATTTATCGGCGGACATGCTTTCCATAGCCCGCCGGAAGCTGGAGAAGACCCCTCAGGGAAACCGTTTGTTCCGCGAGGGAAGCGTCCGCTGGGTGCAGCAGGATATGCGGGTATGGGAGCTGCCCGAAAAGGTGGATTCGGTCATATCGTTTTGCGATTGCCTGAATTATTTGCTCGAGGAGGACGATATCCGGGCTGCCTTTGCCCGTACATACGCAGGTCTTAAGGACGGGGGGACCTTTCTGTTTGATGTCCACCATCCGAACACGCTGGTTCGCTATGACGAAGAGCAGCCTTTCGTTGTCGATGATCCAAGCGTTTCATACATCTGGACCTGCGAATTTGACGGACCGCGCTGTCAAATCGAGCACCACTTGTCCATTTTCGCCCGGGATGAGCATGACCGCTCCGTGTATCGGCGGTTCGAGGAAACCCATATACAGCGCGGTTACGATCCGGCATGGATGAAGGTCGAACTGACCAAAACCGGCTTCCGGGACGTGAAATGCTACGCCGATTTTGAATGGGTGGAAGCGGGAGCGGATGCCCAGCGGCTGTTTTACGTTGCAGTAAAGTAAAGAAGGGCCATCGCTGGTGAAATTGTCCTGCAGCTTCATACTGAAAGCCGAAAGACTGTTCCAAGCAGAGCATCTGCGTTAGGAGCAGTCTTTTTTTAAGAGATAAGACAGTATAAGCTTCGAAAGACGCTGCTTCCTTATCCCGCAAGAAAAACTTCCACTAAATGCGGTCTGTCTTCTGAGAAAGTACCTCGATAGACGTTTTTCTTATTTGACTTCTGGAATTGAGCGTCCGCCGATTCCGTAGATGAGATGATGTGTAAAAAGTATTTGACATCATAAATATCTCTTTTTATAATCGGAGTGTAAAAAGTTTTTTACATACCTTTAGCAATCGATGGAGAACCGCAAATGAAAAATCGAATCAAGGAATACAGGGAAATGAAACATATTTCGCAGGGGAAGTTGGCGGATTTGTGCAATGTGAGCAGACAGACCATCAATGCCATCGAAAACAATAAATACGATCCCAGTTTGCAGCTGGCTTTTGACATTGCCGAAAACTTAGGAGTCAGGATCGACAACTTATTTATACATGAAAAGGGGGAGAACGGATGAGTGCTCGGAAAATAGGGGCAGTAATCTTTGGCTTGGGTGCGCTGATTGTAATAGGATTTACAATATATAAAATCAGTGCGGGAAAAGATGTCGGCTTCAACGAAATCATAACGATCGCATGTTTGGTGATGATCTTTCTCACTAGTATTACCTGGGGTAGCAAAGAGGAGAAAGACGGGATATTGCCGGGAGAAGAGCTGGGACAAAGGATAACGGAAAAAAGTTCAAAAGTGGGTTATTTCCTGCTGACTTTTTTTTATCTTGGTCGCCGTATGTGCAGATCAGCTCACTCATGGAACAACCAACATTTTTTTTATTGCTATTATTGGGATTGGCGATGATCACGCTCCCATTTATTGAGTTTATCATTGCAAGAAAGTATCAGTAAAACGCATACAACCGATTTTGTGATAGACCCATGAAGCCGATTTCTTCAATGTAAAAGGAGATCGGCTTGATTTGTTTTCACGTGATCAATGCGCGCTATGATTTAATCGAAGTCTGTTTTCTTCTTGTCCGTTTGATTGAGGTTAAGTTTTATGCGCACTCCCGTAGGTTTTCGGTTCCTCGTGTGATAGACTATACCCGCAATTGATGTGGAAAGCGTTTACAGAAAAAGAGCGGGTTTAATAATCATTTTGATGGTAGAAAGGGTGATTAGGCTCATGAAATTTTCGGTATTTACCGTAGCCACCCCGGACATGACGCCGGAGGAGTTGGCGGCTTTCGCAAAAGAGGCCGGGATCGAGGGAATCGAGTGGCGTTTTAAAGAGATTCCTGCGGATGCCCGGGAAGAAGAGCCTTCGTATTGGCGGCACAACCGGTGCTCCATGGATCCTGCGGGGACGGAGGAGGAATGGCTCCGTTTTGAACGGGCCGCAAGGGAGAACGGGCGGAAGAGCATTGCGGTCGTCCCTTATTTAACCTGTGGAGATATTGCGGGAACACGAAACGTCATGAAGGCAGCAAAGCTGCTGGGAGCTTCTTTTATTCGGGCAGGCGTTCCCGCCTATGACCGACGGACGAATTATCGTGGGCTGTATGAACAGGCTGTCCGTTATTTAAGAGAGGTTGAAGAATTGGCCGCGGAATTCGGAATCAAGGCGTTGGTCGAAACGCACCATAACACGATTGCACCGAGTGCCGGACTGGCCCATCGCCTTGTATGCCATTTCGATCCGCGGTTTATCGGCGTGCTGTACGACCCGGGCAATATGGTATATGAAGGCTACGAGAATTACAGAATGGGTCTTGAACTTTTGGGACCTTATCTGGCCCATGTCCATGTCAAAAATGCCGGTTACAGCCGCGCCGCGTCAGAGGACGGAAGCCGAACGATATGGAACCGGGAATGGCTTCCGCTGGAACAGGGGGCCGTATCCTGGCCGGAGGTCTTGTCGGACCTGAAGTCCGTCGGATATGGAGGTTACTTCGGAATCGAGGATTTCAGCGGCTCCGCTTCCTCCAGGGAGATGTTGAAAACGTTTGTGTCCCGGATGGCGGAATGGGGGAAATAAAGCGGCTGCATGACGGAATTAAACCGGATGGATTCAAGCTTAAGGAGGGATTTGGATGCAAAAGCTCAAAATAGGGGTAATCGGCCTCGGCATGGGTTATTTCCACGCCAGGACACTGGCCGCCGGAGCTATTCGCGGAGCCTGCCTCGCCGCCGTGTGCGACGTGCAGCCGGCCAAACGGGAAATGGCGAGGGCCGAGCTTCCCGAAGAGGTATCCATTTGGGAGGATGCCCAAGCGATGATGGCGTCGGGGGAGCTGGATGCCGTCATTATTGCGACTCCCCATTACGGGCACCCGGAGGAAGCGATTTTTGCATTTGGGCAGGGATTGCATGTTTTGATCGAGAAACCGGCGGGCGTTTATACGAAACAGGTCCGGGAGATGAACCGGGTTGCGGCGGGCAGTGGAAAAGTATTTTCGATCATGTACAACCAGCGCTGCAATCCGCTGTACCGGAAGCTGCGAGAGCTGATTGCCGACGGGGAACTCGGAGACATCCGCCGGATGAATTGGATTGTCACCCATTGGTACCGGTCCCAAAGCTATTATGATTCGGGCGGCTGGCGTGCGACATGGGCAGGGGAAGGCGGAGGCGTGCTCATTAACCAGTCCCCGCATCAATTGGATTTATGGCAGTGGACCACCGGGCTTATGCCTCGCAGAATCCGGGCATTCTGCTCCTTCGGAAAATACCGGAACATCGAAGTGGAAGACGATGTGACGGCTTATGCGGAATACGAAAACGGCGCTACCGGCATATTTATTACAACGACCGGCGAAGCGCCCGGAAGCAACCGGTTTGAGGTAACTGGAGACCGCGGAAAAATCGTCGTGGAGGACGAAAAGCTGACGTTTTGGCGTTTACGCGTGCCGGAACCGCAGTTCAACCGGGAATACGCCGGGGGTTTCGGCCAGCCCGAATGCTGGAAATGCGAAATACCGGTCTCCGGCGACGATCCGCATCATGCCGGCATCATTCAAAATTTCACGGATGCCATTCTTCATGGCGTCCCGTTAATCGCGCCCGGCGAAGAGGGGATCAAAGGACTAACCTTGTCCAACGCGATGCACCTGTCGAGCTGGAAAGACGATTGGGTCACGCTGCCGCTGGATGAGGAGCTGTACCATGAACAGCTTCAGGAACGGATCCGGAACTCCACCTATCAAAAAGAGGTAAGGGAAACGGGACCGGCAGACATGTCGAAGACCTTCGGCTAGAGTTAACCGAAAGCCGGCAGCTAATATTTCGGATCAGCTTATCATAGGAGTTTAAGGAGGCCATAACCAATGAATCGCATCAGCGGTATGCTGTACGCTCCCTCCGGTCAAGCCCGGCCCGTTGTCGGTCCCGGAGAATTCGTGTTTGCGGCAACATCTCTGGAGCATGGGCATATTTATGGCATGTGCAACGGATTAATCGAGGCGGGGGCGACTCTAAAATGGGTATACGACGATGATCCGGCGAAAATGGAGGCTTTTATCAAAACCTATCCACAGGTCCGCGCTGCCTCCTCAGAAGAGGAAATTTTGGCGGATGGGACGGTACGACTTGTGGCTGCAGCGGCCATTCCTTCGAAGAGGTGCGAACTGGGACTGAAGGTGATGTCGCACGGCAAAGACTATTTCACGGACAAAACGCCGTTTACCACGCTGGATCAAGTGGAGTCCGCGCGGGCCAAAGCGGCCGAAACGGGCCGCAAATACATGGTATATTACAGCGAACGGCTGCATGTCGAGAGCGCGGTTCATGCCGGCCGGTTGATTCGGGACGGAGCAATCGGACGAGTGATCCAGGTGATGGGCACAGGTCCGCACCGGCTTGACGCCTCCTCGCGTCCGGACTGGTTTTTCAAACGGGAATTGTACGGCGGCATCCTGTGCGACATTGGCTCCCATCAGATCGAGCAATTTTTGTTTTATGCCGGCTGCAGGGATGCCGAAGTAACCAGCAGCAGGGTGGCGAATTACAATCATGCCGATTACCCGGAGCTCGAGGATTTCGGGGATGCCACCCTGGTCGGGGACAATGGCGCCGCCCATTATTTTCGGGTGGACTGGTTTACGCCGGACGGCTTGGGGACGTGGGGCGACGGGAGGACCTTTATTCTCGGCACGGAAGGTTATATCGAACTGCGGAAATACATCGATGTGGCCCGAAGTCCGCACGGGGATCACCTGTACCTCGTCAACGGCCAGGGAGAGCATCACATGGAACTTAAGGGCAAGGTCGGCTTTCCGTTTTTCGGCGAGCTTATTCTTGATTGCCTGGAACGGACTGAAAGGGCGATGACGCAGGAGCATGCCTTCAAAGCCGGGGAGCTGTGCGTCAAGGCGCAGAACATGGCAATTCGTCTCTCTCAAGGTATTCCGTTATAATAGCGGGCATACCAGTACGAAAAGGGGCAGACTCTATGAAACCGGCGTCCTCCAAAAACGGAACAAACGGGCATATCCAGCTGCATCGGCCGTATGAGGAACGACCGTCCCGTCGAGAGCGGCGTTTTTCATTCGCATCCGTTTTACGAAATATATTATTTTCACGAAGGTCACTGCACTTATTTGATCGGCGACCGGATTTACGTGCTGAAGCCCGGGGATCTTCTGCTGATGAACGACCTGACCCTCCATTGTTCCCATGTCCATACGGATGCCAGGTATGTTCGCAGCATCGTTCATTTCGTTCCCGGATTTTTGGAGCAGTGGCTTCATCCGGCGGTTTCGGCTGCCGTCCCTGAAAAAGAACGCCATATCCAGCAGGTCATCACGTTTGTGGAACGTGAATCGTTAAAAAGCATTGAATAAATGAGCAGTCAAAAACATCCGGCTCCAAGGATTTTTCTCCTGGAGCCGGATGTTTATTTCGGAGCGTATGGCGACGATCCATAAATTATAGCGTCTGCTGCTCAGGCAGCTCGTTCATGAAATAACGAATCCAGTTTTTGCTCAAAAAATGCTCCACATCGTCCGCGCTGTAGTAGTTCAGCAGCATATCCGCCAAATCGGGGTATTTGCCGGCGTGCTCCAGGCCGATCAGCCAGCGGCTGGTGCCGTCGAAGTCCGAGCCGAAGCCGATATGCCGCTTGCCGCCGAGGCTGCAAATATGGTCGATATGCAGCAGCAGCTTATCCATTGTGACCGGCTCTTCCGGCATGACGAACGGCGGAACGAACGTAATGCCGATGACGCCGCCTTTGCGGATCAAGGCGGCGATCTGCCCGTCGTTCAGGTTGCGAAGGCACGGGCTGATCGCGCCGGCGTTGGAGTGGGAGGCGATGAACGGCCGTTCCGACAGCTCGGCCAGCTCCCAAAACCCGGCTTCGGACAAATGCGACACGTCGAGGACCAGCCCCAGCCGGTTGCATTCCGCAATGAGCTGCCTGCCTTTGGCCGTCAGTCCGCCTTTGCGTGCCTCCAGCACTCCGTCGGCCGCCCAATTGGCATAGTTCCACGTCAGCCCGACGCTGCGCAGCCCGAGCTCATACAAAATGCGCAAATAGGCGAGATTGCCGCCCAATGCGTCGACGCCTTCGAGCGAGAGCATCGCTCCGATTTGCGTTCCGGACAGCACGTGCTGCAAATCCTGCTTCGTCCGTACAAAATGGATCGGCTCTTCGGAAACGATCCGAGATAGGAACAAATCGACGCAATCCAAAACATGCTTGAAGTCGCCGTTCCAACGTTCGCTTAAATAGATGGCGAAATTTTGCACCTTCACTTTCCCTGCGAGCAGCCGTTCCACGGTGACGTCGAGCAGGCTCGCTTCCTTGCGGAAATCGAGCTCGGGATTTTGAAAAAGCTTGCTCAGCACATCGCAATGCGTATCGAGAACGTGCACGGCGATTCCCCCTTATACTTTTATGGAATCGGTATCGGCGTTGAGCCCGCGATAATGAAACGGCTGCGGCCCGCAGTCGCGATTTGCCATAGCGACCGCTTCATCAATGACCGATCTGTGAGGCGACATGCGGCATACCGGATCGGTTGCGCTTGCGTCGCCTGTCAGGGCAAATGCCTGACAGCGGCAGCCGCCGTAATCTTTCATCCGATGCTCGCAGCTGCGGCAAGGCTCCTGCATCCAGTCCGTTCCGCGGTACGCCTGGAACGGCGCAGATTCGTACCATATGGTCGCAAGGCTGCGCTCTCTGACGGAATCGAAGGTCAGGCTTGTAATGCTTGATGCGGCGGGACAAGGGAGGACGGAGCCGTCTGGGGCGACGGTTAACGAGAGCTTGCCCCAGCCGCCCATACAAGGCTTTGGCCGATCGGCGTAATAGTCGGGGACGACCCATATGAGCTCCATTTGCTTGCCGATGCGCGCTTTGGTTTTGTCGTAGACCTCCTCGGCTGCGGCAAGCTGCTCTCTGGTCGGCATAAGCGCCTGCTGATTTTTGAGCGCCCAGCCGTAATATTGCGTATTGGCGAGCTCCAAGCGCTGCGCTCCCCAATCGCGGCACAGCTCGACGATCGCTTCCAGCTCGTCAATGTTTTGCCGGTGCAACACGGCATTCATGTTCAACGGAAGTCCGGCGCTGCGGATCATGGCAGCGGCTTGGCGTTTCAGCTCGAATGCCTTCAGCCGGGCGATCCGGTCGGACAGCTCTGGCGCTGCTGCCTGAATGCTGAGCTGGATGCTGTCCACTCCGGCATCCTTCAGCGCGTGAAGCCGGGCTTTCGTCAATCCGATCCCGCTCGTGATCAGATTGACGAACAGGCCGAGCGCCCGCGCTTTCGCGATCAGTTGCTCCGAGTCGGTGCGCAGCAGCGGCTCGCCGCCGCTTAGATGCACCTGAACGACGCCAAGTCCGGCCGCTTCTTCGAGAACGCGGAGCCATTCTGCGGTCGACAGCTCGGACTTGCGCTTGGCGAGCTCGACCGGATTGGAGCAATACGGGCAATGGAGCGGGCAGCGATGGGTCAGCTCGGCCGTAAGCGCATAAGGGAAGCTTATTTCCATCGCTCGACCCATCCTTCCTCCGCAGCGCGCGTCAAAAAGGCGGCGATCTGCTCCTGCAAGCCGGTTTGGTCGTACAGCCGTTCGAGCTCGCGGGTCAACGATTCGACGGTGTGGCTCCCGTCGCACAACCGCAGAATCGTCCCGGCGGTCGAGTTGAGGCGAACAACCCGCTCCGGCAGGAGCAGCAGCTCCTGCTCGCGCAGCTCGTCGTATTTCAAGCGGGCCGGAGGGCGCAGAACGGGGCATTCGGCGGCGGTCCACATCATACCGGCTCCTTCTTGCAGCCCGCTGTGATGTCGGCCATTGCGGCCGGCTCATCCGGGTAGGCGAGCTGCAGCGCGTCCAGCAGCGACCAGAGCACGTCGCACTTGAACGATAAGGCGGCGACCGCGCACTCCTGCTCGCTGCGGGTAGCGCATGCCCGCAGCACGAGCTCCAGGCCGTGGTCCGCATCCCGCGGAGCTTGATGGAGCCGGCTGCGGAAGTACGCGAGCCCATCCGGCTTAATCCACGGATACAGCTCCTGGAATACGCCAATGCGCCGGGAGACGAGCGAGGGAGCGAACAGCTCCGTCAACGACGAGGCGACCGCTTCGGGCCAAGGCTGAAGACGGCAAAAGTTCACATAGGCGTCGACGGCGAACCGGACGGCGGGCAGCACAAGGCGTCCACTCAGCATATCCGTCCGCGGCATGCCCGCAGCTTCGCCGAGACGTATCCACGCCTCGATTCCGCCTTCGCCGCCTTCATGCCCGTCGTGGTCGATGATGCGCTGTATCCATCGGCGGCGCTCCTCCCGGGAAGGCAGCTTGGCAAGAATGAGCGCGTCCTTGACCGGAATGTTCGTTTGGTAATAAAACCGGTTTGCAATCCAGGCGCGGAGCTGGGCAGGGGATAGCCTGCCCTCGTGCATCCGGATATGGTATGGATGCTTGTCGTGATACCGGCGTTCGCCGACGGCTCTCAACTGCTCAATAAATTGCTTCTCGGACCATGCTTCATTCATCATTTATACCTCCAGTACCATGCCGTCGCTTCCGATTTCAAAACCATGATTCAATACAATGCTATGCTCGGCGGATGTCGGGTCGGCGATCGGGTTCGTATTGTTAATGTGAATCCATATTTTGCGCGCTGCGGGGAAAGCGGCAAGCCGTTCCAGGCTGCCGCCGCCGCCGGAAATCGGGATATGTCCCATCGCATGGGCGTCGAGCTCCGAGATGCCGAGCCGCGTCAGCTCGTCCGCGCGCCAGAACGTGCCGTCGATCAGGATGCAATCCGCATCGGCGAGCCGGCTGTCGAGCTCGGGCGTCCACGCTTCAACGCAAGGCGCGTAGATGACGACACCGCCCGTTGCTTCATCCTTCAGGCGCAGTCCGATGACCCATGCGGAGTTGCTGGCCGCGTCGCCGTTGCGCGAGCTTGCATAAGCGTAACGCGGAGCTTTGCAGCCAAGGACGAAAGGCGTGACCGTAAGCTGCCCGCCGAACAGAGCAAACGGCTCGCCCGGCGTCATCTCGTGCCACCGTGAAGCGGCGTAAGGCTCCAGCATCGGACGGATCGGGAACGACTCCGTCAGCGCGTCCGCGACGGGAGCCGTCACGTACACGTTCAGCGTCCCTCCCTCGCGCAAGCTGAGCAAGCCTATCGTATGATCGAGCTCCGCATCGGTGAGCATAACTCCTGCTATAGGGCTACTGCGAATAGCCGGGCCGGGCTGCAAGGAAGGCTCGGCCTCGATTTGCGCACTTATATCCGGCGCCGCGTTGATCAAATACCATGTTTGGCCGTCACAGCTTACGGCCGCGCCGTTTTGCGTGCGGCTGTGGGCTTGCCCGGCTTCCGTCCGCGCGAAACGGCAGCCCGGGCATGCGCAATTCCATTGCGGGAAGCCGCCGCCGGCCGCGGTTCCCAGTAGTTTGACAATCATTTGCCCAAACTCTCCCTTCATCTACGATAAAGAAAAGATGCCGGATTTCTCCGGCAATCCGTCTTATTTTTGATAAGCATAGGACGTGACTTCAGCGCATACTTCGATAATTTCAAAATCCGGTTGAGTCCATTTCATCACGAAAACCTCCTTTAGCCGGGAATTTGAACAGCCCGCGCAACGGAAGCCGGAAGAACCATACAAGCAAAACGGTACGCCTCGCGCTGCCTTCGGTGAAGCGGTCATGTCCACAATGCATCATATTCGGGCTGATGAATGAATATGTATATTTATGGAAATTGATTTTGGTGACAAATTGTGACAAGGCGAAAGACGTCATATGACAGTTTCTGACAATCCAAAGTTTGATTGCCTGGAACGGACCGAACGGCGATGACGTTAGGAGCATGCCTTCAAAACCGGAGAGCTGTGCGTCAAGGCGCAGAACAAGGCGATTCGTATCCCGTAAGCCATACCGTTATAATAGGGGCATACCAGTACGAAAAGGGGCAGACTCTATGAAACCGGTGTCCTCCAAAAACGGAATAAACGGGCATATCCAGCTGCATCAGCCGTATGATTTTTGTTACCGGAACGACCGTCCCGTCGAGAGCGGCGTTTTTCATTCGCATCCGTTTTAGGAAATATATTATTTTCACGAAGGCCACTGCACTTATTTGATCGGCGACCGGATTTACGTGCTGAAGCCCGGGGATCTTCTGCTGATGAACGGCCTGACCCTCCATTGTCCCCATGTCCATCCGGATGCCAGGTATGTGCGCAGCATCGTTCATTTCATTCCCGGATTTTTGGAGCAGTGGCTTCATCCGGCGGTTTCGGCTGCCGTCTTAAGTCCCTTTAAGCAGCTCAGCAACTACCGGCTGACGCTTTCCGGCGAGGATCGGGCCGAGTTTGAGCGCATGCTTGCCGATTTGAGCCGAATGCCGACGAAGAATCGGGGGTTGGGGCCGGAGAGGAGGACGCTCCGACTGGTCGAAATCATGCTTTTCGTATCCGAGCTGTGCCGCCAGGCCGCCCGGGAGCAGGATGCCGTTCCTGAAAAAGAACGCCATGTCCAGCAGGTCATCACGTTTGTGGAACAAAACTATATGAACAACCTCACCCTGTCCGAAATCGCCGGGGCCGCTCATTTATCGAAGCCTTATTTGTCCGCTTTATTCAAAGAAGTGACGGGAACGACGGTACTGAAGTACGTTTACAGCCGCCGGATCAATCAGGCGAAGATATTGCTGTGGCTGCAGCCCGGCTTGACCGTTACCGAAGTGTGCCGAACCGTCGGTTTATGCATTTGGCCCATTTCAGCCGCATGTTTAAGGAAATGGTGGGAATAAATCCGGAAGAATACCGGAACGGCAGAGCTGCCGCATTGACTTCGTATTAGATGTCCGGTATAATATCGTCATTATAATTAAAAAGGTATACAATGATGAGGGGTACTAGTTTCCTTCCCGTTCACCCAGAGAGCCGGCGGTTGGTGAAAGCCGGTTGAAGGGCGGAAATGAACTCGCCTCGGAGTAACGATGTCAACCCGGCGGACGGCGCAGTTGTTGCAAGCTTGTCCACACCGATGAATCATCGTCGTCTCACCTGCGATAAAGGTGCAAAGGGAGCCCGAGGCAAAGCATGCCTTGGACTAACTAGGGTGGTACCACGGGAAACAAAACCTCTCGTCCCTAGCGTCATACGCTATGGATGATGAGGTTTTTTTTTGTAAATATAAGAAAGCATAAACTTTTGTTTCTATGCGTGCCTTATATTTTCACGGAAGCGTCTTGCTCTCATGAGCAAAAGAAAGCCGTTTCCGCTTGCAGAAACACGGTCACGGATCGTGCCCGACCGCGAAGAAGGAGCTGGCAAAGTATGAGTGAGAATCAACAAACGGGCCACGGCTACCAGCCGCAGGCCATCGAACCGAAATGGCAGCAGTACTGGGATCAACACAAAACCTTTAAAACAGAAGAAGATCCGTCCAAGCCGAAGTTTTATGCGCTGGATATGTTTCCGTATCCGTCGGGCGCAGGGCTTCACGTAGGACATCCGGAAGGCTATACCGCTACGGATATCGTTTCCCGCTATAAGCGGATGCGGGGATATAATGTGCTTCATCCGATGGGCTGGGACGCGTTCGGCTTGCCTGCCGAACAGTATGCGATGGATACAGGAAAGCACCCGCGCGAGTTTACCGTGAAAAATATCGATAACTTCCGCCGTCAGATCAAGTCGCTCGGTTTCTCGTACGACTGGGACCGCGAGATCAGCACGACGGACCCCGAGTACTACAAGTGGACGCAATGGATCTTTATTCAACTGTATAAAAAGGGCCTGGCTTACGTCGATGAAGTACCGGTCAACTGGTGCCCGGCGCTCGGCACCGTGCTCGCGAACGAAGAGGTCATTGACGGCAAGTCCGAGCGCGGCGGCCACCCCGTGATCCGCAAGCCGATGCGCCAGTGGATTTTGAAGATTACCGACTATGCGGAAAGATTGCTGGAGGACCTTGAAGAGCTGGATTGGTCCGACAGCATCAAGGATATGCAGCGGAACTGGATCGGCAAATCGACCGGCGCGGAAGTGACCTTTGAAATCGACGGTCACGACCGGCAGCTGACGGTGTTCACCACCCGTCCGGATACCCTGTTCGGAGCAAGCTACTGCGTTATTGCACCGGAACATGAGCTGGTTGATGTCATTGCTACGGTAGAACAGAAGGATGCGGTGAAGGGATATCAGGAGCAGGCTGCGCGCAAGAGCGATTTGGAACGTACGGACTTGGCTAAAGACAAGACCGGCGTGTTTACCGGAGCTTATGCGGTAAATCCGGCCAATGGCGCGCTGCTGCCGATCTGGATCGCGGATTATGTGCTTGCAGGATACGGTACGGGCGCCATTATGGCCGTTCCGGGCCACGACACCCGGGACTGGGAATTCGCGAAGCAGTTCGGACTGGACATCATCGAGGTCGTTAAGGGAGGGAACGTTGAGGAAGAAGCGTATACAGGCAGCGGCGAACATGTCAATTCCGACTTCCTGAACGGATTGGACAACGAGGCGGCCATTGAGAAAATGATAGCCTGGCTCGAAGGGAACGGAAAAGGCCACAAGAAGGTGACGTATCGCCTGCGGGACTGGCTGTTCAGCCGCCAGCGCTACTGGGGCGAGCCGATTCCGATCCTTCACCTGGAAGACGGCACGATGAAAACCGTGCCCGAGGATCAACTCCCGCTGCTGCTGCCTGATGTGGATCACATCAAGCCTTCCGGCACAGGGGAATCTCCGCTTGCAAACGTCAAGGAGTGGGTAGAGACCATTGATCCCGAGACAGGCATGAAAGCCCGGCGCGAGACCAATACGATGCCGCAGTGGGCCGGCAGCAGCTGGTACTATCTGCGCTACATTGATCCTCACAATTCCGAAGAGTTCTGCTCCAAAGAGAAGCAGAAGGAATGGCTGCCGGTCGATCTGTATATCGGCGGTGTGGAACATGCGGTGCTTCACCTGCTGTATGCCCGTTTTTGGCATAAGGTCCTGTATGATATCGGCGTGGTGGACACGAAGGAACCGTTCCAAAAACTGGTTAACCAAGGCATGATCTTGGGTAACAACAACGAGAAGATGAGCAAGTCGCGCGGCAATGTCATTAACCCGGACGATATCGTGAACGAATACGGCGCCGATACGCTGCGCGTCTATGAGATGTTCATGGGGCCGCTGGAAGCGACCAAGCCTTGGAACACCAACGGCGCGGAAGGCATCCACCGTTTCCTTTCCCGGGTATGGCGTCTGTTTGTCGGCGATAATGGGGAGCTTAACGCCAAAATCGTTGACGGCGAAGGCACGGACGAGTTTAAGCGTACTTGGCACAAGACGATCAAGAAGGTCACGGACGATCTGGAGCATTTGCGCTTCAATACCGCGATCAGCCAGATGATGATCTTCATTAACGAAGCGTACAAAGCGGACGAACTTCCGCGCAAATCGATGGAAAACTTCGTGCAAATGCTGTCTCCGCTTGCGCCTCACCTGGCGGAAGAACTCTGGAGCCGGCTCGGCTTCACCGAGAGCGTTACCTACGTTCCTTGGCCGGAATTCGATGAAGCCTGGACCGTGGATGCCGAGGTTGAAATCGTCATCCAGGTAAACGGCAAAATTGTGGGACGCGCCAAGATTGCCAAAGACATGGATCAAGAAGCCATGAAAGAACATAGCCTCTCCCTTCCAAATGTCAAGCAGGCGCTGGAAGGAAAGAGTATCCGCAAGATCATTGCGGTGCCGGGTAAACTGGTCAATATCGTGGCCGGTTAACCGTTGTCCCAAAGGCGGCATCCAGTTTCGCCAGATCCTCATCATATTTGTCATGGGTGGTGCGGATGAGCTGGTGAAACAGCCCCTCCAGTCTCTTTTCAAGCAGAGAAAGGGCCTGGGCGGTGATGCCTCCGGGGACGGCAACCCTTTGTTGAAGCTGTTCGGGAGTGAAGCCCTCCTCTGTAAGCAGCTTGCCGGTTCCGAGCAGCATTTCTCCGGCAAGGGCATACAGGGCGGAGCGGTCGGCTCCGGTCATTTCAACGGCGGCATCGACCCATTTTTCCACAAAATAACTCAAAAAAAGCAGGCCCGCAGCTGGAAAAGTCGGACGTGATCCGTGTGTGTGATTCCAGAACCGGGATGGGCCTGCTGATTGAAGACAGGAGGCTTTCCAAAAGCAGCCTGTCTTTTTCTTTGATCCGGGACCCATACATGCACAAGGAAGCGCCGCTTCCGGTCTGATTGGTGATGCTCGGTATGATTTTCGCCACCTTGCAGGGAAGCTCGGACTCCAGATGCGACAACTGAACGGGACTCGTAATGGAAACGGCGATTTGGGATGCCCGCATCACTTTTGATATTTCATCGATGACAGGTTTGAATTCACCCGGCTTAACGCAGAGAAACAACAGGTCGCTATGGGAAGCGTTCTCCGCATTGCTTCGGCTTACCTCAAGCCCCGGATATCGGTCGGCCAGCTTTAACGCTTTATGCGCCGTGCGGTTGCTGACGAGTATCTGATCGGGCTGCAGCGCTCCAAAACGTATGAACGAATCAATCAACAGACTGCCCATACTGCCCGTACCGATAAAACCGATCTTCATGTATACGTTCCCTCCTTTCACGCTTTACGGCAATGGGCTGCCGTGTTCATATCGTTAATGTATGCTTCCGGACGGTCACTTCATGACCGTTTTGGCCTAGAAACGGGAAGTATTGCGGTTCGGTGGCGAAGCAAATCCGAAGTCGAAACATCAAAAATCAAATCCGGACGAAAAATCGTCCCGATCGGAGTGAGATGAAAATGAAACGAGTACCTTTCGCACTGAGCATTACGGTGACATTGCTTGGATGCGGCCTGATTCTTTTTTGGCGGGGGAAAAGAGAAGAACATGGAGGGTTGGACGCCGCTGAATGCGGAAATCGAACAGGTTCTCGGCCTTCAGGACGACGGAGAAAATGAAACCAAAATCAAAGATCCCGCCGTCAATGAGGAACAAGGCAAGCCGATCGACAAGAAACCGGACGAACAGGAAGCGGCTGCTGCTCAGTCCAACGATTCAAAGGAAACGGTTGAGCCGCCTCCCAAGAATGCCCGTCCGGTTGAAGGGGGCGAGATGCAAACCTCTTCCCCTTCGACGGCGGTCCCCGTTATGGGTGAATCTTCGGCTGCGGGGGGCAATGCCGGCTCCCCATCCGGTACATCCGGTAAAATCAATATCAATACGGCAGAAAAAAAAGACGCTTATGGAGCTGCCGGGCATCGGTGAGAAGAAAGCGCAGGCGATCCTGGACTACCGTATGCAAAACGGATTGTTCAAAAGCGAGGCAGATCTCATGAAAGTAAAAGGCATCGGTCCGAAAATGCTTGAGAAGATGAAACCTTACATCATTCTTTAACTGTGGTACAATCAAAAAAAGAAGCACATACTTACTTACTGAAGACAGGTGAGATGATATATGAGTACGGATCAACGCAAAGACTGGGATACATATTTTATGGACATTGCATTCATGGTTTCCACCCGTTCGCAATGCCCGAGACGCCATGTCGGCGCAGTTCTGGTGCAGGGCAAAAAGCTGCTCGGAACGGCATACAACGGCGCCCCGATGGGAGTTCCCGACTGCTCGGAGGAAGGCTGCATGATTGCGGAAGACTATGAACTCGTCATTCATGACGGTAAAGAGGAAATGGTCAAAAAGCAGCGCTGCATCCGGACGATCCACGCCGAACAAAACC
The DNA here is from genome assembly GCF_000987955.1 of Paenibacillus sp. DMB20. GTDB lineage: Bacteria > Bacillota > Bacilli > Paenibacillales > Paenibacillaceae > Paenibacillus_AQ. The sequence continues at coordinate 118,909 of NZ_LAZU01000051.1, forward strand.
TGCTTCTGTTCACGGATCGCATCGACCGGGAAGGAAGCACGGTTTACGTAACGGACGAGCCGTGCTGGACCTGTGCCAACATGCTGGCGAACAGCGGGATTACGGAAGTGGTTTTTTACAGGCCTTATCCGAAAGATACGGAGAAGGTCAGCCTGATGATGAAGCAAAAGGGGATCCAGTTCAGGCAGCTGCAGCATTATGAGCCGCCGAAAGAAACGTTGATGACGGTATCGGACTGACGAACTGAAAAAAGCCCGGCTGAAATATGAATATTCGAATTTTGGATTGAGGAAGGACCTCTGCCGCCCTATGCGGACAGCGGTCCTTTTTTTTGCGTGCCTAAGACAATCGTTAATGGAAGGAGTTGAAACGTAATGCTGCAACGGCCGCTGCCGTTTTTTACGGTCTGCTGGGTTGCAGGCACCTCGGCTGCCTGCATGTATTCGGGCATGCAGTTGTTCTTGGTTTTAACCGGTTTGGCACTGCTGCTTACGGTCCCTATGTGGCTTGGACGCTCCCGTCCGCTATTTATGGGGATCATGGTATTGTCGCTTCTGGGATCGGCAGGATTATTGGGAGTGGAACGATGGGCGCAACGTCAGCCGACTTCAGGCGCTGATCGGCGAAGCTTCGCATGAGATGAAGGCAATTCCTGCAGAGGTATCGGGGAGGATAACATCGCCTGTCAAAGTTGATGGGGACAGGGCCGATTTTGAGATGATCATCACCGATTTAAATACCCAAAAGGCGGCTAGAGAAAAAGTTGTCGTTCAGGTGAAGCTGGTCAGGAAGCAGGAAGTCAAGACGGCACAGCTATGGAAGCGGGGAGATGTCGTTAGCTTGGCAGGGTCCCTGGAGCCTCCGGGTCCGGCGCGCAACTTTGGGGGCTTTGATTACCGCCAGTATTTGCGTACCAAGGGAATTCACTGGATGCTAAAGGTGAAAGGGGCGGATGCAGTAGAGGCCCTGCAGCCGGAGGAATGGTCCCCGGCCAACGTTTTGCGCAGGAATGACGACCTCCGCCAATATATCGGCGAACGCATCGACCGGCTGTTCGGCAGCTTCCATGGCGGTTATATGAAAGGGCTGATCATCGGCGACCAGACGGACCTCGATCCCGATACGTTTGCGGAGTTTTCCAGACTGGGGCTGACTCATATTTTGGCTATATCGGGTATGCACGTAGCCGTATTTGTGGGCACGCTGCTTTTTGTATTCTCGGCATGCCGTTTGACCAGGGAATCCTCCCTGACGGCGGTCATTTTTCTTATCCCCTTGTATGTGCTTCTGACCGGGGCAAGTCCATCGGTCATCCGCGCGGGGATGATGGGGATGATCGGGTTGTATGCCGCCAGAAGGGGCCTGCTTAAGGACGGAAAACATATTTTATGCGCGGCGGCCCTGGCCATGCTTTGGTACAATCCTTATTTTCTTGTCAATGTCAGCTTCCAGCTGTCCTTTCTGGTAACCGCAGGCTTGATGATATTTGTACCGAAATTGATGCCGCTTTTGTCCTTCCTGCCTCGATGGCTTGGGAGCTCGGTCGCCGTAACGGCTGCGGCGCAGCTCGTTTCGTTCCCGCTGACGATTTATTACTTCAATCAATTTTCGCTGTTGTCTCTTCCGGCCAATCTGCTGCTCGTCCCTCTGATCAGTCTGATTGTCCTGCCGCTGGGGATGGCTGCGGTCATGGCTGGCTTCATCTGGCTGGACTTGGGAAAATGGATCGCATCTTTGGCAAAATGGCTGAACACCTTTACTTTCGAGGTGGTTGAATGGATGAACGGGTCTCCTGGATTTGTGACCATATGGCCTTCCCCAAGCTTATGGTGGATCGCAATTTACTTTGTGGTCTTGTATTTTCTGCTGCATGTTATGGAAAAACGAAAGCAAAGGCAGACGGATACAGACACCATGGACGAGACGGTTCCGCTTGCAGGCGCACGGGATGGCTTCGGGGGACATCCGGCCCGGTCGGCCCATACCGGAGGCTATCGATGGGTCGGGCCTTTGCGGCTTCAAGCCGCAAGCGTCTCACGATTTGCTGCTGTGCGATCGTTGGCGCGCCTTCTGAACAAAACTTCGATACCGGCTGTCGTGCCGCTGCTCGGATTGTTTGCAGTGCTGCTGTATACGGGGTATCAAGGCCCTTCCTTGCACGGCTCCGGACTGGTTCAATTTCTTGACGTAGGCCAAGGAGACTCCATTCTGGTGTCAACGCCGGGAGGAAAGCATGTATTGATCGACGGGGGAGGGACGACAAACTTCCGCAAAGAGAAGGATGCCTGGAAGGATCGAAGCCGGCCGTTTGAGGTAGGGGCCAAGGTGGTAGTCCCTCTTCTGAAGAAACGGGGGGTGCATTCGCTGGATATGATCATGATTTCGCATAACGATAAGGACCATGCCGGAGCCTGCAGGCGGTTTTGGAGGAGATTCCGGTCAAGTCGGTCGTGTTTAACGGCACCCTGTCCGAGACGAAGGATTTCAAAAAGCTGCTTGAAACGGCTGTCTCAAAGGAAATACCGGTATATAAGGCCGGAGAGGGCGAGGTTTACCGGCCGGATACACAAACGGAAATCGAGTTTTTTTACCCAAAAATCAAGAAGGAGCGTTATGCGGAAGGTATTCCTGTCGTGAAGGACCAGAATCATGAATCCCTAGTTTTCGTCTTAAAAATGAACCGGGCGAGTTTTCTGTTTACCGGCGATGCCGATGCCGCGGCGGAACAAGAAATTTTGGCGGATCAACAAAAGCGCGGGAATTCGCCCGACTCCGGTTTGTTCCCTTCTCCCGTCGATGTGCTCAAGATAGGCCACCATGGCAGCAAGACCTCGACCTCGGCGGAATGGCTTGCGGCCTGGAAGCCGAAAACGGCGGTCATCTCCGCCGGAGTTAACAATATGTACCGTCACCCCCACCCCGATGTGGTGGCTCGAATCAAGAGATATGACGCGCTTATTTTCAGGACGGACCTGCAAGGGGAGGTTCAAATGAAGGTATCGCCCAAGGGGGGAATATCCCTCCGTACGAAGCTGGCGCATGCCAATGAATAGGGACAGTTCCGGGAGAGCCGTTTTCAATCCCGTTCCTTCCTTATTATTACATATGCGCGGTTCCCCGTTTCCGCATTCCGTTGTTAAGCGCCGTCGCATAATTATATAGCAAGGTGTTTGATGACGAAGAGGATTATTTTTGGTATAGTTAGATGAAGTTTCCTTAAAATTAATAGGCTTCATACTGCAACAATTTTACTATACCATCCGTCTGTATAAGTGCAGGGAGAGGGGGATCCACTGTGGTGGAGCAGGGACTCATCAGAGCCGCTCAATCGGGCGATCGCGACGCTCTAATCACCCTATTGCGAGAAATCGAACAGCATGTGTACCGAACCGCTTACTACATTTTAAACAATGAACAGGATGCGATGGATGCCTCGCAGGAGGCATTGATTCGCGTCTACACCAAGATAAATTCGTATGAGGAAAAAGCCCAGTTTAAAACATGGGTGCAGCGAATCGTCACGAATATCTGCATCGACAAGTTCCGTCGCACGAAACCCACGGTTTCCATTGATGAACACGAGCTTGTATTTGAGGATCGGCAGAATGTGGAGAGAGAAGTGATGTCCGGATATCTGGCGCAGGATATCCAAAAGGCGATCAATCAACTGTCGGATCATCACCGAACGGTCATTGTCTTAAGGTATTTGCAGGATTTGTCTTATAACGAAATCGCGGATTGCCTGAATCTGCCGCTGAACACGGTGAAATCTTACTTGTTCAGGGCCAGGCAGCAGCTGCAGAACATGCTCCAGGAGCATCAGAAAGGTGGTGTATCAGGATGAATTGCCGAGAGGTGGAGGAATATATGCAGCGTTATTTGGATCATGATCTTGATCCGGAAGAGACCGCGCAGCTGTACCGCCACGTTGCCGTCTGTCCGGCCTGTGCGGAAACGTTTCGAATGCTGAAGGCTCTTTCGAGGGACTTGGAAGATCTTCCGGCCGTCACGCCGCCCATCAGTCTGGTAGATTCGATACTGCCTCAGCTTGATGCGATAGATTTGGCCCGTAACGAACGGTTGGCCGAAGCGGCCCAAAAGCCGGCAGAAATGATTCCGGAGCCCCGCCGCTCCTCACGTAAGGCAAGCTGGTGGAGCAGTATTGCCGGAAGAACGGTAATCGGCTCGGCAGCCGCTGCCATCATTCTTGGGGTTGCTATTTTCAATTATGAGCCCAAGATGCTATCGGAAGTGGAAGTTCCTTATGCGCAGGATGAAGCCAGCATGAAGTCCGGCAGCGGCAATACCGATAACAGCCGGGAACTGGTTTCTACGGAAATGCCGGATGAAGCCGCTCCGTCCAGTGAATTGAAAGGTCCGGATGCCGGCAGCCAAGACGCTCCTCCTCCCGAGGAGTCTGCTCCTGACGCGATGACGGAAACCGTTGACCCCGACGAGCCTGTCTCCTCGGGACCCGTTCAGGCACCGTCGGTAGATGGAGAAACAGCGGATGTTCCTCCGGCGAAATCCAGGACCGGCGAAGAACCTTCCAAGGGCGGAGAGTCACCCGCGGACCAGGGATCTCCGAAAGGGAGCTCCAACGATACAAGCAATAAAGTTGTACCTCCGAAGACCGTGGAACCCGGCTCTCAAGAGGAGGGCGCTGCAGCGGACTACAAAAAAGACGCGGCGGACAGCAAAGGCTCCGTTCCGGAAGAACCTCCGGTGGAAGAGCCGATGATGGAGAAAGCCGAAAAGTACGGATTCACAAGCATGGCGGCGCCCAAGCAGTGGAACTCGCCTGACGGTCTTTACGGCGTATTACTGGAAACCGACAAGCTTGTCGTCTATCGTTACTCCGCATCGGGAGGTACGGGGCCCGAAACCCTCGAAACGATCCCGGTAAAGGGCGAATTGGTTTCGGGACAATGGTCCGAAGACAGCAAGTCTTTCACGTATACGACGATGACCGATCAAAAAGAAGTTACGCATGTGTATGCTCCGCAGAAGCCGAGCGGGAAAGATCAGCCGCAAGAACAGGTTGCGCCGACAGATCAAGCGGGCCAGCAGACGAACCAGACGAACCCTGAGGGTTCCGTTGAAAAGACGGAGGAGCCTGCGGCCGAAGCCAAGCCATAATAAAAAAAACGGGCGCACACTTGCCTGGAGATATGAATAGGTTACAACAGATAGAAAAAACAGCTTACCACCGTCGTATGACCGGCGGCGGAATGATTCTAGAGCATTCCGACCGGCGTTTATATAGATGTGTTGGGACAAAAGAGCCCTGGGACGGATCTCCGAGGGCTCTTTTGTTGTCATCTTTTTTCATGTTTCATAAACTCGCTCCCAATCCGCTTTTTTGATATAGTGGACGAAGGAGAAGGGGGTAACGTTAGGATGGATGCCAAAACGGCAGCAAAAGCGGTCAAGCAGGGGGAGGTATCCCCCGTGTATCTGCTGTACGGCAGCGAAAAGTACCAGATGAACGAGTTCGCTGCTTTATTGGAAGCGCAGCTGCTATCGAAAGAAGACCGTGATTTTGCGCTGATTCATATGGATTTGAGTGAAACGCCGATTCAGGTCGTTGTGGAGGAAGCGGAGACCGTACCGTTTATGGTCCCGCGAAAGCTTATTTTCGTCAGGGATGTTTCGCTGTTCACCGCCGGTAAAGAGAACGGCAAGGTGGAACACCGGATTGAAGCGCTGCTCGATTACATGGAGAATCCGGCTGAATACAGCGTCATTGTATTTATGGTCAACCAAGAGAAGCTGGACGAGCGGAAAAAGGTGGTTAAAGCCGTCAAAAAGGCGGGAACGGCGCTGGCATTCTTGCCTTTAGGCGGCGAGGATCTGCTCAAATGGGTGGAGCAGCAGGCTTCGAAGCAAAGCTGCACTTTCGCGCGGGGGGCGGCCGAGGCGCTGATACGCAATGCGGGGACAAGCCTCCAAACCTTAGCCGGCGAAGTGGATAAACTGTGCTTATACGCCGGAAGCGGGGGGACCGTGGACGAAGCGACCGTCGACCAGTTGGTGGCCCGAAGCACGGAACAGAACGTTTTCGCTCTGGTCGAGGATATTGCGAATTTGCGGCTGGACAAGGCGCTGTCTATTTTTTACGAGCTGCTTAAACAGCGGGAGGAACCTATCAAAATAGCTGCGCTGATTACCAGACAGTTCCGCATCATACTCCAGGTGAAAATGTTGTCGCGCCAAAGCTACTCCCAGCAGCAGATCGCTTCGCAGCTTGGACTGCATCCGTATGCCGTGAAAATCGCGGGGGAACAGGCCAAAAAATTCGAGACGACCAAGCTGGAGAACATTTTGAACTATCTAGGGGATCTGGATTATAAAATGAAATCCGGCGGCGTGGACAAGGTGCTGGGGCTGGAGCTCTTTTTACTGCGGCTGGGAGCCTAAGGTTCCCGGCTTTTTTTAGGGCGAGAATCACTTGCCTGTAAAGAGAGAGGGAATGACTGCGGCAGTCATCGTCGTTTTCACCTGGCAGTCCAGTATTCAATATAACTCAAAAACCCTGATCAGCGGCGCTGTTCAGGGTTTTCCATTTACGTATTGAAAGAAACGCATTCTTACGCTTGGGAAGAAAGTGCGTTCAGTCTTTTCGTCCAGACGGGACTTTTTGCGGGCAGCCGCATTTTTGTGGATCAGACCCTTCGTTACGGCTTTGTCAAGCTTCTGGGAAGCGGCTTGGAAAGCAGCTTTAGCAGCTTCAACTTCTGTGCCATTCAGCGCTACGTCAGCGTTTTTAACAGCTGTGCGAAGTGCGGATTTTTGGGAAATGTTGAGTGCGTGGCGTTTCTCGTTTGTCTTAACGCGTTTAACCGCGGATTTAATGTTTGGCATTACATTCACCTCCTGTAAGGCATTTCAATAGAGCGAAATGATTCACAACTTAAAATAGTTTAGCATGGGGGGGTACAAAAAGCAATACCAAGTAGAAACGACTTTGTTGCATAATCCGCCATGAACTCCCGCACACTACCATTTATTAAGAAACAGGAGTGTGATTCGCAAATGGAATTGGATCTGCAGCGTTACTCGGTTCGAACGGATCTGGCGGTGGAATCCAGGGAACTCGTTTCCGGCCGAGAGGCTAATCAGATACCGGGCGTCTTAGAGGATGTGAAGCAGGAGGGGGGGATCAAGATCACCCGTCTCGATGTGCAGAACGATGCCGCTTCGCAGATGATTGGAAGAGTGAAGGGGCATTACGTGACGCTTGAGGTACCGGAGCTTCGGAAGGGGGACACCGGACTTCAGGAACAGGTCGCAACGGTATTTGCGCGTGAGTTTGAACAATTCATGGAGCATATCGGCATTGGCAAAAACGCTTCGATTCTGATTGTCGGTCTCGGCAACTGGAATGTTACTCCGGATTCCCTCGGTCCTTTGGTCGTCGAAAATACCATGGTTACGCGCCAGTATTTCGAGCTGATGCCGGACCGGGTGGCGCCCGGTTACCGCCAGGTCAGCGCCGTAGCCCCCGGCGTGCTTGGACTGACAGGCATCGAATCCAGCGAAATTGTCCAGGGCATTGTGGAACGAACCCGTCCGGATGCGATTGTCGCGATCGATGCATTGGCATCCCGTTCCCTTGAAAGGGTGAATACGACGATTCAGATTGCCGATATCGGCATCCATCCGGGTTCGGGCATCGGAAATAAACGCAGAGGGCTGACGAAGGAAATCTTGGGCGTGCCGTGCATAGCGATCGGGGTGCCTACCGTCTGTTACGCATCCACGATCGTGAACAACGCCATCGAGATGATGAAAGACCATTTCGGCAAGGGGGCTCCGCAAACCGGACAGATCATGGGAATGCTGAATGACATTCCGGAAAATGAACGGCTTGCGTTGGTGAAAGAGGTGCTTGAGCCGCACGGTCATGACCTGATCGTGACACCGAAGGAAATCGACGAATTCATCGAGGATATTGCCAATATCGTGGCAAGCGGTTTGAATGCGGCGCTGCACGAGGCCGTCGATCCGGGGAACGTAGGGGCTTATACTCATTAGGCCGGACAGTGCCGCCAGACCCTTTAAAAAAGCGGCAGGGGCAATTTTGTTGTCCAAAATCAAAAACATTAGATTTCATCCGATTGGCTTATGTTTTTCGAGAAGCGCCTTCGTCCTTTCCAAAGGTCAGGGCGCTTTTGTTTGCTCTATTATTTTTTGCAAGAATTTCGGTTTATCCGTTCTATCGATTCCTCAAGACTCATAGATTTGGAATACAAGAGATTACAGAGTCGCGGGACAAGCAGGCACAGCCGGTTTGGCATTTCCGTTGATGAAGGAGGACATCGATATGAACAACCGTAAATTTCGCATCTGGAATATTGCGAGATTCAAGAGAAATTTGCTGGAAGGACTGAGCATGGGGCGGACGCTGGTGCTTCTCATGCTGGGCTCTCTGTTGTTTTTTCTGCTGCTCGGGCTCGGAGGAATGGCCGAAAAGGGGCTGAACACTTCGCCGGTTTCCTCGATGAAAGGTTTGGCGGCTTCCTTGTCCAGCCGTTTTTTTTATCGATATGATCGGCATGGAAATGCCGCATATGGCACTGGAGAAAGAGACCTCCACCCTGTCGGCCGAAAAAATGACCCCGTTCGTGTTTGAACTGCTGACAAGCGTGAATCCCAGGGATCCAAAAAGTTTGCTCGCCGGCGAGGTGCCGGGCATGAAAAACAGTCAGCCGGTCCCTCTTCGCAGCGGTTCCGGCAACGAGCAGGGCGAAGCGCCCGCCGATTACCGGCCGGATCCGGAGACACCCGGCGATTCCCATCCGCAGCCCGAAGAAACCGACCCGGGCACGGCAGCCGAGGAACCGCCGCAGGAGCCCAGCACACAAGATCCGGTCACGGTCCCTGAAACCGGTCCCGGGAGCACCACTAAAGACGGGCAGGAGCGGACAACCGAAGGAAAAAAGACGGTCCTCATCTATCATTCGCACCCGCAGGAGGCCTTCAATCCGCTTCTGGAAAAAAAGAGCAGCAACCCGGGCTCCTCGTCGCCGTCCAAAAATATCATGCTGGTGGGCAGCATGATGGCGAAACGGCTTGAAGCCAATGGAATCGGGACCCTGCATGACAAAAGCGATTATAAATCCGCCGTTCCGGACTATAACTGGAATTATTCCTATAAATATTCGCGCCAGACGGTGAAAGCCGCAATGGCACAGAATGACGACCTTACTTACCTCATTGATATCCACCGGGATTCGCAAAGGCACGGCAAAACCACGACCCAAATTAACGGCGTAAACTACGCGCAGGTCTATTTTATCATCGGACATGCCAACAATAACTGGCGCCGAAACGAAGAGTTCGCCAGCAAGATCAATCGGCGGCTGGAGGAGTCCTATCCCGGCATCTCCCGCGGGGTATGGGGGAAATCGGCGGATCAGGGAAACGGCGAGTATAACCAGTCGCTGTCGCCGAACAGCATTCTGATTGAAATCGGAGGAATCGATAACACGAAGGAAGAGCTGAAGCGGACGGCCGAGCTGCTTGCGGACATGATTGCCGAGGTGTACTGGCAGGACCTGAAGGCTCAAAAGGCCAGCGTGATGAAAGGGAAAAATAACGGAAAAGAACAACCGGGAAAGGCTGGATAGAACGCAAGGGATAACACGGGGGGGGGCTTCGGGCCTCATCCATAACCTGTCGAAGGAGGAATGATGAATGTCAAAGGCCGGAAGAAAGCTCGTCGCGGTCATGATATGGGCCGGAATCGGCGTGCTGGTCGGAATGCAGCTTGGCAGCATGGAGGGGCCTGCCGATCCGAGAGATCTTGGCCAGGTCCGGCAGGAGCAGGGCTGGCTTGAGGAGTCCGAAGCCCCTCAAAAGCAAACGGAGGCCAGGGAAGCGCCGTCTTCACAGCAGGCCGAACAACAACCGGAAGAACCGGAAAAACCGAAATTCGAGCCGCTGCCGCGAGACATTCTCCTGCCGGAAACGCCCAAGCCGCCTGCGGATGTTCTTGCCGACAAGACGGCCGGGCTGCTTCAGCAGCTCTCCAATCAAAGCATCCGGTGGGTCGTTTCCATATTCGGTTCCATCACCGATTGAAATTCAAACCCTGCCCAGCATTGCTGTGTACCCAACCAACTGTTATAATAAATTGATTCAAACATCTGGTGGTTGTTGGGGGTAAGGCATGACTGACGTACAAGCAAGGCAAACAAAAATCCGTAATTTCTGTATCATTGCACATATAGACCATGGCAAATCGACGCTCGCCGACCGCATCCTGGAGTATACCGGAGCGCTTACCTCGCGCGAAATGCAGGAGCAGGTTCTGGATAAAATGGATTTGGAGCGGGAGCGCGGGATTACGATCAAGCTTCAGGCCGTACGCCTGAACTACACTGCGGACGACGGCGAGGATTATATCCTGAACCTGATCGATACCCCGGGGCACGTCGACTTCACGTATGAAGTCTCCCGGAGTTTGGCTGCCTGCGAGGGCGCCCTGCTCGTCGTGGACGCCGCCCAGGGCATCGAAGCCCAGACCCTGGCGAACGTGTATCTAGCACTGGACAATAACCTTGAGATCTTGCCGGTTATCAACAAAATCGACCTGCCGAGCGCCGATCCGGAACGCGTGAAGCAGGAGGTCGAGGACGTGATCGGCCTTGACGCTAGCGAGGCTGTCTTGGCGTCCGCCAAGGCCGGGATCGGGATTAAGGAAATTCTGGAACAAGTCGTCCAGAAAGTTCCCGCGCCGACAGGCAGCGGCGAAGAACCGCTGAAGGCGCTTATTTTCGACTCGCACTATGACCCGTATAAAGGGGTTATCGTGTATGTCCGGGTCATCGACGGCAGCATCAAGGCCGGCTCCAAGATCAAGATGATGGCAACGGGCAAAACGTTCGAGGTGATCGAGGTCGGCGCATTCCTCCCTCGCATGGCCATCGTGGACGAGCTTCAGATCGGAGACGTCGGCTTCATCGTGGCAGGCATCAAGCACGTCGGAGACACGCGTGTCGGCGACACGGTGACCGATGCTAAACGCCCTGCGGCCGAACCGCTGCCGGGCTACCGCAAAATCAACCCGATGGTTTTCTGCGGACTGTATCCGATCGAGACTTCGGACTACAACGACCTTCGCGAGGCGCTCGAGAAGCTCCAGCTGAATGATGCATCGCTCACCTTTGAGCCGGAAACGTCCAGCGCGCTTGGCTTCGGCTTCCGCTGCGGATTCTTGGGACTGCTCCACATGGAGATCATTCAAGAACGGATCGAGCGTGAATTCAACATTCCGCTTATTACTACGGCACCAAGCGTTATTTACCGCATCATGCTGACGAGCGGGGAGCAGATTCAGATCGACAACCCGTCGAACTATCCGGAGATCGGAAAGATCGACTATGTGGAAGAACCGTATGTAAAAGCCGCGATTATCGTGCCGAACGATTATGTTGGAGCGATCATGGAGCTTTGCCAGGCCAAACGCGGCGAGTTTATCAACATGGAATACCTGGATACGACGCGGGTCACGCTCACCTACGACATTCCGCTGTCGGAAATCGTGTACGATTTCTTCGACCAGTTGAAGTCCAATACGAAGGGTTACGCATCGTTCGATTACGAGCTGTCGGGATACCGGGCCTCCAACCTGGTCAAAATGGACATCCTTCTTAACGGGGAACAGGTGGATGCGCTGTCCTTCATCGTGCACCGCGAACGTGCTTACCACCGGGGGCGCATCATTTGCGAGAAGCTTCGCGAGCTGATTCCGCGCCAAATGTTCGAGGTGCCGATTCAGGCTTCCGTCGGAACAAAGATTGTCGCCCGCGAAACGGTTAAGGCAATGCGGAAGAACGTCCTCGCCAAGTGTTACGGCGGCGACATTTCGCGGAAACGGAAACTGCTCGAGAAGCAAAAGGAAGGCAAGAAGCGGATGAAGCAGGTCGGAAGCGTGGAAGTGCCGCAGGAAGCGTTCATGGCGGTCTTGAAGATCGACGATAATTAAGCTTCCGTTCAACAATCCAAAACAAAAGCGACGGGAAAGCCGATTCGGCTTTCCTTTTCTTTGCAGCATATGACAAATCGACGATAGCGACGGAAGGAGGAAATATATGGCTTCATCATTAAACGGAACGGGAAAACGCACCGAAGCGGTGTATATTCACATCCCGTTCTGCACCAATAAATGTTTCTACTGCGATTTCAACTCTTACGTATTGAAAGACCAGCCCGTGATGGATTATTTGCGCGCGCTGGAACGCGAAATGGAGATGACCGTCAAGAATAATCCGCCGGGCAAGATCAAGAGCATTTTTGTCGGGGGAGGAACGCCAACGGTCCTGAAACCGGGCGAAATGGAGTACTTCCTGAAAACCGTGCGCGACCATTTCAAGGATTGGGACGACCATATTGAGTTTTCCATGGAGGCCAATCCCGGAACGACCGACCTGGAGAAACTGTCCGTGATGCGCGAAGGCGGCGTCAACCGGGTGAGTTTTGGCGTGCAGGCGTTTCAGAATGATCTGCTTACGGGCATCGGCAGGATCCACAATACGGATGATGTGTACCGCAGTTTGGAGAATGCAAGAAAGGCCGGGTTCGACAACATGTCCATCGACCTGATGTTCGGGCTGCCGAACCAGACGGTCGACATGCTCTCGGAAAGCGTAAGCAGAGCGCTGGAGCTGGATCTTCCGCATTATTCGATCTACAGCCTGAAGGTTGAGGAGAATACGCTTTTCCATACGCTTTACCAAAAAAACCAGCTTCCGCTTCCGAATGAAGAGGACGAGCTGAATATGTATCTTCTATTAATGAACCGCATGAAGGAAGCCGGATACAGGCAGTACGAGATCAGCAACTTCGCCAAACCCGGATTCGAGAGCCGGCATAACATGACCTATTGGCTGAACGAGGATTACTACGGGCTTGGAGCCGGCGCTCATGGTTACGTCGGCAGGAAGCGCCATATGAACATCAAGGGTGTCAACCCTTATATTGAAGCGGCGGGTAAAGGGCTGCCCCGGCTCGAAACGATGGACATATCCCGGGAGGAAGCGATGGAGGACTTCCTTATGGTCGGCCTGAGGGTGCTCGACGGCGTTTCCCGCAGCCGGTTTGAACAGCAGTTCAACACCTCGCTGGACGTGGTGTTCGCGCGTCCGCTCGATAAAATGGTTCATGCAGGATTGCTTGAAGCGACGGATGACGGCTACAGGCTGAGCAGCAAAGGCGTTTTGTTCGGAAACGAGGTATTTGCTGAATTTATCGGCTGTTTGACGGGAAATTAAACTATTGAACTTCTATACGCCGTGTTGTATATTTATTCATACATATATGACGGAGCGTGTAAAGGGGAGACAGTAGAAATGTCGGCCGTATGCAGAAAAGCGAGACTCGATGATGTGGAGCCGCTGTATCAGATGATTCAAGGTTATGCCGAAAAGGGGATCATGCTGCCGCGTTCAAGGCAGGTGCTGGAGAAACAGATCGAAGAGTTCGTGGTCGCCGAATCGGGAGGGGAGGTCATTGGCTGCGGGTCTCTGTGCAGGCTTGGAAACGACCTGGTGGAAATTCGCTCGCTGGGCATCTCCGACGGATATAAGGGTCGTGGAATCGGCTCGATGCTGGTGGATTGGCTGTTGGCCGAAGCCAAACGCCGTGAAATTCCGAAGGTGATGGCACTGACTTATGAAGTATCGTTTTTTCTTAAAAAACGGCTTTGAGGTGGTCGAAAAAGAGATTTTTCCCGAAAAGGTCTGGACCGACTGCATTCACTGCAAAAAGCGTCATGCCTGCGACGAAATCGCCGTGCTTAAAGTGCTGTACTGATTCAACTATTCTAGGAAAAAGAAGGCTGTCCCATGCGTTGTGGGACAGCCTTTTTAAGATATCAGAAAGTATAAACTTCGAAGCATGGATCTTCCTGATATCGCAAGAAAAACTTCCGCTATATGCGGTCTGTCTTCTGAGAAAGTACGTCGATAGACGTTTTTTTTTATGTTCTGCAATAGATTGCGGAGTGTTTTTACTGGTTTTGTTAATAATCCGACCAGGAATCCAGAATTCCGTTATAAAAATGCAGGTAGGTGTTGCCGTAGATCCATTGCTCTACACCGGCATATGAGCTTGTATAAGAACTGCTGTCATCCGGGTATCCCCAAGACAAAAGAACTTGCTCCCGGGTCATTCCTATGGAGATCCTTTGATGGGTGATTTTTTCCCATACTTTGGCCGGCCATTTCGGAAAGGCTTTCTTCGGATCCTTGACGTAAAAGCCTTTTTCTAATTGTTCGGTCAGCTTGCCGGTGATGGGCAATTTAAAGGTAACCGGTTTACCGCTGCTTGCCCGTTTTGCCGTAATCACGATATTCCGATCTTTGATTTTGACTGAAGTGAAGTATACCTTTTCTAAATGATAAAGAGGGTTGGAAGACGGCAGCACATTTTTATCGGCCCAATAGTAATGTCCGGCGACGCTTGTGTTAACAAGTTGATAGTAGGCGTATAAACAAAAAGTATCCGGGGTGGAATTCAAAATGGATTCGTCTATCACCTTTCCGTTATTCAAAGTGATTCGCACGTCCGTCATGCCATAACCGGCCGACTTGATTTCGGTGATCCAACCGGTCTGATTTCCTGCGTAAACGAATACCTTGTCTCCCAAGTAAAACTGCAGATCCGACGGCACCGTTTTTAAAAGGCTCTCCAGTTCATCGGTTTTCGTTTTGCCTTCGGGACTGCTCCAGAGAAAGATAACATGGGGCCTGGACAGATATTTTCCAGACGCTCCGGTAATGCCGAGGAATTTTTTTCAGCGTTATATAAGTAGTGCCTTCAAAAGTTACCGAATTGGATTTATCAATTTGATATGTTCCTTTCGGCGACTTGACCGATATGGTTTTGCCGTAGACCGCCTCAACATGTTTAACCTTTGACAAAAGCTTTGCTGGAACGTACGTTCCGCTGTCTTTGATTTTTCCGAAGTTATAGGCTTTTTGCTTGGATATCAATAGTTGTCCGTTCAAGAAAATCGCAATCTCCTCGGAAACAGAGGGGTTCTTCATACTGCTTGCAGCTGCGCTTGCAGGCGCTGAAGAAAGGAAAGCAACAATCAATAACACGAAACAGCTTACGGATGAGAGCGAAACCTTAAATGATTTAGTCATACATACCCGCCTTCTAAAGTAAAATTTTACCTAACAGGCATAATAACACAGAACCTGCATCTAAGCATTGAATATTCTTCCACCGGCTTACATTCAACTGCCGAACCGACTTGACAATGCTCATGTCAGTTTGGTATTTTTGTTATATCGGTTAGCACTCGGTGTCGATGAGTGCTAACGAGCGAAAAAGCTTGGACAGCAAGGAGGGAACGACATGTTAACGGATCGGCAGCGCATGATTTTAAACGCGATCGTCGACGATTATATCCGTTCGGCAGAGCCGGTGGGATCAAGAAGCATTTCCAAACGCGGAGATGTGGGATACAGCCCGGCGACGATACGTAACGAGATGGCGGATTTGGAGGAACTCGGCTTTCTGGAACAGCCTCATACTTCGGCGGGGCGCATTCCTTCGCATAAAGGGTACCGTTATTATGTGGATCACCTTACGTCTTCGTTTTCATTAACCCCTTCCGAGCTGAAGATGATGAAAGCCTTTTTCGCCGAAAAGCTGAATGCTATGGAGCAGATGATCCAGCATGCGGCGGGCATTTTGTCACAAATGACGAACTACACTTCCATCCTTCTGGGACCGGAAGTTTTTCATACGTCCTTGCGCCATTTTCAGCTGCTTCCGTTAAGCGAAGACACGGCCGTGGCGATCATTGTCACGAGTACGGGACAGGTGGAGAACAAGACCGTAACCATTCCGTCGGGCGTATCCCTGTCGGATATGGAGCAGGTGGTCAATCTGCTGAACAGCAAATTGGCCAACGTTCCGCTGTATAAGCTGAAAACCCGCCTCTATTCGGAGCTTGGACAGGAAATGCAGCGGCATATCGATCATTACGAGGAATTGATGAAAATGCTCGATGTGGCGCTGGACAACGGCGAGCAGGAGCATAAAGTGTACCTGAGCGGGACGACCAATATGCTGAATCAGCCGGAATTCAGGGACGTGGACAAGGTAAGAACCATTTTCGAGCTGTTGGAGCAGACGCCGACCCTGATGAAAATGATGGCCCCGGCTCCGGGCGAAACCGGCATCCAGGTACGGATCGGTACGGAGAACGACCATACGGCTTTTGCCAACTGCAGCCTGATTACGGCCACGTATTCGGCAGACGGCAAGGCGCTGGGCACGATCGGCATTCTCGGACCGACACGGATGGAATATGCCCGCGTAATCGGGATATTGAACATATTGTCGAATGATCTGACCAGATTGCTGTCACACTGGTATAAATAAAGGGAGTGAGACTGCTTGAGCCAAGGAAATCAGCCGCATGGGGAAATCGACGAGCGGCATTCGACTTTGCTTAACAACAGCAACGCGGTGCGCGCCGTCACGTCTGCCGTCGAGGGGACGCTTGGTCCCAAAGGACTGGATGTCATGCTTGTCGGCCCCCGCGGCGAGGTCATTATAACGAACGATGGCGTAACCATTCTGGATAAGATGGATGTGACCCACCCGGCGGCCCGTTTGTTGATACAGGTTGCCCGCGCGCAGCAGGAAAAGATCGGGGACGGAACAACGACGGCTACCGTCCTGGCGGGAGCGCTGGTACAGGAGGGGGTTGCCCAGATTATCCGCGGGGTTCCCGCCTCCAAGGTCGTCGAAGGCATCAGGCAGGGCGTTGATATGGCGCTTCGCCTACTCTCGGACCGGGTTCGCAAAATTGAGGGACTGGACGATCCTCTGCTTGAACGGACAACGTACGTTGCCGGACGCGAGCGGCAGGATATGGTCGACCTGGTGATGCAGGCAGCTTCAAGAGCCGGGATGGAACGGCTTAAAGATCCTTCTTATTCGCTTGCCGACAGCATTGTCGCCCTTGAAAAAGCGGACAATGAGGTGTTTGAAGGGATTCTCCTGCGGCAGAAACCATTGTTTACCCGGGAATTTCTGCAGTATTCGGATGCCAAAGTACTCGTATTGCTGGATTCGCTGGAACCCGACGAGCTGGATGAGGAGGTTCTGACGACGGAGGCCGGCTTTGCCCGCTACATGGATCTCCGCAAAGTCTTTGCCGCGGATTTGTCGCGTTTGTCCGAGCTTTCGGTCAAACTCATCCTTCTGGAGAAGGGAATCCATCCGGATGCCGAGCAGTTTTGCCTGGATCACGGCATCATGGTAGTCCCCCGCGTGTCGAGAGCGGATTTGCGCCGGGTTTGCGACATGACCGGAGCTGTTCCGGTGCGCCGGACGGCGCTACATAAGGAACCTGCGGCACTGGCAGCCGTGCTGGGCCATACCCCGAATGCGGCTTATGACGATGCCCTGGAGCGGGTCCGCATCACATGCGGAGACACCGGCGAAAAGATTGTGACCGTGATCGTCGGAGCAAGCACCTCCGAAGTTGTGGGCGAAGCGGCGCGCATTGCCTGCGACGCGGCATCCGCCCTTCAGGCGGCTGCTGCCGGAGGCGTGCTCCCCGGGGGCGGGACAAGCGAACTGGCCGTGTCGTATGAACTCGAACGGTACCGGGAAGCCCAGAAGGGCATGGAAGCCTTCGGGATCGAGGCGGTTTCCACCGCCCTTCGGCGGCCGATGTCTCAAATTTTGCTAAACGCCGGCTATAACCCCCTCGAGAAAATGGAGGAGGTGCGGGCATCCCAAATCCGGTCCGGAGTCTTTTCCATGGGAATCGACTGCGACACCGGCGCCGTTGCCAATTACGAGGAGAAGGGGATCGTTGATCCCGCTCCCGTGAAGCTTCACGGCTTGCGGGCCGCGGGCGAGGTGGCGGCTGCCGTTCTCCGCATCCATCATGTGATCAAAATGAGGGACACGGGCGGTAAAAACGAAGAGTAACGATCTTAAAGCGAGACACAAATATGAGGAGGTGGAAGTCATCTTGAATAAGGAACAGGATAATACGGTTCAAGATACAGTTAACGAAGATCATATGGAGCAAAATGCTAAGGTGACGCCGGAAGCCGGTGAACAGCCTGAGACTCCGGCTGCGGAAGGAGCCGCTCCGGAAGCTGAAGCCGGAGAACAGAGCGGTCTCCAGCAGAAGATTGATCGCCTGAATGCGGAACTTTCCGACCAGCAGCAGCGCACTTTGCGGGCGCAGGCTGATTTTGACAACTTCCGCAGACGCACGCAAAAGGAAAAGGAAGAGCTGGCCAAGTATGCTTCTTCCAAGCTGATTACGGAGCTTCTGCCCGTGATCGACAACTTCGAGCGCGCGCTTGCCGCTGCCGGGGAAAGCCCCGAGGTCGAATCGTTCTCCAAAGGGGTAAGCATGATTTTCCGCCAGCTGGAGGGCGTGCTGAACGCCGAAGGCCTTGAAGCGATGAACTGTGTAGGACAGCCGTTCAATCCCGAGTTCCATCAGGCCATTATGCAGGTGGAGAGCGAAGAGTTTGAAGAGGGAATCGTGGTTGAGGAAGTTCAAAAAGGCTATATGCTGAAGGATAAGGTGCTTAGACCGGCCATGGTTAAGGTGAGCATGTAATTGGCTTCATCCTTGCCGGCTTTAATATATACCATCAAAGCTATGAACCCATACGCTAAACGCGTGAAATGATAAGGAGGATATTTTTCCATGAGTAAAGTAATCGGTATTGACTTAGGTACAACAAACTCCTGCGTAGCCGTTATGGAAGGCGGCGAAGCGGTTGTCATTCCAAACCCGGAAGGCGCGCGCACGACTCCTTCCGTGGTAGGCTTTAAGAAAGACGGCGAGCGCATCGTCGGCGACACGGCGAAACGCCAGGCCATTACGAACCCGGACCGCACGATCATCTCGATCAAGCGCCACATGGGTACGAACCATAAGGAAACGATCGACGGCAAAGAATTCACGCCGCAGGAAATTTCCGCAATCATTCTGCAAAAGCTGAAATCCGACGCAGAGGCTTATCTTGGCCAACCGGTAACCCAAGCGGTTATCACGGTGCCGGCTTACTTCAACGACAGCCAGCGCCAAGCTACGAAAGACGCGGGCAAAATCGCAGGTCTGGAAGTTCTCCGTATCGTCAACGAACCGACGGCGGCGGCTTTGGCATATGGTATGGAGAAAGCGGAAGACCAAACGATCCTCGTGTACGACTTGGGCGGCGGTACGTTTGACGTATCGATCCTGGAGCTTGGCGACGGCTTCTTCGAAGTTAAAGCAACGAGCGGCGACAACAAGCTCGGCGGCGACGACTTCGACCAAGTCATTATCGACTACCTCGTAGCCGAATTCAAGAAAGAGCAAGGCATCGACCTGAGCAAAGACAAAGCGGCTGTACAGCGTCTGAAAGATGCGGCGGAAAAAGCGAAAAAAAGAATTGTCGGGCGTTCTGACCACGACGATTTCGCTTCCGTTCATTACCGTGGCTGACGGCGTGCCCCAGCACTTGGAGCTGAACCTGACCCGCGCCAAATTCGAAGAGCTGTCGGCTTCCCTCGTGGAGCGCACGCTCGGCCCAACCCGTCAAGCTCTCAGCGACGCAGGCATGACTTCGAGCGATATCGACAAAATCGTTCTGGTCGGCGGCTCCACCCGGATTCCTGCCGTTCAGGAAGCGATCAAAAAGCTGACGGGAAAAGAGCCTCACAAAGGCGTCAACCCGGACGAAGTCGTTGCTCTTGGCGCAGCGGTTCAAGCCGGCGTTCTGACCGGCGACGTGAAGGACGTTGTCCTGCTTGACGTAACCCCGCTGTCCCTCGGTATCGAAACCGCAGGCGGCGTGTTCACGAAAATGATCGAACGCAACACGACGATTCCTACAAGCAAGTCCCAAGTGTTCTCCACCTACGCGGACAATCAGCCTAGCGTAGAGATTCATGTGCTGCAGGGCGAGCGCCAAATGGCTGCCGGCAACAAAACCCTTGGCCGCTTCATGCTGGGAGACATTCCTCCGGCTCCGCGCGGCGTTCCGCAAATCGAAGTTACCTTCGATATCGACGCGAACGGTATCGTAAACGTGTCGGCAACGGATAAAGGCACGGGCAAAAGCCAGAAGATCACCATCACTTCTTCTAGCGGTTTGAGCGATGAGGAAGTGGAAAAAATGATGAAGGACGCCGAGCTTCATGCCGAAGAAGACCGGAAGCGCAAAGAGCTTGTCGAGGCCCGCAACAATGCCGACCAGCTCGTCTACACCACGGAAAAAACGCTGAAGGATCTCGGCGACAAAGTGGACGCTTCGGAAATCGACAAAGCCAACGAAGCGAAGGAAAAAGTGAAAAAAGCTTTGGAATCGGATAACCTTGAAGAAATTAAAACGGCAACCGAAGAATTGACGCAAATCGTTCAACAGCTGTCCGTAAAGCTGTATGAGCAGGCTGCTCAAGCAGACCAAGGCGAAGCTTCCCAGGAAGGCGCTCCGAAAAAGGACAATGTGGTAGACGCCGACTACGAGGTTGTTGACGAGGATAAAAACAAAGGTTAATCTGAATAAATCTGCGACAAGGGAAAGTCAAAGCGCGAATCCCGCACTTTGACTTTCCTTTTGTCCAGCAAGCGAGATATGAGCGAATGGGGGTGGAACCGTGGCTGAAAAGCGTGATTATTACGAAGTGCTCGGCGTCGGCAAGGACGCTTCGGATGACGACATCAAAAAAGCGTACCGCAAATTGGCGCGCCAGTACCATCCGGACGTGAACAAGGCGGACGACGCGGAATCCAAATTCAAAGAAGTGAAAGAGGCGTACGACGTACTCAGCGATAGCCAGCAGCGTGCGCGTTATGACCAATACGGCCATATTGACCCGAATCAGGGTATGGGCGGCGGCGGTTTCTCCGGCGATTTCGGCGGATTCGGGGATATTTTCGATATGTTCTTCGGCGGCGGCGGCCGTCGCGATCCGAATGCGCCGCAGCGGGGGAACGATCTGCAGTATACGATGACGGTTGAATTCAAAGAAGCGGTGTTCGGCAAGGAAGCGGATATTACGATCCCGCGGACCGAAACCTGCGATACGTGTCATGGGTCCGGGGCCAAACCGGGAACCAAGCCTCAAACCTGCGGCGTCTGCCACGGCAGCGGGCAGCAGGAAGTTGTTCAGAACACGCCGTTCGGGCGCATGGTCAACCGCCGTGCATGCTCCAACTGCGCCGGCACCGGCCAAATCATCAAGGAGCGCTGCAGCACCTGTCATGGCAACGGCAAGGTGAAAAAAACAACGCAAAATTCATGTGCGCGTGCCGGCCGGCGTGGACGACGGGGCGCAGGCTGCGCATGACCGGGGAGGGCGAAGGCGGCCTT
>NZ_LAZU01000049.1 GCF_000987955.1 Paenibacillus sp. DMB20
CGAAGCTTATMCTTTCTTGATCTCTAAAGAAAAACGTCTATCGACGTACTTTCTCAGAAGACAGACCGCATTTAGCGGAAGTTTTTCTTGCGAGATAAGGAAGCCGCGTCTCCGAAGCTTATCCTTTCTTATCTCTTAAAAAAAGAAGCCCCCGGCAACTAATAATGCCGGAGACTTCTTATCTGTAAGCCCCTATAAGAAGCAATTAAGCTTCCACTGCAGCCGCTACCGGAGCAGCCTCAACCGGGTAGACGCTCACTTTCTTGCGATCACGACCCCAACGTTCGAATTTCACGACGCCATCGACTTTCGCAAACAAAGTATCGTCTTTACCGATGCCTACGTTTGTGCCTGGGTGAATTTTCGTTCCGCGTTGGCGAACAAGGATGCTGCCGCCGGTCACTACCTGACCGTCCGCACGTTTCACGCCCAAACGTTTCGCTTCACTGTCGCGACCGTTCTTTGTGGAACCCACACCTTTTTTCGATGCGAATAACTGAAGATCCAACTTCAACATGTTGTCTACCTCCTTCTTTTAGTAGTCATTTCTTTTATTTGAATATACTCACGGTATGAATCTGCAATTCCTTGCAACATCAGCACCATGGACTCGAGAAGCAGCTGAACTTGACCGGAATTCGTCGACTCCTCTTCAGACGGAAGCACCGCACTGAGAAAGCCGCCCTTCATTCGGGTCTCCATGATTGTACCGGTTAACGCTTCAATGGAGTTCACCGTACCTACGGTAACGCTGGAAACTCCGGCGCATACGATATCTTGTCCAGGGTCGGCATAACCCGCATGCCCCTTGACTTCAAAACCATGGATTCGTCCGTCTTCCTTGCGTGAAATTTGTACAGTAATCAATTACCGCACCTTCTTACGCTTGGATTTTCTCGATGGTTACTTTTGTATAAGGCTGACGATGGCCTTGCTTCTTGTGGTAGTTTTTCTTCGGCTTGTATTTGTATACAACGACCTTGCGGCCTTTGCCGTGTTTCTCTACCTTCGCGGTTACGGATGCACCGGAAACAACCGGCGTACCTGCTACCAGTCCGTCCCCTTTGGAAACAGCCAGTACACGGTCGAAAGTCACACTTTCCCCGTCACCTGCGTTCAGCTTCTCGATGAACAATACATCGCCCTCTTGAACTTTGTATTGTTTGCCACCAGTTTCGATAATAGCGTACATTTGCTTGCACCTCCTCATGTCTCAGACTCGCCTGATTCAGGTGTCCGTTCAATGGTTTGACCGTCCTTGTCAACCCGATCGGAGCGGTTACAGCATGTGCAGCAATTGCTCGCTATACACATACCTGATGATAATACCACAATCCGTTCATAGCGTCAATAGAATTACCGTTTAAACCATGCCTGTCCCGCCGCAAGCCTTACATATTCGGGAAAACGGGGCCAGGAAGCTTTCCCGGGCTTTTTTGCGCGTCATCTCCAAAAGCCCCAGCTTGGTCCAGCCGACCACAAAGCTCTTCGTCCGGTCTTTGCGCATGCCTTCTTCCATTACGGCGATGACCTCGCGCCGGTGTTCCTCTTCCTCCATGTCGATAAAATCAACGATAATCATGCCGCCGATGTCCCGTAGACGAATGATGCGCGCTATTTCCCGGGCGGCCAGCAGATTCGTTTTGGTAACCGTGTCTTCAAAGCTGTCCCCGCCTGTATACTTTGCGGTATTCACATCGATAACCGTAAGGGCCTCCGTCTGATCGACCACGATGGTTCCCCCGCCAGGCAGGATAATTTGTCTGGAAAAACCCGCTTTCAGCTGATCCTCGATCCCGTATGACTGAAAAATATGCCCCTTGCCCTCATAAACCCGGACCTTGGGATTGCTTCCCGGCATCAGATCAGCCAGATAGCTTTTCGCTTCACGGGCGTCACGCTCGCAGTCGATAATCATCTCGTCCCGATCGGGATCGAAAGCATCCCGGATAAACCGCTGCAAAATCCCCAGATCCCGATGCAATAAAGCGGGAGAAGAGGCTTCGGCGGCACGTTCCTGAATCCGCCCCCACTCCAGCCTCAACCATTCCAGGTCGCCTAAAACGGCTTCGACCGGCTCCTCTTCGGACACCGTACGCATGATAATGCCTTCTTCCCCGTGCCTCAGACGCTCCCCGATCATCTTAAGCCGCAAACGTTCCGCTTCCTTGGCTATCTTCTTGGATACCGCAACGTAATCGGAGTTCGGCATAAACACGATAAACCTTCCCGGCAGCGAAAAATGCGTTGTAACCCTGGCGCCTTTTCCGCCCCTCGCTTCCTTCATGACCTGTACCACCAGCTCCTGACCGACGGACAACAGTTCGGTTATGGAAGGTTTTTGCTTGGGCTGTTTTTCAAGGTGGGGATGCAGAACATCGTCCACATACAAGAAAGCATTCTTTTTCAGACCAATATCGACGAAAGCGGCCTGCATCCCCGGAAGCACGTTTACAACTTTCCCTTTATAAAAACTGCCGACGATGCTTTGCTCCCGGCTTCGCTCAGCCGCATATTCCACAAGCCTGTCATCTTCAATGAGGGCCATCTGGATGGTTTCCGGTTCACAGTGTACGATTAATTGTTTCATGGCTTCACCTCTCCATGGAAGACTACTCCATTGTACCATCCTATCACGAAGTCGCCCTTAAGGGGGCACTAAAACGCCATTTTTTTCCACATTGTTTCCTTCACGCTATTTACGGATACCACGGGGTCCCGCCGGATGCAAAGTACGAAGCTATCACATGCTGCTCCGGTACGACGGCCATCAGGCCTCCCTGGCGATTCATGACATAGATCAAATGATATTTCTCTCTTTTAAATAAACGCAAAATCTCATGCAAAGGTTTCGAGGAATCCGCAACAATCGGCTGCGCCCCAGCTGTCCTAAGCTCATGATCCTCAAACATCCGGCTTCGGGTCACCAAAAATCTCAAAAAGCGGTAAGGAACGTTGCGGTGATCCTCAAAATTCGAATAAGCCAAAAACAATCCGATCATAAGCAGGTTGAGCCTAAGCCCTTCCCCGCTCAGCAAGGGCCACAGTCCATATCCGAGCAGAAGAAGGCTGCATGCCAGACCGGCTCTGGCGGTCCACAGCAAAGTTGCATGATACGGAACAAACAGGCTGACTAAAGCCTGCAGTACCTTCCCCCCATCCAAAGGCAGAATCGGCAGCAAGTTGAACAAGGCGATGATCAGGTTGCCCTGAATAATGTACGACAAAAACGGCCCGTCCCCCAAGCCGGCGCTCTGGCACGTTAAGGCAGCGCCGATCATGATCGCGTTTTGCAGCGGCCCGGCCAAGGCAATCACGATTTCCCTAACCGCATTCAAACGTCCTTCAACATCCTCGATGACGGCCACTCCGCCAAACGGCAGCATCTGGATGGATCTTACCTTGAAGCCCATAGCCAGAGCCGCCCCCGCATGACCCAGCTCGTGGATGAACACGATCCCAAACAAAGTGAGCAGTTCCAAGAAACGGCCGGTAATTACGGACGCCAGCATGACGATGACAAAAAGAGGGTGCAGCGAAAGAACCGTGCCCCGGACGCTGATCAAAACGAGATCACATCCGCAGGATCCACCGTGCGATCGCCTTCTTTTAACATAAAGTAAAGCGCCGGTTGCTCCCCGCCGGATTCCGCGGGCAAGGTTCCGACGACATCCCCTCCCTGCACCCAATCATTCACCTTCAGAGCCGAAGCGGCAAGTCCGCTGTACAGCGCGGTTCGCCTGCCCGTATGCTGGATCAGTACCGAAAACGTGGAATCCTGTAGTTTTTTTACTTCCAGAACCCGGCCTGTTTCAACGCTCTTGACCTCCGGCGAGGACTGCGAATCCTCTTTAGGCACGATCAGAATGCCTTTCATATCCATGGCAAAGGATTGCACGATGCGGCCGTTCAACGGCGGCGTCAATGATACCGAACCGTTGACCTTGGTCGTGTCCTGCTCGCTTTGTCCAAAAATCGGGATAAAAGACGGGGCCCCGCCGAAATGCTCCTCATACCAGGTTTGGGCCGCCTGAAAATCCATTTCCCGGCTCAAGCTGTCCATGATATAGAGCTGAGCCCGAACCGCCCAAGGCTCCTGTATCGAAAAAAATTCCCCATACCGCCCCGAATAGCAGCGCACTAACGGTAATCCTTCGCAGCATGCTGCCGACAAAAGAAAATTTCTTCCGAGGAGGCGGCGCATCCGGCGATGCGTCATACCAGCCGCGGTAACCCTGCTTCCACAACTTTTCCGGGTCGGGCTCCATTTCCGGTGGAAGCGTGTCGGTATCCGGCTTAGAAAGTCGCGGTTGCTGTATATCATCGAATACCTTTCCATTCTTGACTGCCGGTTTATGAGTTTGAAATTCAAGGTTCTCTCCAGGTGCTCTTTTCTCCAAAATTTCCTTGATTCGAACTTGTCTCCTATGTTTAACCGAGGATTTGATGTCCAATGCTTTCTCCCCCTTGGGGCTTGTTTTACTCTATCCTATGAGAAGAGCAAACCGGTTTAGAACAAGCCCCTTTTGCTCACGGGAGCAGACGTTATCCTCGGATTCGGGCCGGATTGAAGTATCCGACAACTCGGATAATGCTGTTAATGGAACAAAAAAAACCGATGCGGGACAAGCGCATCGGCAAAGTAAACGAAGGATGATTGCATTAACCCATTCCGAAAAATTTCTTAAAGCGCGTAAACATTCCTTTTTTCTGATGAATCTGCATCAAAGGAACCGTGTCTCCAAGAATGCGGCGAGCGATATTCCGATAAGCGATGGCGGCCGAAGAATCGGGGTTCATGACCGTCGGCTCCCCGACATTCGCGGCTTTAATGACCAACTCGTCGTCCGGAACGATTCCGATAAGATCAATGTTCAGCACTTGGAGCACATCCTCGATTTCGAGCATATCGCCCGATTTCACCATGTTCGGTCGGATCCGATTGACCACAAGCTTGGGCGATTCCACATGGGAGCTTTCCAAAAGCCCGATAATGCGGTCGGCATCGCGCACGGCCGCGTTTTCCGGAGTGGTTACGACAATGGCCTTATCGGCTCCGGCAATAGCGTTTTTGAATCCCTGCTCGATCCCTGCCGGGCAATCGATGATGATGTACTCGTATTCCTTCTTCAATTCCAGGATGATGTCCTTCACCTGATCCGGTGAAACGGCGTTTTTGTCCTTCGTCTGGGCTGCAGGCAGCATATACAGCTCGTCAAAGCGCTTATCCTTGATCAGCGCCTGATTGAGACGGCAGCGCCCTTCCGCGACATCGCACAAATCGTATATGATCCGATTTTCGAGACCCATGACGACGTCGAGATTTCGAAGACCGATATCGGTGTCCACCAGACACACTTTTTTGCCCAGCAGTGCCAGGGCCGTGCCGATGTTCGCGGAGGTAGTCGTTTTTCCGACTCCGCCTTTGCCTGATGTTACGACGATTGCCTCTCCCATGTTCTACACCCCTTTAAACACATTAAAATCCCGGCCCAAACGAACGATGTTGCTGATCTTGTCTATTTTCATGCTTCCGTCCTGCAAATAAGCAAATTCCATGATCGTCTCGCGCGTTTCCCACTCATCCGGCGGTCTGCTGATCATATCGGAGATGCGCAGCTGGGTGGGAGCCAGGTAGGATGCCGCTATAATAGCGTTCTCGTTGCCTTCTACGCCTGCATGAGCCGTTCCCCGGAGGGCACCCAGTATGTAGATGTCGCCGGTCGCCGTAATGGTGCCGCCCGGATTGACATCTCCCAGGAACAATAAATCGCCCGCATGATGCAACACCTGCCCGGAACGAACCATTCCTGTCTTCACGGCAGGTCCGTACTCCGGCTCGGGCTCCGGCTCCAGCGGAGGCGATTCCACCGTACGAATAAGCAGATTCCCCTTTTGCTTCAAAATATCAAGGATGGATTGCTTTTGCTCTTCCGTGATGCGGCGGTTCCCCAACTTTATATCCACATGGATGATGGGACCGGTCAAAATATTTTGATGGCTATGCTCAAGCTTGTACCGAAGTTCGGTCAGCAATTCTTCCAATTCGCATTGATCGTCAAGCAGGAATACCAGGCCATCTTTGATGCCCTTAATCGTTACATGATTGGATTTTACAGCCATAAGCCTGTCCCTCCCATCTTCATACATTTCGCGCCCTAACCCTATAGTTCCTGCTGGTCTTCCTAAAATGTCAGATTTACGGATCAGGCTGCCTTGCTTCTCTTCGGCCCTTTGGCGATGAAATCGAATTGCTTTCGAAGAGGGACATAAATAATCAAGGCAAACGCAAAATGAATAAGGAGATCGGGCAGCATATGATTCAGCAGGGCCCAGTTATACGAATCCGGGTTTATCCGGAACAGCTTGTATATTCCGAACAGCATGCTGTCAAGCAGCAGGCTGCCCAGAATCACCGCCGTCATCATGATCGGCAGCGGCGCTCTCGGCGTCTTGAACAAGAGTCCGATAATATAAGCCGATACTCCCATCGTAAATGAATAAGTTCCGATCATCTCTCCATAATATACCACGTCGTGAAGCATTCCGAATACGAGCCCCAGAACCAGCCCCGTATGGCGGTGATGATAAATCGTCGCAAACAAAATGGCCACGTACATGAAGTTGGGATTGATTTTTCCCTGCAGCGAGCTTGGCGTCAGCCAAAAGCCGACGGTCCCCTGCAAAATGAACACCAAAAACAACAGCAGAATCAATACCTGATGACGTTTCATCCCTTGGGCTCCTCCGGCGTGAACACGACCAGAAGCGTTTTCCAATCCTGAAAGCTGGCCGACGGTTTGATCGTAGCCGTTTTGGTGAGTCCGAATTCGCCGGTTTCGACCTTTTCGACCGTTCCTATGATCATGCCGCGCGGAATGACGCCTCCGTTGCCCGAGGAAATGATGAGGTCTCCCTCTTTAATCTTATCATCCTGCGGAATACGGGTCATTTTCAGCATCTTTGTCTTCTTGTCATAACTTTCGATGATGCCGAAGGTATCCTTGTTCGAGGCCGTGGCGGCGATCTGCTGGCGTTTCGCGTCCTGCGGGTCAAGCGTCGTCAGCAATTTGACGGTCGAGGTAAAATTGCCGACATGGCTGATGACGCCGACCATCCCCTCCACAGAGGTTACGGACATGTTCATGCGAACACCTTCCTCGGCTCCCAGATCGATCACCAGCGTATGATTGTTCGGATCCTGGTTCACACTTAGCACGTTGGCCGGGCGATAATCATAGTCGAATCTCTTCTTCTGGGCTTCCGTAAATCTCAGCATGTTCATGTAATCGATGTTCTCGTTCTTGATGCGATGGTACTCCGCGCTTTCGCGGACGTACTGGGCTACCGTTTTTTTCAGGCGCTCGTTCTCCGCGTAAACTTCCTTCATGTCGCGTACATCTTCAAAGAAGCCCGCTATATAAGCAGCGGGCTTGTAAAATACGCCTTGCACAAAACCTACCGTATCCCTCACGAACTTCTCGGGCCAAGTCAACCCCATCCTTGGCCCTAGCGTGAAGCCCATAAGAGCAATGAACGTGACAAGCCCGATCAGCATAATAAACAGACGCTTGTTGCCTAGCAGCTTAAACAGTTTTCAACACCCTCTAACGTTACTGTTTTCTCTCCCACTTACCAGGGGTTGACACACATAAGTTCACACTACCGTTTGGAACGGACGGCAGAGCTGCTGCGGGATTTAAACAGGTGAATATTATCGAGCGCTTTTCCCGTACCGATCGCTACGCAATCCAGCGGATTCTCCGCCACGATGACAGGCATGCCGGTTTCCTCGGCGAGCAGCTTGTCCAGATTGCGGAGCAGCGCGCCTCCGCCCGTAAGCACGATACCGCGGTCCATAATGTCTGCGGCCAGCTCCGGCGGGCACTTCTCAAGCGTAACTTTCACGGCATCCACGATCGCGTTAATCGTATCGGCCAGAGCTTCGCTGATTTCATCCGATGTAATCGAGATGGTCTTCGGCAGCCCCGTTACGAGGTCACGTCCGCGAATTTCCATCGTTTCCACCGTTTCCAGAGGCATGGCCGAACCGACCTCCATCTTAAGCTGCTCCGCGGTACGCTCCCCGATCATGAGGTTATACTGGCGCTTGATGTAAGAAATAATGGAATCGTCCATCTCGTCGCCCGCAACGCGCACGGAACGGCTGGTAACAATGCCGCCTAGCGAAATAACGGCAACTTCCGTCGTGCCGCCGCCGATATCGACGACCATGCTGCCTGTCGGCTCCCATACCGGAAGGTCCGCACCGATCGCTGCGGCAAAAGGCTCTTCAATCGTATAAGCTTCGCGGGCACCCGCTTGCTTCGTAGCGTCTTCTACCGCGCGCTGCTCAACCGCCGTAATGCCGGAAGGCACGCATACCATCACGTTGGGATGGCGCGGAAACAGCGAGCGCTGCTTTTGCGCCTGGCGGAGAAAATACTTGATCATGGTTGCCGTCGTATCAAAATCGGCGATAACGCCGTCTTTCATCGGACGGATAGCGCGGATATTGCCCGGTGTGCGCCCAATCATCTTCTTGGCGGATTCGCCAACCGCCTCAATCGTTTTGGTATCCGTACGCAAAGCTACCACGGAAGGCTCTCTGACCACGATTCCTTTTCCACGGACATAAACAAGTGTATTCGCCGTCCCCAAATCAATTCCCAAATCTTTCGTGAAACCACCTAACATGCTGCAATCTCCCTTTCTTCCTCAATCTGAACTATTATATTACATCAGGCCCCGTTCCTTCAAACTTACAAACGTTCCGTCTCCAATGATCAAATGGTCCAAAACATCAATTCCGATAATACTCCCGGCTTCTACCAATCGTGAGGTCAGGGATATGTCTTCGGGACTTGGTGTAGGATCGCCGCTCGGATGGTTATGTGCACATACCAATGACGCACTGCTGCATTTGATAGCGGCTCTAAACACCTCGCGGGGATGAACGATGGAGGCGTTTAAGCTTCCCATGGAAAGCGTTTCTTGGGCTATGACGTGATTTTTAGTGTTTAAAAACAAGCAAACAAAGTGCTCCTTCTGGAGATAACGCAGCTGTTCGCTCAGCAACTCGGCCGCGTCGTGAGGGCTGCGTATGATGACCGGCTCCATATGCCTCGAACTGGCGAGCCGCCGTCCAAGTTCGATTCCCGCCTTAAGCTGAACGGCCTTGGCGGTTCCTATTCCCTTGATTTGCGTCAATTCCTCAATGCTGAGATCGACCAGATGGCGGATGCTCCCGATCTGTTTCAGAATTCGCTGTGCCACATGGACCGCAGACTCCTGACGGGTTCCCGTCCTAAGCAGTATCGCCAGAAGCTCAGCGTGGCTCAAAGCGCTCGCCCCATATGACATCATGCGCTCTCTAGGTCGTTCTTCATGGGGGATGTCGCGCAGCAAAAATGCGGGCGACTCCATAGTTTCCCCTCTTTCCTTAGACTTAAATCATACTCTGCCAATCCTGCCGAACAACTGAAATTAACCCAACACCGTTATTCCCATCTCTTCCAGCATATCGCTTAGAAGGGACAGGGGAAGGCCTACAACGTTAAAATAATCACCCTCGATGCTGTCCACAATGGTGGCTCCAAGGCCCTGAATAGCATACGCGCCGGCTTTGTCGGCGGGCTCCCCGCTGCGCACGTAGGAAACGATCTCTTCTTCGCTTAACGGCTTCATGCGAACGGAAGTTACCCGGTGGCGGACGATGCTGCGTCCCGTCTCCGCATCCACGCAGGCTACCCCGGTGTACACTTTATGGGTGCGTCCCTGCAAACCCGATAGCATTCTTACGGCATCTTGTTCGTCCGCCGGTTTGCCAAGTATATCACCCTCGAGAACGACAATCGTGTCACTCCCTACAATGACCGCGCTCCCGCTTGCTTCGGAAAGC
Organism: Paenibacillus sp. DMB20; assembly: GCF_000987955.1. Classification (GTDB taxonomy): domain Bacteria; phylum Bacillota; class Bacilli; order Paenibacillales; family Paenibacillaceae; genus Paenibacillus_AQ. The sequence continues at coordinate 9,902 of NZ_LAZU01000049.1, forward strand.
TTGCGGTAGACAGCATCCGCCTTTCTTAGCGACAGGGTTTCGACAATCATATCGGGACTCCACCCGAAAGGCGTGTCCTCATCGGCATCGCTTCCCATGATCTCGAACGGGATCCGCAGCGATGCTATCAGCTCTTGGCGCCGCGGGGATGTAGACGCCAGTATAATGTATCGCGATGCCTTTTCTTTCACGAGGGTATGTCTCCTTTTGTAGTCAGAGCCTGCGGTACAGCCAGACCGCTGTGATCATGCCGATCAAACCCAGCAGGCAAAGCTTGATTTCAATGTTAATGTCATAGTTTATGATGTCCAATTGTGCTTCGGGCGACCACTTGATTATTGTCGAAGCGGTCAGAAAAGACAGAGCTTTGACAGGCAGCAGCAGTTTTGCGATCCACGTTCCGGTCAGCCACCCCAGCAGTATAAACAAAAAAAGCACTCCTGCGTTTTTCTTCATCCGTCCTCTTCCCTCGCCATTTTTTGACACCCTCATTATTATACGGTGTATCGGTAAGCAATACAAACAGAAATCCGGCAGGGGGAACTATTTCCAGTTCGCCTGCCGGATTTTGCAAATCGTAATCGGTTGCAGCATTTATAAAGCTTCTACAAGCTTTCTTTGACTCATGATATAGTTCATCATGCCCGCTTGAATTTCCCACAAATGCCCCTTGGCCCGATTTTTGTTGTATTCCGAAAGGGCCGTCACGGAACTGTTCATGCTCTGCTCCATGTTTTTAAGTTCAGTCCCTGCCTCGGGACCCAGTCCCAAAGAGACCAGCTTGATTGCCTCTATCCACTGCAAATGAAGACCGGTGATAGCTTTCATCGATTCCCCGTTCACGGGGCCCGGACTTTCCATGCTGAGCAAAGACGAGGATAACAAGCTGAGCTGTGATGCCAGTCCGCCGCTCACCTCGAAAAAAAATGTCCAGTGCTGCCGCATCCCCTGCAAAAATGGCCGATTGCGCTCCAGGCATCGTCACTTCCCGTACATACAGCTCAACGCCCTCGTCCTTGAGCTGGCTGCTGAGGAGCTTAGCCTGCTCCCTGTCGGGCGAAACACCTGCATATACCCGGTTATCCATGGATGTATCGCCGTAAGCCGCAAGACCTGATTGCGTCAACTCTCCCTTGGCCTGTTCGGCGCGCTCCCCAGTGCTGAACACTCCGTATTGTAGCAGGTAAAAGGTCTTTTCGGGAATCGACACCGCGATCGAGGCCCCGCCCGCAGCCGGAGCAGCTCCGTCCGTTCCGCTATCGTTTTCGCCAGCCAAAGCGGCCGTTTGATCCGGACCGCTTTTTTCCGGCAAGACTTCCTTGTTTGAAGTTCCTCCGTTAAACATGTTGAGCACAATCGTTCCAAACAGCAGTCCGGTTAAAACGGCAGCCGTGATCGAACCGGCCAGCTTCCATACCGAGGTCGGACGGCGCGACCGGTAGTACCCGTAATCCTCCCGGACAGCGTAACCCCCGCCTTCCATATTACTGGGTTCAAGGTAATCTATTCTATCCTCCGATTCAGGAGAAGGCTCGTACCAAACATCCGTTTTCGCGTAAATTCCCCTATCCATTTTTTCCGGATCGACGATGAGAGGACCCCTGACTATCTCTCCTTCCGCTTGGCCGTCATCCGGCTCCTCGGTATGAAGCAGCCGCCTGTGCTCCTCTGCCAAACTTCCTCCGCCTCTGCGGTCATGCCGATATGGCCTGAACTCTTCATTCAAGCGGTCGTCCTCTTGATCAAACCTGATCGTCATTCGTGCCTTGTTCATCCGTCCGTCCACCTCGCTCGTTCCTCTTCTACAACTACCTATATGTAGGACGCAGACAAGTTATGAACGGAAGCTGACAAACAAGCAAAAACTCCTCCGTCCTATAAGAAGATGAAGGCGTTTTTTCGCAAAAAAAACCACCCGGCTCCCTGAAGAGTTCAAGGATCGCGGGTGGTTCGATTATAACGAATATTCAAGCAGGATCAACATCGGCGTAAATTATTTGCCGCCTTTGAGGGAGTCGGCCAGAGACGCTCCGACCTTCCAAATATCTCCGGCTCCCATGGTCAAGACCAGATCGCCCGGTTGAACCCGTCCTCTGAGATCGTTCAAGACGTCCTCTTTGGTCGGCAGGTAACGGGCCCCCGCATTGCTGTTGCGGATAATCAGTTCGACCAGCTTGGCGGAGCTGACGCCTTCGATCTGTTTTTCGCCGGCAGGGGAATAAATATCGGTAATGATCACCTCGTCGGCTCCGCCGAAAGCACGGCTGAACGCGTCCAGCAGGAAAAACGTTCTGGAATAGCGCTGAGGCTGGAACACGGCAATGATCCGCTTCCCTGTTGCTTTAGCGGCACTGACCGTAGCCTCGATCTCGGTAGGATGATGGGCGTAGTCATCGATGACGAGTATATCATCAATCTCTCCAAGCACTTGAAATCGGCGCTTGGCTCCATTGAATTTAAAGATGGCCTTGGTTATATCCTCGAATGGCACTCCTGCCTTCATACAGGCGATTACCGTAGCCATGGCATTATACACATTATGCTTCCCGGGCACGGACAGCTCGACCTTTCCGAGTGCCTGCCCGTCGCGCGACATCGTAAAGGAAACATGCCGGTCTCCAAGCACCAGCTCACTGGCGGTATACTCCGCATCTCCATGAATGCCGTACGTGGTGACTTTGTTTTTCAACTCCGGCAGGATGGCACGGATGTTCTCGTCATCGGCACAAACAACGGCGGTTCCGTCTTCCCGAATCTGGCTTAAAAATTGCACGTATGCGGATTTAAGCCGGTTGAAATCACCGTCATAATTCTCAAGATGGTCAGCTTCAATGTTTAAGACGATCCCAAGCCAAGGGTGGTACTGAAGGAACGAGCCGTCGCTCTCATCCGCTTCGGCCACCACGTAATCCCCCTGCCCTGCCTTGGCATTCGTGCCCACATTCATGATTTCTCCGCCGATAATAAAGGTAGGGTCGACGCCGCATTCTTCCATAACCAAAGCGATCATGGACGATGTCGTCGTTTTTCCGTGGGCGCCCGCTACCGCGACGCCTTTCCTTTCATTCAGCAGTCTTGCAAGCATTTGGGCACGGTGGAGGACCGGGATGTTCAGTTCCTCGGCGGCCAGCCGTTCCACATTATCCCTGGACAATGCGGTAGAATAAACGACCAGGTCCGCTCCCTTCACCTGTTCCGCCGTATGGCCAATATATATTTTGGCGCCTTTGGCTGCCAGCTTTTCCGTTAACTCCTGGGAAGCCACGTCAGAACCCGTGACCTTATACCCCATTTCCAGCATAACCCGCGCAATGGCGCTCATTCCATAGCCGCCAATTCCGATAAAATGAACATGTTCTGAAGTATTCAACAGATTTTCACCAACCTTTTTCAGCATCGGAAAGTCCCAGGAGGCTGGAACGCACGTCGGCTATCAGATATAACGTGCCCGACACCACCCCAAGATCCTCCGCTTCCGTCCGTGACTTCAACAATTCAAGTGCGTTTTTCCAATCCGGTTCTATGATGATTTGCAGCGTTTGTTTGGCGTATTTCTCCCTTATCTGCTCTACGATGTTCCGTAACGCGTTGGCGTCCATTTTTCTCCGGAAATCCGGTTCGGTCAGGATAAGCGTATCCACTATAGGCAGTATATGCTTCAAATACGGTTCATGATGCTTATTTGCCAGCATTCCCATCATCAAGTTAAGCTTCCGGTATTCATAAATTTGCGGGAGGCTTTTGGCCAAGGATTCCGCTCCCTCGGGATTATGGGCCCCGTCCAGGACGATTCGGGGGGAGGAGCCTACCTGCTCCAGCCTGCCGGCCCAGCGCGTTTCCAAAAAGCCCTTATTCAAATCCTCTTTCTCGATAACAAACGCCATGTAATGCCGAAGCACCTCAAGCGTCATCATGGCGCAGGCGGCATTCGCGCACTGGTGCTCCCCCTGCAGCCCTATGCGTATTTCCGCCTCGCGGAACGGACCCGAAAAAGAGAACGTCTGCCCCTCTTCGTCCCCTCCGAGCCGCCGATAGGAAAACTGCTCCCCGGCCAGGTACAGCGTCGACCGGTTCCGGGCTGCGGCCTCCTTGATAACCTTCACCGCTTCCGGCTGGGTTACCGCACTGACGACAGGCACGCCCGGCTTGATGATGCCAGCCTTCTCCCCGGCGATTTCGGCAACCGTCTCGCCCAAAATGTCCGTATGGTCCATGCCGACATTGGTAATGACGGAAACGACCGGATGAACGATATTCGTCACGTCCATTCTGCCGCCGAGGCCGGTCTCCCATACGACGACATCCGGTACGCTTTCCTGGGCGTAATACAAAATCGCCAAGGCCGTCGATACTTCGAACATCGTCGGCGAACCGAGCTCGCCGCCGGCTATCTCCTGCACCAGCGGATACAAGCGATTGGCAAGCCTCAGCAAGGTCTCCTCCGGAATATCCTCACCGTTATATTGAAACCGATTCGTGAATTTCGTGATATACGGCGATGTGAAGGTTCCGACAGAATAACCGCTTTGTATAAGAACCCGGGTCAGAAAAGCACAGGTCGAGCCCTTGCCGTTCGTTCCGGCCACGTGAATAAACTTCAGCCGGCGTTCCGGATTGCCCAGCATCTCCATAAGTGCCTTGATCCGGTCAAGCCCGGGACGGATACCGAATGGGATCAGGCCGTTAATCCATTCCACGGCCTCTTCGTAACTTTGAAGAGGGGCCGACTGGCCGGCCCCGTTGTGGTAACTCATGCTTCTCACCTTCAGGTCAATATTCTAGGGTTTATCCTTTTAACTCTTCAATCCGGGCAATGACTTTGTTCCGTTTATCCGTATAATCGGCCTGCTTGGCTTTCTCTTCCTCGATGACCTTGGCAGGGGCTTTGGCAACAAACCCTTGGTTGCTCAGCTTTTTCTCTACACGTTCAACTTCGCTGTTCAGGTGCTGTAACTCTTTTTCCAGTCGGGCAATCTCCTGGTCAATGTCAATCAGCCCGGCCAGAGGCAGATAAAGCTCGGCTCCCGTCACGATGGCGGTCATCGCTTTCTCCGGCGTTTCCAGTTCAAGCCCTGCCGTATACTCGGAGGTATTGCAGAACCGGCGGATGTAATCCGCGTTCCGTTCCACGATTTTGAGTACCTGCTCGTCGGATGCTTTAAGTTTAAGCTCGATTTTTTTTGCTCATCGGCACATTCACTTCCGCCCGGATATTACGGACTGCACGGATAACGTCCATAAGCATTTCCATTTCGGCTACGGCCTCTTTGTTTTCCAAAGAAGGATCGTAAGCCGGCCAGGAAGCCAGCATGACCGTTTCGCCTTCATGAGGCAAGTGCTGCCAAATTTCCTCGGAGATAAACGGCATGAACGGATGAATCAGGCGCATCGTGCGATCCAGGACGTAGACGAGGACCGACTGGGTATTTTTCTTGGCTGCCTCATCTTCCCCGTAAAGCGCAAGTTTGGCGAACTCGATGTACCAGTCGCACAGGTCATCCCAGATGAAATTGTAGAGCAATCGACCCGTTTCGCCAAATTCATACGCATCAATTAGACGCGTAATATCCCGTGAAGTTTCGTTCAGGCGATGCAGAATCCAGCGATCGGCGGTACCGAGATCACCGGTGATATCGATATCGCTATGTTTAAAGCCCTCCAGATTCATTAACGCAAATCGCGATGCGTTCCAGATTTTATTCGCAAAGTTCCGCGCCTGCTCCACCTTTTCCCAACGGAAACGGAGGTCTTGGCCCGGCGTGCTGCCTGTGGAGATCATATAACGCATGGCGTCCGTACCGTACTTCTCGATAACTTCCAGAGGATCCACGCCGTTCCCGAGCGATTTTGACATTTTCTTGCCGTCGGCATCGCGAACAAGCCCGTGCATGAGCACATCCTTAAACGGTTTTTCGCCCGTAAATTCGAGTGCCGTAAAGATCATCCGCGCTACCCAGAAATAAATAATGTCATATCCCGTAACCAGAACATTCGTCGGGTAGTAGCGTTTAAGATCTTCGGTCTGGTCCGGCCAGCCCAGCGTGGAGAACGGCCACAGCCCCGAGCTGAACCAGGTGTCCAAAACATCCTCGTCCTGCTTGAGGTTCGTGCTTCCGCACTTGGAGCATGCATTCACTTCATTATGGGACACGTGCATTTCTCCGCACTCGCCGCAGTACCAGGCCGGAATGCGATGTCCCCACCAAAGCTGGCGGGAAATGCACCAGTCGCGTACGTTTTCGATCCATTGAAGATACGTTTTCTCGAAACGCTCCGGTACGAAATTGACGCCTTCGCCGGATTTTTGCGCTTCGATCGCTCTTTCCGCGAGGGGCTTCATTTTTACGAACCACTGGGTGGACAAATACGGCTCAACAACGGCGCCGCTCCGTTCGCTGTGACCCACCTGGTGGACATGGTCCTCGATTTTAATCAACACGCCGGATTCTTTCAGATCGTTCACGATCTGCTTCCGGCACTCGCTGCGGTCCAGTCCCTCGTATTTCCCGGCATAGCCGTTCATCGTACCGGTTTCATCCATCACGGTAATTTGCGGCAGGTTATGGCGCAGGCCCATTTCAAAATCGTTAGGGTCATGGGCCGGGGTAATTTTTACGGCGCCGCTGCCGAAGTCCTTCTCGACGTACTCGTCGGCAATAACCGGTATTTCGCGGCCGACGATCGGGAGAACCAGCGTTTTGCCGATCATGTCCTTATACCGTTCATCCTCCGGGTGAACGGCCACGGCCGTATCGCCGAGCATCGTTTCCGGACGGGTGGTGGCTACGGTAATGCTGCCGCTTCCATCCTTAAGCGGATAGCTTAAATGATAAAGGTGGCCCTGGATTTCCTTGTATTCGACTTCGATGTCGGATAATGCCGTGCGGGCGGCCGGATCCCAGTTAATAATATATTTTCCGCGGTAGATCAGGCCCTTTTCGTAAAGCTTGACGAAAACCTCGCGAACCGCCTTGGACAACCCCTCATCCAGCGTAAACCGCTCACGGGAGTAATCCAGGGAAAGTCCCATTTTGGCCCACTGATCCCGGATCGTATTCGCGTATTGTTCTTTCCACTCCCACACTTTCTCCAGGAATTTTTCTCTTCCGAGATCGTAGCGGGTGATGCCCTGCTCGCGCAGTTTCTGCTCCACCTTCGTCTGCGTGGCAATTCCCGCATGGTCGGAGCCCGGCAGCCACAGCGCGTCATAACCCTGCATCCGTTTTACGCGAATCAGGATATCCTGAAGGGTGAAGTCCAGCGTATGTCCGATATGAAGCATGCCGGTGACATTCGGCGGCGGAATGACAATGGTGAAGGGCTCGGCATCGGGACGCTGTCCCGCTTTGAAAAAGCCTCCCTCTTTCCAGTACGAGTACCATTTCTGCTCCGCCGCTTTGGGGTCGTACGTTGTCGGCATTTGAGCCGGGGTCTGGTTTTCCTTGTGTTCCATAATCTCTTACCTCCGTTACTTAGTAAGCATTGCCATACAGAATGGTTTTAGCCGTTTTTAACCGTAAGAACTTTCGTTTGTGGCCGGCAACAAGAAAAAACGTCTATCGACGTACTTTCTCAGAAGACAGACCGCATTTAGCGGGAGTTTTTCTTGCGGTATCAGGAAGGTCCATGCTTCGAAGTTTATGCTTTCTGATATCTAAAGAAAAACGTCTATCGTCGTACCCCAAAGAGGACGGACCGCATGCAGCAGAATAAGTTTCTCTTGCGATACAGGGAAGCAGTCGGAAGATGTTATGCATCCCTATATCATCAAAAAAAGCCCTTCGTCCTCAAAGGACGAAAGGCTTTAGTTCTCTCGCGGTACCACCTTTGTTTCGCAGCGTTTGATCTTTCTCGCCGTTCCGGCTGAACGCCCATCTCAAATCGATCAAGCGATGCGACACTTTATACAGGTAACGGCTGCAGCCGGCATGCTCTAACTTACACCCTAAAAGTACGTGCAAAGCTCAAGCAGGCAACTCCGGGGCGACTTTTCGCAAGCTGGTTCCTGCGGAATCTCTCAGCGCTGCAATTCCGCTCTCTGAAGGCCATCTCTTCCTACTCTTCCCGTTCTTCGTTGTTGGTTGGTAATTTCCTTTATTGTATTCCGCTTTTTCTGTGATGACTATAGACAACTATAACCTTCTTGCTGACCATAGTCAATATTTCGAGCCATAACGCGAAGGAATTGTTGTATTTCCAAAGCAAAAACCGCACATCCTTGATGTGCGGTCATGGATCAACCCTTTAGATGCGCCATGATGAGGGCAATGGTCAGGGGATGTACAATATCTGGCCTTCCTCCACGCTTTGGTCCGACAAACGGTTATAAAGAAGCAGTTCCCGCGGACTAAGCTGGTACCTCTCCGCGATGGCCTCCAGCGTCTCTTCCCGTTGGACAATGCACAGCCTCACCTTGCGGAAAGGGGTATCCTCCTGGCGGCCGCCAAGAAACAGCGATTTCCACTGCACGTCTTCCGCAGCGGCTGGCTCAGCCGTTTCTTCTTTAGGCTCCTCCTCCTCGCGGATGGCGGCTTCCTGCTCTTGAACTGTCCGGCTGGACTGTAAAAGGGAGGAGAATCCCACGCCTCCGGTATTGTTGACGGTGCTGTTTTTGCTCGAAAAAGCAACCTTTAGCTCCGGTTTTGCCAAAGGCTCCTCTTGCAAGGCAGTCTCTTCCGCGGAAACCTCCTCCTGAAGGGCCTCCGCCTCGGCATAGGTCTCTAGCGGTTCGATAACCGATGTCTCCGGTACGGAGGAATGCGCCGGTGCCTCCTCATCCTGACGCTCGGTAGCAATCCCTGGGAAAATGCCGGATTCATGGACAGGCTCTTCATTCTGCGTCTCCGGTGCACGCTCGAAGTTCCATACATTCGGGTTCGACGGTTCCGAACCGCTTTGAGCCTGAACCGTAAAGGGCTCTTCGACCGCATCGGTATCGGCGGGCTGTCCTGCTTGCGCAAACGGGTCCCTATGTAACTCCGTCACGGATTCATATGCGCCGTATGGGGCGGCAGCTTCGACATTATTCCCGTATGCAGCGTTGAATCCGTCTGCAGGCACCGGCTTTTCATCCGGGTATGCCGGATCGGCAGGAGGCTGGAACACGTAACCGGCTGCCTGGACCGTCGCGGAGCCGCTATCGAATGCCTCCTGGTGACCAAAGGCCTGCCCCGTTTCAGCCTGAGGTTCTGCCGTCTGTCGGTCCGCTTCCCGAAAATCGGCATGGTCTTCCGAAGGCATGTCGGGAGCATGTACCACCGTGATTTCCTCATCATTCCATGCTCCGTCCGACGCTTCCTGAACGGCTGCCTGAATTCCTTTTAGGGATAGCACGCCGGTAATGTTCAGGCTTCGCTTTGAGAGAAGATCCACATCAAAGTTTTCGATTTCCACCGCAATGTCCTCAAGCGATGTCACCCGGTTCAGCGGAACGGTGATTTCCACAGGTATCCAATGCTCCAGAGGCTCGGATTCTCCCTCTTCGGTATCGCCTTTATACAGGCCCGCCAAAAGCAGATGACCCCGAAGCGTCGCCTGCTCTTCCTGACTGATAACCTGGATATGCGGGATCAATTCGGCCTCTTCCAGCTCTTCAATTCCCGGCAGATCTTCCGCTAAAATTATTCGTTCGTAAATATCAAACCGCAATCCGTAGGACTGGTCGAACACGGGAATGTCCTCCTTTTTGGCATATACTATCCGCGGCGGGTCCCGCGGCATGAGCCCGTTGTCGTCACTCATTTTATCTATATGCCGAAAATAGGTGAGCATGCCTCTTTTGAGGAACAAGGACCGGATAGCCGATGCGGTTCTTGCCGTTTCGTTCTTCATACATAAAAATATCCCCTTCAAGTTCCACTCGATCCTCATGGGTAACATAAGGTTTTCTCGAGTGTCTGCTTGAAGGGGATAATACCATGGACAACGCCTTATCGAGGAAAAGGCTTGCTTGCCATTTGCTCTTTCAGCCGGATCAGGTCATCCGGCCACGGCGCTTCAATCTCCACCTCTTCCCCCGTAAACGGATGGGCGAAGCAAAGACGCGCTCCGTGCAGCGCCTGGCGGTCAAAGCTAACGGAATACCCTCCATAGAGCGAATCACCCAGAATCGCATGCCCCATGTGGCTCAGATGGACGCGGATCTGATGTGTCCGTCCCGTCTCCAAACTTAGGTACAGAAGACTTGCCTCCCGGTAAACCTCCGCATCGAGTATCCGGGTAACCGCATGCTGGCCGGTCAGGGAAACCCTGCGCCGTTGGGCGTGGTGCCGATCCCTGCCAATCGGCAGATCGATAACCTTCAGGTCGGGCGATACCCGGCCCTGAACCAGCGCCGCGTAGATCCGGACGATCTCTTTTTTTTCTCATCGCCTCGTCCAGCTTGAGCTGGGCATACTCGTTCTTGGCGTAGAGCACGGGCCCTGTCGTATCTTTGTCCAGCCTATGGATATGCCGTACGGCGGCCTCCGTTCCGGATGCCTCATAATACGCAGCGACCGCATGGTTCAGCGTCGTTTCATTACCGCGGTCGTCCGGATGAACCGCCATCCCCGCCGGCTTGTTCACCACCAGGCAGAAGTCATCCTCGTACAGAACATCCAATTCGGCCCATATCGGCTCGATTCCCGCTTCTCTGGAAGGAAAGAGGGACAGCCGCAGCCGATCCCCCCTCCACTGGATTCCTCCGTTATGACGAAGCTTTTTCGCCAGCTTTTCCGGCATGAAAACGGTATCCGTCAGCCACTTGTCCGTGGCTTCGTCCCGATCCGTCAAGCCGGTGAGTGCTTTTCCTGGCGTCAATTCCAGCCATTCGCCCCGCCGGGCCCAGCTTCCCCGGTAGCTCACAGGCTTTTCAAGGCACGGCGGTTGGCTTCGATGGTCGCCTCGATATCCGCCTCAGCATGAGCCGCGGATATGAACATGCCTTCGAACTGGGACGGCGGAACGCTGACGCCTTCCTGAACCATGGCTGCAAAATAGCGGCGGAATAAATCCAGATCGCTCGTCTTCGCCGTGTCAAAATTAACAACCTGCTGATCCGTAAAGAACGGGCAAACCATCGAGCCGACCCGGTTGATGGTTAGCGGAATGCCGAATTCGCGGGCGTTCTGCTCAAGCCCGGCCTGAAGCTGGGCTCCCCGCTCCTCAAGCTGATCGTATATTTCCGGTGTCAGCAGCTTCAATGTAGTATATCCGGCAGCCATAGCCAGAGGGTTGCCGCTGAGCGTGCCCGCCTGATAAATCGGACCGGCAGGGGCAATCTGGTTCATGATTTCCTTCTTTCCGCCGTAGGCGCCCACAGGCAGTCCGCCGCCGATGACTTTTCCGAGGCATGTCAGGTCCGGTTCGATCCCGAAACGTCCCTGGGCACAGTGAAGATCGACCCGGAAACCGGTCATCACCTCATCAAAAATAAGCAGGCTGCCGTAATCGGACGTCACCTTGCGCAGTCCCTCGAGGAAACCCTCCCGGGGCGGAACCACGCCCATATTGCCGGCCACCGGCTCAACAATGACGGCTGCGATCTCTTCGCCAAAGCGCTCGAATGCCAGCTGTACCGATTCAAGGTCATTATATGGAACGGCAATCGTGGTCGTGGCCACCGCTTCGGGAACGCCTGGGCTATCTGGTAGGCCGAGCGTCGCGATGCCCGAACCCGCTTTGATCAGCAAACTGTCCGCATGGCCGTGATAAGACCCTTCGAATTTAATGATTTTGGAACGTCCCGTATAACCGCGGGCGAGCCGGATCGCGCTCATGGTCGCTTCCGTGCCGGAGTTGACCATCCGTACGATTTCCACCGACGGCACCCGTTCGCAAACGAGCTTGGCCATTTCCGTCTCCAAAAGCGTCGGCGCGCCAAAGCTTGTTCCCTTCATCGCCGTCTCGCGAAGCGCCTCCACCACCTCGGGATGCGCATGACCCATAATCAGCGGCCCCCAAGATCCCACGTAGTCGATAAAAGAATTCCCGTCAATATCGTACACGCGGCAGCCTTCTCCCCGATCCATGTAAATCGGGGTCAGGCCTACCGATTTGAACGCCCGGACCGGGCTGTTCACGCCACCCGGGATATACTGCTTCGCCTCTTCAAAGGCCGTACGCGAAGCTTCCTCTTTTCGTTTACCTTGGCTCATTCTCGCCACTCCTATCTGTCCGATGACATAACTATCTTAACGGTTCCGTATCCAGCCCGCCGCATCCTTGGAAAAATACGTGATGATGATATCGGCTCCGGCACGTTTCATGCCCGTGAGCATTTCCATAACGATCGCTTTCTCGTCAATCCATCCGCGCTCGGCCGCAGCCTTGATCATGGAATATTCGCCGCTGACGTTATAAGCGACCAACGGCAGATCAAATTGGTCGCGAAGCAGCCGGACGATGTCGAGATAGGCAAGAGCCGGCTTCACCATCAGCATATCGGCTCCCTCAAGCACGTCGCTCTCGGCTTCGCGGAGCGCCTCCCGCATATTGGCCGGGTCCATCTGATAGGTCTTGCGGTCCCCGAACTGGGGAGCGGAGTCGGCCGCATCGCGGAAGGGCCCGTAAAATGCGGAGGCATATTTGACCGAGTAGGACATGATCGGAATATGCTGGAAGCCGGCTTCATCCAGAGCCTTGCGTATCGCCTGTACAAAACCGTCCATCATGTTGGAAGGAGCGATAATGTCGGCTCCCGCTCTCGCTTGCGATACCGCCGTCCGGGCAAGCAGTTCCAGGGACTCATCGTTGATGACGTCCCCATGGACGTGTCCGTCCCGCTCGAAGGTATGTACCATGCCGCAATGGCCGTGGTCCGTAAACTCGCAAAGGCATGTATCCGCGATGACGAGCAGGTCCGGATGCCACTCTTTAATCAGGCGCGTTGCTTCCTGAACGATTCCGTCATCGGCAAAGCCCGATGTCCCGACGCTGTCCTTCGTTTCCGGAATACCGAACAGCAGCACGGCCGGAATGCCCAGCGCAGCGATTTCGTCCACTTCCGCCTTCAGCGTATCCAATGAGAAATGATACACGCCGGGCATCGAAGTAATTTCATTCTTTATTCCGCTTCCATACGTTACGAATATCGGTTGTACCAAATCCTCCACGTTCAACACGGTTTCGCGAACCATGCTGCGGATGCCCGCGCTTTGGCGCAGACGCCGGTGGCGCACAATCGGAAAGCCCATTTTATTCCCTCCAAGTTTAAATAATTGTCGTTCATTCCCTAGATGCATATCTATGAATGCTCAAAATATATTCAATCAGTCGCGGTGCCGCCTCGGCTCATCCTTATTCCACTCGCACAGAGCCTCCACCAGACTGTCGATCGTCGCTTCCTTGGCCATCATGGAAACGTGAAGGCCGGCTTTTCTGGCCGTGTCGGCAGTCAGCGGTCCGATACAGGCAACCGCGGAATCCCGCAGAAGTTCTGCCGGCGGGGTCTTTCCCATCTTTTCCAATATGCGAAGAAGGTTAGTAACCGTGGACGAGCTCGTGAACGTAACCGCATGGATTCCGCCTTCCTCGAAGAGCTTCATTAATTCGTCGTCGTCTTCTCCGGCCAGTACCGTTTCATAAGTTTTGATATCGGTTACCCCAAGACCCATTTCTTTCAACTGCCGAGGCAGCCAATCCCTTGCGAGATCCCCCCGCGGCAGAAGAACCTGCTGGCCTGGCTTCATCTGTTCGCCGTACGCGTCGACAAGCCCCTCAGCCTGGTATCGTTCCTTCAGAACTTCCGCGGCGATACCGCGTTCGCGCAAAGCAGCCCCCGTCGCCGGTCCGACCGCCGCGATTCTTGCACGTGCCAGTGACCGGATATCTTTGCCTGCCTCGCTCAAGTGACGGAAGAAATACTCCACTCCGTTCACGCTCGTAAAAAAAGACCCAATCATAAGAGACCAGCCGATCCAACGCTTGTCGGATATCCGACAAAGCCTTTTCCGACGTTGGCATCACCGTTTCGATGACCGGAAATTCATAAGGCTCGCCGCCCAACTCCTCGATGCGGCCGACAAGCTCGCTGGCCTGGCTCCGGGACCGTGTCACAAGAATTCTTTTGCCGAAAAGCGGCAACTGCTCAGCCCACTTCAAGTGCTCCCGCTGCAGGACAACCTCCCCGACAACGATCACGGCGGGAGGCTGAAAATTGGCGGTTTTCACTTTTTGCTCGATGTTCTCGAGCGTGCCGGTAATCGTATCCTGTTCCGCGCGCGTGCCCCAGCGTACAAGGGCTACGGGCGTTTCCGGCGGTCTTCCGTGAGCCATCAGCTGGCGGCTGATATACCCGATTTTGGCAACTCCCATCATAAAAATAAGGGTCCCTGTCGCGTTGGTCACTTTGTCCCACTGGATCATGCGGTCCAGCTTGTCGGGGCTCTCGTGCCCTGTAATGATCGACAGTGAAGAGGCAAGATCCCGGTGTGTCACCGGTATCCCGGCATACGCGGGAACGCTGATCGAAGATGTGATTCCCGGGACAATCTCAAAAGGTATCCCGTTTCGGTACAGCAGTTCCGCTTCTTCCCCCACCCTTCCGAAAATGGTGGGATCGCCGCCCTTCAGCCGGACGACCTTTTTTCCTTCGAGCGCCAGATCGACCAGCAGCTGATTGATCTCCTCCTGCTTCATCGTGTGCCTGTCCGGAAGCTTGCCGACATAAATCTTCTCGGCTCCCGGCTTCAGCCACTTCAGAAAACGGGGAGACGCCAGCCGGTCATAAACCACGGCATCGGCTTTTTCCAGGCATTCCTTCCCTTTTATCGTGATCAGCCGCGCGTCCCCGGGACCCGCTCCGACCAAATAAACCTTGCCTGCCATCCGATCATCCCCTAACTTGTGCCAAAATCTCTTCTGCTCCCATAGCTTTCAGCTGTTCGGCAACCTGGATGCCGAGCCTGTCGGGATCCATTCCCTCCGCTGATTTTTTCAGTATCCGATCTCCATCGGGGGAACCTACCATTCCCGTCAATCGTATAATTTTTTGCCCTTCATGGGAATGACCTGTCGGCGCTTCCGCAAGGACGGCATAAGCTCCGATCGGAACCTGGCAGCCGCCGTTCAGCTCGTTCAGATACTTGCGTTCTGCGGCGACCGTCCGTGCCGTATCTTCATCATTGTATAAGGAGAGAAGGCGAAGAAGCTCCGCATCGTTCTCGCGGCATTCAATGCCGAGAGCCCCTTGTCCGACGGCAGGAAGGCATGTCTCTACGGGCAAATACGAAGTAATGCGATCTTCCCATCCCATCCGCTGCAGTCCGGCTGCCGCCAGAATAATCGCTTGATATTCCCCGCTCTCCAACTTGCGGAGCCGCGAATCGATGTTTCCCCGAATCCACTCCACCGTAAGATCCGGCCGGTAAGCCTTCAACTGGCTGGAACGGCGCAGGCTGCTGGTGCCTACCTTGGCGCCTTGAGGCAGCTTGTCCAGGCTGTCCGCTTCCATGGAAATCAAACAGTCGCGGGGATCCTTGCGGCGCGGAACCGCGCCGGTTGTCAGCCCTTCAGGCAAGAACGAGGGCATGTCCTTCATGCTGTGAACGGCCATATCGATTTCGCCGTCGATCATCGCCTGCTCGATTTCCTTGACGAACAAGCCTTTACCGCCCACTTTGGACAAGGTCACGTCAAGAATGCGGTCGCCTTTCGTTACTATTTTTTTAACCTCAAACCGATAGTCGAACCCGTTCTCTTTTGCAAGCCGCGTCAAATCATCGATGACCTGCCCGGTCTGGGTAAGCGCCAGCGCGCTTTGTCTGCTGCCAACTACAATGGTACGCATCGTTACTCCTCCTGATTGTGAGTGATCCACTGATCGATCTGTTCCGGACTCCACGGGATAAAGTCCCCCCGCCGTATGTCCTGTAGTATATCGATTTCAACTATTTTTCGCAAAAGCTTCCGCCGGGCGGTCTGGGACCGGACTTTCTCTTTAACGGCAACGCGCAGTTCATGCAAAAAATCCAGGTACATTTCAAATTCGTCGCCCAATTCTTCCTCCAGCCTGCGGCAAAGGTTTACGGCGGCAGCCGGCCCCGCCCCCGCCGTCGATACGGCGACGGTAAGCCGGCCCCGTCTCAGGACGGCAGGACTGATGAAATCGCCGGATTCCCCGTCGCTCGCCACATTAACCATAATGCCCAGCCTTCGGGCTTCAGCCGCCACCTTCCCGTTCACTTCGGGAGGAAAGGAAGCCGCGTACACCAAAAAAGCCCCTTCGAGGTCTCCCTCTCTATATTCCCTGCAAGTCCAGCGCACAACCCCTTCTTCCGCCAAGGATATCAGTCTCCCGCTCAGATTCGGACTAATGATATGTACAGCGGCCCCGGCTTCAATCAGCGTCTCCGCTTTACGCTCCGCTACCGGGCCTCCGCCGATGATCAGGCAGCTCTTCCCCTCGCAGTTCAGCATGACCGGAACATATTGAACCATAAGCGTTTCACACCCCCGACCAGCTGTGAAACTCGGACCAAGCGTTCAAGAAGAAATTCAGCACGATGAACGCCAGGCCGATCAGCGCCCATCTTGCGGTTTCCAGGCCGGAACGGCGCTGAATCCGTCGTCTCACAAAATAATTGACATATATGCCCAGAGCAACGCTCGTGGACAGCACTTTCAGATCCGCCAGCAGCGTCCACCGGCCTTCCGTAGCCACCGAAAATATGGCCAACCCGAGGGACAATACGAGGACCGGCGTTCCGATCAAAAGAGCATTGTACGAATATTTATCGAGTATTTCCAAACTCGGCAGCCTGCGGATCACGTCATTCCATTTTTTGTGTTTCAGTTTGCTGTGCAAAAACAAGTACATTCCTGCAAAAACCGCCCCCACGGTCAAGGCCGTTAAGCTTACGCTGGCAAGCGCGATATGGAAAACGAGCAGCCCTTTTACGGGATCCCAAGCTTCAAGCGGGTTATAACCCGTCGTCAGCAGCAGGCGGTTCAGCACGGTGACGCAAAAACCGACCACGCTTAAGAGCAGGGCGGCAAATTCCGCACGCTTCACGAAGGTGATGGCTATGGAAGTTAACGTCACGCCGAACGAACACAACAGAAGGAAATCGAATGAGGTAAACACCGGCAGCATGCCCGTTTCGATGACGCGCTGCAGGACGGCCACGAGCTGAAACAGGGCAGCAACGACAAGAAGCCCTGTGCCTATCCGCTTTGCTGCCCGATTGCGGGATACGCAATCCGAGATATAAAACAGAAGGCTCAGGGCATAAATACAAATGCCGATATCATAGATTAGGTTTAGCGACATGGTTTCGTCACCCGCCCTTAGAGAGCGGCTGGGGCAAGGGACATCTGAACCGTTTTCCGCTCGGCCGGTTGTTCCGCGGATTTAACGGGAGTTTCAACCTCCATTGTGGAAACGTTGTTCAGAGCCTTGCTTTCCGCTCCTTGCTCATTCTCTTCGATCAAGCTTTCCAGGGCAAAAATCTGGGTGAAATAGTCCAGCGCCTCCGCAGCCTGCTTGCCCCCCGTCATCTCCTTGATCCGGTTGATCGGATCATGCATCATCTGGTTGACGATGCTTTTCGTCAAACGGCGGATCACTTTGCGCTGCCGCTCATCCAGTTCAGGCAGCTTGTTGAACAGACTCTCCAGCGTTTCCTCATGAATGCTGTTCGATTTGTCCTGAAGCGCCCGGATGGCCGGTCTGACCCCCAACGTCTTCAACCACTGGTGGAAAGCCTCCATTTCCTCCTGAATCATCGTTTCGATCTTTGCCGCTTCCGCACGGCGCATTTCGAGATTGCTTTCCACGATGCCTTCCAGGTCATCGATATCATACAGGAAGACGTTCTGCACGTCGCCGACGTCAGGATCAATATCCCGCGGAACGGCAATGTCGATCATAAAGAGCGGACGGGCTTGCCGCTTCTTCATGGTTTCGTTCACCAACATCGGTCGGATCACATAGTCATTCGCTCCCGTCGAGCTGATGACGATGTCGACCTCGTGCAGGCGTTCCGTTGCCTCCTCCATGCCGAGCGGCGTACCTTTAAACTTCAGGGCAAGCTCTTCAGCGCGGGCCAGCGTCCGGTTAGCCACAAACACCTCGGCTGCCCCGTTTGCGTACAAATGCTTCACGGTCAGCTCGCTCATTTTTCCCGCGCCCAGGATAAGCACCTTTTTATCGTGGAACGTCCCGAAAATGCGTTTGCCCAGCTCAACCGCCGCATAGCTGACCGAAACGGCGCTTTCTCCGATGGAAGTTTCGGAGTGCGCACGTTTCCCCAGCGTCACTGCTTGCTTGAAAAGCATGTTAAACCAGGTTCCCGTCGCCTTTTCCTTCTGTGATTTCAAGAAGGCATTGCGCACCTGGCCCAAGATCTGGGTTTCCCCGATGACCATGGAATCCAGCCCGCAGCTCACCTTAAACAGATGGGAAATCGCCTGCTCGTCTTCATATATATATAGATGCTTCGTAAATTCTTCACGTTTAATGCCAAACCACTGCTCCATAAAGCTGCGGATAAAATAGCCGCACATGGAAAGACGGTCGACCACGACATATATCTCGGTACGGTTGCAGGTAGCAACAATGACGCCCTCCAATACGCTCTTGGTCGACTTCAGCTGTTTCAACGCCTCGGGCAAATCTTGCTCCGCGAATGTAAAGCGTTCTCTGACTTCCACAGGCGCCGTGCGATAGTTCAACCCAACAACGACGATGTGCATTGCATGTTCACCTGCCTAATGGTTATTAAAGCATTGCTCTATCTGCATTTAAGGTCCCAAAAATTGTCCTTTATGATATACGCTTTCTTTTGACCATGATAATTATATCACAGGATGTCGAAAACCCTTGTCTATTTTATGAAATGTTTATGAAATCCCCATCTTTTTAATCTTTCCATCACTTAAAAACCCTTGTCTGGCCGCTCTTATTATTGTGGTATGTTTTAGGTGCAGATATACGCCGACGTCAAGTTAGCAGCCTGATCAAAAGCGATTGGTTCGAACAGCCCTTAAAAACAAATAACCATGGAAAAGGTCCATGGTTATCAATATACACTTTTTTAGATGCTTGGTTACACCAGTTCAGCCTGCTTCATCTCAGGCGTTTCGACAGTCAGTTCGCCCAAACCTCGCACGAGCTTTTTCGCATAGCATTTTTCAGGTTTCAAAACGGATACCAGGTAATCAATAGCCAATTGCGGATCCACCGTCTCCCCGCAGGTATAACAGTCAATCGCAGCAAAACCTCTCTCAGGGTAAGTATGAATAGAGAGATGGCTTTCCGACAGCAGTACAAGAACCGTAGCGCCTTGCGGCTCAAATTGCTTGGACTGGACGGACATTACCGTTGCTCCGCAGGCTTCAGCGGCTTCCACCATCTGAGCTTGCAAATATTCAGCATTGTTCAGTAGTTCAAAGTCGACTCCCCAAGTATCAACAGCAACGTGTCTTCCGAAAGTTGAGTATTCCATCTTTCGGTTTCCCCCTTCCTAGGAATAAAATGTTTGAAAAATTTCATCCGCTAGGACCTACGTCATTCACTTCCCGAGGGAATAATCTCTCGCAACATTACATGTCCTGAGTGAATCCTGGTTCCTATATTCTTTTCAACGAGATTAAAAATAACATCTATGAGGGCGAAATGCAATACATTTTTGAAAATTGTGGCGATAAATATTTTACAGATCAGCATATGAGGCAAATCAACCGATGGATCATGGAAGACAAGCCGCATTTACCCGCTCTTTATCATTTATTTCCAATGTCGGATTTACTAAACCGAAAATGCTCCGCATCTAAAAAAAACGACGGCGTTTCTGCAAGGCATGAAGCCAACCATGAATGAAATTTATGCTTGGCTTATGATGAAAAAAAGCCTTCCGGCATACCGGAAGGCTTTCGTTAATTTCGAGCTTCTCAGGCTTCTAAAACGAACAGGCGCTGATTGTAGTGCCGCAACCGTTCGTCAATACGCTCAATGCTTAAGGCCGATGATGCCGCCAAGCGTTGATCCAGGAGATCGTTAATGTTCCGCTGAATCGCCTCGATCTCTTTCTCTGTCACATTGCTTTCGAATAGACGCTGCAGTTCTCCGACCGTATTCTTGTACTCATAGATCAGACTGCTGGCATCGTCCGTCAACTGGGCAATCCGCTGTACCGTGCCGTCTTGATAGTCATAGCTCATGGTGAAACCGCGATAGATCCGGTTGACCCTGCCCGACCCTTTGCTTGCGGCAAAAAGATTCCGCACCGCATTGGTCAAAGAAGGGGTTACCAGCCGGCACGACAACTCACAGACATACAGGCCATCTTTGCGTTCGAAGGGCAAATGAACTTCTTCCCCGCTTTCGCCTTCGAGCACGATCTCCTGCCCTCCGCCATCCATTACCTTCACACGGAAATTGATCGGGGAGGCAATGCTGCTCTGAAGAAATTGATTCATTTGAACGTCCGTCATTTGCATGGTGGCTTTAATATACTCTGTGGCTATCCGATGAGCCATAAAAATCTCCTCAATTCTTTTAACAATCCTTACGTTAATTATAACGCAGGCATCAAAGGTTTTTCTTGTCATCGGATTGAGATTATTCAGCAAATTTCATAAAAAAAACGGATTAAGACGGATTCTCCGTGAAAAATCCTCTGGGATTCTCGCTTTCATACGGAAAATACACCGTATCCCTACGGTATCGGATAAAAAGTTTAAGGCACGGGAAAAATCGAGGTCTAGGCTAACCGCCAGTCCATTTAGTCGGATAAAGAGCCGCCATCCCCATTGATTTCGCCTTCATCCTCATCGGGGGCACGATCTGCGTAAGACTGAATAATGCTCCATAATTCATCTTTACCCAGACCGCTTTCCGACGAAAACATGACCATGGAATGCTGCGGCTGAAAACCCAGGGTTTCCTTGACCATTTTGATGTGTTTTTGCCAGCGGCTCCGGGGGATTTTGTCCGCTTTCGTAGCCACTACGCAGACAGGCCGGTTATAATACTGCAGCCAGTCGTACATATTGACGTCGTCTTTCGACGGCGGATGCCGCAAATCAACGACCAGCAGGACCAGCTTTAGGGCATCCCGTTCAAGCAAGTATTTTTCGATCATGGTTCCCCAGGCTGCCCGCTGGGTTTTGGATACCTTTGCATAACCATATCCGGGGAAATCCACGAAATAAAGCCCGTCATTGATACGGTAATAGTTCAAATGCTGCGTTTTGCCCGGCGTCGAGCTTGTCCTCGCCAGGTTTTTTCGGGAAATCATGCGGTTGATCAGCGACGATTTGCCCACATTGGAACGCCCTGCCAGAGCAATCTCCGGCAAGGCGTCATCAGGATATTGAGCGGGACCTACGGCACTGATCACAAATTCAGCTTTGGTTACTTTCATGGTTGCAATTCCTCTCTAGTGCAATCCCGCCGGCTCCACAAGAGCATGCTGGAGCACCTGATCCATATGGGATACCGGTATAAATTCAACATCGTTCTTTACGCTGTCGGGGATGTCGCGCAAATCCCGTTCGTTGTCTTTCGGGAGCAGAATTTTTTTTGTAGCCTGCCCGGTGAGCGGCCAGGGACTTCTCTTTCAGGCCGCCGATCGGCAGCACCCGTCCCCGAAGCGTAATTTCGCCGGTCATCGCGACGTCGCGGGCAACATGCCGTTTGGTCAGGGCGGATATAAGGGCTGTGGCCATCGTAATGCCGGCGGAAGGCCCGTCTTTCGGGATCGCCCCCTCCGGTATGTGAATGTGGACGTCAAGCTTCTCATGGAAGTCCGGTTCAATCCCAAACTCCGCCGCTTTGGATCGCGTATAACTAAACGCAGCCTGAGCGGACTCCTTCATGACATCGCCAAGTTTGCCCGTGAGCGTCAGTTTGCCTTTTCCCGGTACAACGGTGACCTCGATGGTAAGCGTATCTCCGCCGACCTCGGTCCACGCCAAGCCGGTGACGCTTCCCACCTGATCCTCCAGCTCGGCCATGCCGTAACGGAACTTCGGCGCGCCCAAATATTCCTTAATATCGTCTTCGCCGATCGCGATGACTTCGGATGCGTCGGTAACGATTTTCTTCGCCGTTTTCCGGCAAAGGGCGGCAATCTGCTGCTCCAGATTACGAACCCCGGATTCCCGGGTATATTCCCGGATCACTTTCAAAAGAGCCTTCTCATCCAGCTGAAGCTGTTCAGACTCAAGGCCGTGCTCTCGCTTCTGCTTCGGCAGCAGATAGCGCGAAGCGATCTGAAGCTTCTCAAGCTCGGTATAGCCCGGGATATTCAGAACTTCCATCCGGTCGAGCAACGGACGCGGAATGTTATGCAGCACATTGGCCGTCGTTACGAACATGACTTTGGACAGATCAAACGGAATTTCGATAAAGTGATCGCTAAAGGTGTTGTTTTGTTCCGGATCGAGCACTTCCAGCAGCGCCGATGCCGGGTCACCCCGGAAGTCCGCTGCCATTTTGTCGATTTCGTCCAGAAGGAACACCGGGTTTTTGGATCCGGCGGTTTTCATCCCCTGGATGATCCGGCCCGGCATTGCGCCGACATAGGTCCGGCGGTGGCCGCGGATTTCGGCCTCGTCGCGAACGCCGCCCAAAGATATACGGACAAACTTGCGTTCCAGCGAACGGGCAATGGAACGGGCAAGGGAGGTTTTACCGACACCGGGAGGACCGACAAGACACAGGATCGGCCCTTTCAGCTTCTTGACGAGCTTCTGAACGGCCAGATATTCAAGCACCCGCTCCTTCGGCTTCTCAAGGCCGTAGTGATCCTCATCCAGAATCTGCTCCGCCTTCTTGATATCCAGATCATCCTCGGTCAGCGTATTCCATGGCAGCGCAAGCAGCCAGTCGACGTAGTTCCGGATGACACCGCCTTCGGCGGAACTGGACGGCATTTTTTCAAGACGGTCGATTTCTTTCTCGATTTTCTCCTGCACGCGTTCCGGAAGCTCCAGTTCCTTCAGCTGGCTTCGCAGCTCTTCCACTTCGCCCGCGCGGCCTTCCTTCTCTCCAAGCTCTTTCTGGATCGCCTTCATCTGCTCGCGAAGATAGTATTCCTTCTGGGTTTTCTCCATCTGCTTCTTGACGCGCTGATTGATTTTGCGTTCCAATTCAAGCACTTCACGCTCATTGTTCAGGATGTCCAGCAGCTTCTCCAGACGCTTGCGCACGTCGATCGTTTCGAGAATTTCCTGCTTATCCTTTATTTTAAGCGACAGATGGCTGGTAATAACGTCCGCAAGACGGCCCGGCTCTTCGATATCGGAAACCGCGGCCAGAGTTTCGGGCGTCACTTTTTTGGACAAATTGATGTAATTCTCAAATTGCCCCAGCACCGTCCTCATCAGGGCGGCCACTTCGGAATCGTTATTCTCCTCCTCGGGAAGCTCACAAGCAAGGACTTCGTAATAGTCCTCGTTATCGGTATATTGAATAATCTCCGCCCGTTCCATACCTTCCACTAACACGCGTATGGTACCGTTCGGAAGCTTGAGCATTTGTCTTACATTCGCTACCGTACCGATCCGAAAAATATCCTCTTGCGTCGGCTCTTCAATGTTCACTTCCGATTGAGAACAAAGGAGAATCAAATTGTCTTCAACCATAGCTTTTTCTAATGCCTTAACCGATTTCTCCCGCCCCACGTCCAGATGCAGCACCATGCTTGGGTAGACGAGAAGTCCTCTTAAAGGCAGCAAAGGAAAACGACGACCTTTGTTTTTATTGGGTCCCATCGCTTTCACACCTCCAATGGCTCTCAATGTTGACACTATTCCTATTTTATCAAATGTTCGTATAAAAAACCAACAAAGCGGTTGTTAACAGCTGCCCGCATCGGTCATTCCCCCCGCGTGGGGAGGGTTAGCCTGGAGCAGCGAGCCGGAAGCGGCCGGAAATGTCTCGCTGGCCGGCATTTGAACAATATCCGGAGTTACGGCTCCGCCGAACACCTGAGCGAATACTTCCTTCACGGATTCAACGGGAATAACCCGCAGTCCGTTTAAATCCTGGAACAAGGTCTGCCAGTTATCCTTCGGAATGATCACCGTGGTTGCACCTGCTTGGAAAGCCGCCTCCACCTTGGCAATCACGCCGCCGATCGGCTTCACTTTGCCGTGAATGCTGATTTCCCCGGTCATGGCGATTTTGTTGTCCACCTCAAGCCCCCGAATGGCAGACACGATCGCCGTAGCCATCGCGATACCCGCGGAAGGCCCATCGATCGGCGTTCCGCCGGGGAAATTGATATGCAGATCGTAATCCTTCGGACAAAAGCCCATGGATCCCAGAACGGTGAGCACATTTTCGACGGAACCTTTGGCCATGCTTTTACGCCGCAGCTTGCGCGCTCCTCCGCCAAGCTCCTCCTCGTCCACTACGCCCGTGATGTTGTAAGTGCCCCTGCCTTTGTCGGCAGCAACGGCGGACACCTCGATTTCCAGCAGCGCCCCCATATTCGGGCCGTAAACCGCCAAACCGTTGACAAGACCGACCTGGGGACGTTCCGGCACCTTCCGGTCCGGCCGCGGCTGCAGCTGGCTGCTGCTCGCCACCCATTCCACATCGGCTGCACGAAGCGTCTCCCTCTTTTCAGTAAGAGCCAGCCCCGCTGCCAGCTGAATCATATTCACGGCTTCACGGCCGTTCGTGCAATACCGTTTGACGACCTCCACCGATTCGGGGCAAGGCTTTAAGCCGATCTTCTGGATAGCGTCCTCCGCGATCCGTCCGATTTCCTCCGGCAGAAGCGGACGGAAGAAAATCTCCATGCAGCGCGAACGCAAGGCAGGCGCGATTTCTTCCGGCGAACGCGTCGTTGCTCCGACCAGCCGAAAGTCAGCCGGAAGGCCATTTTGAAAGATATCGTGAATGTACGCCGGGGTATTGGCGTCTTCGGAATTATAATACGCGCTTTCGAGCAGCACTTTCCTGTCTTCGAGCACCTTTAACAGCTTATTCATTTGAATCGGATGCAATTCACCGATTTCATCCACGAACAAAATTCCTCCGTGGGCTTTGGTTACGGCACCGGGCTTTGGCTGCGGTATGCCTGCCACGCCCATGGCCCCGGCTCCCTGGTAAATCGGGTCGTGTACGGAACCGATCAGCGGATCGGCAATGCCACGTTCGTCAAAGCGTGCGGTGGTCGCATCGATTTCCGTAAACTTGGCGTCATATTTAAAAGGCGATTGCGGATTTTTTTTTGGCTTCTTCGAGGACGACGCGTGCCGCCGCCGTTTTTCCGACTCCGGGCGGGCCGTAAACGATGACGTGCTGCGGATTGCTGCTGCAAAGCGCGGCTTTCAGGGCACGGAGCCCGTCCTTCTGGCCGACGATGTCATCCATCGTCTGAGGCCGGGTTTTCTCCGCCAGCGGTTTCGTCAGCGTGATGGAACGGAGCTTCCGAAGCTTGTCGAGCTCTTTGCGCGACTCCCGGTCAACGGCCGTTTTGCTCGTCTTTTGCCCCCGAAGCAGATTCCAAAAATAAACGCCGATGATTACGGCAAAGAACAGCTGTACCAGCATAATGATCACATTGAGATTCACAAGTCATTCCTCCCGTTTCTCCGTAATTTCATTCTGAAACACGTTAATACATGATAGTATTGCCTGTTTCAGTTGAAGGTAAAAGTATTCT
Source organism: Paenibacillus sp. DMB20 (assembly GCF_000987955.1). GTDB lineage: Bacteria > Bacillota > Bacilli > Paenibacillales > Paenibacillaceae > Paenibacillus_AQ. Next base: position 35,506 of record NZ_LAZU01000049.1, read on the forward strand.
TTCAAATGAATTACAGAGAAACCAAGGGCCGGGAACGGCGAAATGGTCCCCGCCAGGTTGTTTCTGCGGTAACTGCGCATGCAAAAAAGCCGTGCCGGAAACATCCGGCTGACGGCTTTCTTGCGAACGTATGGAAATATCCGGCGTTTATACGCCAGTTTTATGCTTGCGGCCCGGAATTTCACCGGTTTCTTCATACACCTTGACGATATGGTCGATCTCCTTCTTCAGCTCTTCGACCATCGTTTCCTCCGGCACTTTGCGGATCATTTCCCCATAGCGGAACAAGAGCCCTTCTCCGCGCGCGCCGGCGATGCCGATATCGGCTTCCCTGGCTTCGCCCGGGCCGTTAACGGCACAGCCGAGCACGGAAACTTTAATCGGGACTTTGAGATTTGAAATGTATTCTTCTACTTCGTTGGCGATGGAAAACAAATCGATATCCAGACGGCCGCAGGTCGGACAGGACACGAGTGTCGGCGCGTCCGAAATCAGACCGAACGTTTTCAAAAGCTCCCGTCCCACCTTGATTTCTTCCACAGGGTCCGCACTGAGGGAGATCCTCATCGTATTCCCGATTCCCATGGACAGAAGCGCGCCGAGTCCGGCTGCGCTCTTAACCGTTCCGGAGAACAGCGTGCCCGCCTCGGTAATGCCCAGGTGCAGCGGATACGGAATGACCTCCGCGGCTTTGGTGTAGGCGGCGATAGCCATCGGTACGTCCGAGGCCTTCAGCGAAACGATAATATCGCGGAAATCCAGCTCTTCCAAAATGCCGATATGATACAAGGCGCTTTCGACCATGGCCTCCGGCGTCGGGTAGCCGTATTTTTCGAGCAGGTGGTTTTCCAGGGAACCGGCATTGACGCCGATCCGGATCGGAATGCCTTTTGCCTTACACGCCTTGACAACCTCCTCGACCTTCGCCCGCTTGCCGATGTTGCCGGGGTTGATCCGGACCTTGTCGATTCCGTTCTCGATCGCGGCAAGGGCCAGCTTGTAGTTGAAATGGATATCCGCCACGAGCGGGATATGAATCCTTTTTTTTTATTTCCTTGATGGCTGCAGCAGCCTCGTCATTGTTAACCGTGACCCTCACAAGCTGGCACCCGGCTTCTTCCAAACGCAGAATTTCGGCAACCGTCGCCTCCACGTCTGCGGTTTTGGTCGTGCACATGCTTTGAATGATGACTTCGTTGCTTCCGCCGATGGTGAGGTTACCCACTTTAACGGGCCGTGTGTCCTGTCTCAAAAACATGGATCAATCTCTCCCATAGAACGCCAAAGCTCCACCCCGGCAAAACGGATATGCCGCAAGCGGGAGTGGAGAGTTGACGTTGTTTTATTTAAAAGCGCCGGAATCAGGCGCTTTCTTCTTGTTTCTTGTCATTGGTTCCGTTTCCTTGAAGCTCGGGAATAACCTTATCCCGTACAACCTTCTCTGTAATGACGCAGTCCGTAATATCGTCACGGGACGGCACTTCGTACATCACCTCAAGCATGATGCCCTCAATGATGGAGCGAAGACCGCGCGCACCGGTATTGCGCTTGATGGCTTCACGGGCGATCGCTTCCAGCGCCTCTTTCTCGAATCTGAGGTTGACGTTATCCAGCTCAAGCATCTTCTGATACTGCTTGGTCAAAGCGTTCTTCGGTTCGGACAGAATCCGGACAAGCGCTTGCTCGTCAAGCGGCTCAAGGGTCGAGATGATCGGCAGACGTCCTACAAACTCCGGAATCAGGCCGAATTTAAGCAGGTCTTCCGGCAGAACCATCGTCAGGTATTCCCCAGGCTTCAGATCCTTCTGCCCCTCACCTGTGGCGTTAAAGCCGATGACCTTTTTGCCGATCCGGCGTTTAATGTACTGTTCCAGTCCGTCAAACGCGCCGCCGCAAATAAACAGGATGTTGGTCGTGTCGATCTGGATAAACTCCTGATGAGGATGCTTGCGTCCGCCTTGCGGAGGTACCGAAGCGACCGTGCCTTCGAGAATTTTCAGAAGGGCCTGCTGCACGCCCTCGCCCGATACGTCGCGGGTAATGGACGGATTTTCGGATTTACGGGCCACTTTATCGATTTCGTCGATATAAATGATGCCGCGTTCGGCTTTTTCAACGTCGTAGTCCGCAGCCTGAATCAGCTTCAGCAAGATATTCTCAACGTCTTCGCCCACATAGCCTGCTTCTGTCAGGGAAGTCGCGTCCGCGATGGCAAAAGGAACGTTTAGGATTTTGGCCATAGTCTGCGCCAGCAGCGTTTTACCGGAACCGGTAGGACCGAGCAGCAAAATGTTGCTCTTTTGCAATTCGACGTCCTCGATTTTGTTTTGCGTGTTAATGCGCTTGTAGTGATTGTATACGGCTACCGACAAGGATTTTTTTTGCTTGATCCTGGCCGATGACGTATTGATCCAAAATACCGCGGATTTCCCGCGGTTTCGGAATATCCTTCAGATCGACCTCTTCCTCGTGGCCGAGTTCCTCCTCTACGATTTCCGAGCACAGATCGATGCACTCGTCACATATATAAACGCCGGGACCAGCAACCAGCTTGCGGACCTGCTCCTGGGATTTGCCGCAGAAGGAGCATTTCAGCTGCCCTTTGTCGTCGTTAAATTTAAACATGCTATAACCACCTCTTAAGATTTGATCGGTGAAGACAGGACATCGTCGATAATCCCGTATGACTTCGCTTCTTCCGCGCTCATGAAGAAGTCGCGGTCCGTATCGCGTTCGATTTTTTCAAGGGGCTGACCTGTGCGTTCCACATAGATACGGTTAAGCTTCTGTCTTGTCTTGATGATCCAATCTGCGTGGATTTGAATATCGGATGCCTGGCCTTGAATTCCTCCCAGCGGCTGGTGAATCATGACCTCGCTGTTCTCCAGCGCATACCGTTTGCCCGGTGCCCCGGCGGTCAGGAGCAGCGACCCCATGCTGGCGGCCATGCCAACGCAAATCGTGGACACATCAGGCTTGATGTACTGCATCGTATCATATATACCCATCCCGGCCGTTACGGAACCACCGGGTGAATTGATGTACATGTGGATGTCCTTCTCCGGATCTTCCGCAGCCAAAAACAACAGCTGGGCAATAACAAGATTGGCGACATCGTCATCGATCGCACTGCTGAGGAAGATGATGCGATCTTTCAGTAATCGGGAATATATATCGTAGGATCTCTCTCCCCGATTGGTTTGTTCCACAACCATAGGTACAAGACTCATGCGACCAACCTCTTTTCCTTGAAAATTATACTTTAGCGTTACAAAAGATATTCTAACATGTTCAAAGCGCCATGTCATTTTTTAACCATGTTTACATTCTATGAACTGGCCAAAAAATATATCCTGCCAACTTATCTCAGTATGTATGCAAGTAGAAACGACGCCATCGTCCTCTGGGGATGGGGCAAAATTGACGTTTCTACCAGGAAATATAAGCCAAGTATAAATGAACTACATACTTTGCTTATATCTGCGCAAAAACACCCATTTCATGTCATTTTTAGTAACCAATTGGGTGTTTTTAGGTAAAAATAAGGCACGCCATCAAAGAACGTGCCTTATCCAATCTAACGGCCGCTTATGCTGCGGCCTTATTATTATTCTTCCGTTGCTTCTTCTTTTGGAGCAGGTGCGCCTTCAACGCTGTTCTCGAGCAGGAAATCGATCGTTTTGCGAAGCAGAAGTTCTTCGCTAAGGCTGTCCAAGGAACCGTTGGAAGACAGAATGCTGCGGATTTCATCAGCGGAACGCTTGTACGTTTCAGCCATGTTGTTCAGCTCTTCATTGATCTCCTCTTCGGATACTTCGAGCTTCTCTTCCTTCGCAATCTGCTCAAGCACCAGATTGTTGCGAACGCGTTTTTCGGCATCGTCCTTCATTTGACCTTCAAGATCGGATTTGGACTGGCCGGAGAAGCTGAGGAACATGTCAAGGTTCATGCCTTGCTGACGAAGACGATTGTCGAAATCGCGCATCATGTTTTGAACTTCGGATTGTACCATGGCTTCAGGAATTTCAATCTCGGCGTTTGCTGCCGCTTTTTCGACAACTTCGTTTTCACGCACGCCTTGGGCTTCCTGTTCCTTACGGGAAAGAAGCTGTTGCTTCAAGTCTTCCTTGTACTCGTCAAGCGTATCGAATTCGCTTACGTCTTTGGCGAACTCGTCATCCAGCTCAGGAAGCTGCTTGCGCTTGATTTCGTGCACTTTCACTTTGAAGACCGCTTTTTTGCCGGCCAGCTCTTCCGCATGGTAAGTTTCCGGGAAGGTTACTTCAACGTCCTTGAAGTCGCCAGTTGCCATTCCGATGACCTGGTCTTCAAAGCCGGGAATAAAGCTGTTGCTGCCAAGCTCCAGGGAATAACGCTCGGCTTGTCCGCCTTCAAACGGAACGCCGTCAATGGAACCGTCAAAGTCGATGACCGTGATGTCGCCGGAAGCTGCCGCGCCTTCGTCAATCACGACGAGTTCGGCATGACGCTCCTGCATGCGCTCCAGCTCTTGCGCCAGTTCTTCGTCGGTTACTTCAGCTTTCACCGCCGCGACCTCAATGCCTTTGTAGTCGCCCAGTTTCACTTCAGGTTTCACCGTTACTCTCGCTTTGAATTTGAACGCTTGGCCTTTACCGAACTGCTCAATGTCGATTTCGGGACGATCTACGGGAAAGATTTCCGCTTGATCCACAGCCTCGCCGTATGCTTCAGGAAGCAGGATGTCGATCGCGTCCTGATAGAGGCTTTCCACTCCATAACGAGCTTCAAAAATCGGCCGAGGCACTTTTCCTTTACGGAAGCCCGGTACGCTTGCTTTTTTTACTACTTTATTAAAAGCCTTGTCGAGGGCAGCCGCTACGCGGTCCGCTTCAACCTCAACGTCGAGAACGCCAAGGTTCTTCTCTATTTTTTCCCAAGTTGCTTTCATTTATGCTTTCCCCTCCAAAAATTCACGTGGTCGGCGTAGATAATATAACCCGTACCGAATAACCACTATAGTATAAACAACATTAATTTCTTTTTCAAGGGCGAACCCTTGCCGCTCTGTGCGGGAAACGTTTCCCCGCCGATTCAGTCATGCGCGCCCGCGGATACGAATTGTTTAATAGAGCGGTAGGCCTGTTCATAGCGAAAACGCATCGTGTCGGTAATGCCGTAGGAGGAACGAATTTCTTCTTCTTCCCGGATTCCTTTCAGACTCTCGGAGACGGTATCATGCAGTGCGGCAGCCCAAATGTCCTGCGTAGCTTCGTCGTTATCGAGCATGGACCGATAATCGGCCGTGCCATAAACCGCCATAATGAACTGGGACCACAGCTCCTGTGCAAAATAATATAGAGTCGGCTCATGCACTTCCGTCTTCTCCGCCACGCGTTCGAGTATGCGTTGCACGGCTTCCGGAAAATCACCGGGGCTCAGCGGGATTTGGTCGACCTCCACTTCCGTTGTTTCCGAGCCCCGCGGCAGGACGACCGTCCCCGACATTCCTCTTCGCCGCAGGGTCTGCAGCACCCGGAACTGCAGGAGCGGATGAAGAGGCTTCTCTTTAAGCCAATCGGTCAGCGCCTCGTCCACCTCCGGCCGATCCAGGTACGCCAGCTGTTCCAACGCAAGCACGGTCTGCTCGGTAAGCGGACCGTTCATGACGGTATCCAGCAGTTTATCCGCATAGCCGGCATCCTGCGAAAGCTTCTCCCGGACCATTCGCCGGGTCATCTCCGCTTCGTCTTCTTCATCTTCTTCATCCAAATGCCCTTCGCCGGCTGCTCCCGATGAAGCAGATGGAAAAGCGGCCTCAAGCCACTCCAGCAGTGCCTGCCATTCCTCGTAATGCCGTTCATCCTGGCCTTGACACCGGAGCAGAAAGCGGAGAACCTCCTTGGCCTCCCCGTAACGTTCGTTTTCGAGCATGACGGTAAGCTGGATCTGATAGAAATCCAACGTCTTCGGAAACAGGATGATGTTTTTGTCGTCTTGGTCTGGGGAGTTGGAGTCCTTTATAAGGACACCTCCTTTCTTATCCGTTTTTTATATTTGTTGATTATAGCATAACCCCTTCAAAGTTAAAAAAGAGAGCCTGTCCGGATATGGCCGTCTCCAACCGCACTTTAGGGTTATCGAACAAACCGTTGGCAGCATATCTTATCTTTATAACACAATACGGGGGCGATTAATCGTTCTTCCAGAAAAAAGTCTGTTGAATTTATTTTTTTATTATGGTATGATATTTTCTGCTTGAAAAATGACATGTCCCAGTAGCTCAGCTGGATAGAGCAACGGCCTTCTAAGCCGTCGGTCAGGGGTTCGAATCCCTTCTGGGACGTATATCAAAAAAAAAACGCCTTAGGGCGTTTTTTTTTGCGTTCCAGGGATGAGAACCCCTGAATAGGGGGGCGTCGGAGCATAAGCATCGATAGCATCCGCTTCGCAGTCCGCCGAAGGCGGTATCCCTTCTGGGACGTAAAGCAAAACCGCCTTTTAGGCGGTTTTTTGCGTACAGGGATGAGAACCCCTAAATAGGGGGCGTCGGAGCAACTGCAAGTATTTCGAATTCTGCCCACTTTGGCCTTCGATGCTATTTTCCTCGTCGGCATGCATCGTAGTGGCCGGGTCAATACGTCCCGAAAATCGTTACAGGTAATACGTCGTACTCCCATGTTTAGCTTGCCACTCTTCTTGAAGAAGCCCCATGATCACCTGATCGCGGAAGCCGTTCATTGTCCACATGGCTTTTCGCCGCATGCCCTTCTACAGTAAAGCCGACTTTTTCATAACAACGAATCGCCCGTTTGTTATCAGCAAAAGTGTCCATGTCGATACGGTTCAGGTTGTAGCGCGTGAAGAGAATTTTTACAAATTCAGATAATGCAGTTGTCCCGTACCCTTTCCCCCAGTAACGCCGGTCACCGATCAACATGCCGATCGTGGCCCTGCGCGCCACCCGGTCCATATCGCGAAAGGAAATCTGGCCAATTACCACCGGCTCATCTTGAACATCCTCTTGCGCCTCAATCACGAAAAAGCGTTGCGTATCCAAGGGCGATTGTCTCCGAAATTCGTCAATTAGATGCTCTCGTGCGGGAATCGCGTTGCCAAACCCGCCTGCCGCCCAGAACATTACTTCTTCATCCAACCGGAAACGGTAGATCTCATCTACATCGCGGAGTTCTACGGGCCTAATCTTGACCATCAAGCTCACTCCTCCCAACAATTTATCTTCTCGTGTTAGCTAAAATCATAATTTATCATACGTTATCCACGTTCAGCAAAAAATCATCAATTCCTTAACAAAAAAAGAGGACGTTTTTCCGTCTCAGGACGGAGAAACGCTGAGGGAGGATGCCGGAACCAACAAAATTTTTATCCGGCTCTCCTTCATCTATGTTGCATTCCTGAGCTTCATCACGGTCAGAGTCTGGTTTAAATTTCAGGCCTGCCATATACTACTTAAGCATGGATTCCCAAAATTTAAAGGAGGTTAAGACATGCCTTTATGGCTTACATACGCGCTGCTCTCGGCTGTGGCCGCAGCACTCGTTGCGATCTTCGGGAAGATCGGGCTTCAAAACATTGACGCTAACTCTGCTACGGCCATCCGTTCCGTCATTATGGCTCTGTTTCTGCTCGGTGTGGTGGCTGTTCAAGGTAAATTTTCGCAAATCGGCGAAATATTGGCTCAGCGAAAAGCCCTCGGCTTTATTGTGCTCAGCGGGGTGGCCGGAGCTTTATCATGGCTTTTTTTATTTTTTGGCCCTGAAGTACGGAAAGGTTTCACAGGTCGGTCCCATCGATAAGCTGAGCGTTGTCATTGCCGTCATCTTGGCTTTAGTGTTTCTCGGCGAAAAAAATATCATGGATCAACGCGGCCGGCGTCGCATTGATTGCCGTCGGAGCTCTTTTGGTGGCTGTAAAATAGGCCTTGCGGCGGCGGTAGGATTCGTTCTGCGCTGCCTGCAATGATGATAGGACAATTTCAATTCCACTTAGCGAGATCGTATAGTATAACCATCAAACATATGCATTTCAATATTTTCAATAAAGATCGCGGTTGCTTTTTCGGAAGGATTGGTTATAATATGAAAAAAATCAATACAGCAAGTTCGATGATCGGGAGAGTAATGAACGGACGTCTATGTCCAAGCGAGCCGGGAGAGTGGGAGCCGGTACAGACGCGTTCACGAAACGGACCCGGGAGATGGACTTCCGAAGCGCAACTAGGGAGCCCCGGTTTACGCCGTTAAAGTATACGAAAGTGGTCGACCCAAACAAGGTTGGCAACGAGAGTGGTACCGCGAGAACTATAGTCCTCGTCTCTTATGGAGACGGGGACTTTTTGTTTACCCGAAAGTCTGCATTAAGATGCCCGTGTAACACTTTATATTGCAAACATTCGCTCTTGTCCCGGTCCGCATGCTCTGACTTGCTGCAATACTTCGTTTTTTCATTTTAAAGGAGGATAACATTCATGTTAAAACCGCTCATAAGCTCAGCCGTAGAACAAGCTGTGCAGCAGGTCTTGACGTTGTCGGACGCCATCCTGCCGGATGATGTCCTAATTCAAATCGAGCAGCCTGCCAATATGGATCATGGCGACTATTCCACAAACATCGCCATGCAGCTGGCAAAAATCCTGCGAAAGGCGCCCCTGGCCATTGCAGGCCTGATTAAAGACCAGCTTCAGCTTAATTCGAAATTTACCAATCTTATACCGTGGATCGAGGTCGTCCCTCCCGGCTTTATCAACTTCAAGCTGGATTGGGCCTCCTGGGCGGCCATGGAATTGGAACCAGCTCCCGCGCCGGTTGAAAAAGTGGTGGTTGAACATACCTCCATTAACCCGAACAAATCCGCCCATATCGGCCATCTGAGAAACTCGTGCATCGGCGACACGCTCGTTCGCTTGCTTAGAAAAAACGGATACCGCGTCGAGGTCCATAATTATATTGACGATCTGGGGAACCAGCTGGCGGATACCGTCGTCGGCATGCTCCATTTTCCGCTATCCAAAGAGCATCACAGGTTCGGCGATTACTGCTGGGATATTTATTCATCCATTAACAAGGCCTACGAACACGATTCGGAGCTTGCGAAGAAAAGAACCGAGGTTCTTCATGCCCTGGAGGAGGGGAATCAGAACCTTTCCTGGGTCGGTCTCCTGGTCGCGGAGCGGATCGTAAGGGAGCACTTGGAAGAAATGAAGCAATTCGGCATTGAGTATGACCTGCTTGTGTGGGAGAGCAGCATCGTGAAGGAAGGCTTCTGGGCGTCCGCTTTCGAGCTCCTGAAGGGAACGTCATTGTTTCATCTGGAAACGGAAGGGAAGCTGGCTGGCTGCTGGGTACTCAAGCAAAGCGATAATGCCCCTTCCCTTTCCGCAAACCAAGCAGACGGCGCTCATCCCGACCACAGCGCCGATAAGGTTCTCGTTCGCTCCAGCGGGATATTAACCTATACCGCCAAGGATATCGCTTATCATCTTTGGAAATACGGACTCCTTCAAAATGATTTCGAATATAAAAGATTTTCGGACGGCGTATGGACCACCGGTTCCCACGGCGAGCGCATGCCGTTCGGTAATGGCGACATGGTCGTGAACGTCATCGATTACAGGCAGCAGTATCCGCAGGCTATGGTCAAACAAGCCCTTGAGGTCCTAGGATTTGATAATGAAGCGCAAAAGCTCCGCCATGTCAGCTACGGCGTCGTTTCCTTAAGTCCTTCGGCCGCCGCCGAACTTGGCATCGACACCACTGACGGAAAAGCATCCTATGCCATGTCCGGGCGTCAAGGGATCGGGATTAAAATTACGGAGCTGATTGACCGTGTAGAGCAGGTGATCGAGCAGTCCCGTTCGGACAAAAACGGTTTGTCCAGCCGGGAGATCGCTGCCGCTTCCATCCGTTATTACCTGCTGCGTTTTGCCCTGCAAACGGAAGTGGTGTTTGATCTGAAGCAGGCGACCGAAATCTCCGGAAATACCGGAGTCTATCTACTCTACTCTTATGCCCGCTCGCTCAGCGTGCTGAATAAGGCACAGGAAGCGGGAGTATTTCCGGCCGTTCCTCACCGGATCGATCATCCGGAACAGGCGGAGCATGCGCTTCTGAGACATATCAGCGCGTGGCCGGATGTCCTGGACGCGGCGGCGCAAGAGCTTTCTCCAAGCATGCTTTGCAATTACGCCTATGAGTTGGCATCGCTGTTCAACAATTTTTATGGAGCTTGCCCGATCCTTAAGGCTGAGGGCGATTCCAGGAAAAAACGCGTTTGGCTTACCTCCCTCTTTAAGGATACGCTCGGCGAGGTACTGGAAGTATTGGGCCTGCCGACACCGTCCAGAATGTAATAAACCTCAACATAACGCCTATCGGCGTATCAGTAAGCAAATCTGTCCTATTCAGCCGGAAGATTTTCATGGGGATTTCGGTAACGGATTTCCTATTAAATCGGGTTATCCTTATTGAATAAGCCCCTGCTTCTTCTTTAATAAAGAGATGCAGGGGCTTATTCATCTAATGGATTACTGCAAACCGCGGACGGTCAGTTTAACGATAAACCCATCCTTTGTTTCGGTCTCTTCCGAAATCGTCCAGTTGACGGCAAGCGCTTGTTTCAGCCGGGCCAGCTCCGCCGCATTCAGCGTCACTCCTTCAATGAAACCTTCCCCGACAGTGAAATCGGTCTCCGAGCTTAAGCCGAACGTTTCCTCCAGCCATATTTTCAGACCGTTCCGGGTGTTGAATGTGATTCGGTAGCCTTCGAGCACGGCTTTCTCCAGGTCTTCCCCATGGTCGCTTGCATAGCTGAACAGCTCCTCATACTCAAAATGCCCGTTTTGCGCTTTTGCAAAGGCTTCAACTTTCCCCGAACGGATGGCATGCTGAAGCTCCTCGGATGATAATCCGCACTTCTGTGCATGTTCCAAAAGAATCGCGGTGTGCTGCGAAATTTTATTTTCTGACACGATGAAATCTCTCCCCTTCTATGTATGACAACAATTTACCAATATTCAGACATGAGGTCCGTAGCCCAAGAAGGCTGTGAAACGTCTTCTCTCGGCAAAAACTCCTTCATGACGGGCTTAATGTCCAGAACCGGCGTGCCGTCAATCGCGTCCAGACCTTGCACCGTCAAGGTACGCCCATCATGGCCCAGCAGCCGAACGGTAGTCAAGCCGATTTTGTTCGGGCGGTTTTTGCCTCTCTGCGCAAAGATCCCGACCTTTGGATAAGCCGTTTGGTTTCTGGGGTGCCGCGCTTCCGTTTGGATCTTATGTTCCTCCACCTGATCAAAATAAAAAACGATATCCAGGTGCGAAAATTGGTCGATCCCCTCCAGCGACTGCTCGCTCAAATTTGGGGCCAGCTCAATGGTCGAGATCACCTCTCCCCAATGGTCGTCTTTAACGACTTTACGGGAACTCCTGACGCAGGCTACTGGCTTTACGGTGATTTCCATGATCAGCATCCCTCCTGACGTTTAGCCGCTCATTACAGTATAAATCTTTTTCAAGCTGATGGGGAAGGGGTTCTCATCCCCTGGAACGAAAAAAAAACGCCCTTAAGGCATTTTTTTGACATACGTCCCAGAAGGGATACCGCCTTCGGCGGACTGCGTAGCGTATGCTATCGATGCTTATGCTCCGACGCCCCCCCTATTCAGGGGTTCTCATCCCCTGGAACGAAAAAAAAACGCCCTAAGGCGTTTTTTTGACATACGTCCCAGAAGGGATTCGAACCCCTGACCGACGGCTTAGAAGGCCGTTGCTCTATCCAGCTGAGCTACTGGGACATGAGTATGTATTTGAAACAGTGACAAGGAATATTATATCGCATCTTCACCGATTTTCAAAGAACAATTTTTTTCAATTACAAG
>NZ_LAZU01000047.1 GCF_000987955.1 Paenibacillus sp. DMB20
ACGAGAGGACCGGGATGGACGTACCGCTGGTGCACCAGTTGTTCCGCCAGGAGCACGGCTGGGTAGCTAAGTACGGAAGGGATAAGCGCTGAAAGCATCTAAGCGTGAAGCCCCCCTCAAGATGAGATTTCCCAATTCGTAAGACCCCTTGAAGACGACGAGGTAGATAGGTTGGAGGTGGAAGTGCAGCAATGCATGGAGCTGACCAATACTAATCGGTCGAGGGCTTATCCTAAAAACACTGAAAAGTGGTTAAAACGCAAAACGTTTCGTATCTAGTTTTCAAGGTTCAACCTTGAATCGTTTGGTGGCGATAGCGGAAGGGTTCCACGCGTACCCATCCCGAACACGACCGTTAAGCCTTCCAGCGCCGATGGTACTTGGACCGAAGGGTCCCGGGAGAGTAGGACGTCGCCAAGCACGAAAAACCGTTGTTGATCATTCAACAACGGTTTTTTTTGCATTCAATTCGTAACATCCATTTAGGCGAAACATATCACTACATGCCACTTATTGTTTTTCATCCACTTGGAGTACCTGAAACTCATGATTTCTTCCGTCACAGCCGGTAAGAACATATTCAACCATCGCTTTGTCGTCTTTTTTCTCCAATCGGTCACAAACATAATTCACGATTTCCGACGAACCGTATTTATCCTGCGAAGGATCATAGCGAAGAGCGATTCGATCGTCGGCATGGCTCAAGGCATAAAATATGGGGTCCCCCTCAACGGTATAGCGGACTATCCTTACGATAGCGATGGATTGCTCCATAAATTGATCCAGCTTCTCAAGGTTACTGACCTTGCCGTGAGTATCGATGACATCCTCCGCTTTATTAATTTTGGGGGAACAGCTAGTCAAAAAGACAGCAAGAAGCAGCGCGTTTATCAAGGTGAAGCAAAGAGAACGGTTCATCATGGAACCCTCCTTGTGTAAGATATGGTTACCATGTTAAACGCTTGATACACAAGGAGGTTGGGTAATAATGAAACGAATTCTTGATCAAAAGAACATAAAGCATCGGAATACGAGATCAGACCTGCATTTATCTTAGGGTTCAAGAGAAAGAACTTATTTTGCGGGAGTTGCCGGGGGAGTCGTACGTCTTTGGCCGTAAGGCAGAACTTCAACATCAGCCTGTAAGACAGATCCATCTCTCCAATAACGAATCATGGCGGATTTATGAGGCTCCATCGAGGTAATGGCTTCTTCAAATTCGTCATAGGAAACGATCGGCGCACCGTTCAGTTCCGTCACGACATCATTCACCTGGAGGGTACCGTCCGCTGGTGAGTCAGCTGCGACCTGGGCGACTTTGACGCCCGAAACTTGGCTGCTTGAAAACGTCAAATGGTTGACGCCGATCCAGCTTTTCCAGAAGCCGGCCCGCAGGTCCTCTTCATGTTCCAACACGCTCCGCATGTTGTTCATAAAGCGATAGGTACCGTAGGCCATGTTCTCCATCTCCATGATCCCCAGGTCACCGCTCCATAAACCGGTATACTCGATGCCGACCTCCGTTCCATCCGGATGGGGCTTCAGCGTCCATATGGTCAATTCGTTTTGTTCATCCGCAAGCACCAATCTTTGTTCCGGAACGATTTCTTTTACGGTGCCGGTGTAAGAGACGCCCCAACCGTAATCCAGCTCGATGATTCCTCCGACGCGGAGCTCCAGGGTATAACTTTTCGTTTCCCATCGGTTGCGCTCTTCCGGAACGGTCAGCCCCCTCCATACTTTTTGGGGTGAAGCTTTAATCACGATACTTCGTATGACGCTCCTATAAGTTTGATCCATCCTCAGATTCCTCCTCCAACCATTGCTTCAAATTCGACAGTTTGTCCTCCAGCAGAAGACCCAGCTCTTCCTTCAGCCGTTCATACTGCTGTTGATATACCGAACGGTTCAATCGGTAGTAGCAGTACCTTCCTTCTCTTCTTTCTTGAATCAACCCTTCATCCAATAAAATGGCCAAGTGCTTTTTTACGGCTGGCTGGGAAATGGTAAATTGCCTCACCAGCTGCGATTGCGTCTGTTCCTGATGAGCGACAAGGTTTAGAATGTGCCGCCGAACAGGATCGGATATAGCCCGGTAGAAGTCTGTCATGTTGATTCCTCCAATGTATAACCTTTTGGTTATGCGATGAAGTATACGACATTTCGAACCGTATGTAAATACCTGGATGTGTTGAGGGATAACGAAATCATCGAAGTTTAGTGAAATAACCTCTTTACACAACCACAAACCTAGTGTACTATTTAACTATAACACTAACACAAAGGGAGTGGAGACATGAACGGAGCTTTTGACAACAATTCGGATGCCGTGGTACTCCGTGCAGATAAGATAACCAAAACGATCGGGAACCGGAACATTGTGGATGAACTGTCTTTTGATATCAAGCGCGGAGAGATCGTGGGCCTCTTGGGACCGAACGGTGCGGGTAAAACGACGACCATCCGCATGATCGTGGGACTGATCAAAATGTCCAAAGGAGATGTTATCGTACGCGGCCACAGTATCCGGAACGAATTCGTCAAGGCCATTCGGCATATCGGGGGAATTATCGAAAACCCGGAGTTTTATCCTTACATGAGCGGCTACGATAATTTGAAGCAGTATCAGCGAATGTCAGAGGGCATAGAAGAGTCAAGGATTCACGAAGTCGTGAAGCTGGTTGGACTTCAGGATGCCATTCACAAAAAAGGTTCGGGCCTATTCCCTGGGGATGCGGCAAAGACTGGGGATCGCCCAAGCGCTGCTGCATGATCCGTCCATTTTGATTTTGGATGAACCGACAAACGGGCTTGATCCGGCAGGCATTCGGGAAATGCGGGATTATCTGAAGCACATTGCGAAGGAAGAAGGAATCGCGGTCCTGGTTTCAAGCCATCTGTTGTCGGAGATGGAGCTGATGTGCAGCAGAGTTGTTGTCATACAGGAAGGAAAGTTCGTCACCGAGCGTGCAATAGGGGAAGAGAAGCAGGAAGAGCAGGTTACCGTCAATTTCCGTGTACATGATCCACAGGCTGCCCTTGAAGCTTTGCATAAGCTTGACAGCGTAGAGGTTCTGGGTGTCCAAACGGATAGAAAGGAAGTTATGGTTCAGGTTAAGGATGAGGCGATACCGCTGATCATTAAGGTGCTTGGCGATGCCGGAGTTGCCATCTACCGGATCGAGGAAATGAAGCAATCGCTCGAAGAGGAATTTTTGAAATGGACAGGAGGCGGCCGCATTGCGTAGCTTTGGTAATCTGGTCATCAATGAATGGCAGAAAATGTATAAAAAGAAAAGTTTCTTTCTACCGTATGCGTTACTGGCGGCGATGGTGGTTTTTGTAGGCTATATGATCGTAACCTTTTCGGAAGATAGTGCGGGGACGGGTATGGAGTTCGCCAAACTGGCCGTTGCCTCCAAAGGGATGGGGCAAGTTCTAACCATTCTAGCGATTGCAGTCACGGCCGGATCGGTGGCCAAGGAACACAGTTACGGGACGATCAAGCTGCTGCTGATCCGGGCGCAAAACCGCGGCAAAATTTTGGCTTCCAAATACGCCGTGATCCTGATTTACGTCATTTCGTTAATTGCCTTAATGCTTGCCGTCGGCTTTGCGACCGGAGCTGCCCTGTTCGGCATGGGGGAAGGCTCGACAAACTGGCAAGATGTCGTGATGGCAGCGGTTTATAATCTGGTTTACACCATGCTATATGTCACGTTTGCTTTTGCCGTCGGCATTGTGACCAGGTCGACCGGACCCGCCATTGGCATCGGGATGTTCATGCTGATGATCGAAAGTCTGGTAAACCAGCTTTTGGCCCGTTACGCTTGGTATAAATATCTGCCGTTCATCAATGTGGATCTGTCGATGTACAGCAATGGCTCAGCCGGCCCGATTCCGGGGATGACGCTGACGTTCTCCGCGGCGGTGCTGGCCGTATATCTCCTCTTGTTTCTTCTCGTCGGCTTTGTTACGTTTAAAAAACGGGATGTCGCATGAGTGAGCCGATGAATGGATCAGAGGAGAGCGGCGGAAAGGAGTTAACCCGAAAGTGACTATTGAATTCGATAATAATCTGCCGATCTATTTGCAAATCATGAATTACATCAAACGCGAGATTATAACCGGAAAGCTGCAGCCCGGAGACAAAATACCGTCCGTCCGCGAGCTGGCATCCGAACTTCAAATTAATCCTAACACGGTCCAGCGCACCTTCCAGGAGCTAGAACGGGAAGAGATCGTAGAAACGCGGCGTGGACTGGGCCGATACGTGACAAGTGAGGGATCCAAGATCATGACGATAAAAAAAGAAATGGCCGGGGAATTGATCGACAATTTTATCCGGGGCATGCGGGAACTCGGCTTTAGAAACGAGGACATCTTGTCCATCGTAGCCGAGGCGGTTAACGACAAGAGCAGGGAATCCAGATAGGATGGTGGGAACGAGCGTGGAACAATTGATGCAATTTCAAGGCGTATCGAAAAAATACGGCGGCAAAATAGCCCTGGATAACGTGTCCCTCAGCATCGGCAGCGGTAAAATCATCGGTCTCCTTGGAACCAACGGCAGCGGCAAAAGCACGCTGATGAAGATCGCGGCAGGGCTGGCACAGCCCTCATCGGGCACGGTTGCGATTAAAGGAAAGCCGGTTGGGCTGGAAACCAAAGCTATCGTGTCCTTTATGCCGGACCGCCCGATGACGGAATTGTGGATGAAGGTATCGGATGCAGTTCAGTTTTTCAAAGATTTTTATGCCGACTTTGATATGGAGAAAGCACAGCATATGCTTCAGTTCATGAATCTGAATCCGGGAGACAAGATCAGCTCCCTGTCCAAGGGGATGAACGAGCGCCTGCAGCTGACGCTGGCCTTGTCCCGCAACGCGTACCTCTACATGCTGGATGAGCCGATCGGCGGCGTCGATCCGGTTGCCCGGGGCAAAATCCTTGACGCCATCGTCGAGTTTTATAATGAGGAGAGCAGCATCATGATTTCAACCCATCTCGTAAGGGACATTGAACGGATTTTTGACGAGGTGGTTTTTATCCGCGACGGCGAAATCGTCATGCATGAGGAAGTAGAAAATATTCGTCTGAAACACGGAAAAAGCGTGGATGAGATGTTTAAAGAGGTGTTCGCGGAATGATAAAGCTCCTAAAATACGACTGGAAAAGGAATGCCAGCCCGGTTATGGGAATAATAGCGGTACTTCTGATCATTCAGATTTCAATTACAACGGTTGGAACGATGCGCAATTGGGAGATCGGCGTTATGCTGGTTCTGAGCATGCTGGCGTATAGTGCGGTAAGCATGACTTTGTTTGTCATGGTATGCAGAACGTTTGATCAGAACATTAAAGCTTATAACCGCCGGCTGCTGCCGGTAAGGCCTATAAACAGTATTTTTTCCTCATTGATACAGTCATTTATCAGTTTATTGGGGGTTATGCTGCTTGTTGCTGTTCATTTATGGATCTACGTTAACATGGAGGATGGCGATAGATTCATTGTATGGGGGGGACTGACGACAGAAGGCATGGTTGCAACCGGTTTGGCCGCTGTCTGGAAGTTCACTTTCATTATCATTGTTATTTTTTTCTGCATTACCGTGTCTAGGGCTGTTCGGGTCAAAGGTAACATCTGGATCGGGATTATTCTTTTCTTTGTGATCACGAACGCCACGTCATGGCTGGAAAGCAAACTGGATATGGCCGGTAACATATGGGTTTCCCCTATGTTCACGGTCTATATTAAAGAGGGGGGCTCCACGGCCTCCGTCATGAACGATACCATTCAAATCCCTTGGATGCCGGTGGTCCTTGAGCTGCTGTTGGCAGCAGGATTCATATATGGCATGGTTAAACTGATTGACCGCAAGATTGAGGTGTAGAACGAGATCATGGAAAAATACATCAGCGGATGATGGACAATATCCGCCGATGAAGAAGAATAAGCTGCCTCCGTTATTACTGACGGTGGCAGCTTATTTTTGT
This sequence comes from Paenibacillus sp. DMB20, assembly GCF_000987955.1. Lineage (GTDB taxonomy): Bacteria > Bacillota > Bacilli > Paenibacillales > Paenibacillaceae > Paenibacillus_AQ. The sequence goes on from NZ_LAZU01000047.1 coordinate 5,997, forward strand.
TTTTCGCTATTGCCGTCGCCGGATTCATGGCTGTATGCACTGGTTCAATGACTATAGCTTGAGTTTGTTATCTTTTCTGGAGGAATCCGGCACGCAACAAAGCATTACTCTAATTTCAACCTGAGGTTTCCGTAGGATCCATGGCTATGGCAGCGAAAAAATCTTGTTAAATCGCAAGTTTTAGAGAAAAACTTGAAACTTCGAGGATGATTGGTGTGCCCGCCCAAACCATGTCTCCATTCAATTGAAGCGTCAAAATATTATTGTTTACTTGGTATAGCTGGCCTTGTTGCAATAAACCGTTAATATATAAATTCATGTAACTGTTTGCTCCTATTGCCACAGGTTCGTTGACGGGGGCTCCATTATCGTCCGTAAACTGACTGAGTGGAATATCAACCGTACCTGTTAAGTCTTCAGGAGTAATAAATAAATACCGTTCGACGGCAGGTATGACGGTAATATCCGCTATATTAACAGGAGGTCCTTCGGGTCCCTGGGGCCCTGGAATCCCTTGAGGTCCCTGAAGCCCGTCGGGTCCTGGAGGCCCTGGAATCCCTTGAAGCCCTTGAAGCCCGTCGGGTCCCTGGGGCCCTGAAGCCCCTTGAGGTCCTTGAAGCCCCTGAGACCCTCTTGGCCCCTGCGGTCCTCGGAAGCCTTGCGGCCCTCGTTTGCAATGCCTCTTTTTTTCTGCGGCATGCTTTTTTTATCATGATGTATCTTAGAAAAGAATCGCCTATAACGGTCCCTTTCTAATACTTTCTTTTTCTTTCTTTTCTTTGGTCTTGATCCACAACGAACTTTAATCGTCTTAGGCAACATTTTGCCACCTCCTCGGTTAAATATCCACATTTGAATTCGCAATATGATATGGCATTTTGCAATTTCTGGACAGGGCGGATCACTAACCATTCGGGTATTTCACTCAGAAAATTGTCCTTGCTGCCTTTTTGACTTGGTTGTTTTGCCGTTCCTATTCTTCGGTTCCGGACATTTAATGAATGGAGGGCGAGTCCCTCGCAGAACTTCTTTAATAGAAACGGAGGTGACAAAATGCCGGTTATCAAACCTGTTTTTTCTGCTGTTGCAACGGCGCCGGTAGCTTCAGGCGGTGCAATCACCACTACGGTAACTCCGGTGGCCAGTCGTTTCTTCACAGCGATAACGGCCGATATGATCGCGGGTGGAGTTACCACAATTGCCGCTGCCAGCTTTGTTGACGATGCCGATGCTGCAGTTGTGGCGTTGCCCGCCCTTGCAGCGACGGATTATTTCAATGTATATATCAATGGTGTTTTGCAGCAGCAATCTTTATCCACGTTAACAACAGCCAGTCTGGTATTGGCAACGGTCGATATCGTCGTCGGTGTGCCCGTTACTCTAGAAATCGCCAGCTTTGGCGGCACCACATCAACGATTACAACTCAGCCAACCATTTCCGCCCCAACCATCACCATTATCACTTAGTTTTTTCTAGGTTCCTTGAAGGAACGCCATTTGCAAGCCCGGAGAAATCTGGTTGCACCTGTCCCGAAAGCAGTACCTCTGGACAAGCTGCCCATTCTCCGGGCTTTTTTCCGGGAGCCGAGTTTTTTATGCCGCAGATGAGTGCGATATTTAGGTTTCGTATTATCTTTAACCGAAAATGCATAATCTTCATGTAAGTTAACGGAGGTTTTTGTTAATACTTATAATAAAAACGGCAGCAAGATATCCAATGACTCAAACGTATGCCCGTTAAAACGAAGATTAAACCCCTTGGCAAAAATGAAAAATGTGCTATAATAAACTTAAAGTCAAAGAAAGTCAAAGTCAGCGAGATTGGGTTCTAAACCGGATCATCCGGTTAAAAATTAATGTATGGGCAAGGCTCTGTGAGGACGCGTAAGATCGATTACGGCTTATCGTTTCAAGCAGTGGAGGATGAACAAACATGCGTAATATCTCTGATATTATCGAACAGTATTTGAAGGGAATACTGCAGGACAGCAAAGAAGGAACCGTTGAAATCCAGCGGAACGATCTGGCTGAACAATTTTCCTGCGTTCCTTCCCAGATCAATTATGTGATCAGCACCCGCTTCACTCTGGAGAAGGGGTATATTGTTGAGAGCAAGCGTGGAGGGGGAGGTTATATCCGCATCCAGCGGATCGAGCTTCCGCAGCATACGGCGCTTCACCACCATCTACGCCATACCATCGGTTCCGACATTGATCAGACGGTTGCCGAAGGCCTGATTTACCAGCTTGAGGAATCGGGTTTTCTGACAAAGCGGGAGGCTTGCCTCATGCGGGGGGCAATCTCAAGGGAATGCCTGAATGTCAAACTGCCTTACCGAGACGAGCTTCGCGCAAGAATCCTGAAGGCGATGCTGATCTCATTGTTGGGAAAGTGAGTCTGTGTCATAAGGAGGGGCAAGAATATGGTGTGTCAAGAATGCGGTAAACGTCCGGCGACGCTCCATTTCACCAAGATCGTGAACGGAGAGAAGACCGAATTTCACTTCTGTGAAACCTGCGCGCGTGAAAAAGGGGAACTGATCCCCGGCGCATCCAACGGTTTCTCCATCCACAGCCTGCTGTCGGGCCTGCTTGATCTCGATCCGGCAGGCAAAGGACAGGTCTCCGGCTCAAAGGCGCCTGAGATGCTGCGCTGCGAGGAGTGCGGCATGACGTACTCCCAATTCAGCAAGCTTGGCCGGTTTGGCTGCAGCTCCTGTTACAAATATTTCTCGGACCGACTGGATCCGCTGTTTAAAAGAGTTCACGGCAATACCGCCCATGTCGGCAAAATTCCGAGACGAAGCGGCGGTCGCATCCAGATGAAGCGACAAATCGATGAGCTCAAGAAGGAACTGCAGTACCGGATTGTTCAGGAAGAGTTTGAGGCAGCCGCGGAAATCCGTGACCGGATCCGGGAACTGGAGAGGGGTATGGCTCAGGGCTAGCCCGCCAGTTCGGCTATATATCAAGTTGCACTTAAAGTGGGAGGAATGCGTGATGTCGAATCTCCGGTTCACCGAACAGGCGCTTAGCGAATGGATGCGCGGAAACGGACAGGATTCCGATATAGTCATCAGCACCCGGGTTCGGGTGGCGCGCAATCTGCAGCATCTTCCTTTTCCGCTGCTTGCGACCAATCAGCAGTCGGGAGAAGTGCTGGACCGCCTGACCGGCGTTTTAAACGATGGGAACGAGTTTAAGGATTTAGGACCACTTCATACGATTCGTTTGGACGACATTGACGATTTGGATAAAAGAGTGCTTGTCGAAAAACATTTGATCAGCCCGAGCCTGGCCAATGAGTCGAGGAACGGGGCCGTCATTCTTAATGAGGATGAATCCGTCAGCATCATGATCAATGAGGAGGACCATCTTCGGATTCAATGTTTGTATCCCGGATTTCAGGTCCGGGAGGCTTGGGAAAAAGCCACCGAGCTGGATGATCTGTTCGAGGGCAAGGAAGATTATGCGTTTGATGACAAGAGAGGTTACCTCACCAGTTGTCCGACAAATGTCGGAACGGGGCTTCGGGCCTCGGTCATGATGCACCTGCCTGCACTGGTGATGACGCAGCAGATCAACCGCATTTTATCCGCCGTGTCCCAGGTAGGACTTACGGTGCGCGGAATTTACGGGGAAGGCAGCGAGGCTGTCGGCAACCTGTTCCAAATCTCGAACCAGATCACGCTGGGACAGACGGAATCGGAAATCATCGACAACTTGCACAGCGTCGTCCTGCAGATCATCGAGCACGAGAAGAATGCGCGGGAAAGATTAATGAACGAATCCCGGCTTCGGATTACCGATCGGGTAATGCGTTCTTACGGGATTTTGTCCTACGCGGCCGTTATGGAGTCGAAGGAAGCGGCCCAGCGGTTATCGGATGTAAGACTCGGCGTGGATCTCGGTCTGCTGGACGGACCGTCCGTTTCGGTTATGAATGAACTGAATGTGATGACGCAGCCGGGGTTTCTGCAAAAAAAAATACGGAAATACGATGAATCCCGGGGAGCGGGACGTTTACCGCGCGAAGCTGATCCGGGAAACCTTGGCGAACAAGGAACATGAATAGGACCCTTGGAATTTTTGCAAAAATGAAAAAAGCGGTTTAAAATCACGGTATATAGGCTCCAAAGCATCACACCGTCTATATATTGCACATGGAATCGTATTTTGCAAAATCCTTCAGAGATATCAAACCATCAATCATGGAGGTGCAATACTTATGATGTTTGGCAGATTTACGGAACGTGCGCAAAAGGTGCTGGCGTTGGCTCAGGAAGAAGCGGTACGCTTGGGCCATAACAACATCGGCACAGAACATATCCTGCTGGGATTGATCCGGGAAGGCGACGGCATTGCGGCCAAAGCGCTGATCGGCCTCGGGCTCGGTCTGGAAAAAATACAGGATGAAGTCGAAACCTTGATTGGCCGCGGACAAGAGCAGCCGACCAACATCGCATACACGCCTAGGGCGAAAAAAGGTGATCGAGCTCTCGATGGACGAAGCGCGCAAACTGGGGCACACGTATGTGGGCACGGAGCATATCCTGCTCGGCCTCATTCGTGAAGGCGAAGGCGTAGCCGCCCGCGTCCTTAACAACCTGGGCATCAGCTTGAATAAAGCGCGTCAACAGGTGCTTCAGCTCCTCGGCAGCAGCGAGGCCGTATCGAGCCATCACGGCCAGCCGCAGAATGTGAACACTCCGACGCTGGACAGCTTGGCGCGCGACCTTACCGCGATTGCCAAAGAAGGCAATCTGGATCCGGTCATCGGCCGGAGCAAGGAGATCGAACGCGTCATCCAGGTGCTCAGCCGCCGTACGAAGAACAATCCGGTTCTGATCGGCGAACCGGGCGTAGGTAAAACCGCGATCGCGGAAGGCCTCGCCCAGAAAATCATTAACAACGAAATTCCCGAGACGCTCCGCGACAAGCGGGTCATGACGCTCGATATGGGCTCCGTGGTAGCGGGAACGAAATACCGGGGCGAGTTTGAAGACCGGTTGAAGAAAATCATGGATGAAATCCGCCAGGCGGGCAACATCATTCTTTTCATCGACGAGCTCCACACCCTGATCGGCGCCGGAGGCGCGGAAGGCGCCATCGACGCGTCCAACATCCTGAAGCCGTCCCTGGCACGCGGCGAGCTGCAATGCATCGGCGCTACGACGCTGGATGAATACCGCAAGTACATTGAGAAAGATGCCGCGCTGGAACGCCGCTTCCAGCCGATTACGGTGGATCAGCCTTCACCGGAAGAAGCGATTCAGATCCTGTACGGCTTGCGAGACCGATATGAAGCCCATCACCGGGTGAAAATTACAGACGAGGCCATTGAACAGGCCGTGCGGTTGTCGGACCGTTACATTACGGACCGCTTCCTGCCGGATAAGGCGATTGACCTTATTGACGAAGCAGGATCGAAAGTTCGCCTGCATACGTATACCATCCCGCCAAACCTGAAAGACCAGGAAGCGCGTTTGGAAGATATCCGCAAGGAAAAGGACGCCGCCGTCCAAAGCCAGGAATTCGAGAAAGCGGCAGCGCTTCGCGATACCGAGCAGAAGCTGCGCGAGGAGCTAGAAATCACGAAGAACCAGTGGAAAGAAAAACAAGGCCGTACCGATTCCGAGGTTACGCCGGAAGACATCGCCGATGTCGTGGCAATCTGGACCGGCATCCCTGTAAATAAATTGAAAGAGGAAGAAACCGAGCGCCTGCTGAAGATGGAAGAGCTGCTCCACGGGCGCGTCATCGGACAGGAGGAAGCCGTTAAGGCAGTAAGCCGTGCAGTCCGGCGTTCGCGTGCCGGATTGAAGGATCCGAAACGTCCAATGGGCTCCTTTATTTTCCTTGGTCCTACCGGCGTGGGTAAAACCGAGCTTGCCCGAGCGCTTGCCGAGGCGATGTTCGGGGACGAGAACGCTGTCGTCCGGATCGATATGTCGGAGTATATGGAGAAGCATTCGACCTCCAGACTGGTCGGGGCGCCTCCGGGATACGTCGGTTATGACGAAGGCGGCCAGCTGACCGAGAAAGTGCGCCGCAAGCCATACTCCGTCGTACTGCTCGACGAGATCGAAAAAGCGCACCCCGAGGTGTTCAATATCTTGCTCCAAGTGCTGGAGGATGGACGTTTGACGGATTCCAAAGGCCGCGTTGTCGACTTCCGGAATACGCTGATCATCCTGACCTCAAACGTCGGCGCAGAAGCTATCAAACGCAATTCGACGCTTGGCTTTACGGCTGTCCAGGACGCCGGCCGGGATTACAACAACATGAAGGACAAAGTGATGGATGAGCTGAAGAAGAGCTTCCGTCCCGAGTTCCTGAACCGGATCGACGAAATCATCGTATTCCACTCTTTGGAAGAGAAGCATATCGCGGAGATCGTTACGCTGATGTCCGACGAGCTTCGCAAGCGCCTGCGCGACTTCAACGTGGAATTCCAGCTAACGGATAAAGCCAAGGCATTCCTTGCGAAGGAAGGATATGACCCGGCCTTCGGCGCACGGCCGCTGCGCAGGGCGATCCAAAAGCATATCGAGGACCGTTTGTCCGAGGAGCTGCTGAAAGGGAATGTGGCCAAAGGCGATCATTTGGTAATCGATGAGGAAAACGGCGAGCTGACCGTTACCAAAACATCGACCGAATCCGCAACGGCGAAATTTGAATAAAGCAGGACATTTATATTTGGGAAGCCCTGCCGGCAGGAATGCCGGCGGGGCTTCTTTTTTGAAATTTCCGGTATTTGGAGTCCTCTTCTTGGAACCGGTTCACGTTTCGATGTAAACTTTTCGATTAGGCTTTACGATGAAATATAATAAATGGTAAACTTTGATTAATGCCTGATTTTGTACGTTTTTGACGATTTTGGGCATAGGATGGTCAGCATAAAGGAGAGATCATGGCTAAGACTAAAACGAAGTTCTTCTGTACCGACTGCGGCTATGAATCGCCGAAGTGGTACGGAAAATGCCCGGGCTGCCAAGCCTGGAATTCGATGGTGGAAGAAACAGCTACCGTAATCAAGACGCAAGGGATGAACTCTCCCGTTTTTCATAGTAAAGAAACGCCTGTATCGATCATAAATATAGAAGGCGGCAAGGAACCCCGGATCGAAACCGGAATTAAAGAACTTAACCGGGTACTCGGCGGCGGTCTCGTCCCGGGTTCGCTTGTTCTTGTAGGCGGTGATCCGGGGATCGGGAAATCCACGCTCCTGCTTCAAACGTCCAATCAACTGGCACGGGGAGGCCTTCGGGTTCTTTACATTTCCGGGGAGGAATCGGTGCGTCAGACGAAGCTGCGAGCCGATCGTCTCGGTGCATTGTCGCCCGAACTGTTTGTACTGTGCGAGACAAACCTCGAAAGCATCGAGGAGGCAATCGAGAATGTCCAGCCGCAGTTTGTGGTCATTGATTCAATCCAGACGGTATATCAGCCGGACGTGTCCAGTGCGCCGGGAAGCGTGGCCCAGGTCCGGGAATGCACCGCACGGTTTATGCGCATTGCCAAAGTAAAGGGCATCGCTACCGTACTGGTCGGCCATGTAACGAAGGAAGGCGCCATTGCCGGTCCTAGATTGCTGGAGCATATGGTGGATTGCGTACTGTATTTTGAAGGAGAGCGGCATCATACGTATCGGCTGCTGCGCGCGGTAAAGAATCGGTTTGGCTCCACGAACGAGATCGGCATTTTCGAGATGGGAGAGGATGGACTCCGCGAGGTGGGGAATCCGTCGGAACTGTTCCTGTCCGAACGTCCGCTGGGGGTCGCCGGATCGACAGTCGTGGCCAGCATGGAGGGGACAAGGCCTGTCCTGGTTGAACTGCAGGCACTGATTTCCTCGACGCATTTTCCATCCCCCCGTAGAATGGGAACCGGTGTGGACCATCACCGGATGAATTTAATCATCGCCGTGCTTGAGAAACGGATGGGCATGTTTTTGCAGAATCAGGATGCTTACCTGAACGTCGCCGGAGGCGTAAAGCTGGATGAACCGGCGGTGGACCTGGCGATTGCCGTGAGCATCGCTTCGAGTTTCCGCGATATGCCGACGAAGCCGTATGACGTTATATTTGGGGAAGTAGGCTTGACCGGGGAGGTCCGTGCCGTTTCAAGAGCGGAGCAGAGGGTAAAGGAGGCAGAGAAACTCGGATTTAAACGGGTTTTGATGCCGGAGAAGAGCCTTAAGGGTTGGAAGCATCCGAAAGGCATACAAATTATTGGAGTCAATACCGTGGCAGATGCATTAGCGGTTGCGTTAGATTAGGGGGCATACTAAGGTGAAAGAAACGAGCCAACTGGACAAAATGAATGATCTGCTGAAGCTTGTGGCACCGGGTACGCCGTTCCGAGACGGGCTTGAAAACGTACTGCGGGCCAAGACCGGCGCCCTGATTGTCGTCGGTTACAGTCCAGAGGTCATGGAAGTCGTCGATGGCGGTTTTTCCATCAACTGCGATTTCTCGCCGAACTATCTGTACGAGCTGGCCAAGATGGACGGCGCCATTATATTGAGCGAGGACCTCAAGCGGATTTTATATGCAAATACGCAGCTGATTCCGGATTCTTCCATTGCATCTATCGAAACGGGAATCCGGCACCGGACGGCGGAACGGGTAGCCAAGCAAACCGGGAAATTGGTCGTCTCGATATCCCAGCGGCGCAATATTATCACGCTGTACCAAGGTTCCATCCGGTATGCGCTGAAGGAAATCGGCGTGATCCTGACCAAGGCGAATCAGGCTATTCAGACGCTGGAAAGGTATAGGGTCGTGCTGAACCAATCGCTGACCAACCTGTCGGCCTCCGAGTTTGAGGAGCTGGTAACGATTCACGAGGTCGTGAATGTGATTCAACGGGTTGAAATGGTGCTCCGCATTAAAAAAGAAATCAAGCGCTACATCAACGAGTTGGGGAATGAAGGCCGCTTGATCAGCATGCAGATGGAGGAACTAGTCAGCAATATTGAAGAAGAGGCATGGTTTTTATATGCCGATTATGTACGGGACTACAGCGAGGATAAAATCCGCGAAATCATTCTGTCGCTCAAAAGACTCACGGACGACGAGCTTTTGGATATTCACCACATCATCCGATTGCTTGGGTATCCTTCCTCGGCGGTTGCCTCGGATGAAGAGGTATTGCCCCGCGGCTACCGGATTTTGAACAAAATCCCGCGTCTGCCTAATGTCATCATCCGTAATCTGGTCGACCGGTTTGAGGATTTGCCGAGCATTATGTCGGCAACCATCGATGAACTGGATGAGGTCGACGGGATCGGAGAGGTGCGCGCGCGTACGATTAAGGAAGGATTGAAGAGGCTGCAAGAGCAAGTATTCATTGACAGACAAATGTAAATCTCATACAATCGATGAATGTGATGTAAAAATTAATGAGGTGAATATACAAATGACGAAGTCAATTCCGAACATGTTTACGCTTGGTAACCTGTTTCTCGGAATGATTGGCATTATCTTGGCGGTAAACGGAAAGACAAGTTCGGCTGCCATTATGATTATCATAGCCATGCTTCTCGACGGACTCGACGGCCGGGTTGCCCGCGCGCTCAATGCGCAAAGCGAATTCGGCAAAGAACTGGATTCTTTGTCTGACGTTATTTCATTCGGCGTTGCTCCTGCGCTGATTATGTACAGCGTTTCATTTATGGATATTAACCATGCTCTGGCATGGACGGTTACAGCAATCTTCCCGATGTGCGGGGCGCTTCGCTTGGCACGTTTTAACGTTCGCCCGGGAATCCCGGGATATTTTGTCGGCCTCCCGATCCCCGCTGCCGGCGGCGTTCTGGCTACACTGGCTCTGTTTCATGAAGAGATTACCGTTCCTTATATGATGATTGCGATGTTATTGCTTTCTTATCTCATGATCAGCAGTGTCAAGTATCCGAACTTCAAAAAAAATCGGGCTCCCGAAAAAAGCGATCAAATTCACGCCGATTGTCATTATCGCGGCCGTGTTGGTGGCCGTATTCTTTCCGGAACAGACCTCCATGCTGATCTTTGTTCCGCTCGTGTTATATGCTGGATACGGCTTGAAGCAAAACTTCCGCAAGCTGAACCGCAGGCACCGTGAAGAGGACCGGAAATCGGATGAGGCATACCACTCCTCGGATCGTTGATCGTTTATACCTGAATGAACCGACTTATGAGAAGCGGCCTTGTATGAGGCCGCTTTTTCCTGCCGTAACGGCCCCCCAAGGAATGCACACAGACAATAGATGTTTATAGGTTACCTAAATAAAAAAGCATTTATTTTCCTGTCGAACGACAGCAAAATAAATGCTTTTTTTAAATATAAAAGGGTACAGATTTTCATCCATACTTCGCTTAGGTTTCCCCCAGAAACGCATCTTCGCCACTTGAGAAGGTGGGAGGCGTTTCCGGCTTGAGTATATAAGGTGCATTGTTCACGTTCTGCTACGATAGGTTAAACAGCCCGAGCGTTGAGCATTTCTGCGACTCCTTGATCACAACCTCATCGAGCTGAATATCCAACAGGTTGGCCAAGGCCGACATATAAAACAAATTGCGGCCAAGCTCGGAGCTGACGGCTTCACGGCAGTTCTCGCATAAATGGCCATCCACATGGGTACCGACCAATTCTTTGGCCGTTTCGAGATCCGAACCAACATCAAAGGTTTGCTTCGTGGCGTGCAATTCAATGCAGCCGCATTCCGTAATGGCTTTAGTTACGGCTCGATTGACAGACGCATTGCTTTGTCCGTTCTTGGACAGCACATCCAGCAGACTGCGGTGACGGAGCAACAATTCGGAAACTTGGTCCTGAAATGCCTGTAAACTAGGAGCGCTCATTTTTCAACATCCACCTCGATCTCGATATTTATGAATTGAGTTCATTATATTCCACACTTTTAAAGGATTTCAACCAGATAAGATGCCGGGAGGCGGCATAAATATGGAATTTCCTCATGTTATCACCTTAACACAAGCGGGCCGGGAAAAGGCCATTAAATTCATATTTTTGCATGAATTCTTCCACTTCGTACCCTTAGCTTGAGAAAAAATGGACCGGACAGGATTACGAGGCGAAGAATTGGACCATACTGGAAAATATAAAATGAATAAATTCAAAGGAGGTGCGCCGAACCCATGTTAAAAAAAAGCTATTTTAGCATTTACGGTACTATGCGGAGCATGGTGCGGTTATACGTTATATCATACGGTGGAACGGTCGTTCCCCGAGCTCTCGCTGGTGTTTGGACAAGGATTGTTTGCGGGAGGAAGCGGCGTGTTTGCCCTGCTGGGCGGTTTGTTGTTCGGCATGATCGCCACGCTGGCGGCTGACCGTTTTACAGGCAGGCTCCAGTCCGTCATCGCATCGTTCTCAAATATTCCGATGAACGAGCTTGCCGCAGGCACGGCGGGGTTGCTCGGAGGGCTTTTGCTCTCGCTTCTGCTATCCCCCAGTTTGGCTTGGCTGGGCCAGGGCGGGCGTCTACTTCAGGTAGGAATCACGCTGCTTGGCGGATATATCGGGCTCAGAATCGGCTTGGAGAAAAAGGATGAGCTTGCATCCCTGTGGATGTCGGGAAAATGGAGTCAGGGAGCCGAACCGGAAGCGCAGAGAATTGAGGAACATAAAATTTTGGATACAAGCGTGATTATTGACGGCAGAATCGCCGACATATGCAAAACCGGATTTATCGAGGGGACGATTGTCATCCCGGAATTCGTACTTGAGGAACTTCAGCATATCGCGGATTCGTCGGATTTGCTGAAGCGAAACCGCGGCCGGCGGGGTCTGGATATCTTGAATAAGATCCAGAAGGAGCTGGACGTGAAGGTGCTCATTTATGAAGGGGATTTTGAAGAAATATCCGAGGTGGACAGCAAGCTGGTCAAGCTTGCCAAGGTCCTGCAGGGTAAGGTCGTGACCAATGATTTCAACCTGAACAAGGTGTGCGAGCTGCAAGGCGTGTCCGTGCTTAACATAAACGACTTGGCCAATGCCGTTAAACCTGTCGTGCTGCCGGGAGAAGAAATTTTGGTGCAGATTATCAAGGACGGCAAGGAGCATGGACAAGGCGTCGCTTACCTTGACGACGGAACGATGATCGTTGTGGAGGGCGGACGCGATTACATCGGCACGATGATGGAAGTGCTCGTAACCAGCGTACTGCAGACATCGGCAGGACGAATGATTTTCGCCAAACCGAAACTGTTGGAAAAAGCCCAATAAACGGGGTATGATGGAAGATGTACATATTCCGTTTCCGAGTTTTTCGTCAGCCGATGTATCGGCTGCCGGACCGGAAAAATGAGAACAGGGGTTTTGACATGAAATCGGGCTTCGGGGCTGTAATTGTGGCAGCGGGCAAAGGTTCGCGAATGGGAACCCGGGAAAGCAAGCAATTTTTACAAATCGGAGGCAAACCGATCGTCGTGCAAACGATGGACATATTTAACCGCTTGTCCTGGTTGAACGAAATCGTGCTTGTTACCGGAAGAGACGATGTTGATCGCTGCAGGGAATGGGTGCGGGATTACGGGCTGGACAAGGTGTCTACGGTGATTCCCGGCGGCCGCGAGCGGCAGGAATCGGTTTACCTAGGGATCAAGCAAATGAATACGGAGTGGGTAATGATACATGACGGCGTTCGGCCGTTTGTTACCCACGAGGAGATTGTCACCTGCCGCGAGACGGCGATCCGCGAAGGAGCTGCCGTTCTCGGCGTACCCGTGAAGGACACGGTCAAGCAGGTGAACGGTCAGGGGCTCATTACCGGAACGCCTGACCGCCAGAGTCTGTGGGCTGTTCAAACGCCGCAGGCTTTTCGTCTTTCCGACCTTCTGAATGCCCATGAAACCGCGTTAAGGGACGGCTTTCAAGGTACGGACGACGCCATGCTGCTGGAGCACATCGGTCTCCCGGTGGCCATGGCGGAGGGGAAATACAGCAATATCAAAATCACGACGCCTGAAGATTTGGAGTATGCCGCTTTTTTTAAAATATAAGAAAACATGAGTATTTCTTTTATTTATGCGTGGCTTATATTCTTGGGCAGAAGCTTCTTGCTTCTTGAAAAAGGACGGGCGAGGTCTTTTCTGCATAAAGAGACAAGGGGGAGATAGGAATGATTCGCGTAGGTCAAGGCTTTGACGTACATCAGCTGGTTGAGGGGAGGCCATGCATCATTGGCGGTGTTACCATTCCGTACGAACAGGGGCTGCTTGGGCATTCGGACGCTGACGTGCTCTTGCATGCGCTGACGGATGCTATTCTGGGCGCACTGGGGTTTGGGGACATCGGTCGTCATTTTCCGGACAACGATCCGGCATACAAGGATGCCGACAGCCTGAAGCTGCTGAAGCAGGTTTGGGGCATGGCCAAGGAAAAGGGCTACCGTCTAGGCAATGCGGATTGCACGATTATCGCGCAAAAACCCAAAATGGCGCCGTATATACCGGAAATGGCGAAAGTAATTGCCAAGGCGCTGGAAGCGGATGTTTCGCAAGTTAACGTGAAAGCCACGACAACCGAGCAATTGGGCTTTACGGGGCGGGGAGAGGGAATCGCCGCACAATCTGTTGTATGCCTTGTCAAAGGTATGCTATCATCTTGAAGGAATCTTTGAACCAGCGAACGGAGGGGTTAGAAATGACCGGAGAAGTCCGTGTGCGCTATGCACCGAGTCCAACGGGACATTTACATATCGGCAATGCCAGAACGGCATTATTCAATTATTTGTATGCAAGGAAGCATAACGGCAAGTTTATCATCCGTATCGAGGATACGGACGTCAAACGAAACGTGGCGGGCGGCGAGGAAAGCCAGCTGAAATATCTGAAATGGCTTGGCATGGACTGGGATGAGAGCGTGGATGTGGGAGGCGAGTACGGACCGTACCGTCAAACCGAACGTTTGGATATTTATCGCAAATATTGGCAGGACCTGCTTGACCGCGGACTTGCCTACCGCTGCTATTGCACGGAGGAAGAGCTGGAGAAGGAGCGGGAGGAACAGACCGCCCGCGGGGAAACGCCGCGATACTCCGGCAAGCACCGCGACCTGACCGAGGAGCAGTGCCGCGCGTTTGAAGCCGAGGGCCGGATAGCGAGCATCCGCTTCCGCGTGCCTGAAGACAAGGTGTATACCTTCGATGATATGGTGAAAGGGACCATTTCCTTTAACACGAAGGAGACCGGCGACTTTGTCATCGTGAAAAAAGACGGCATCCCAACGTATAATTTTGCGGTGGTTATCGATGACTATCTCATGAAGATCACCCACGTGCTGCGCGGGGAGGACCATATCTCCAATACGCCGCGCCAGCTGATGATTTACGAAGCGCTCGGCATGGAGCCGCCGCGTTTCGGGCACATGACGCTGATCGTGGGAGATGACCACAAAAAGCTGAGCAAGCGCAACGAGTCGATCATCCAGTTTATCGAGCAGTACGATCAGCTCGGCTACCTGCCTGAGGCTCTGTTTAACTTTATCGCGCTCCTGGGCTGGTCTCCGGAGGGCGAGGAAGAAATTTATTCGAGAGAGCAGCTCATTGAAATTTTTGACGCGAGCCGCCTTTCGAAGAGTCCTGCCGTGTTCGATTCGAATAAGCTGGCTTATTTGAACAATTACTATATCAAGCAGGCCGATCCGGGACGGATTGCAGGCCTGGCGATCCCTCATCTGCAGCGTGCATCGCGGCTGCCGGAGAAGTTGTCGCCGGAGCAGGAAGAATGGGCCCGCGCGCTCGTCGCTTTATATCAAGAGCAGATGACCTCGGCTTCCGAGATTGTGGGCTTGTCCGATGTGTTCTTCCGCACCCATCTTGAGCTGGATGCCGAAGGCACGGCCATTCTTGCCGAGGAGCAGGTTCCTGCCGTACTGTCGGCCTTCCTCGCGAAAGTGGAGCACTCCGAGGAATACACCCCGGCCAAGATCGCAGCCATGATCAAAGAAGTGCAGAAGGAAACCGGATTTAAAGGCAAGCAGCTCTTCATGCCGATCCGGGTGGCGCTTACGGGGCAGACCCATGGCCGCGACCTCAACCAGACGATCTGGCTGCTTGGAAAAGACCGGGTGCTTGACCGTTTGCGCTCCCAAATCAAGGGGGCATAATCGCTTCTTGTCAGGATTCCGTCTTTTGGTTAGAATATAAGTCAACATCCTATCGATCATTAAACGAAAAGCTTGGATCAGGAGAAGTACGCGTATGAAAAGGCGGTATCCAGAGAGGACGACCGGAAGAAGACAAGTTAGCTTGATTCTTCCAGGCTGAGAGTCGTCCGCTGCCGGAAGCGGAAATGCGCCTGTGAGCTGCATGATTGAAGCGGGACTCCCGTTAGATCATGCCGGAGGTCTCCGTTATTGGACTTGAAGTGGAACCGGCATGTCCCGTCCTGTACAGCAGGAGGTACCCTGACCGGTTCAAGCAGAGTGGAACCGCGTGTCATAACGCCTCTGCAGCGAAAGCTGCGGAGGCGTTTTTTTTTTTAGGATACGAACAAATTTTGCAACTTTGGCAGAAACAACGGGAGCGCCGAGGCTAAAACGCTGAGTAATCATTCGCCGAAGCGGTGCGTGCGGCATAACGCCGCCGTCTTTTTGGCAACCGCATCGCATGCTGCGGAAGCTTTGCGTAAGCTGGCCGGCGGCTTTAGGGGGAAGGAGGAACGACCATGTTTAAACAGATGAAATCGGATATCCGGACCGTGTTTGAGAACGATCCGGCGGCCCGCGGGCTTTTTGAAGTCATTTTCACCTATTCGGGTCTGCATGCCCTGTGGCTCCACCGTTTGGCTCATGCGCTTTTTTAAGCGGCGCTGGCATACGCTGGCGCGTATCATATCGCAAATCAGCCGATTTATGACCGGCATTGAAATCCATCCGGGGGCCAGGATCGGCCAGCGCCTGTTCATCGACCACGGGATGGGGGTCGTGATCGGGGAGACCTGCGAAATCGGTGACGATGTGGTCATTTACCAGGGCGTAACGCTCGGCGGTACGGGGAAGGAAAAGGGAAAGCGGCACCCGACCATCGGCAGCAACGTGGTTATCGGGTCCGGCGCCAAGGTTCTCGGTTCTTTTACGATCGGGGACAATTGTAATATCGGGTCGAATGCAGTCGTACTCCGAGAGGTTCCCTCAAATAGCACCGTCGTCGGCAACCCGGGAAAAATCGTGAAACAGAACGGCGAAAAAAATCCGCGACCGGCTCGACCATACGAAGCTTCCGGACCCGATCGTCGATATGCTGCGCAGCATGCAGAAAGAAATCGACGAGTTGCGGGGGGAACTGGACACACTGAGAAAAGAACAATCGGCATCAGCGGCAGCAGAACCGGGAGAGCCCTCCCTGCATAGAGATTTACAAAAGCGATAAGACGAAAGGAATGTGACCATACGATGGCGCTTCAGATTTATAACACGTTAACCCGCATGAAGGAACCGTTCAAAGCTCTCGAGCCGGGAAAGGTAAGCATGTACGTATGCGGACCGACCGTATACGACTATATTCATATCGGCAATGCACGGCCCATGATCTTCTTTGATGTGGTGCGCGCTTATTTCGAGCAGCAGGGCAGCGAGGTCGGCTATGTCGTAAACTTTACGGATGTGGACGATAAAATGATCCGCAAGGCAGAGCAAACCGGTACGACCGTGCCGGAAGTGGCGGATAAGTTCATTTCCGCTTATTACGAGGATCTTGACGGGCTGGGCATTCCCCGGGCGACGCTGAACCCCCGCGTAACGGAGAACATGGACAGCATCATCCATTTCATTCAGGAGCTGGTAGACAGAGATTTTGCCTATGAAAACGGCGGGGACGTATTTTACCGGACGCGGATGTTTGAGGACTACGGCAAGCTGTCCCAGCAGAACCTGGATGAGCTGCAGTTCGGCATCCGGATCGAAGTCGATAAGCGAAAGGAAAGTCCGGAGGACTTTGTGCTGTGGAAAGCCGCCAAGCCGGGAGAGATCTACTGGGAGAGTCCGTGGGGGAACGGGCGTCCGGGCTGGCATATCGAATGCTCGGCCATGGCGCGCCGCTACCTCGGCGATACGCTGGACATCCACGGCGGCGGCCAGGATTTGCAGTTCCCGCACCATGAGTGCGAGGTGGCCCAGTCGGAAGCCCTGACCGGAAAACCGCTGGCGAACTATTGGATGCATAACGGCTATATTCGGATCAACAACGAGAAAATGTCGAAATCCCTCGGCAACGGGGTATTGGTCAAGAAACTCCGTCAACAATATACAAAAGAAGCCATTCGATATTTTATGCTTTCCACTCACTACCGGAACCCGCTGAACTTCAGCGACGAAGTGATGGAGCAGGCACAGAACAGCGTGGAGCGTCTTGCCAACGCGGCCGGCAACCTCCGTCACCGTTTGCAGGTAGCCGTAAATGCACCCGACGGAAACGCCGGCGTCGAAATAACCGGCAAAATGACAGACGTGCTGCGAGAGTTCCATGACAAAATGCAGGATGATTTCAATACGCCGGACGCGATTACAGCCATGTTCCAGTGGGCGAGCGAAGCCAACCATCTGCTTCAGCAGGCTTCCGTGCCGACGGAGGATCTGAGAACCGTCTTGGACGCCTTTGAGGAAATGAACGGGGTGCTTCGCATCGTCAATTCATCCGCCGAAGAGCTGCTGGACGAGGAGATCGAACGGCTGATCCAGGAACGGATCGAAGCCCGGAGCAGCAAAAACTGGGCGCGTGCAGACGAAATCCGTGATCGCTTGGCGGCGGAAGGGATTATATTGGAGGATACGGCGCAGGGCATGCGCTGGCGGCGCAAATGAGCGGGGGAGATTACAAGGAGCTGGACGGGGGCTGGTTTCCTTATCCCCCCTCCAAGCCCGTCCGTCTCATCCCGCCGATCGTTCTGGCTTACATCGGCGATGCGATTTATGAGGTTGCCGTTAGGCAGTACCTGATTTCCAAACCCGGCCTGCGGCCGAACCACCTGCACCGCACGGCGACGGGGCTCGTTTCGGCGAAAGCCCAAAGCCGCATTTTATCCCATTTGGATCCGGTTTTGACCGAGGAGGAGCGGGATGTCGTGCGGCAGGGCCGGAACGCCAAATCGGGCAGCATCCCCAAAAATGCAGACGTGCTGGAATACCGGCACGCCACGGCCTTTGAATGTCTTGTCGGTTATCTTTACTATGCCGGACAGCATGACAGGCTGCGGCAATTGATCGGACAGGCGATGGAGTACATGCAGCGCGCCGAATAGGCGGCAAGAATCGACAGCAACCTTTAATTAGAATGAGACCCAGCCGCCGGCTTTGATAAAAGCATGGGCAGGCATCCAGGAGGAAAAATTCATGCAGGAAGAAGAATTGATTGCGGGGAAACACTCCGTTACCGAAGCGCTGCGTTCGGGGCGCACGATCAACAAAATATGGATTGCGGATAACGCGCAGAAGCATTTGACCCAGCCGATCATCGCTGAAGCGAAAAAGCTCGGGATTGTCATTCAAAATGTGGACAAGCGCAAGCTCGATCAGCTGGTGCCGGGAATCCAGCATCAAGGCGTCGTCGCCCAAGCCGCACCCTATGCCTACGTGGCAGTGGACGACCTTTTGAAAAATGCCGAAGGCAAAGGAGAGGCGCCGTTTCTGCTAATCCTTGACGAGATCGAGGATCCCCATAACCTGGGTTCCATTCTCAGAACCGCGGACTGCACAGGAGTTCACGGCGTCATTCTTCCCAAGCGCCGTTCGGCGCAGATTACGGCAACGGTCTCCAAGACTTCGGCCGGAGCCGTGGAATATGTCCCGGTAGCGCGGGTCACGAATCTGGCGCAGACGATCGAACAGCTGAAGGAAATGGGCGTCTGGGTGGTCGGCACGGTCGTGGACGCCGCCGAGGAAATCTATGACACCGAGGTGTTTAACGGTCCTGTCGCGGTGGTGATCGGCAACGAGGCCAAAGGCATGGGCAGATTGATCCGGGAAAAATGCGACGTGCTCGTGAAACTTCCGATGGCCGGCCGGATCAATTCGCTTAACGCATCCGTCGCCGCAGGCGTCGTTATGTACGAAGTGCTTCGCCGTCGACGCCTTCAAGGTTAGCCGGCATGGCCGATTGGCGGGATGTTCTGCTGGTCGATGGATACAATATGATCGGCGGATGGCCCTTCTTGGCGGAGCTCTCAAAAATCGGAATGCACGAAGCTCGGGACGTTCTCCTGGAAAAACTGTCGGATTACCAGGCATTCTCCGGTTTGCGGGTGATTGTGATTTTTGACGCTTATCGCGTGCCCGGCCTTGGGAAGTCTTTTACTCAAGGAAAGGTGCAGGTGTATTTCACCAAGGAAAAGGAAACGGCTGACGAGTGCATCGAGCGCCTGGTCGGAGAGCTCAGCCACAGACGGCGCAAAATTTATGTGGCCACGAGCGATTTAATGGAGCAGCATATTATTTTTGCGCTAGGGGCCCTCCGGGTCTCGGCCCGCGAGCTGCTTACCCAGGTGGAACAGAGCGAACGGGAGGTCAAGCGGAAAATCGAGGAGGACCAGGCGAAATCCAAGCGAAACACGCTTGACAACAAGCTGTCCCCGGAGGTATTGAAAATGTTTGAACGGTGGCGGCGGGAATAAAACACGATAAAATGTCGAAATCATGAAACAGTTTACATTTATGTTATTCTCGCTCTAAAATAGGGAGCCTGTGGTTGACGGTACTATGGACATCATATATACTTGTCATATATTTCAAGCGAGTGACGGGCTACCGTGCGTTCCGGGCCGGAGGGATTCTATTGAGTGTCGACCTCAAGGAAATCATGTTGTCGGGGTATGATTTGATAAGCGATGAAGACATTGTCGAGGCGGTCCGTGAAGGTGACAGCGGGGCGTTGGAATATTTGATCAATAAGTACCGGAACTTCGTGCGTGCCAAGGCTCGTTCTTATTTTCTGATCGGGGCCGACCGCGAGGACATCGTGCAGGAAGGCATGATCGGGCTGTACAAGGCGATCCGTGATTTCAAGGGGGACAAGCTGTCCTCGTTCAAGGCTTTTGCCGAACTGTGCATCACGCGGCAGATCATTACGGCGATCAAGACGGCCACGAGACAGAAGCACATCCCGCTTAATTCCTATGTATCACTGGACAAACCGATCTATGACGAGGATTCCGACCGTACGCTGTTGGATGTGATTTGCGGCACCGCGGTATGCGATCCGGAGGAATTGATTATCAATCAGGAAGAGTTCGTCGGTTTGGAGGACAAGATGTCCGAAATTCTGAGCGATCTTGAACGGAAAGTGCTTATGTTATATCTGGACGGACGATCCTATCAGGAAATCGCGGTAGATTTGAGCCGTCATGTGAAATCTATCGATAATGCCCTCCAGCGGGTGAAACGCAAGCTTGAACGCTACCTGGAGGTTCGGGATAATTAGAAGAGAAAGCGGAAGGCTCGGTTTGAGCCTTTTTATTTTTTTTTGATGTCATCTAATGGAGAAAGAAGAAGGCTGCAACTTCCTGTTGCTCGGAATCCAAATCATCCGTTTTCGACGTATTTTCTTCTATGAAAATGCGTGCCGTGACGTTTTTTCTTGTTCATTTTGCGATCCCGGTGTTTCAGCCGCCGGAACAATGAACATAATGGTAAGTAAATGCAGCCCGCATTCAGAGAGAAAAAGGCTTGAAATGGCGGTAGCCATATGATAAAGTGTTTTAGGTAGGCCTAAATTCGCGTGTTTTATGGATGGATCGTTGTTACGACTTTGGAACAACGGTTTTATTCATCTTGCAGAAGGCTCCTTCCTCTTTTAAGGATGAAGCTGTTTCTGCTTGTCTCGCAGAAAGATGAATTGTCCGTTTACGGGCGGTCTTTCTACTAGGATCAATATCGGTTCTTCTGATGAAGAAGGACGTCTTCGGGAGGTGCACATCATGCGGGTAATTATCACTTTGGCTTGTACAAGCTGCAAACAAAGAAACTACACGACCACCAAGAACAAGCGAAATCACCCCGACCGCATGGAGATGAAGAAATTTTGCAAGTTCTGTAACGAGCAAACTCCTCATCGCGAAACCAGATAGTTTTTTGGAGGTGTAGTCGGCGTGAAACGTGGTTTCAAGTCTCTGTTTTCCTTTTTCTCTGAAAGCTGGGCGGAACTTAAAAAAAGTTCGCTGGCCCAATCGTAAAGAACTGACGAACTATACACTCATCGTTATTGGCACCATCGCGTTTGTCACGATTTATTTTTGGGTTTTAGACATCGGCATTTCCGCTGTGATCGAAGCGATAATTTAGAAGGGTCCCAGGTGGCTTGATATGGAAAAAAGATGGTACGTCGTTCATACCTATTCAGGGTATGAGAATAAAGTCAAAGCCAATTTGGAAAAACGTGTCGAGTCCATGGGCATGGAGGACAAAATATTCCGAGTTCTTGTTCCGATGGAAGAAGAAGTGGTAAACAAGGACGGTAAGAAAAAAGACCGTTATGCGTAAAGTTTACCCGGGATATGTCTTGGTCGAAATGATTCAAACCGATGATTCTTGGTATGTTGTCCGCAACACGCCGGGAGTGACTGGTTTTGTCGGTTCGACGGGCTCGGGTTCCAAGCCGACGCCTTTGCTTCCGGAAGAAGTGGAACAGATTCTGAAGCATATGGGCATGGAAGAACCGAAACCGAAGATCGAATTCGATATCAAGGAATCCGTTCGGATCAAGGTTGGTCCTTTTGCGAATTTCGTGGGCTCCGTGGAAGAAATTTTGGCTGATAAGAGCAAGCTGAAGGTTCACGTCAACATGTTTGGACGGGAAACCCCGCTGGAGTTGGATTACACTCAAGTGGAGAAAATATAGGGTTTCTTGTGGGAGGGCGTTTTATGGCGTCCGATACCACTATTGATGCAAGGAGGTGTCTACCATGGCAAAAAAAGGTTATCAAGGTTGTTAAACTGCAAATTCCTGCAGGGAAAGCGAATCCGGCTCCTCCAGTAGGTCCAGCATTGGGTCAAGCGGGTGTCAACATCATGGCATTCTGTAAAGAATTCAACGCTCGTACCGCTGATCAGGCTGGTTTGATCATTCCGGTTGAAATTTCGGTGTTTGAAGACCGTTCCTTTACGTTCATCACCAAAACTCCGCCGGCTGCCGTTCTGCTTCGCGTGGCTGCCAAGATCGAAAAAGGATCCGGCGAACCGAACAAGAAGAAAGTGGCAACGGTTAAGCGTGACGTTGTTCGTCAAATCGCTGAACAAAAAATGCCTGACTTGAACGCTGCATCTGTCGAAGCTGCAATGTTGATGGTTGAAGGTACTGCCCGCAGCATGGGTATCACGATCGAAGACTAATTGTCTTTTTGCTTGCGTTAACCGGACATGGTCCGGAATATGTGGGAGGAATTTCCGCTAACACCACAAAGGAGGAAAAACAATCATGGCTAAACACGGTAAGAAATACCTGGAAGCTGCCAAGCTGATCGACAGCGAAGCAACTTATGAGCCTTTGGAAGCCGTTGAACTGGTGAAAAAGGCCGCAACTGCCAAATTCGACGAAACCGTTGAAGTGGCTGTACGTTTGGGCGTAGACCCTCGTAAACAAGACCAGGCTGTTCGCGGTGTCGTTGTCCTGCCTCACGGTACGGGTAAAACACAACGCGTTCTGGTATTTGCAAAAGGTGAAAAAGCGAAGGAAGCCGAAGCGGCTGGCGCTGACTTTGTTGGCGATCAGGACATGATCAACAAAATCCAACAAGGCTGGTTCGAATTCGACGTCTGCGTAGCTACACCTGATATGATGAGCGAAGTCGGTAAATTGGGCCGTCTGCTCGGCGGTAAAGGCCTGATGCCTAACCCTAAAGCCGGCACGGTTACTTTCGATGTTGCCAAGGCTGTTCAAGAAATCAAAGCCGGTAAAATCGAATACCGTCTGGACAAAGCAGGTCAAATTCACGCTCCGATCGGTAAAGTGTCTTTTGACGCGGAAAAACTTAACGAGAACCTCAAAGCTCTTGTTGATGCATTGAACCGCGCGAAGCCAGCTGCAGCTAAAGGTGTATACCTGAAGGGCATCGCTGTGTCTTCGACTATGGGACCTAGCGCTCGCGTGAACACGGCTTCTTACAGATAATAAAATTGCCATTGACTTGTTCATGGTGATTTGATATTATGTAACAGTTGTGAGTCTTAGGACTGACCGTTAAAGTTGAATATGCTTACCGTAGACAGTAGGTGCCGTTAGCTGGCTTAATTTCCTACCGAGGTGTTATGATAGAACGTCAGCAGTTTGTCCGGACTTGTCCGGCTAAAATGATGATTCATCAGGCCTTCGTGATTCTACGGAGGCTTTTTTAGTGCCCGTAGGATGGCGGCCGTATGCGGTCTCCAGCTAACCATACAATCAGGAGGTGTAGACATTGGCAAACGCAAAAGTGATTCAATCCAAACAAGAAGCGGTTGACGTAGTAACTTCCAAGCTGCGCGGCAGCGCAACTACGGTTATTGCAGACTATCGTGGACTGAACGTTGCCCAAGTGACCGAACTGCGTAAACAGCTTCGCGAAGCCGGCATCGAGTTTTCAGTATTGAAAAACACCCTGCTTCGCCGTGCGACTGCAGCTGCAGAGCTGACTGAACTCGACGAAGTGTTGACTGGACCAACCGCTGTTGCATTCAGTACAGAGGACGTTGTGGCTCCGGCAAAAATCTTGAACGATTTCGCCAAGAAAAACGACGCTTTGAAATTGAAAGGCGCAGTAGTAGAAGGCCGTGTCATCGGAGTTGACGAAATCAAAGCACTGGCAGAGCTTCCTTCCCGCGAAGGTCTCCTCTCCATGCTCCTCAGCGTGCTTCAAGCTCCTGTGCGCAACTTCGCGCTTGCAGTTAAAGCTGTTGCTGAGAAAGAAGAACAAGGCGCGTAAGCATCTTATTCGACCGGCAGTTTAAAAAAACAAAATCTCAAATATAAAAATGGAGGTTCAACCCAAATGAGCAAAGAGCAAATCTTGGAAGCAATTAAAGGCATGTCCGTTTTGGAACTGAACGATCTCGTTAAAGCAATCGAAGAAGAATTCGGCGTAACTGCTGCAGCTCCAGTTGCAGTAGTAGGCGGCGGCGCTGGCGCAGCTGCTGAAGCCGAGCAAACCGAATTCGACGTAATCCTGACTTCCGCAGGCGCGTCCAAAATCAACGTTATCAAAGTGGTTCGCGAAATCACAGGCCTCGGCTTGAAAGAAGCGAAAGAACTGGTTGACAACGCTCCGAAGCCGCTGAAAGAAAAAGTAGCTAAGGAAGAAGCAGAAGCAGTTAAAGCTAAATTGGAAGAAGCAGGCGCATCCGTAGAAGTGAAGTAATTCCTTCTCATGGAAATCTTGCATCATGAAACAAACCCCTTGAATAATTGTTCAAGGGGTTTGTTGTTAGAATATAAGAAGCTGCGCTTATATTTCGGGAGGAATTCCGTCGTCCTAGAGAAGTGACGGAATTGTTCCTGCTTGTGAAAGCAAGACCGTCTGGCTGAACGCAAAGAAGGTTATAATAGATTCTGAGCGTAGGTTAAGCTGGGGATGACTCGATGAAGCATGGATTGATATTTGGCGATACGGAGGGTTGGTATGCCGAATCAGCATTATTATTCAAACCGGCCAGAGGCCGGGCATGACCGGCGGGAGTTGGAAACGGTGCTGCGTGGCAGCAAACTGAAGTTCATTAGCGATGCCGGCGTTTTTTTCCAAGAGCGGGGTGGATTACGGAAGCAAGGTTTTGATAGAGGCGATGGATTTTCCGGGCGGGTCGGAAGTGCTTGACGTAGGGTGCGGTTATGGCCCGATCGGTTTAACGGCCGCCAAACTGGCAACGAACGGCCATGTAACCATGATCGACATCAACAGCCGGGCGGTTGAACTGGCCAAGGAGAATGCGAAGCTGAACGGGATCGGCAACGTGACGATTCTGGAAAGCGATCTGTTTTCCGCAGTAGAGGGGAAATTTTTTGATGTCGTGTTGACCAATCCGCCAATCCGCGCAGGGAAGGAAACGGTTCATGCCATTTTTGAACAGGCGTTTCGCCATCTGAAGCCGAATGGCCAGTTGTGGGTCGTCATTCAAAAAAAAACAAGGCTCCCCATCGGCCAAAGCCAAATTGGAAAGCCTGTTTTCCACCGTTGAGGAAGTGACGAAGGATAAAGGATACCGTATTTTTAAGGCGGTAAAAGGTTCTTCATAAAGTTGCAAATGGGTTATTGACTCGAATTTCTCATTGTGGTATTATTATAAAATGTCAGTATTAGGATGGTCTCTTTGTCTTTAGTTTGCTGAAATGTCAAGACTTGATGTGGAAATCCATGCATAAAGTCAGTCATATTGACGTATAATATGTACATTTTGGGCAAATCTACTGGATATGGGATGATTATCATAACCATGGATAAGCTGCTCTTTTTTCGAAAGATATTCGATAAGGGCTTTTCTCTATTTATGGGAGTTTCCTCTGTACGTTCCATTATAGTGTTACAAACAGAGGTTCGCAATGAATTTTTAAAAGTGAGTAGACATGAGGGGTGAGTTTAAGTTGGCAGGACATCTTGTTCAATATGGTCGACGCACTCGGCGAAGTTATGCACGCATTAACGAGGTACTCGAAGTTCCGAACCTGATTGAGATCCAACAAAAATCTTACGAATGGTTTTTGGAGGAAGGACTTCGCGAAATGTTCCAGGACATCTCGCCGATTCAGGATTTTACAGGGAACTTGGTGCTGGAGTTTATTGACTACAGCCTTGGAGAACCGAAATACACCGTCGATGACGCGAAAGAACGTGACGTTACTTATGCGGCGCCGCTCCGTGTGAAAGTCCGGCTCATCAACAAGGAGACGGGAGAGGTCAAAGAGCAGGAAGTGTTCATGGGAGATTTCCCGCTGATGACGGAAACCGGAACATTTATCATCAATGGTGCCGAACGGGTCATTGTCAGCCAGTTGGTTCGCTCTCCCAGCGTCTATTTCAGCACTAAAGTTGATAAAAACGGCAAAAAAACATACACGGCGACGGTTATTCCGAACCGCGGCGCATGGCTGGAGCTTGAGACGGACGCCAAGGACATCGTTTATGTCCGTATCGACCGTACCCGTAAGATCCCGGTAACCGTTCTGCTCCGCGCACTCGGTTTTGGAACGGATGCCGAAATTCTTGATCTTCTTGGTAATGATGAGTATATTCGCAATACCTTGGATAAAGACAACACGGATTCCACGGAAAAGGCGCTCATCGAGATTTATGAACGTCTTCGTCCGGGCGAGCCTCCTACACTGGAGAACGCGAAGAGCCTGCTCGTTGCGCGTTTCTTCGATCCGAAGCGCTATGATCTGGCTAACGTCGGACGTTATAAGATCAACAAGAAGCTTCATATCAAAAACCGCCTCTTCAACCAGCGTTTGGCCGAGAGCTTGATCGACATCGACACGGGCGAGATTATCGCGGAAGCGGGCCAAACCGTAGACCGCCGTCTTTTGGACGAGATCATGCCTCACCTGGAGAAGAGCGTTGGTTTTAAAACGTATCATGTATCCGGCGGCGTGCTGGACAGCGAAGACATTCCGCTCCAAACGATCGACGTATTCTCTCCGATTGAGGACGGGAAGGTCGTTAAGATCATTGCGAACGGAAATATCGATAAGTCGGTGAAACATATTACGCAGGCGGACATTATTTCGTCCATCAGCTATTTTATCGATTTGCTGCACGGCATCGGCGATACGGATGACATCGACCATCTGGGCAACCGTCGTCTCCGTTCGGTCGGTGAGCTTTTGCAGAATCAGTTCCGCATCGGCTTGTCCCGTATGGAGCGCGTGGTTCGCGAAAGAATGTCGATTCAGGACGCAAGTGTAATCACGCCGCAGGCGCTGATTAACATCCGTCCGGTGATCGCCTCCATTAAAGAGTTCTTTGGCAGTTCCCAGCTGTCCCAGTTCATGGACCAAACGAACCCGCTTGCCGAATTGACGCATAAACGCCGTCTGTCGGCGCTCGGACCGGGCGGTTTGACCCGTGAACGCGCGGGCTTTGAAGTCCGGGACGTTCACCACAGTCACTATGGCCGCATGTGTCCGATCGAAACGCCTGAGGGACCGAACATCGGTCTGATCAACTCCTTGTCGACTTTTGCCCGTATCAACGAATACGGCTTTATCGAAGCGCCATACCGCTGGGTTGATCCGAAGACGGGTCAGGTTACGGATCAGATCGATTATCTGACGGCCGACGAGGAAGACAATTACGTGGTTGCGCAGGCAAACGCGGAATTGACCGAGGACAACAAGTTTAAGGACGACATGGTTATCGTCCGTTACAATAAACAGTCCGACAACATCCTGCCTATGCCGAGCGAGCGTGTGGACTACATGGACGTATCACCGAAGCAGGTTGTATCCGTGGCGACGGCTCTGATTCCGTTCCTCGAGAACGACGACTCCAACCGCGCGCTGATGGGATCGAACATGCAGCGTCAGGCCGTTCCTCTTCTTATCCCTAAAGCTCCGCTTGTCGGAACGGGGATGGAACACAAGTCCGCGAAGGATTCCGGCGTTTGTATTGTATCCAAATACGACGGAATTATTGAGCGTTCGTCCGCTAACGAAATCTGGCTCCGCCGCGTAGAGATGGTCGACGGACAAGAGGTCAAAGGCGACATCGTTAAATATAAATTACACAAATTTATGCGTTCGAACCAAGGTACCTGCATTAACCAGCGCCCGATCGTTCAGCGTGGAGATGTCATCAAAAAAGGCGACATTCTTGCTGACGGTCCGTCGACGGAAATGGGCGAATTGGCTTTGGGCCGCAACGTTGTCGTGGCCTTCATGACTTGGGAGGGCTACAACTACGAGGATGCGATCCTGTTGTCCGAGAAACTCGTGAAAGAGGATGTATACACTTCGATCCATATCGAAGAGTACGAATCCGAGGCGCGCGATACGAAGCTTGGACCGGAAGAAATCACCCGCGACATCCCGAACGTCGGCGAAGAAGCGCTGAAAAACCTCGACGAGCGCGGCATCATCCGCATTGGTGCGGAGATCAGCGCCGGGGACATCCTGGTAGGTAAAGTTACGCCTAAGGGCGTGACGGAGCTTACTGCGGAAGAGCGTCTCCTGCACGCCATCTTCGGTGAGAAGGCCCGCGAAGTTCGCGACACCTCGTTGCGCGTTCCTCACGGAAGCGACGGTATCATCGTGGACGTGAAGGTGTTTACCCGCGAGAACGGCGATGAACTGCCTCCTGGCGTTAACCAACTGGTACGCGTCTACATCGCTCAGAAGCGTAAAATCTCCGAAGGCGACAAAATGGCCGGACGTCACGGCAACAAGGGTGTCGTTGCCCGTATTTTGCCTGAAGAGGATATGCCGTTCCTGCCGGACGGCACGCCGGTGCAGGTTGTCCTCAACCCGCTGGGCGTACCTTCCCGGATGAACATCGGCCAGGTGCTTGAGGTCCACTTGGGCATGGCTGCCCTGCAGCTGGGCATCCACGTGGCTACCCCGGTGTTTGACGGAGCTAGCGAATACGACGTGTTTGATACCATGGAAGAAGCAGGCATGCAGCGCAACGGTAAAACCGTGCTGTATGACGGTCGTACGGGCGAGCGCTTCGAGCGCGAGGTAACCGTCGGCGTCATGCACATGATCAAACTGGCGCACATGGTTGACGATAAAATCCATGCCCGTTCGACGGGACCATACTCTCTCGTTACGCAGCAGCCGCTCGGCGGTAAAGCGCAGTTCGGCGGACAGCGTTTCGGGGAGATGGAAGTGTGGGCGCTTGAAGCTTACGGCGCCGCCTATACACTGCAAGAAATCCTTACCGTCAAGTCCGATGACGTGGTTGGCCGGGTGAAAACCTACGAATCCATCGTCAAGGGCGAGAACGTTCCGGAACCGGGCGTTCCAGAATCGTTCAAGGTATTGATAAAAAGAACTCCAGTCTCTTGGTATGGACGTCAAAATCCTTAGCGAGAACGAAGAGGAAATCGAGATGAAAGAGCTCGATGACGAAGACGATACAGCAGGCGATAAACTGAGCCTTAACTTGGAAGGCGCTGAAGTCGGAGCGGAATAACGATTCAATTTCACCCCGCCGGTTGAAACAACCGGCGGCGGTGATTTGATCGTAAGCACATATTTAGGACTAAGTTGAGGAGGGTTGCTCCTTGTTGGACGTTAACAATTTTGAGTACATGAAAATCGGTCTCGCTTCCCCGGAGAAGATTCGTTCCTGGTCCCGCGGTGAAGTCAAGAAGCCGGAAACGATTAACTACCGTACATTGAAGCCGGAGAAGGAAGGCTTGTTCTGCGAACGCATCTTCGGTCCCCAAAAAGACTGGGAATGCCATTGCGGCAAATACAAGCGTGTCCGTTATAAAGGCGTTGTCTGCGACCGCTGCGGCGTTGAAGTAACGCGCGCCAAGGTGCGCCGCGAACGGATGGGACACATCGAGCTTGCGGCTCCTGTATCCCACATCTGGTATTTCAAAGGCATTCCAAGCCGCATGGGTCTCGCTTTGGATATGTCTCCAAGATCTCTTGAAGAGATCATTTATTTTGCATCATATGTTGTAACCGATCCGGGAGATACGCCTCTGGAGAAGAAACAGCTTCTGTCCGAGAAGGAATACCGCAGCTACCGTGAGAAGTACGGTTACGGATTCCAAGCAGGCATGGGTGCCGAAGCGGTTAAAAAGCTTCTTCAGGACCTCGACATCGACAAAGAGCTCGATTTTCTGAAAGAAGAGCTGCGTACGGCTCAAGGCCAGCGCCGCAACCGTGCCATCAAGCGTCTTGAAGTCATTGAGGCGTTCCGCAATTCCGGCAACAAGCCGGAGTGGATGGTTATGGACGTTCTGCCTGTTATTCCTCCGGAGCTTCGTCCGATGGTACAGCTTGACGGCGGACGTTTTGCGACCTCCGACCTGAATGACCTGTATCGCCGCGTCATCAACCGGAACAACCGCCTGAAAAGGCTGCTGGATCTCGGTGCGCCCGACATTATCGTTCAAAACGAGAAGCGGATGCTCCAGGAAGCCGTTGACGCCCTGATCGACAACGGCCGTCGCGGCCGTCCGGTTACGGGTCCCGGCAACCGTCCTTTGAAATCCCTCAGCCACATGCTGAAAGGTAAACAGGGACGTTTCCGTCAGAACTTGCTCGGTAAACGGGTGGACTATTCCGGCCGTTCCGTTATCGTCGTGGGCCCGTACCTGAAAATGTACCAGTGCGGCCTGCCTAAGAAAATGGCCCTGGAGCTGTTCAAGCCTTTCGTCATGAAAGAATTGGTCAACAAAGGACTTGCCCATAACATCAAGAGCGCCAAACGCAAAGTGGAACGCGTAAGTCCGGAAGTATGGGATGTGCTGGAAGAAGTCATCAAGGAACATCCGGTTCTTCTGAACCGTGCCCCTACGTTGCACAGACTTGGCATTCAAGCATTTGAGCCGATTCTCGTAGAGGGTCACGCGATCCGTCTTCACCCGCTCGTATGTACGGCATACAACGCCGACTTCGACGGTGACCAAATGGCCGTTCACGTACCGTTGTCCGCGGAAGCGCAAGCAGAAGCTCGTCTTTTGATGCTGGCGTCGGGTAACATCTTGAACCCTAAAGACGGCAAGCCGGTCGTTACCCCGTCTCAGGATATGGTTCTGGGTTCCTTCTATCTGACGATGGACAACAAGGAAGAAAAAGGAACCGGCATGATTCTGGGCAGCGTAAACGAAGCGGTATCCGCATACCAGCGCGGCGCTGCAGGCCTGCATGCGCGTGTCGCCATCCCGGTTAAAGCCTTGGGTAAAACCAGCTTTACGGATGCGCAGCAGAAAGCCATGCTTGTTACGACGGTGGGACGCATCATTTTCAACGAAATATTCCCTGCAAGCTTCCCGTACATTAACGAAGCCACTCGCGAGAACCTGTTCCAGGGGACGCCGGAAAGATACTTCGTTTATGAAAAAGGGGCCAACATCCAGGAGATCATTCAGAGTCTTCCGGTCAGCGGCGCTGTAGGCAAGGAATACCTGGGCCAAATTATCGCCCGCTGCTTCGAGACGTACCACACGACGGAAACATCCGTTATCCTGGACAAAATCAAGCAGCTCGGCTTCACCTATTCCACGCGTGCCGGGGTTACCGTTGCGGTGGCTGACGTTATCGTACCGGAAGAGAAGAACAAAATTCTCAAGGAATCCGAGGAAAAAGTCAGCGTCGTCATGAACCAGTACCGTCGTGGTCTGATCACGAACGAAGAGCGCTATGACCGGGTTATCGATATTTGGTCCAAAGCGAAGGATGATATTACCGACGTTCTCATGA
The DNA here is from genome assembly GCF_000987955.1 of Paenibacillus sp. DMB20. Lineage (GTDB taxonomy): Bacteria > Bacillota > Bacilli > Paenibacillales > Paenibacillaceae > Paenibacillus_AQ. The sequence continues at coordinate 37,335 of NZ_LAZU01000047.1, forward strand.
AGTCGATGGACCGCTTTAACTCCATCATGCTCATGGTGGATTCCAAAGCGCGGGGTAACAAATCGCAGATTACCCAGCTTGGCGGGATGCGCGGTCTGATGGCGAACCCGTCCGGCCGGATCATCGAGTTGCCGATCAAATCGAACTTCCGTGAAGGTCTGACGGTACTCGAATACTTCCTGTCCACGCACGGTGCGCGTAAAGGTCTTGCCGATACGGCGCTTCGTACCGCGGACTCGGGTTACCTGACCCGCCGTCTCGTCGACGTTGCGCAGGACGTTATCGTCCGCGAAGACGAGTGCAGCACGGATAAAGGCTTTACGGTAAGCCGTATCCAAGATGGCAAGGAAGTCATCGAGGATCTTTATGACCGCATCGAAGGACGTTACTCGTTTGAGACCGTCCGTCATCCGGAAACGAATGAAATTATCGTAAACCGCAACGAGCTGATCGACTCCGACAAGGCGGATGAAATCGTCAAAGCCGGGGTGGAAAAGGTTCAAATCCGTTCCATTTTGAGCTGCCGCGCCCGTCATGGCGTCTGCAAAAAATGTTACGGCCGGAATCTGGCAACAGGCAAGTTCGTCGAAATCGGCGAAGCTGTCGGCATCATTGCCGCCCAGTCGATCGGCGAACCGGGAACCCAGCTCACGATGCGTACGTTCCATACCGGGGGCGTTGCGGGTGATGACATCACCCAAGGTTTGCCGCGTATCCAGGAGCTTTTCGAAGCCCGTAACCCTAAAGGTCAAGCTACGATCAGTGAGATTGACGGGGTTGTCAAAGAGATCCGCGAAACCAAAGACCGCCGTGAAATCGAAATTCAGGGCGAGGCGGAAACCAAAGTATATTCCGTTACTTACGGCTCCCGTCTGCGCGTAAGCGAAGGCAAGCATATCGAAGCCGGCGACGAGCTTACGGAAGGTTCCATCGACCCTAAAGAAATGCTCCGCATCAAAGGGATCCGCGGCGTTCAGAACTATATCCTTCAGGAAGTTCAGCGCGTTTACCGGAACCAAGGCGTAGAAATCAACGACAAGCACGTCGAGGTTATGATTCGTCAGATGCTTCGTAAGATCCGGATCGTAGACGCAGGGGACACCAACCTTCTGCCAGGCTCCTTCGTGGACATCCACGAATACGAGTCTGCCAACAAGGATGCCATCCTGGCGGGTAAAGAGCCTGCCGTTGCCAAACCGGTGCTGCTTGGTATTACGAAAGCCTCCCTTGAGACGGATTCGTTCCTTTCCGCGGCCTCCTTCCAGGAGACTACGCGCGTGTTGACCGATGCGGCCATCAAAGGCAAAGTCGATCAACTGCTCGGTCTGAAAGAGAATGTCATCATCGGTAAACTGATCCCTGCCGGTACGGGCATGAACCGTTACCGCAGCGTAAGATTCGAGGGTCAGGACGATGCAAACGAAAATCAGGAGCTCGAAAGCGTAACTGCTGAATAAGAAATAGACGGAGGCGGGAAGAAGGCGAAAGCCTGAATTCCCGCCCCCTGAATTTCTTTTCACAAATATAAGAATGCGTAGATTTCATTTATGCTTGGCTTATAGTTCGCGCAAAAACACGATCGTCCTTTGAGTAGGGCAGTTTGTTTGGACAAGAGCTTAATAATATGCTTGACATCATTTATTGCAAGTGCTAATATAGCAAAGGTGCGTGAGTAGTAGCTTTATCCCTGTTCTTTTGGAGGAATCACCCGATGTCTAATGATAAAGGATTACAGGATGCTCATGTTAAGATTGGCACCAAACAAACCATGAAGGCCGTTGAGAACGGTCAGGCCACTGAGGTTTATGTGGCTGAAGATTGCGATCAGCGTTTTGTCGTCAAGATCGTATCCCTGTGCGAGAAGCACGGCGTGGATATAACGTACGTTCCTTCGATGAGGCAACTCGGCGAGGCGTGCGGGATCGAAGTCGGCGCCGCGATGGCAGCAGTCTTAAAACAATGAGTTCGAACTGTTTTTGTTGGAGGAGGGTTCTTCTCTCGGCAAAAACTTTTCATTTGTCTTTTTATGAACCGCCTGGGTCTGTGGACTTAAAATGGTTTGTACGAGGATGAGAAATATAGGAAGGGGGTGGCAGCATGCCAACTATTAACCAACTGGTTCGCAAGGGCCGTCAAGCTAAAGTTTACAAATCGAAATCTCCGGCACTGCAAAAAGGATTCAACGCTTTGAAACGTGAGGATACCAATTTGAGTGCTCCGCAAAAACGCGGCGTTTGTACTCGTGTAGGCACCATGACGCCTAAGAAACCTAACTCTGCGCTTCGTAAATATGCTCGTGTTCGCTTGACGAACCGCATTGAGGTGACTGCATACATTCCAGGTATCGGTCACAACTTGCAAGAGCACAGTTCCGTATTGGTTCGCGGCGGTAAAGTAAAAGACCTTCCGGGTGTACGTTACCACATCGTTCGCGGCGCGCTTGATACCGCTGGTGTTAACAACCGGATGCAAGCTCGTTCCAAATACGGCGCGAAACGTCCTAAAGCAAAAAGCTAATTGATTGACATTTAAGCATGTTGAGATAACATGACTGAAGAAAGGGGGATATCCATGCCACGCAAAGGTCCAGTTACTAAAAGAGACGTGCTGCCGGATCCGGTGTACAACAGCAAGCTGGTAACGCGTCTGATCAACCGCATCATGCTGGATGGTAAAAGAGGTGTCGCTCAAAGCATCCTTTATAATGCATTCAATATTATCCAAGAACGTACGGGCAACGACCCAATGGAAGTATTCGAAGCAGCCATCAAGAACATCATGCCGGTTCTGGAAGTTAAAGCTCGCCGTGTCGGCGGTGCGAACTACCAAGTACCTATCGAAGTTAAGCCTGAAAGACGTACTTCCCTGGGATTACGTTGGCTCGTAAACTACTCCCGCAACCGCGGCGAGAAGACGATGGAAGAGCGTTTGGCGGCTGAGATCATCGATGCTTCCAACAACACGGGCGCTTCCGTTAAGAAACGCGAAGACACGCACAAAATGGCTGAAGCGAACAAAGCGTTTGCTCACTACCGCTGGTAGGGTTAAGCCGTTCATAAAAAACTTAACTTCAATTTTGAAGGGAGACTATTCGCATGGCAAGAGAGTTCTCCTTGAAAAATACACGTAATATCGGGATCATGGCGCATATTGACGCTGGTAAGACGACCACCACAGAGCGGATCTTGTTCTATACAGGCCGTACGCACAAAATCGGTGAAGTTCACGAGGGTGCGGCTACGATGGACTGGATGGAGCAGGAACAGGAGCGCGGGATCACGATTACTTCCGCTGCGACCACCGCTCAATGGAAAGGTCATCGCGTTAATATCATCGACACCCCGGGACACGTTGACTTCACAGTGGAAGTTGAACGTTCCCTTCGTGTATTGGATGGGGCAGTAGGTGTATTCAGTGCGAAAGAGGGCGTAGAACCTCAGTCGGAAACCGTATGGAGACAAGCCGACAAATACGGTGTTCCGCGGATCGCATACGTAAACAAAATGGACATTATCGGCGCCGACTACTTGAATGTCGTTAACGACATGAGAGAGCGCCTGCAAGCCAATGCGGTAGCTATTCAGCTTCCGATCGGCGCGGAGGCAGACTTTGTCGGCATTATCGATATCGTTGAGGAAAAAGCTTATATGTTTAAAGATGACCTCGGCCAAAATATCGATGTAGTCGAAGTTCCTGCGGAATTCAAGGACAAGGTTGAAGAACTTCGCAACGAGCTGGTTGAGAAGGTTGCCGAACTTGACGAAGACTTGACGATGAAATACCTTGAAGGTGAAGAAATCACCATCCCTGAGCTGAAAGCGGCTCTGCGTAAAGGTGTTGTCGAAGTTAAGATCTTCCCGGTTATCTGCGGATCTTCCTACCGCAACAAAGGGGTTCAGCTGATGCTGGACGCTGTTGTCGATTACCTGCCGGCTCCGACCGACGTGCCAAGCATTCAAGGACATCTTGAAGACGGTACTGAAGTAGAACGTCACTCTTCCGACGAAGAGCCGTTCGCAGCGCTGGCATTCAAAATCATGACAGACCCTTACGTTGGTAAGCTTACGTTCTTCCGTGTGTATTCCGGCGTATTGCAATCCGGCTCTTACGTACTGAATGCAACGAAAGGCAAACGCGAGCGTATCGGACGTATCCTTCAGATGCATGCGAACAGCCGTCAGGAAATTACCGAAGTTTACTCCGGTGACATCGCGGCTGCCGTAGGTTTGAAAGATACGGGTACAGGTGATACACTGTGTGATGAGAAGAATCCGGTTATTCTGGAATCCATGAACTTCCCTGATCCGGTTATCGAAATCGCGGTTGAACCTAAAACGAAAGCCGACCAGGATAAAATGGGTGTGGCTCTCGGCAAGCTGACAGAAGAGGATCCGACTCTTCGCGCGCATACTGACGAGGAAACCGGTCAAACGATCCTTGCAGGTATGGGCGAGCTTCACTTGGACATCATCATCGACCGTATGCGTCGTGAGTTCAAAGTGGAAACCAACGTAGGTAAACCTCAGGTTGCCTACCGTGAAACCTTCCGTGCTCCTGGGCGCGTTGAAGGTAAATTCGTACGTCAGTCCGGTGGTCGTGGTCAATACGGTCACGTCTGGGTTGAATTCGAACCTCTGGAGCCGGGTACTGGCAACCAGTTCGACAGCAAGATCGTCGGCGGTGCTGTACCGAGAGAATACATTGCGCCAGCACAACAAGGTATCGAAGAACAAATGAAGAACGGCGTACTTGCCGGCTTCCCGCTTGTGGACGTTAAAGCTACAATCGTTGATGGTTCTTACCACGATGTCGACTCCAACGAGATGGCGTTTAAGATTGCCGGTTCCATGGCTTTGAAGGCAGCTAAAGACAAGTGTCAACCTGTCCTGCTTGAGCCAATCATGAAAGTGGAAGTAACCGTGCCTGAGGAATACATGGGCGACGTTATGGGTATGCTGAACTCCCGCCGTGGACGGATCGAAGGTATGGATTCCCGCGGTGGCGCTCAAATTATCCGTGCGAAAGTGCCTCTGTCCGAAATGTTCGGCTACTCCACGACGCTTCGTTCCGGTACACAAGGCCGCGGCGTGTTCTCGATGGAACTCTCCCATTACGAAGAAGTTCCTAAGAATATCTCCGAGGAAATCGTGTCCAAGAACAAAGGCGGAGAATAATAACGTTTTACTTGTCGGTAAGGAGAACGGGATGCAAGTTTCGTCTCTCCGAAGCCGGCCCAAACATATATATCCCCTTAAGGAGGAATTGTTCAAATGGCTAAGGCTAAATACGAACGTACGAAACCCCACGTTAACATCGGTACTATCGGTCACGTCGACCATGGTAAAACGACTTTGACTGCTGCAATCACAACTGTATTGTCCAAAACTTACGGTGGCGCAGCTATGTCCTTCGACCAAATCGACAAAGCTCCAGAAGAGCGCGAACGCGGTATCACAATCTCTACTTCCCACGTAGAGTACGAAACTGATACTCGTCACTATGCACACGTTGACTGCCCAGGTCACGCCGACTATGTTAAAAACATGATCACTGGCGCGGCTCAAATGGACGGCGCGATCCTGGTTGTATCCGCAGCTGACGGCCCAATGCCGCAAACTCGCGAGCACATCCTGCTGTCCCGCCAAGTAGGCGTTCCTTACATCGTTGTATTCCTGAACAAATGCGACATGGTTGAAGACGAAGAGCTTCTGGAACTGGTTGAAATGGAAGTTCGCGATCTCCTGAGCGAATACGACTTCCCTGGCGACGACACTCCAATCACTCGCGGTTCCGCTCGTGAAGCGCTGATGAACCCAGACGGCGAATGGGCACAAAAAATCGTTGAAATGTTCAAAGTTATCGACGAGTACATCCCATTGCCTGAGCGCGACACAGACAAGCCTTTCTTGATGCCTGTCGAGGACGTATTCTCCATCACTGGACGCGGTACGGTTGCTACAGGTCGTGTAGAGCGCGGTACTGTTAAAGTCGGCGATGAAATCGAAATCGTTGGTATCACTGAAGAAACTAGAAAATCCGTTGTTACGGGCGTTGAAATGTTCCGTAAATTGCTGGATTCCGCTCAAGCCGGCGACAACATCGGCGCTCTGCTTCGCGGTGTTGACCGTACTCAAATCGAGCGTGGTCAAGTACTGTCTAAACCAGCATCCGTTAAGCCGCACACTGAGTTCACAGCTCAAGTGTACGTTCTGAGCAAAGAAGAAGGCGGACGTCACAAGCCTTTCTTCACTGGCTACCGTCCACAGTTCTACTTCCGTACTACGGACGTAACTGGCGTGATCAATCTGCCAGAAGGTTCCGAAATGGTTATGCCTGGTGACAACATCACCGTAACCGTTCAACTGATCTCTCCAATCGCGATCGAAGAAGGAACTAAATTCTCCATCCGTGAAGGCGGCCGTACCGTAGGTGCTGGTTCCGTAGCTTCCATCATTAAGTAATTAAGGCTTGATGACAGCCTGACATAGAGCAACAGTGTACTGGAACGAGCAACAGTGTGAAGTAAAGACAGAAGGAGTCCGACCCAAAGGTCGGGCTTCTTTTTTTTGAACCCTTTTATATGAAAGAAAGAATTTTCAAAGAAAGCGTAAGGCGGTTATATTTCTGGATTCATGGGCTTTTTAGAGGCAAATGAAACCATTATGAAAATGAAAATATGTTTTATCATTTAATGCTTGCATTGCGCCTATCTTTTCTATATAATAATGAATGTTGTTCTGCGACGTTGCGATGATGTGAGAGGTTACTGACACACCCGGCCCCTTTGCCATGAGGCAGGTGGTCAGAAAATTTTCACGGAGTATGTCCGATACCAAATTGGGCGATAGAAGGAGGGAATAAAATGGCAAAGCAAAAAATTCGTATTCGTTTAAAAGCTTACGACCACAGAATTCTTGATCAATCCGCTGAGAAAATTGTTGAAACAGCAAAACGTTCGGGTGCCGGTGTTTCAGGTCCGATCCCGCTGCCAACTGAGAAACAAGTAATTACCATTCTCCGTGCGGTGCACAAGTATAAGGATTCTCGGGAACAGTTCGAAATGCGCACACACAAGCGCTTGATCGACATCGTGAACCCGACTCCACAAACTGTGGATGCCTTGATGCGCTTGGACCTGCCGTCCGGTGTAGATATCGAAATCAAGCTGTAATATTAGAATAACCATTTAGTGAAGAGAAAAGAGGTGTCAACATGAAAGGTATCTTAGGGAGAAAGCTCGGAATGACTCAAGTATTTACCGCTGAAGGTAATGTAATTCCTGTAACGGTTATCGAAGCAGGACCTTGTGTTGTTTTGCAAAAGAAAGATCTCGAGAACGACGGCTATGAAGCTGTTCAGCTCGGATTTTCCGACAAGAAAGAAAAGAATGCCAACAAGCCAGAGGCAGGACATGCGAAAAAAAGCAAATACTGCACCTAAGCGCTACGTTCGTGAAATTCGCGGTGTTGACCTCGCGAGTGTCGAGGTTGGTCAAGAAGTGAAGGCAGACGTCTTTGCGGAAGGCGAATTTGTTGACGTAACAGGCATTTCCAAAGGTAAAGGCTTCCAAGGCGTTATCAAGCGTTGGGGACAAAGCCGCGGACCGATGTCTCACGGTTCCCGTTACCATCGTCGTCCAGGTTCCATGGGTTCGATTCAGGCTAACCGCGTTCCAAAAGGGAAGCGTCTGCCAGGACACATGGGTCATGACACGGTAACGATCCAAAAGCTCGAAATCGTTAAAGTGGATACCGAGCGCAATGTATTGCTCGTTAAAGGCTCCATTCCTGGGCCTAAAAAAGGTTTTGTGCAAATCAAAGAAACGGTGAAGAAATAATCGCCTGAAGAAAGGAGGAACAATCAATGCCAAAAGTAGCACTATTTAATATCGACGGCGGCCAAGTGGGCGAAGTTGAATTGAACGATGCAGTATTCGGCATCGAGCCGAACGTGCACGTTTTGCATAATGCAGTATTGCTTCAGCGCGCTTCCCTGCGTCGTGGCACACACAAAGTAAAAGGACGCTCTGAAGTACGCGGCGGCGGACGCAAGCCGTGGAAACAAAAAGGTACCGGTCGTGCCCGTCAAGGTTCGATCCGTTCTCCGCAATGGAAAGGCGGCGGTGTGGTATTCGGACCGACTCCACGCAGCTACACTTTCAAACTTCCTAAGAAAGTTCGTCGTTTGGCGATCAGATCCGCTTTGTCTTCCAAAGTGTTGGACAATGCAATCATCGTATTGGATCAATTGACGCTGAATACGCCAAAAACGAAAGAGTTTGCTAACATTCTCAGCAACCTGAAGGTGGGTCGCAAAGCTCTGATCGTTGCTCCAAGCTATGATGACAATGTTGCCCTTTCCGCTCGCAACATCCCTGGTGTGAAGTTTGTAGCGGCAGACGGCATTAATGTTCTTGACGTACTGACGTACGATCAACTGATCATTACGAAAGAAGCAGTTCAGAAGGTAGAGGAGGTGCTCGCGTAATGAAGGATCCTCGCGATATCATTAAGCGCCCGGTGATCACGGAACGTACGGCTGACTACATGGCTGAGCTGAAATATGCTTTCGAAGTAGATATTCGTGCGAACAAAACGGAGATCAAACAAGCCGTTGAGTCCATTTTCAAGGTTAAAGTGTCGAACGTGAATACGATGCGCGTTCCTGCGAAGCCAAAACGTTACGGCCGCCACTTCGGTTACACGTCAGAGTGGAAAAAGGCAATCGTAACACTGGCTCCAGACAGCAAACCGCTTGAGTTCTTTGAATCGGTTGAATAAGAAATTTCTGAGTAAGGAGGGAAAATTCAGTGCCTATTAAAAAGTATAAACCGACATCCCCGGCTCGACGCAACATGTCCGTGTCGACTTTCGAAGAAATCACCACGAACCAGCCGGAAAAATCGTTGCTTGCACCGCTGAGCAAAACAGCAGGCCGCAACAACCAAGGTAAAATTACGGTTCGTCACCATGGCGGCGGACACAAACGTAAATACCGTATCATCGACTTCAAACGCACGAAAGACGGCATTCCAGGTCGCGTTGCCACAATCGAATACGACCCGAACCGTACTTCCAACATCGCTCTGATCCACTATGCGGACGGCGAAAAACGTTACATCATCGCTCCGAAAGGTCTGAAAGTGGGAGACCAAGTCGTTTCCGGCGTTGGTGCTGACATCAAAATCGGTAACGCACTTCCATTGGAAAACATTCCGGTTGGTACCGTTATCCACAACATCGAGCTGCAGCCAGGCAAAGGCGGACAATTGGTTCGCGCTGCCGGTACGGAAGCTCAGCTTCTCGGTAAAGAAGAAAAGTACGTAACCGTACGCCTGTCTTCCGGTGAAGTTCGCCACATTCTAAAAACTTGCCGCGCAACGATCGGTTCCGTAGGTAACGGAGACCATGAGTTGATCAAGATCGGTAAAGCAGGCCGCAGCCGCTGGCTCGGACAGCGTCCAGAAGTACGCGGTGTTGTTATGAACCCTAACGATCACCCTCACGGTGGTGGTGAAGGCCGCGCTCCTATCGGACGCAAATCGCCTATGTCTCCTTGGGGCAAACCAACCCTTGGTGCGAAAACTCGTAAAAAAGGAAAAGCTTCTGACAAATATATCGTTCGCCGTCGCACGAAGTAATCACACTGTGCATAACTTCGTGCCCTGCGCGAGTAACGAGACAATTTGGTGAAGGGAGGATTACGATATGAGCCGTAGTTTGAAAAAAGGACCTTTTGTTGACGGATACCTGCTCAAAAAAGTGGAGGAAATGAACTCTTCCAGCAAAAAGGCTGTGATCAAAACCTGGTCCCGCCGCTCCACGATTTTCCCGCAATTTATCGGTCACACATTCGGCGTATACGATGGACGTAAACACGTGCCTGTATATGTAACGGAAGACATGGTGGGTCACAAGTTGGGCGAGTTCGCGCCAACGCGTACTTACAAAGGTCACGAAGACGATAAGAAGACAAGAAGATAATTATTGAAAGCTCTTTGTTCGAGAGGAGGTTAAACCCATGGAAGCAAAAGCACATGCAAAATCGATTCGGATTGCTCCTCGTAAAGCTCAACTGGTTGTTGACTTGATCCGCGGCAAGGAGGTCGGTGAGGCGATTGCGATTCTCCGTCACACTCCGAAAGCTGCATCTCCAGTTGTTGAGAAGCTGCTGAACTCAGCGATCGCAAACGCTGAGCATAACTACTCTTTGGATGTAAGCAAGTTGGTCGTAACTCAAGCTTACGTCAACCAAGGTCCGACAATGAAACGTTTCCGCCCACGCGCGATGGGACGTGCAAGCCGGATCAACAAACGCACCAGCCACATTACTTTGGTGGTAGCTGAAAAATAAGGAGGGAAAACGTGTGGGCCAAAAGGTAAATCCAGTAGGACTCCGTATCGGTATTATCCGTGACTGGGAATCCAAATGGTATGCAGGCAAAGACTTCGGTGATCTTTTGCTGGAAGACGTGAAAATCCGTGAATACCTGAAAAATAAATTGAAAGACTCCGCTGTATCCCGTATCGAAATCGAGAGAGCGGCTAATCGTGTGAACGTAACGATCCACACTGCGAAACCAGGCATGGTTATCGGTAAAGGTGGTTCGGAAGTTGAAGTGCTGCGCGGTCAAGTAACTAAAATCGCCGGCGGCAAAAAGGTTCACATCAACATTTCTGAAATCAAAAACCCTGAGATCGACGCGATTCTTGTCGCTGAGAGCATTGCACAACAACTGGAACGCCGCGTTTCTTTCCGTCGTGCACTGAAACAAGCGATCCAAAGAACGATGCGTGCCGGAGCTAAAGGGATTAAAACATCGGTTAGCGGACGTCTTGGCGGTGCCGAGATCGCTCGTACGGAAGGCTACAGTGAAGGAACTGTTCCACTTCATACGCTTCGCGCAGACATCGACTATGGCACAGCAGAAGCGCATACGACTTACGGCCGGATCGGCGTGAAAGTATGGATCTATCGTGGAGAGGTTCTTCCTACGGCTAAGAAACAAGCTGCTCAGGAAGGAGGCAACTAATCATGTTGGTACCAAAACGTGTAAAACACCGCAAGCAACAGCGCGGCCATATGAGAGGCCAAGCTAAAGGCGGTACTGAACTGAACTTTGGCGAATTCGGCCTGCAAGCTCTTGAACCAGGCTGGATCACGAACCGCCAGATCGAAGCTGCGCGTATCGCGATGACTCGTTATATTCGCCGTGGCGGTAAAGTTTGGATTAAGATTTTCCCAGATAAGCCGATTACTCAAAAGCCTCTCGAGGTGCGGATGGGTTCCGGTAAAGGTAACGTTGAGAAGTGGGTTGCCGTTGTTAAACCAGGCAAAATCATGTTTGAACTTGGAGGCGTGTCCGAGGAAATCGCCCGCGAAGCGATGCGTCTCGCCGCTCACAAGCTGCCTGTGAAAACGAAGTTTGTGAAACGTGAAGAAGTGGGTGGTGAAGCAAATGAAAGCTAATGAACTGCGCAACTTAACCACTGCAGAAATCGAGCAAAAAATCGCCGGATTTAAAGAGGAACTCTTTAACCTCCGTTTCCAATTGGCTACAGGCCAGCTTGATAATCCAACCCGGATCCGTGACGTGCGCAAAGAAATAGCTCGTGCTAAAACCGTTATCCGTGAAAGAGAACTTGGGATTAGTTAATGAAACAGGCGACGCTGTCTGTATTCAGAAAGGAGGCCAACAATGAGCGAAGAACGCAATGCTCGTAAAGTGCAAATCGGTAAAGTCGTCAGCGACAAAATGGATAAAACCATCGTGGTAGCTGTTGAAACCTATAAAAAGCATGATTTGTATCACAAGCGCATTAAATACACGAAGAAATTTAAAGCGCATGATGAGAACAACACGGCTCAGATCGGAGATACCGTTAAAATCATGGAAACTCGTCCGCTCTCCAAAGACAAGAACTGGAGACTGGTTGAAGTTGTAGAGAAAGCGGTCATCATCTAAGACGTAATCAGTTTTTCCGAAAGGAGGAAATTTCAATGATTCAACCATTTACACGTTTGGCTGTTGCCGACAACTCCGGTGCGAAGGAACTGATGTGTATCCGCGTATTGGGTGGTACAGGTCGCCGTACAGCTCAGATCGGCGATTTGATCGTATGCTCCGTCAAACAAGCAACACCAGGCGGCGTTGTCAAAAAAGGTGATGTAGTTAAAGCGGTTGTCGTTCGTACGAAGCGTTCCGTTCGTCGTAAAGACGGATCTTACATCTCTTTTGATGAGAATGCAGCGGTTGTTGTTAAAGAAGACAAAAGCCCACGTGGAACTCGTATTTTCGGACCAGTTGCTCGCGAGCTCCGCGAAAGAGACTTCATGAAAATCGTTTCCTTGGCTCCGGAAGTAATCTAATCGGACGACCCGAGATAAGTAATGCTTGCACGAGCAGGCCCCAGGAGGTGTAACGAATGCCTAGAGTGAAAAAAGTTCTGGAATCCCACAGCAATAAATTGCATGTGAAAAAAAGACGACACGGTTATCGTCATCAGCGGTAAAGACAAAGGCAAAAAAGGCCGCGTCATCGCAGCGTACCCTCGTGAGAACCGCGTTTTGGTGGAAGGCGTGAACATGATGAAAAAACATCAGAAGCCGAACCAGCAAAACCCGCAAGGCGGAATCATCGAGCAGGAAGCTCCGATCCATGTCTCGAACGTGATGCACGTTGATCCTAAGAGCGGAGGCGTAACCCGTATCGGTTACAAAGTGCTGGACAACGGCAAAAAAAGTTCGTGTCGCTAAGAAATCCGGAGAAGTTATCGATAAATAAGACGTCAAGAAAGGAGGTCCTTGAATCATGGCAGCAAGAATGAAAGAACGTTTTCTGAATGAAGTTACTCCTGCTCTGATGCAGAAGTTCAACTATAAAACAGTAATGCAGGTTCCTAAAATCGAGAAAGTGGTCATCAACATGGGTGTGGGTGACGCTGTAGCCAACTCGAAGGTGCTTGATTCCGCTGTAAACGACATGCAGCTGATCGCTGGTCAAAAACCGGTTATCACCCGCGCGAAGAAATCCATCGCCGGATTCAAACTGCGTGAAAACATGCCGATCGGCGTTAAAGTAACACTGCGCGGCGAGCGCATGTATTACTTCCTCGACAAGCTGTTCAACGTTACGCTTCCGCGTGTACGTGACTTCCACGGCGTGTCCACCAAAGCTTTCGACGGACGTGGCAACTACACGCTCGGCTTGAAAGAGCAGCTCATCTTCCCAGAGATCGAGTATGATAAAGTCGACAAAGTTCGTGGTATGGATATCGTAATCGTTACGACGGCTAAAACTGACGAAGAATCCCGTGAACTGCTTGCCCAATTGGGTATGCCTTTCGCGAAATAAGACGGTTGTCCTTTTCTCCGAAACTATTTAGGAGGTGTCAGGCTAAGTGGCAAAAACTTCGATGAAAGTTAAACAACAACGCACACCTAAGTTCAAAGTGCGGGCATACACCCGTTGTGAGCGTTGCGGTCGTCCACATTCGGTACTGCAGAAGTTTAAAATTTGCAGAATTTGTTTCCGTGAATTAGCTTATAAAGGCCAGATTCCTGGCGTGAAAAAAAGCAAGCTGGTAAGAAGTTTATAACCGGGAAGGAGGTTTACCCTACATGACTATGTCCGATCCAATTGCAGATATGCTTACTCGTATTCGTAACGCCAATACGGTGCGTCACGAGACGGTAGAAATGCCTGCTTCGACGATTAAGAAACAAATCGCTGAGATCTTGAAGCGTGAAGGTTTCATCCGTGATGCGGAATTTGTGGAAGATAACAAACAAGGGATCATCCGCGTTTTCCTGAAGTACGGTTCCAATAACGAACGTGTAATCACTGGTCTGAAAAGAATCAGTAAGCCAGGTCTTCGCGTGTACACGAAGAGCAATGAAGTGCCACGTGTCCTCGGCGGACTCGGTATTGCGATCATCTCCACGTCCAAGGGAGTTATGACCGACAAAGAAGCTCGTCAAGCCAAAGCCGGCGGAGAAGTTCTCTGCTACGTTTGGTAATCAACGTCACAAGATAGGAGGTGCAATGAATGTCCCGTATTGGTCGTAAACCAATTGCAATCCCAAGCGGTGTGGATGTCACACTGGATAACTCTGTAATCACGGTCAAAGGACCGAAAGGAACCTTGACTCGCGAACTGCATAAAGACATGCAGATTACTGTAGAAAACAACGAAATCAATGTTGTTCGGCCTTCCGACAACAAACTTCATCGGTCTCTTCACGGCACGACCCGCAGCGTTGTCTCGAACATGGTCAGCGGCGTAACCGAAGGATTCTCGAGAAACCTTGAATTGGTCGGTGTCGGATACCGCGCAAGCAAATCCGGCGACAAAATCGTTCTGAACGTGGGTTACTCCCATCCGGTTGAAATTACGCCGGAGCCAGGAATCGAATTTGAAGTTCCTTCCAACACGAAAATCACCGTCAAAGGAATCGATAAAGAGCGCGTAGGTGCTTACGCCGCTAAGATCCGTTCCGTACGTGAGCCTGAGCCGTACAAAGGCAAAGGGATTAAATATGAAGGTGAACGCATTATCCGTAAGGAAGGTAAGGCTGGTAAGAAGAAATAAGTTAGACAGCTTCCGCATTTACGGATGGCTAGCTAACCTGTTTGTCCTTACTTACCCCATGCGTCTTAAAGTGAAGCTGTTAAGGCAAAACTGAAGGGAGTGAAAGGGAAGCATGATCACGAAACAAGATAAGAACAAAGCTCGTTTGAAAAGACACCTGCGTGTCCGCAAGAAAATCCAGGGCACGGCTGAGCGTCCGCGTTTGAATGTGTTCCGTTCCTCGAAGCACATCTACGCTCAACTGATCGATGACGTGGCCGGCGTGACTTTGGCATCGGCTTCTACATTGGATAAAGAATTGAGCGGCGACATCACAAACGGCGGCAGCGTTGAATCTGCCCGCAAAGTTGGCGAACTCGTTGCAAAACGTGCAGCAGACAAAGGTTATAAGTCGGTCGTATTCGACCGCGGTGGATATCTGTATCACGGACGTATTCAGGCTTTGGCTGAAGCAGCTCGCGAAGCAGGCCTTGAATTCTAAGATATTTTTCAAAAGGAGGTAAACGACTTGCGTGTAGATCCTAACACTTTAGAACTGACTGAAAGAGTTGTAAATATTAACCGCGTTGCTAAAGTTGTAAAAGGCGGACGCCGTTTTAGCTTTAGCGCTCTCGTAGTTGTCGGTGATGGCAAAGGTTGGGTTGGTGCAGGTATCGGTAAAGCTGGCGAGGTGCCAGATGCCATTCGCAAAGCGATTGAAGACGCGAAGAAAAACCTGATCCACATTCCACTCGTGGGAACAACCATTCCTCACCAAGTAACGGGTCACTTCGGTGCTGGCCGTGTATTCATGAAACCTGCATCCGAAGGTACCGGTGTTATCGCCGGCGGACCGGTTCGTGCCGTACTGGAACTGGCTGGCGTAGGCGACATTTTGACAAAATCCCTAGGTTCTTCGAACTCCATGAACATGGTCAATGCGACTTTGGAGGGCTTGTCCCGTCTGAAGCGTGTTGAAGAAGTTGCCAAGCTTCGCGGCAAATCCGTCGAAGAGCTATTGGGTTAAGGAGGGAATCTCATGGCTAAACTTGAAATCACCCTCGTGCGCAGCGTGATCGGCCGTCCGGAAGATCAGCGTGTGACCGTGAAAACTCTTGGATTGCGCAAGATTAACCACACTGTGGTTCATAACGACAATCCTGCGATTCGCGGAATGGTTAAAAAGGTAAATCACCTAATTTCCGTTAAAGAAATCGAAGGTTAATCCCGGGAGTCTTAACCCGGATATATTAAGGAGGTGCAACGAACGATGAAGTTACATGAGCTGAGCCCAGCCCCAGGTTCCCGCAAAGAACGCAAACGCGTTGGCCGCGGTACCAGCAGCGGTACGGGTAAAACATCAGGTCGAGGTCACAAAGGACAAAACGCTCGTTCCGGCGGTGGTGTGCGTCCGGGCTTCGAGGGCGGACAAAACCCGCTGTATCGTCGTCTGCCGAAACGCGGTTTTGTGAACCCAACTCGGAAAGAGTACGCGGTTGTGAACATCGAAGAACTGAACAGCTTTGCAGCAGGTACTGAAGTGACTCCAGAAGTTTTGGTCGAGAGCGGAATCGTAAAAAAATACGAAGAGCGGCATCAAAATTCTTGGCAACGGTGAAGTTACCGTGAAATTGACTGTAAAAGCGAATAAGTTCTCTCAATCTGCGGTAGAAAAGATCGAGGCTGCCGGCGGTAAAACCGAGGTGATCTAATGTTTAAGACCCTGAAAAATATATGGCGTGTCGAGGATCTTAAAAAACGGATCTTGTTCACCTTGTTTGTATTGATTATCTTCCGCATCGGCTCGTTCGTACCGGTTCCCGGCGTGAACAAAGATGTGTTTACTCAAGCAAATCAGGCAGGCAACGAGCTGTTTGGTCTCCTTAACACGTTCTCGGGGGGCGCACTTCAACAGTTTTCAATTTTCGCCCTTTCGATATTTCCATATATTACATCGTCCATTATCGTGCAGTTGCTGTCGATGGACGTCATTCCGAAGTTTGCGGAATGGGCCAAACAAGGGGAACACGGTAAAAAGCAGTTGGCTCAAATCACCCGTTATGGTACGGTAGTGTTGGGCTTGATTCAAGCGTTCGGAATGTCCGTCGGCTTCAACCGTCTGTACGGAACCGATATGATTCCGAATGCAACCTTCGTGAATTATCTCGTGATTGCGATCGTGCTGACCGCGGGGACATCTTTCTTGATGTGGCTTGGCGAGCAGATCACAGAACGGGGAATCGGCAACGGGATATCGATTATTATCTTTGCTGGTATTGCCGCTGGAATTCCGATGCATATCCGCACAATCGTCGAATCGAATTTCATTCAAGACAATCAGGTTTTCTTGAATAGCGTGAAGGGACTTGTGATCCTTCTGATTCTGATTCTGATTGTGACCGGCATCGTATTCATCCAGCAAGGGATTCGCAAAATTCCGGTGCAGTACGCTAAACGTGTTGTAGGGAACAAGATGTACGGAGGACAGAACACGCACATTCCACTGAAAATCAATGGCGCTGGCGTCATTCCGGTTATCTTTGCAAGTTCTTTGCTTCAATTCCCGGTTATTCTTGCAAGCTTCTGGGCTAATCATGGCTGGGCCAAGTGGATTACCTCAAGCCTTGCAATGGATAGACCGCTCGGTATGGTCCTGTATGTCCTGATGATCATCGGGTTCACTTTCTTCTACACTTTCGTGCAGATGAATCCGAACCAGATGGCGGACAACATGAAGAAGAACGGCGGCTATGTCCCGGGCATCCGTCCTGGTAAAGCTACCGAGAAGTACCTCACTCGGGTAATGACCCGTTTGACGATGACAGGAGCTCTGTTCCTGGCTGCGATTTCCGTGCTTCCGGTGTTCTTCGGCGCTTTGGCCGGCCTACCGCGTTCGGTTCAAATCGGCGGTACATCCATATTGATCGTCGTCGGTGTTGCGCTGGATACGATGAAGCAGATCGAGAGCCAGTTGATCAAGCGTCATTACAAAGGATTTATCAATAAATAGGCGATAGGTTCCGGTTAGTGGCGCGTCTGCTTCCGGCACCTATTGTGCTGTTCTAACTATAGGCAAGAGGAGGGACTAGGGTGAACATCTTATTCATGGGCCCTCCTGGGGCAGGTAAAGGAACGCAAGCAGAAACCATTGTCAATGAGTTCGGCATTCCCCACATTTCGACAGGCGACGCGTTTCGTCTGGCGATCAAACAGGGAACTCCCGTCGGGATTAAAGCGAAAGAATACATCGACCAAGGCCTGCTGGTACCTGATGACGTGACGATAGGTATAGTGGAGGAGCGTCTGCAGCAGTCCGATTGCGAAAAAGGTTTTTTATTGGACGGCTTTCCAAGAACCCTTTCGCAAGCGGAAGCGCTGGATGACATTCTGGCTCGCTTGAATACCCGTCTAGATCATGTCATCAACCTGAAGGTAGACCGCGACAAGCTGCTGGCCCGTCTTACCGGACGGCGCATCTGCAAAAGCTGCGGCGCAACCTATCATGTAATCTTCAACCCGCCTACACAGGAAGGCATTTGTGATAAATGCGGCGGCGAATTGTACCAACGTTCCGACGACAACGAAGAGAGCGTAGGCATTCGCTTGGACGAATATATCAACAAAACGGCACCACTCCTCACGTTTTATGAAAATAAAGGTCTTCTGCGTCAAATCGATGGTGATCAGGAAATCGGCGCGGTTTCCGCTGAAATTGCGTCCATACTGCGAGGTTGAGTGAATGATCATTTGTAAATCCGAAACGGAACTGGGCTTGATGAGAGAGGCAGGACGGATTGTGGCGGAATGCCACAAGCTCCTTTCTGCTCATGTGGAGCCCGGCATCACGACCGGGGAACTGGATCAAATGGCCGACCGGTTCATTCGCAGCCAAGGCGCCTTGCCGTCTTTTAAGGGCTACAACGGATTTCCTTCCAGCATTTGCGCATCAGTTAATGAAGAATTGGTGCATGGATTTCCCGGCAAACGCAAATTAATCGAAGGCGATATCGTTACGTTTGATATCGGTGCACAGTATGAGGGTTACCACGGTGACTCGGCATGGACTTATCCGGTGGGCCAAATTTCCGAAGAGGCCCAGCGTTTGCTGGACGTCACGGAAGGCTCGCTGTATGCCGGACTTGCGCTAATCAAACCCGATGTCCGCTTATTTACAATCTCTCATGCCATACAACGTCATATCGAGGATGCCGGATTCTCCGTCGTCCGCGAGTACGTGGGACATGGCGTGGGTACCGAACTGCATGAAGATCCGCAAATTCCGAACTACGGCATTCCGGACCGGGGACCAAGGCTTAAACCGGGCATGGTTCTGGCAATTGAGCCGATGGTGAACGCCGGTAAACGGAATGTAAAGACGCTGGAAGACAATTGGACGGTGGTTACGGTCGACGGTTCGCTGTGTGCTCATTTTGAACACACGGTAGCGGTCACCCAGGACGGCATGGAAATCTTGACGAAGCTGCCGGAGTAGGTGATAAACGTGAGCAACGAAATCCCTTTGCAGATCGGCCAGATCGTCAGAATACTGCGGGGCAGAGATGCCGGCCAGTATGCCGTTGTCGTTTCCATTGAGGACAGCAGGTTTGTTATGATAGCGGATGGGCACAAACGAAAGTTTGACCAGGCGAAGAAGAAAAACGCGCTTCATCTGGAGCCCCAATCCTTCATAAGCAGTGAGGTTGTAAACAGTTTGCAAGAAAGCGGTCGGGTAACGAATGGAAAGCTGCGGTTCGCCGTCAGCCGTTTTTTATCCGAACAATCCGATGCTGATCAGAAAGGAGAATAACTGTGGCCAAGGAAGATGTCATTGAAGTCGAAGGCACGGTGATCGAACCGTTGCCGAATGCAACGTTCAAGGTCGAGCTGGAGAACGGTCATCAAATTCTCGCTCACGTTTCCGGAAAGCTGCGGATGCACTTTATCCGCATCCTTACAGGTGACAAAGTGGTCGTGCAACTATCGCCATACGATTTAACCAAAGGTCGTATCACTTACCGTAAATAGATGGCGTTCCCCCGGGGAACAAGGAAAGCTGCGAAGCGGTTTTACTGATGTAAAACTCAGCAGCGGTTACGAACCGTTTTGCAGCCGCAAAACGACAGTCTAGTTTTCGAAGCTGGTTTTACAACGTAAAACTTGGAGGAGGTAATTAACATGAAGGTAAGACCTTCTGTAAAGCCTATTTGCGAAAAATGCAAAGTCATTCGCCGCAAAGGGAATGTAATGGTTATCTGTGAAAATCCGAAACACAAACAAAAACAAGGTTAAAGAAGGGGGTGTAGCGTAAAATGGCTCGTATAGCTGGTGTGGATTTGCCACGTGACAAACGCGTTGAGATCGCCTTGACTTACATTTTCGGAATCGGTAAAACGACTTCCCAGAAAGTATTGAAAGAAACTGGCATCAATCCGGACACTCGTGTTCGTGATTTGACAGAAGATGAAGTCAGCAAATTGCGCGAAACGATCGACAGAATGGTTAAGGTAGAAGGTGACCTGCGTCGAGAAATTTCCTTGAATATTAAACGTCTTACGGAGATTGGCTGCTACCGCGGTATTCGTCACCGTCGCGGCTTGCCTGTTCGTGGACAACGTACCAAAACCAATGCTCGTACTCGTAAAGGCCCTCGCCGTACGGTAGCGAACAAGAAGAAATAAGAAGGGGGGATAAAAGACAATGGCTAAACCAAAAAAAAGTCGTACGTACTAAACGTCGTGACCGCAAAAATATTGAATCTGGCGTGGCACACATCCGTTCCACGTTCAACAATACGATCGTAACGATTACGGACCCTCACGGAAACGCGATTTCTTGGGCAAGCTCCGGCGGCCTTGGATTTAAAGGCTCCCGTAAGTCGACCCCGTTCGCTGCCCAAATGGCTGCTGAAACAGCTGCCAAAGCGGCAATGGAGCATGGCATGAAATCGGTGGAAGTTATGGTTAAAGGTCCGGGTGCCGGCCGCGAAGCCGCGATTCGTTCGCTGCAAGCAGCGGGTCTCGAAGTTAACCTGATTAAAGACGTAACACCAATTCCGCATAACGGATGCCGCCCACCAAAACGTCGTCGCGTATAATGAAGTCATCCTGTTAATGTGGTATAAATCCGGTGCAATCTGCTAAGAATGGTTGTTTAGGCATACTACATGGATTACTGGATAAGATGACAGTTTCATATAGGAGCGACGTTTGAAGGAGGGGTACTTGCGTGATTGAAATCGAAAAGCCGAAAATTGAGACCGTTGATGTCAATGAAGAAGGAACCTATGGAAAATTCGTAGTAGAACCGCTTGAGCGCGGTTACGGCACGACGCTGGGGAATTCACTTCGCCGCATTCTGCTGTCCTCGCTGCCTGGCGCTGCCGTCACTTCGGTCCAGATTGACGGAGTTCTGCACGAATTCTCCACCATTCCTGGTGTCATGGAAGACGTGACTGAGATCATTCTGAACCTGAAAGCTTTGTCGCTGAAGATCCATTCCGACGAAGAAAAAGTGTTCGAGATTGATGCGGAAGGCGAAGGAGTCGTTACTGCCGGTGATATCCGCGCAGACAGTGACGTGGAGATCCTGAATCCGGATCTTCATATCGCGACACTCGGTCCTGGTGCAAGACTTCACATGCGTATTTTTGCCAATCGCGGTCGTGGCTATGTCCAGGCGGATCGGAACAAACGCGATGACCAGCCTATCGGCGTCATTCCCGTCGATTCGATCTATACACCGATTAGCCGCGTAAACTACGGTGTGGAAAATACGCGTGTTGGTCAAGTGACCAACTACGACAAGCTGACACTTGAAATCTGGACGGATGGCAGCATCCGCCCTGAAGAAGCCGTCAGCCTCGGTGCCAAAATTTTGACTGAGCATCTGTTCCTGTTCGTGGGTCTGACCGACGAAGCCAAGGATGCGGA
The DNA here is from genome assembly GCF_000987955.1 of Paenibacillus sp. DMB20. Taxonomy (GTDB): domain Bacteria; phylum Bacillota; class Bacilli; order Paenibacillales; family Paenibacillaceae; genus Paenibacillus_AQ. The sequence continues at coordinate 58,834 of NZ_LAZU01000047.1, forward strand.
AATCATGGTCGAAAAAGAAGAAGACAAGAAAGAAAAAGTGCTTGAAATGACAATCGAAGAGCTGGATCTCTCCGTGCGTTCCTACAACTGTCTCAAGCGTGCCGGCATCAATACGGTACAAGAGCTGACCACGAAAACGGAAGAGGATATGATGAAGGTTCGCAACCTGGGCCGCAAATCCTTGGAAGAAGTTCAGGAAAAGCTCGAAGAGCTCGGTTTGGGACTCCGTACGGAAGAGTAGTTCGAGATTGTCCTAGCAAAGGAGGGAAAACACATGGCATACCAAAAGTTGGGCCGCGACTCCAGTGCGCGTAAAGCGTTGTTCCGTGACCTGGTAACCGACCTGTTCTTATATGAGCGCATTCAAACGACTGAAGCCAAGGCTAAAGAAGTTCGCTCGATCGCTGAGAAACTCATTACGAAGGCAAAGCGCGATGACCTGCACGCTCGTCGTCAAGTAGCTGCATTCGTACGCCGCGAGAGCGTTGACGGTGAGCAAGATGCTATTCAAAAATTGTTCTCCGAAATCGCACCTCGTTACGCTGAGCGTCCAGGCGGATACACCCGTATCCTGAAGCTGGGACCTCGCCGCGGCGACGCCGCTCCAATGGTTTACTTGGAACTGGTTGACCGCGCGTAATAACTCGATCCCGTAAGATCACCTAAGAAACCCGGATGCGTGTTTCGCATCCGTTTCGGTTCGGGCAGTGAGCTTTGCATCTGAAGTGACTGTAGTTATGTATGCCCGGCTCGGCAGCTGATTATCCCTGAGGATGACAGCCGAGCCGCAAAATAGGGTCGTGGTTCGAGATGGACATGGTCGATTCCCGGCTCATCTCGGCTACCCCAAGGGCATCGTAAGCAAGGACCTTCTAGTCATGCGGCTGACTACAGGGGATCGGCTGGCATGATGAAAAGGAGCTCCTTGGGGGCTCTTTTTTTTAGAATAAAAGAAAGTACAAGGATTCACTTACACTTTCTTTTGGATATCGAATTTATAAGTGATCAGCGGAGCTGATGGAATTCGATATCGCAAGAAAACCTACGCCATCGCCATTCTCTAGGACGACAGAGCGGTTTCTACTTGGATAGTGCAGGAGGAAAACATGCGTAATCTGCTTATGAAAGTCAGTTACGACGGTACCGATTATAACGGGTTTCAAACACAGCCCGGCGGTAACACGGTACAGGATGTCTTGGAGCATGCCATCGAGCGCCTTTCAGGTGAAAAGCTGAAAATAACCGCTTCTGGCCGTACCGATGCAGGCGTTCATGCGCGCGGTCAGGTTTTTAACTTCTATACGGAAGCTAAAATCCCTGTAGAGCGCTGGTGCTCGGCATTGAATTCAAGGCTGCCGGAGGATATCGTCGTGACGGATGCATGGGAGGTTCCGCTTGAATTTCACTCCCGGCGCGAGGCGAAACGCAAAACGTATCGTTACACGATTAACGCGAATCAATTTCCGGATCTGTTTCACCGCAGGTACCAGTTCCATCACCACGGCAGGCTGGATATGGCCGCAATGGAGGAGGGGCTCCGGCATTTGATCGGCACCCATGATTATACGACCTTTGCTTCAAGGCACTCGACGAAACCGTCTCATGTAAGAACGATCTATGAGGCATGGATCGAAATCGATACCAGCATGTGTCGTCCGGGCAGCCGGGATCAGGGAGTTCTGTATGCCTACTTGACGGGCAGCGGTTTCTTGCAGCACATGGTAAGGATTATCATGGGGACGCTCATGGAAGTGGGAGAAGGGAAAAGGACGCCGGAGAGCATCAAAACCATACTTGAGGCGAAGAACCGAGCAGCTGCCGGGCCAACCGCAGTAAGTAAAGGCTTAATGCTCTGGGATGTCGAATACGATTTATCATCTTTTGCGAAACCCGATTTTGCCTAATGCGTACTATTCTAAATGATTAGAAACACGTATTTCTCAAAATAAGAGGAGGTTTTATGATGAAATGCCCGGTATGTAATGATGTTCGGATGCGTGAAGTGGAGAAAGACGGTGTCTTGATTGATATCTGTCCGGAATGCAAAGGAGTGTGGCTGGACCGCGGTGAACTGGAGAAGCTCATGAGCGAGATCAGGGAAGTGCGTCCGGCATTCAACGAGTGGTATGACAGACAGGAAGACGAGCGAAGAACTTACCCGCAGAATGAGCATTACCGGCCAACCGGAAAGGACTCCTATGAGGATTCCCGGCACCGTCAGCACGGACATGGACATCATAAAAAGAAGAAAAAAGTCGGCGCTTGACATCTTTGGAGACCTGTTCGATTAATTCTTTCAAAACCTCGATTCTAGCCTAAAAAAATGCTTGCGGTTTAAGGGCACATCCTGTATTATATAAGTTGTGTTTTCTTAACGGCTCTCCCACAGCCCCGGTTAAGAAAATGCCGTGAAAGTATCCATCACTTAAACATTGTAAGACATACGAACGACGATAAATGATGAAAATTTGAAAATGATTTTCGGATGAATACAAGGAGGAACTATACAATGCGTACCACCTATATGGCGAAGCCAAACGAAGTTGATCGTAAATGGTACATCGTTGATGCCGAAGGCAAAACGCTTGGCCGTTTGGCAAGTGAAGTTGCGGCTCTGATCCGCGGCAAGCATAAGCCACAATTTACCCCACACGTGGACACTGGCGATTTCGTAATCGTCATTAACTCGGAGAAAATTCACCTGACAGGCAAGAAAATGACTAACAAGAAATACTACCGTCACTCCATGCATCCAGGTGGATTGAAAGTGACTGTTGCTGAAGACATGATCAAGAAATTCCCTGAGCGCGTGATCGAAAGCGCGGTTCACGGCATGCTTCCTAAAACCCGCATGGGCGAAAAAATGAAGCTGAGACTCAAAGCATACGCAGGCACAGCACATCCACACGAAGCTCAAAAACCAGAAGTTTACGAACTTCGCGGTTAATTAAAAGGAGGACAGTTTCATGGCACAAGTACAATACTATGGGACAGGTCGTCGTAAGCATTCGGTAGCACGTGTTCGCCTTGTACCGGGTGAAGGACGAATTGTCATCAATAAACGCGATATCAATGAATATTTCGGTTTGGAAACCCTCAAACTGATCGTTAAGCAACCTTTGACTTTGACTGAAACACTAGGCAAATATGACGTTCTCGTCATCGCTCATGGCGGCGGCATTTCCGGTCAAGCAGGCGCAATCCGTCACGGCATCTCCCGTGCATTGCTGAAGGCTGACCCTGAATTCCGCGGTTCGCTGAAAAAAGCAGGATTCCTGACTCGTGACCCACGTATGAAAGAACGTAAGAAATACGGTCTTAAAGCGGCTCGTCGCGCGCCTCAGTTCTCCAAGCGTTAATATTATCAGATCAAGGACCTTTTCCGTTTACGGAAAGGGTCCTTTTTTGCGTGATTTGAATAATATAGGGAGACGCCTAGTAATAACAGTTGACATTAAATCGAAATAAACTATACTGTATTTAATTCATACTATATACGTAGGAATAACGGGATTTAGTTGAGGAGGTTTAGGAAACACATGAATTTATTGGAGAAAGAGGATTGGATCAAGGAGAAAGCGGTGACCCTTGAGTCATCTTCAGCAGAAGAGATTATCTCCCATGCTGTCGAAACCTTTCCGAACATTACGTTTGCTTGCAGTTTTGGAGCGGAAGACGTCGTTTTGGTGGATATGATTCAAAGGGTCAGCCCGGGGACAGACATCTTTTATCTGGACACCGATTTTCACTTTCAAGAAACCTACGAGACACGGGATCGGCTGAAAGAACGATACGGTTTGGAATTTATTAGAGTATCACCGAAGATAACGCCGGAGGAACAGGCTTCCCAATATGGCGAAGCTTTATGGAAGGCTGACCCGAACCAATGCTGCAATATCCGTAAAGTGGAACCGTTAACCCGCATACTCTCCCGATACGAAGCTTGGATTACAGGGATCCGCCGCGATCAGGCACCGACACGGGCCAATGCGAAGAAGGTGGAATACGATACGAAGTTCGGTCTCATCAAATTCAATCCGATCGCGGATTGGACCCACGATGACGTATGGAACTATATCCGGGACAATAATGTCATCTATAATCCGCTGCATGACCGCAATTTTCCAAGTATCGGATGCCACTACTGTACCCGGCAGGTGATGCCCGGTGAGGATCCGAGAGCAGGGCGCTGGGCAGGAAGCGAAAAAACGGAATGCGGTCTTCATAAATAAAACTAGATCAAGGAGGCGGATTCATGACATCCTTATCGCCGCATGGCGGCATACTGGTAAACCGAATTGCAGAAGGGGACAGACGGGAAAAACTCTTAAAGGCATCACGCACCATGGCCTCCATAAAAATCAACGCATGGACGGTATCGGATCTGGATCTGATCGGAGTAGGCGCGTTTTCTCCGTTGCAAGGATTTTTGAATGAAGAGGATTACCTGTCCGTCGTCAGTTCCATGAGACTCGCCGACGGAACCGTATGGAGCATACCGGTTACTTTGGCCGTGGATGAATCCACGGCATCTAAGCTTTCCCTGGGTCAACAGGCCGCTTTGGTTGGGGAGGAAGACGGCGTTGTTTATGGCGTGATTACCGTGGACAGCATTTATCGTGTCGATCAGCAAGAGGAAGCGGTCAAGGTATTTAAAACCAAGGATGTGGAACATCCAGGCGTAAAAAAACTTTATGAGCGTTCATCCCTCTATGTGGGCGGCCCGATTGAAGTGGTCAATCGACCGAAGCCTGAGAAGTTTGAGGAATTTTATTATGATCCCATTCATACAAGAGGGCTCTTCAAGGAACGCGGATGGAATACGGTAGTCGGTTTTCAGACACGGAATCCGGTTCACCGCGCCCATGAATACATCCAGAAAAGCGCCATGGAAATCGTGGACGGTCTGTTTTTGAATCCATTGGTTGGAGAAACGAAATCGGATGATGTTCCTGCGGATGTAAGAATGAAAAGCTACTTAACGCTGCTGGACCATTACTATCCGGAAAATCGGACCTTTCTTGGCGTTTTTCCGGCCGCAATGAGGTATGCCGGACCGAGAGAGGCCATATTCCATGCGCTCGTACGGAAAAATTACGGCTGCACTCACTTTATCGTCGGAAGAGACCATGCGGGCGTTGGAGACTACTACGGAACGTATGAAGCCCAGGAAATATTCCGTAACTTTACGCCGGAGGAACTGGGCATCACGCCGCTTTTCTTCGAACACAGCTTTTTTTGCACAAAATGCGGTAACATGGCCTCCAGCAAAACCTGCCCTCATGGAAGAGAATCGCATTTGACGCTGTCCGGCACAAAGGTCAGGGGGCTGCTTCGGGAAGGGAAGTGCCCGCCTCCCGAATTTACGCGTCCCGAGGTCGCGCAAATTTTGATCGAGGGCATGAGACAACACATCTCAGTATAACGGCAGGACATAATTGTCCGCCTTGTCCCATATGTATAAGTACATCACTTATGGGACGAGGTGGATTTTTAATGTCCAAGCCGGGATCGGACAAGGTTACTCTATGGATATCGTGGAGGCGGGTCAAGCAAGCGATATTTGGCGTAGGTCTGCTCGCTTTGTTGATTGCCGTAGTGTCATACGAGATTCCGAGTACAAAAACCGTAAAATACTGGAGCCTGCCGCTTGCCGGAAAGGTCATTGCCCTCGATGCGGGTCACGGGGGACCCGATGGCGGGGCGGTAAGCCGGAGGGGTGTAATTGAAAAAGATGTTAACTTGGCAGTCACCTTATATCTGAGGGATTATTTGCAGCAGGCTGGAGCCCTGGTGGTGTTAACCCGGGAAGGCGATTATGATTTGGCTTCACCGGAAACGAAAGGCTACTCCAAGCGCAAAACCGAGGATCTTAAAAACCGCGTCCGTTTCATTGAAGACAAGCAGGCGGATTTGTTTGTCAGCATTCATCTGAACAGCATTCCATCGAACCGCTGGAGTGGGGCTCAAACGTTTTATCCGCCGGACAAAGAGGAAAGCAAACGTTTGGCGGAATTGATCCAGAGCGAGATTAGACATAATCTTGAGAACACTCAGAGGCTGGCCAAGACGGATGACCGGGTGTTTCTGCTGCAAGCGCTGCGGATCCCGTCGGCCCTGGTAGAAGTAGGCTTTCTATCCCATCCGGAGGAATCGGAAATGCTCCGCGACGAGAAGTATCAGCGAAAAGTCGCTGCTTCCGTATATAAAGGCATCTTGCGGTACGCTGCCGGAGAGACCCCGAATGAGTCGTCACAGCACACAAAGTAATGGTATAATAGACAAGTGTGTTGAAGCATTCTATAAAATGCCATTATATAGAGCCGAGGTGCTGACGATTATGCTGATAAGCAGAGAGCAGGTTCAGGAAATATTACAGCCGCTGCGGGATGCCGAGACGGGGAAAAGCTTGATGGAGCTTCAGCGTATCCGCGATATTGTCGTTAAGGAGCGTACCGTAAGGCTGTCGGTTACATACAGCAACGAAGAACAGCGCGAGCAGTTGGATGCCCAAATCCGTGAGCTGCTTCAGGCTATAGGTGCGGAAGATATCCATATCCGGATGCGTCCCTTGGAGAATAGAACCTCCCAAGAGCCGAATGACCGCGAGAAACTTACGAAAGGCCATGCGGCGGGCATGCAGAATCATAAACTTTTAAACCCTGAATCAGGCGTACACTTTATCGCCATCGCAAGCGGTAAAGGGGGCGTGGGCAAATCGACCGTTACCGTCAATTTGGCCGCTTCCTTGGCGCGTCAAGGCAAAAGGGTAGGGCTGATCGACGCGGATATATACGGTTTCAGTGTTCCGGATATGATGGGCATTGAAGAGGGGCCTTCCGTTACGGAAGACGGCGTTATCGTGCCGGTGGAGCGTTTTGGAGTTAAAGTCATGTCTATGGGATTCTTCATCCGGGAGAACAGCCCGGTGGTATGGCGGGGGCCCATGCTCGGAAAAATGCTCCGCCAGTTTTTCGAGGATGTCGGCTGGGGCGAGTTGGATTATATGCTGCTTGATCTTCCGCCCGGAACGGGCGACGTTGCGCTTGACGTGCACCAGATGATCCCACAGAGCAAGGAAATCATCGTGACCACGCCTCATGCGACCGCGGCTTTCGTTGCGGCACGTGCCGGGGCCATGGCGCTTCAGACGAATCATGAAGTACTGGGCGTAATCGAGAATATGTCGTACTACAACTGCTCCAAGTGTGGAGAAAAGGATTATGTTTTTGGTCGTGGAGGGGGAGGCAAGTTAGCGGAGACGCTTCATACGGAGCTTCTTGGACAGCTTCCTCTGGGTGCGCCGGACAATCTCCCGACAGAGCCGGATTTTTCTCCGTCGGTTTACAGAGCAGGGACGGAGATCGCCAACATGTACGACGAAATAGCTGCCAGAGTAGCGGTGAAATGTGAAAGCCCGGGAGAATAACTATGGCGTTTAAGCCATAATGATTGCCTTAAACCAAAAAAAGCTCCCTGCAGCCTTAGGGAGCTTTTTTGAATGCTCGAATTATTTTTCTGGCAGGAGCCTTGGCTTCTTTTAAGAAAGAGGGCGAAGGAGTTTTCGCGAGGATTAACCTCCGCCGCCACCACCGCCACCTTGTTCTTTGCCTTCCCCTTGGCCACCGCCGCCGCCACCGCCTTGGCCACCTTGACCGCCCTGGCCACCTTGGCCTTCCTGCTGACCTTTTTTCTCAACCGTCGGCTGGAGCTCGTCCTTCACGACCGTTTTAAGCAGCTGAAGCACCTCCATGCGGAAAAGCGGATTCTGCATCGCTTCCTGCATGATGGTCATGGACTGTTTACGGTAGTCCGATGTTTTGGTCAAATCAAGGAATGACTTCATGACCTCCGGAGATTTTAAAATGTCCTCGATCGATTTTTGATAGGTCGGATCTTTGATCAGCTGCATGTGGAGCTGCTTGCTTTCGGCGCTGATGGCTTTTGCGAAATCACCGGCAAATTGAGGATCGGTCATGATTTTTTCCAGTTCTTTTTTTGTACTCTTCCGAAACCAGCGTATCCTTGACAGCCATGCGGATCTGCTCGCCGGATTGGGCGCTGAGCATTTTCATGCTCATGGAACCTCCGCCGCCCCCGCCCCCGCCTGAAGAGCCGCCGCCGCCGCCGCTTAAAGCCTCCTCAACGGCTTTTTTGCCTTCATCGGTTTTCAGAATATCGACAACCATGGATTTCATTTCTTTATAGCCCATCTGTTGCTGCGAGTAGCCTTGATCCGAACCGCAAGCTCCAAGCAGCAAAGCAGTTAGGCTTAAAATGCTGCATAAACGAAATAACGGCCACTTCATTACCGCTGTCCTCCTTTGTATATTGCTGATGATAGTATGTGATGGAACCGGAGAAATATGTCGATGCAGGCATGGTTTTTTGTTGTGAACGTTGGTAAAATAATGAGTTATGGGGGTGGAGGCATTTGAGCTTACGGAAGTGGGCAAGACTATTTTGGAAGACCATGCTCGTAGGAGCCGTGGGAGCCGTTATTGCGGGATTGGTGCTGCAATTCGCTACGGGTACCATCCAATTCAAAGGAACGGTCGATCTATTGATTTATCCCTTGATATTGTTCGGGTATGGCGCGCTTGTAAGCGTATATTCCCAGTTAGGCTTTTTTGCTTATCTGACCCTGAACTATATGGGGATCGGCGTCTTCCGCAGAAAGACATGGGAGTACATACAGATTGTATTGTCAGCGTTGGCGCTACTGGAGCTCATATTTTTGCGGACCTTTGTCGGCGGGGAAAAGAATTTCTCATGGGATTTGACGCTAGGAGTCGGGATCTTGGCGGTTGCGATCGCCGTTACTTACTTTAAGGTCAGGCTGACGAATGTAAACGCGATCATTCCGACCATGTTTTTCATGCTTGCCGTAACGATCCTGGAAATCATCGGCGTCCTGAAAATCGGGGTAAATAATGCTACAGTGTTTATCATTATCCCGCTGCTTGCATGCAATGCGTACCAAATCCTGATGCTTCATAAAGTAACGCAAGACGAAAAAAAAGAGCTAATCGACTTAGCTCTTTTTTAAGTTATTCAAAACCTGTTTGCGAAAGATTACAGACCGGCCGCGTCATCCAAATTTTTTTGCAAAAGAGCATGGTCGCGCACTTCGGTCCCTTTAGTGCTGCTTTGCTGCAGCAAATCGGTCACGGTCACGAACTCGTAGCCCTGCCTGCGCAGTTCATCGACAATTTGAGGGAGGGCCTCATGCGTCTGTTTGGAAGAATCGCTGGCATGAAGAAGAACGATATCACCCGGGTGAGCTTTCGAAACCACGCGTTCGACGATTTTATCCACGCCGATATTTTTCCAGTCCTGGGAGTCTGTATCCCACTGAATCACCGTATAATTAAGACTGTCGGCGATGCTTAACACTCTTTTGTCAAAATCTCCGTTCGGCATGCGGATTAATTTGGGTTCTTGTCCCGTCATTGCGGTTAAAATAGTATGGGCAGTCGTGATCTGCTTCCTTATTTCCTCATCGCTGAGCGTACTGTAATTGTCATGCTTGAAGCCGTGGCTGCCGATTTCAAAACCTGCTTCCTTAATTTTGTTTACGGTATCAGGATGGCTTTTGCTCCAAGGCGCGGATAAAAAGAAAGTTGCTTTGGACACGTTCTTATCCTTAAGTACCTGTAAGATGGGTTCAGCGCGCTTTTCGCCCCAACTGATATCAAACGTGAGTGCTATTTGTTTCTTTTCCGTTGGCACGCTGTAAATGGCCGACGGTGTGCTTTCCGAGAATACGGAGATGTTGTCGCTCTCCACATAAATCACACCCACCGCAAAAATGGCAGCGGCAAATACAAAGAAAAACCGTTTTATCTTTTTGCCGTTCAGTACATAGAAAAAATTCATACTTTAGCGCCCCTCTCCTTTCAAATGCAACTGCTTGTTTACTTAAAATCTATGCTCGTACCCGAAAGTTATTACCATTAAAGGAGGAAGCTGATGTTTCGTTTTAGCACTTTCATTAAAGATTTGGGCACCATCCGGGTTGCTTTTTATTTTGTCCGCCGTACTTTTTGCTGTGGGCGTTGCCGCAGGGTGGGGAGCTTCCGGATCGATTCAGGAGATGCTTGTTAAAGAGATTCAAGGCTTAGGCCAAATGAGCCAAGATTTGAGGCAGTCCGACCATCCCGAAATGAGCTTTTTCATCTTTATTTTTCTAAATAACAGCATCAAGGCGATATTGGTGATGTTTGCAGGGATTTTGTTCGGACTCATTCCGCTTGTGTTTATTGCCGTCAACGGGATGGTGATCGGATTTCTTTTGAATGTAGTCGATTCAAACGGAGGCAATTTGAGTGAACTTATTATTAAAGGGCTTCTGCCGCATGGCATTATAGAGATACCCGTCATTCTGATCGCCTGTGCATATGGTTTGGTTCTTGGAGGCATGGTGTTTAAGAGTATGTTTCCGGGAGGGAATAGGGGAAGCGGGATTAAGGGACAATGGCGGGATCTATGGCGCAAGACGGGAACGGCCTCGTTATGGATTGTTCTTTTACTGTTTATAGCTGCCATCATCGAAAGCACGATAACCTTGTGGCTCATGTCATAATTTCCCCAAAATATGAGCATACCTAATAAAGCGGCTCCGGTCGGAAAGGCCGGGGCCTGCTGAAGGCTTAGGGCGACGATTGAAGGTTGTTGATTCAATATGAGACACATACATAAGATCACCGGAGCGGCCAAGGTAAATGGCCGGCATTGTCCGGAATTTTAGAGGAGGGTCCAGTGATGCTGGGAATGCTGTTTAACGAAAAAGAGTGCAAAGAGCTTGATTATGTTTTGCGAAAAGAGTTGGATGAAATGCTGTTGGATTTAAGCGATCAGCGGCTGGATGCAAACATCAGGCATGCCATTGCAAATCGATACAAGACGGTATTTCGGATGTATGCCCGGTTTGCTCCTCAAAAGGAGCTTTCGAAATATGCGCGTAACGGGAAGTTTCCGCAAATCAAACATTAATCAATAGTAAAACGCCTATCAATGTATATTCAGAGGTGAAGACAGACCGTACAGATGTTGTTTTCATGCGATCATAGAATGGTTTTGTTTGCTGAAAACTTAATCACTTTGTAATGCTAAAAAAAGTCTTGACGAAATGGGTTGACGCATGTTAAATTAATTTTCGCTTCCTTTTCAGAGACGAAGCCGCCGATCGGCGGCTCTGAACTATGAAAAAATAGCTCGCAAATTTTTTTTAAAAAAAAAGACTTGCAAAGTTACTAGGAAGTATGATATATTATAAAAGTCGCCGCTGAGATGAGGCGATGACGAAAAAAAAGCATTGATCTTTGAAAACTGAACAACGAGTGAGTTAAACCGATCTTGCGTTAAGCGAGATCAACAATGAGAATTTTAATTCTCGTCAGTTTTTCTAATGAGCAAGTCAAACTTCGGATGGAACACCTCATCACCTTCGGGTATGAGCCTCCTTCCGATCCTTATTGGAGAGTTTGATCCTGGCTCAGGACGAACGCTGGCGGCGTGCCTAATACATGCAAGTCGAGCGGAGCTGATGAGGTGCTTGCACCTCAGATGCTTAGCGGCGGACGGGTGAGTAACACGTAGGCAACCTGCCCTCAAGACTGGGATAACTACCGGAAACGGTAGCTAATACCGGATAATTTATT
>NZ_LAZU01000024.1 GCF_000987955.1 Paenibacillus sp. DMB20
GCAGTTCATCTTGGGCGGCCTTCTTTCATTTAGGCATTTTCCTCCAGACAAATTAAAGGGGTACCCGTATAGGCCAAAAAACCTTTACGGATACCCCTTATCCATTGGAACACGATGGAATGGCCGTGTTAGCTTATTCCGTGTTCACGCTGTGGCTGACCGAATTCCGGTCAAACGTCAGCTTTGTTACATCATTCACCTTCAATACGACAACGTCGTCGGTGATCTCGACGATCGTGCCGTGAAGGCCCCCGATGGTCACGACCTTGTCCCCTTTTTTCAAAGCGCTGAGCATGGCGTTCCGGGTCTTTTTGTTTTTTCTGCTGCGGACGGATAAGCAGAAAGTAGAAGATGACGAACATCAGCACGAAAGGCAAAATCAATCCGAGGAGTCCGCCTCCTCCTTGCGCAGGTGCCGCTGCAAGATTATTAAGCATATCTTTCCCCCCCTTCATGGACTGTCCATGATGGCAACATTCTAGAAACCTTTTTCATTCTCATGCAGGCCGTATTTTTCAAAAAACTCATCGCGGAAATCAAGCAAACGGTCTTCCATAATACTCTGCCGCACATTCTTCATCAGATTAAGGAGGAAATGAAGATTATGATACGTTGTCAGCCGAAGGCCAAACGTTTCATCACTCTTAATCAAATGGCGAAGATAAGCGCGGGAATAGTTACGGCATGTATAACAGTCGCACTCTGGATCAAGCGGCCCAAAATCCCTGGCATACTGGGCATTGCGAACGACAAGACGGCCTTGGCTTGTCATCGTCGTCCCGTTGCGGGCAATCCGCGTCGGAAGCACGCAGTCGAACATGTCCACCCCTCGGATCGAGCCTTCCAGCAGCGCATCAGGCGAGCCGACTCCCATCAGATAGCGTGGTTTGTTGTCCGGAAGCAGGGGTACCGTGTAATCCAGCACTTCATACATCAGCTGCTTGGATTCTCCCACACTAAGTCCACCAATAGCATAACCCGGGAAATCCATGGAAGTCAAATCACGCGCGCTCTGCCGTCTGAGATCCTCATACATCCCTCCCTGCACGATCGCGAACAAGCCCTGATCGTGCGAACGGGCATGGCTTTTCAAGCAGCGCTCGGCCCAACGTGACGTCCGTTCCGTCGATTTTTTCACATAATCGTACTCGGCCGGATAAGGAGGACATTCATCAAACGCCATCATGATATCGGAGCCGAGCGCGTTTTGAATTTCCATCGCCACTTCAGGGGACAAGAATAGTTTATCGCCATTCAAGTGGGAGCGGAAATGCACGCCCTCTTCCGATATTTTTCGCATCTCGGCCAAACTGAATACTTGAAAGCCGCCGCTGTCCGTCAAGATCGGACGGTCCCAGTTCATAAATTTATGGAGGCCTCCGGCTTCCCTGATGATGTCATGCCCAGGACGAAGAAACAGATGATACGTATTGCTCAAAATAATATGGGCATCCATCGCCTTCAGTTCTTCCGGGCTCATCGTTTTAACGGTTGCCAACGTGCCGACCGGCATAAAAGCCGGCGTTTCGATCACGCCGTGAGGCGTATGCACGCGTCCGAGCCTCGCGCCCGACTGCTTGCATGTTTTGATATGTTCGTACGTAATAGCTGGTGCCATTGTGATAAAACCTCCGAGTTAATAAATAAACATGGCGTCGCCAAAGCTGAAGAAACGGTATTCCCGTTCTACGGCCTCTTTATACGCGGCCATGATGTGTTCCCGTCCCGCCAGCGCGCTTACGAGCATAACGAGCGTCGATTTCGGCAGATGAAAATTCGTGATCAATGCATCCACGACTTGAAATTCGTAACCGGGATAAATAAAAATGCTCGTCCAACCGCTGCTTTCGGCAAGCGGACCGCCCTTGAACTGGTTTCCTACGGTCTCCAGCGTTCGGCATGAGGTGGTGCCTACGGCGACCACCCGTCCTCCTCTTTGCTTCGTTTTATTCAAAAGTTCGGCGGTTTCCCGAGAAAGAATGTAATACTCCTCATGCATTACATGGTCTTCCACTCGGTCGACAGACATGGGGCGGAAGGTGCCCAGGCCGACATGGAGGGTGATAAAAGCAATATCGATCCCCTTGCTGCGGATCTCATCCAGCAGTTCCTCCGTAAAGTGGAGCCCTGCCGTAGGCGCCGCAGCCGAGCCTTCATGCTTGGCATATACGGTTTGATACCGGTCCTTGTCTTCCAGCTTTTCTTTAATGTACGGTGGCAGCGGCATTTGTCCGAGGGCATCCAGGATTTCCTGAAAGATTCCATCATAGGAGAAGCTGAGCGTTCTCGCGCCCATCTCCCCTTCTTCTTCGATGAAGGCGCGGAGTTTCCCTTCCCCAAACAGGATGACACTGCCCTTTTTGAGCTTTTTACCGGGCTTTACGAGCGCTTCCCAGCGGTCGCCCGATAGGTTTTTTAGCAGAAGCACCTCGGCCTTGGCCCCGGTGTCTTCTTTAATGCCGAACAACCGGGCCGGAATTACTTTGGTATCGTTCAGCACCAGCGTATCGCCGGGCTGCAAATAGCCAACGATATTTCCGAACGTCTCATGGGTCGTTGCCCCATTGGATTTATTTAGCGTCAGCAGCCTTGAAGCGCTCCGGTCCGGCAGCGGAGTTTGCGCAATCAGCCGCTCGGGAAGTTCAAAATCGTATAAATCTACATTCATCGCTGTCAGTCCTTAACAATAATCGAATTGCGGTAATAGTGTTGCAAAATTTTCTTGTAATCATACCCCTCATCGGCCATTCCTTTGGCTCCCCATTGGGAGAGACCCAGCCCATGGCCATTGCCTTTGCCGGTAAACTTGAAGCCTGGTTCCTTGTCTACCACTCTCGCACTGCCGTTTCCGTTCATGATGACTGAACCGGCACCAGAGGACTCATGTACGCCGCCGGCGGAAATCACCGATACGTTCCGGCTGCCCGAAACGGTGGAAGTTTCCCCGCTCGCGCCCAATACAGTATAACTTCCGGTAGGTTCAATATCAAACATCGTGCTCGGCAAGCCGTTCAGCGCAGAACGGAACAGATCCGGATATTTCACGTCCAGAATTTGACCGTTCGCCTTGACTTTAACCGCCCTACCGGACGGCCCCCTTTCGGTGACCTCGAGCGTTGAAATTTCAGAAGGCAGGGCCGTAGAGGTTTTTCCCTTCAAGCTCTGCAGCAGCTCTGCGGATGTAAACGGCCCGCGTACCCATTCATAACTGTTAGACTCTTTGACTTTCTCCAGAATGACCGCCGTCTCCCCCGGATTCATCTGGGCCACGGGCTTTGCCATTGACTGAATCAACGGTAGCGGACGTATATTGGTAGCGTTCGCTGTTACGGTCATCGTCTTCAACCCTGCTCCGGTCGCTCCCGTTTCCTTAACGTTGTCTTCCCGGACGTATCCGACGGCCCCGTTTGGAAGCAGGACATGATACCAGGCCTTCAGCGATGCCTGTGAAGAGGCATCCCCAGGGCTTTCAACCGCCGCAAAGAGACCGTTTGCGCTGTTCCATACCTCGGAAGGGTCTGCCGTCATGCCGCCGCTGTTCGAGGAGAATACAGCTTCGACAACCTTATTATTGCTCATGAGCACCTCGCCCTGGGTTGCGTTTACGGCCTGGGTGATGCTCCCCTTCTCCGAGCCAACCCCGGTGTATGCCTGACTCAATACCGTATCCACCACATGGGCGACCTCAAATTTATTTCCTTGAAAAAGGGCGTAACTCCGCGCGGCAACCGCTTGCGCCTTTAGGGCTTCCGCTCCCCAGCTGGATGGAACCTCGGCTCCTACGACGGAATACAAATACTGCTCAAGCGGGAGCTCGTTGACCAAATAGAGCTGCCCGTTTTTGGTACCGATCTCTACAGCCCCCCGGTAAGTCCGCTCCGAGCGCTCTTTTACAAGGATGCCGGCTCCGGTACCTTCCACCCACAGCTTGGTACCTGTTCCCGATACCACATAGTGGGTTAGCGGTTGCTCCTGGGCCAGGTTTAGACCGGCGTCCTGACGGATGAGCAATCCCGCCGTTTCTTTGCCGATCTCGTTCAACGGGGTTAAGGATACCGCCTTGGCCGCAGCAGTGACAGCTGCCAGCTCTGCGGCATTGGAGGCTTCCCCAATCCATACCGCGTACTTGACACCCGCTCCGGCTGGAATCAACACATTAAAAGCATCGATACCTGCGTCCGCAAAGGTTCTTCGGACGTTTTCCGCGGCAGCTTCCGAATCAAACTCCCCTGCGGAAAGATGGAGAGCGCCCTTTGCCGCTGGCGTTTGGCCATTCAGGTAAGCCGCAGCCGCTTTTGCGGTTCTGGCCGCCCCTTCTTTGGCGGCCTGCTCCGTAGCGTACATTCCCGAGTAAAGCTGATATATTTTTCCGGTACTGGTCGTTGTCGTATACAGCAGCGGCTTATCGGCAGTCGCTTCAAGCTTCTTTGCCGCTTCCGATGCGGTCTTCCAATCCTTCGTCTCCAGGACCTTCACCCGGTAGGAATCCACGCTAAAGCGGAACTGTGCACCGGCGGGAATGCTTATCATCTGTTGGGAACCGCCTGAAGCAATCAAAGTACCGTTTAGCGCTTCGTCAGACTTTATCGTAACGACGGGCGTGGTGGATCTATATTTGCTGCCCAGATCCAGGAACATGGCAACCCTGATCGTGTCGGGCGAAGCGGCATAAACCGCCGGCGCCTGCCATACGCTGCATGCCAAAACAGCGGCCAGCAAGCCCTTCGTTCCCCAGGAATAAAACCTATGCTTCCCGTTTTTTTTTCATGATTGAAGTCCTCCTGTCTCTCTTATGGTATCAACGGCGATCCTCAGGATACGGGATGCCCAAATGGCTGTATGCTGCAGGGGTAGCGACGCGTCCCCGAGGGGTGCGCTGCAAAAATCCGATTTGAAGAAGATAAGGCTCGTACACATCCTCGATCGTCTGGCTCTCTTCCCCGATGGTGGCAGCGATCGTATCCAGTCCTACAGGTCCGCCCCGGAAGCTGCGAATCATCGCATTCAGCATTTTGTGGTCAATCAAATCAAGCCCCATCGGGTCGACCTGAAGCATTTTCAGCGCTTCCTGCGCAATATCCGGCGTAATCATGCCGTCTCCGCGCACCTGAGCATAGTCGCGCACACGCTTCAAAAGACGGTTCGCAATTCTCGGCGTCCCCCTTGAACGCAGGGCTATCTCTTCGGATGCCTCACCGAGTATTTCGATCCCCAAAATATCGGCACCCCGGGAAACGATATAGCTCAGCTCGTCTACCGTGTAAAATTCAAGACGGCTGACCACGCCAAAACGGTCCCGCAGAGGGGCTGACAGCAACCCTGCACGGGTGGTGGCGCCGATCAAGGTAAAAGGCGGCAAATCCAGACGGACGGAGCGCGCGCTGGGTCCCTTGCCGATCATAATGTCCAGCGCAAAATCCTCCATCGCCGGGTATAACACTTCCTCGACCGTTCGATGAAGGCGGTGGATCTCATCGATGAACAGCACATCCCCCTTCTGCAGGTTCGTCAGCAGCGCGGCAAGATCGCCTGGCCGTTCAATCGCCGGCCCGGACGTCGTCCGGAGGCTAACGCCGAGCTCATTGGCTATAATGTTGGCCAGGGTCGTTTTGCCAAGGCCCGGAGGGCCGTACAGCAGCACGTGATCCAAAGCCTCTTTGCGCATTTTGGCGGCCTCGATATAAATCTGCAAATTTTCCTTGACCTGGTTCTGGCCTATATATTCAGCTAAATAACGGGGACGCAGGCTGAGCTCCACGGCCTGGTCCTCCATCATTAAATTTGCCGTTATGATACGGTCGTCCATCATTCATTCAGCACTCCTCTCGATCACCGACATCTTAACCGGCATACAGCAGTTGAAGAGCACGTTTCATAAGGACGTCTACCGACTCTCCCGCCGTCTGGTCTTTTATTTTGATCCATACCTTGTCCAGCTCGCCGTCCGTGTACCCCAGCGCCTTCAAGCCCTCTCTGGCCTCCGCCCAAGCGGAGCCGTCATCCGGGCCGCTATCATGAATCGCAAACAGGCCGGTATTGATCACGCCGGTTCCAAAGCCCTCCAATTTGTCCTTCAGATCGAGAATCATGCGCTGCGCAGTTTTCTTTCCGATTCCTGGAAGTTTGACCAGAAATGAGATATTTTCTTGATAGATTGCCGAAACGACCGTATCCGGCGTACCGCCGCCCAAAATTCCAAGCGCAACCCTTGGCCCGATTCCCGACACCTCGATCAGCTTTCGAAACAACCTCTGTTCCTCCCTGGTCGGAAACCCGAACAGAAGCATCGCGTCTTCACGGACGTGATGGTGTGTATAGACGGTAACGATGCCTTCCGTCTTGGCAAACGCAAACGGATTCGGGCAGAAAACCCGATATCCCACGCCATTGACGTCAAGCACGATGTATTCATTTTCCAAATGGGCAACCTGTCCCCTTAAAAAATCGATCATTTTCGCAATACCTCATTTAACTTGGAATTTAACGTATAGGAATGCGCATGGCATATAGCCACGGCTAATGCATCCGCCACATCGTCGGGTTTGGGGACGCTCTGCAGCTTCAAGAACATTCTAACCATTTCCTGGACCTGCTTCTTTTCCGCTTTCCCATACCCCGCTATGGCTTGTTTAACCTGCATGGGCGTGTATTCCGCAATAGGCAGCCCACGCTGCACCGCTGCAAGAATGAGCACCCCCCGCGCCTGCGAAACAGACATTGCCGTGGTCACGTTACGATTGAAAAAAAAGCTTTTCAAATGCCACAGCCTCCGGTTTGTATTTATCAATCAACTGGGTCATTCCCTCATACACCTGCTGGAGCCTTTCTCCTTCCGGCGTGTGTGCCTCTGTCTGAATACTTCCATACTGCACCGGCGTCACTTTGCTCCCCACTTTATCCACAAACCCGAAACCGACAATCGCGATTCCCGGGTCAATTCCCAAAATACGCAAACGAACCTCTCCTCTGAAGCGAACATATGTATCGTTCTCCCCATTATAACAAAAGATCGGCTTCCGTTGAGGAAAAAGTTTGAACCTTTCGCTCAAGCTCCCTTCGTGAACGCAAAAAAGACGCCCGAGGGCGTCCTTTCAAACCTTCCAATATGAACAAGCAGAGCCTGAGAAACGGCAGTTAAGCAGCCATTTTGATTGTTACTGGGATTTCATTACCCCTTCAGCCATATCCCTTGCGTAATCGCTAAAAGTGGAAAGCACGCTGTTGTACTCGTCGATGTCCTGGATCCGTATGCCGTCCTGAAGCTGCTTCAGCACATCTCTTGGAAGCGAGGATTCCATTGATCCGATGTCCAATTGAAAAAACGTCCGCAGCACCTTTTCTTCTTTAGGAGGACCGTCAAACAAAGTCAAGTTCCCGTTTGCATCAATACTCATATAAGCTTGTTCCTTACAGGCCGGCGACAAATCGTCGGATATGCTTTCATCCAGCCAGACTTCTCCATTTGGGTCAAGGCTTCCCCGCAAGGAGGGGTTGCCGTTAATCAGGGCATACACGCCATCGGCATCCAGTCGACCGACATCCATTACTTCTACACCACACACGTAGGTTGTCCTCAGGTGAACTTTTCTCTTTTCTTTGGAGGCGTTAAGGCGCTGCATGAATTGTTTTTGTTCTTCCGACTGCCCATCCTCGCCGTGCTGCAGATAATTCAGGGCTTCCAGCGCAATTGGAGCTTCGCTTGTACCCCGGGTAAGGAGTTCTTTCATTTGCTCCGTCAGATGTTGACCCACCCAAGCAAGCCCGCCTATCATTAAGAAAAGGGTACAGGGCCAGATCACCCTTCTCCACCTTCTCCACCGTTTCCTCAGTTGTTTCCTAATACGAAAAACATTCAAAATAATCCCCTTCTGTCCAATGTTTTTCATAGTTTGACCTGTGCCGCCGACAATTATTCAGCTTGGTCAAGAAACGGCCCCTTCTCTTTTAGGCTTGTACACATAACACCCTTTCGTTTAAGTGTTTTTTCCGGAACGTAGAAGGGCCTGTACGATAGAAGGCCAACAAAAAGAGGCCATGGCATATAACTCCAAGACCTCATGCATGAGATTTTTTATTTTCGAATAGCTTCAAAAGTGAATGTCTGATTACCGTTTGTCGGTTGTTTGCCATACGCATAATCGGCGGAGCATGTAATGTTTGAGAAACCGATGTTTTCCAATACAAGCTTAATTCCTCAATACCGTGACAATGTAACGCAAAACGCTGTAACTCAGATTCGATTAGTTTTCCTTCGCGCCATTTCTCGTAATCGTATGCTGGTGGAGCATATTAAATTCTACGAATTTATCCTCTACGGTAATGATATCCCCTGAAGGGAAAGTAAACGTTGACGTGGATAGCTTTCCTGTCTCCAGCTTTCGGGCAAAATAAGATCAATCATTACCCGCCCCCCCCCAGGAACCAGGTGCTCATAAAAGCATTTTAAGGCGTTAATCGAGTCTTTACGGCTCTCAATCAAGCGAAAGACCGGGTTTGAACAATGATGGCTTCGTATTTGTGGGGCAGGGAAAAATTTTGCAAGACTCCTTCATAGAACGCCGGCTTTAAATTTCGTTCTTCACAGCGTTTTACGGCAAGAAGCCAGCATTTCCGGGAAATAATCAATCCCATCTACGTTCAATCCTGCCTCAAGCAGCGGGATGAGCATTCGACCGGAACTTACAGCCGCTTCCAAAATTCGACCCCGGCAAGGCTTGAGTCTATCGAGGTAATATTCGGTATCGCCATCGATCGAATGAGCCACAGGTTTGGTAAGATCATATACTTCCGTACATAGATTACTATAATAACTGAATATTCGTTTTCTCCTCCGTTTTTAAGACACGGAAGATTGGTAATACGGCGTTAACCGATATTATGCCTTCCGCACCTCTAATATAGTGGTTAGTTGGTAAGAGCTGACTGTCATTCTAATCGCCTACTTTCATTCAAATTAAGCCAAATTCTACTATGGGTAAAACATAATTCAACTAGAAAAGTCAGTCAACGACAGGGAGACAAAACATCTACAAAAGCAAAAGCAGTCTGTGAAGTAAGGCGCGAATTTCTGGCAAACCCGCTTCGGTAGACTGCAGCATCCGCTCCAAATGAACAATGCCTCCCGAGCTAAATCGCTATCTTTTCAGCCCATACCTCTGTCGCTCGATTTGCATGGGAGACTTTTCATTTTGCTAATTGCATTGCCATGCAAAAAAAAGAACCGTGCACCGGATTAAATCCAATGCACGGTTCTTCATGAAATCGGGACGACACGATTTGAACATGCGACCCCCTGGTCCCAAACCAGGTGCTCTACCAAGCTGAGCTACGTCCCGACAAGAAAACGGTATTAAGATTATACCATAATTTCAATATCGATGGCAAGATTTTTTTTGTGCTATGCCGGTGAAGGGACTCGAACCCCCACGGTTTCCCTCACGATTTTGAGTCGCGCGCGTCTGCCAATTCCGCCACACCGGCACAAATAAAAAGGACCTCCACGTTAGAGGTGAAAACCACTCGACATGCAATAAAAAGTGGCGTGCCCTGAGAGATTCGAACTCCCGACCTTTTGATTCGTAGTCAAACGCTCTATCCAGCTGAGCTAAGGGCACAAATAAATGGAGCGGACGACGGGAATCGAACCCGCGACCCTCGCCTTGGCAAGGCGATGCTCTACCGCTGAGCCACGTCCGCATGATAATATTTCGTTAACATCCATACAAAGATGGTGAGCCATGAAGGACTCGAACCTTCGACACCCTGATTAAAAGTCAGGTGCTCTACCAACTGAGCTAATGGCTCATGCAAGCATGAAAAATTGCTCCGCTGAACCCATATACGGATCCTAATCTTGGAGCTGTAAAAATGGCGGAACCGACGGGATACTCTCTCTTCGTTCGAGACTGCGAGGTCTATGCTAAGGAAGTGTCACTCCGACGAACCCTTGACGGATTCTTATCCTGATGCTGTAAAGATGGCGGAACCGACGGGATTCGAACCCGCGATCTCCTGCGTGACAGGCAGGCATGTTAGGCCTCTACACCACGGTTCCACGAGGCACTATCGCATGACATAAGCGATATAATTGGTTGCGGGGGCAGGATTTGAACCTGCGGCCTTCGGGTTATGAGCCCGACGAGCTACCGGGCTGCTCCACCCCGCGTCGTTAAGAAAATATTTATGGTGGAGGCTGAGGGGATCGAACCCCCGACCCTCTGCTTGTAAGGCAGATGCTCTCCCAGCTGAGCTAAGCCTCCATATTAAAGTGGTGACCCGTAGGGGATTCGAACCCCTGTTACCTCCGTGAAAGGGAGGTGTCTTAACCCCTTGACCAACGGGCCATATCTTATTTAAACCTTGCTGGCGGAGAGAGAGGGATTCGAACCCTCGAGACGCTTTTGGCGCCTACACGATTTCCAATCGTGCTCCTTCGGCCAGCTCGGACACCTCTCCATAAATGGCTCCCCGAACAGGACTCGAACCTGTGACAACTCGATTAACAGTCGAGTGCTCTACCAACTGAGCTATCAGGGAATATGTACCGCTTGGCGACGTCCTACTCTCCCGGGACCCTTCGGTCCAAGTACCATCGGCGCTGGAAGGCTTAACGGTCGTGTTCGGGATGGGTACGCGTGGAACCCTTCCGCTATCGCCACCAAACGATTCAAGGTTGAACCTTGAAAACTAGATACGAAACGTTTTGCGTTTATGTCTTACGAAGTTGCTCCGATGCAAAGCGTAACGCTTCCGAAGCGAGTTTTACTCCGTAAAACTTTTAGGATAAGCCCTCGACCGATTAGTATTGGTCAGCTCCATGCATTGCTGCACTTCCACCTCCAACCTATCTACCTCGTCGTCTTCAAGGGGTCTTACGAATTGGGAAATCTCATCTTGAGGGGGGCTTCACGCTTAGATGCTTTCAGCGCTTATCCCTTCCGTACTTAGCTACCCAGCCGTGCTCCTGGCGGAACAACTGGTGCACCAGCGGTACGTCCATCCCGGTCCTCTCGTACTAAGGACAGCTCCTCTCAAATTTCCTACGCCCACGACAGATAGGGACCGAACTGTCTCACGACGTTCTGAACCCAGCTCGCGTACCGCTTTAATGGGCGAACAGCCCAACCCTTGGGACCTACTTCAGCCCCAGGATGCGATGAGCCGACATCGAGGTGCCAAACCTCCCCGTCGATGTGGACTCTTGGGGGAGATAAGCCTGTTATCCCCAGGGTAGCTTTTATCCGTTGAGCGATGGCCCTTCCATGCGGTACCACCGGATCACTAAGCCCGACTTTCGTCCCTGCTCGACTTGTAGGTCTCGCAGTCAAGCTCCCTTATGCCTTTGCACTCTTCGAATGATTTCCAACCATTCTGAGGGAA
The DNA here is from genome assembly GCF_000987955.1 of Paenibacillus sp. DMB20. Taxonomy (GTDB): domain Bacteria; phylum Bacillota; class Bacilli; order Paenibacillales; family Paenibacillaceae; genus Paenibacillus_AQ. The sequence goes on from NZ_LAZU01000024.1 coordinate 11,380, forward strand.
CCTTGGGGCGCCTCCGTTACTCTTTAGGAGGCGACCGCCCCAGTCAAACTGCCCGCCTGACACTGTCCCCGCACCGGATTACGGTACCAGGTTAGAACCTAGATACGATCAGGGTGGTATCCCAACGGCGCCTCCACAGAAGCTTGCGCTCCTGTTTCTCAGGCTCCCACCTATCCTGTACAGATCGTACCCAAATCCAATATCAAGCTGCAGTAAAGCTCCATGGGGTCTTTCCGTCTTGTCGCGGGTAACCTG
>NZ_LAZU01000043.1 GCF_000987955.1 Paenibacillus sp. DMB20
TGCCGCACCAGCAGCGCCACGTTCAGCGCTGCGGCGGCAAAATGCGCGGCCACCCCGGCTATGGCCGCGCCGGTAATGCCAAGCTCGGGCACAAGCGCAAGGTTCAGCCCGAGCTTTAAGGCGGCGGCGGCCAGCAGGTGCACGGCCGGCGCCTTGACGATGCCGACGCCCTGCAGCAGCGCGGCCGAGATAATGCTCACCGTGCCTCCGGCCGCGGTGAAAGCAATCCAACGCATCACGTCGCTGCCCGCGGCATCCTGATACAGCATCCTGTTGATCGGCTCGGCCAGCACCGCCATGCCTATCGAAGCAGCCATGCCCAGCAGACCGAACCACCGCAGCGAAAGCCGGCACTGCTCCGCCGCCAGCCCGTGCTCCCCCTTGAATCTTGCTTCCGCCAAGGCGGGAATAAACAAAACCGACAGCGAAGTGGCCAGCATCGTCACCAGCTGGACGAGCGGCAGCCCCCGGTTGTATATCCCGAACTCGGCCATAACGGCCTGATCCGGCAGACCGACGTCCTTCAAAAGCCGGGGAACCGTAAACGTGTCGACCAGGCCGATCAGCGGAACGGCCAGCGCGCTCAAGCATACCGGTATGGCATACGCCGCCATCCTCCGGAGCATCGGCCCGCTCCCTTCCCGCCCTGAGGAAGCCTTCCCCTCCATAAGCCGAGGATCATCCCGCTCTCCCTCAGGCTTGTCCGCGACCGCCTTCGCCTCACTGCGGCTAATCTGAGGGCGGCCCGTATGCTTGCGCCAATAGAGGAACATCACAAGCAAGCCTGCCGCGCCGCCGGCTGCCGATCCGAATAAGGCTCCTGCCGCGATCTCGTCCACGCCTGAACCCGAGCGCGTCATATAGAGCAGCAAAGCGATCATCACCGCCACTCTTACGCTCTGCTCCACGATTTGCGATACCGCGGTCGGTACCATGTCCTGGAGTCCTTGGAAATAGCCCCGCAGCAGCGCCATCCAAGGCACAAAAGCCAGAGCCAGGGCTGCCGTTTGCAGAGACGGCACCACGTGCTCGTTCCCGATCCATCCACCCAGCACGGGGGCGCCGAAATACATGGCCGCACCAAGCAATAAGCCGAACAGGACGAGGGCCGCCGAGGATACGCGAAGCAGCCTGCGGCTGTCCTGAGGGCGGCCGGCGGCTTCATACTCCGCCACGTATTTGGATAAAGCGGCCGGAAATCCCGCCATGGCTATCGTAATGATCATCATGTACAACGGGTATACCGTATTGTAAATGCCGAATACGGCGTCCCCGCCCATGTTTTGAAGCGGTATTTTTTGCAGCGTTCCGATCAGCTTGGAGCCGATTGCGGCCGCGCTAAGGATAAAGGCTCCTTGAAGAAGCCGTGATCCGGGTTCTTTTGAATTCATGGTCTTTTGCCCATTCCCTTGCCTCTCCCGTATTCAACGGGTCCATTAATATCCCATTATAACCGGAAGCGGTACATCGGACCAAATAGAACCGCGTTCGTTTTCTTTTTATGATTTCTTTCTTCGTTCCTTGTTCGCGGCCATAAAACGAAAAGACTCCCGCTTTCCCGGCTCGAAAAGGGCCAAAGATCAGCGGGAGTCTTCACCTTCATTCGGGAGGGAGCACTCCCAAGCTTACTGCTCCATTTGCTTGCCAAGGAAAGCGGCAGCGGTTTCGGCCATCTTCACTTCCATTTGACCCATTGTAACCGATTCGTCCTTGCTCAGCATCACAACGCTGCCGATCGGATCGCCACCGGTAACGATGGGAGCCGCTACGAAAGAAGAAATTTCCTCCGCGTTGTCCTTGCCAATCTCATAGGTGCCTTTATTTTCTTCCAATACGGTTTTCCGGTTTTCCATGCAATTCTCCAGCAGGTTGCCGATCGGCTTGTCCAAGTAATCTTTCTTGGAGCCGCCGGCTACGGCAATAAACGAGTCACGGTCGGAGATGACCGTGATATGGCCTGTGCTTTCGTATAGCGACTCGGCATATTCCTTTGCAAAGTCGCCCAGTTCGCCGATCGGAGAGTATTTTTTCAAAATAACTTCCCCGTCCCGGTCTACAAAAATCTCAAGCGGATCTCCTTCGCGGATTCGAAGGGTGCGTCGAATTTCCTTTGGGATGACTACGCGCCCGAGGTCATCGATACGGCGGACGATTCCAGTAGCTTTCATTTCACATGTTGCCCCACTTTCTTAAGAAGATTTTTCAACTACTGTTCGGTACGGGAAGAGGATGTCCCCAGGTAATAAGTGTAATGTCTGACCATAGTATTCATCCTTTCCCATATCCTTATACATGCTCAGCCCCGGTTGGTTGCCAAAGAATATTTTGAATGTTCAACCAGCATAGCACGAGGGCCAAAAAAACCTTTTTTTTCATCGGATGACTTTCCTAAGAGAAGACTGACAGTGAAATAAAAGGGCTGAGCCTGCCGTCCGGCCAAGCTCATCCGCGATTTATTTCCCGGTGCCCCCCGGACGTGTTGCCGTCTTTCGCATCTTCACCCGCAGCGGGCTGTTTCTCGGCCCCATTCGAGCCTTTTTCCCCGTCTTTGCCTGTGGATGCTTTAGGAGCCTCGCTTTTCGGCAGATCCATCTTTTCGATCAGCTTGGTCAGGTCGTTTTTTCATGAAATTATCGATTTTGGCAGCTGCCAAATCGCTCTTGATGCGTTCCTTGCGCTCTTTGCTCAGCTTGTCGTAGGTCATTTCCTGGCGGCTTTCCACCTTCATGATATGGTACCCGTAATCCGTCTCGACAGGATCGCTGATTTTGTTCAATTCCAGCGTCAGCGCCTTCTCTTTGAACTGGGGTACCCACGTGCCTGCTTCCTTCTTCTCGTACAGTCCCCCGTTTTCCTTGGAGCCCGGGTCTTCGGAATACTCTTTTGCGATCTTGGCAAAATCCCCGCCCTTGTCCAGCTTGGTTTTAACCTCTTTGGCAAGCTTTAAAGCATCTTCCTTTTTTCGCTCCTTGCCCTTCGGATCGGTAAAACCGATCAAAACATGGCGAACATTGATCACCGTAAAGTCCTGCTTTTTAGCCTCAAAGTCTTTTTTGACGTCCTCTTCGGTAACCTTGTTCTTCTGGTCTTCCATCACGGTCATCACGCGAAGCATGTAATTTTTGAGGTCCTGCTCCGTGATCTTCTGGGCATCCAACGCTTTTTTGAACTGTTCCTCGCCCATGGCGTTCTTGTTCTGCTTCACGACGTCGTCCGCCTGCGCTTCGGCAGCCTTTTTGGCCTCCTCGCTGGCATTGGCGGAAAGGTACTCGTAGGCGACTCCCTGCTTGGCCAAGTACTCTTTAAACTCATCCATCTGCAGGAATTGGGCGTACTCCGGTGACATGAACTGCATCATCCGCTGTTCAAGCTCGAATTCCTTCTCGGTAATCTCTCCGCCTTTGTATTTAACAACGACCTTGCTGTCGTCTTTCTGGCCTTTATTATTGGCATCATCAACGCATGCGGCGAGCATCGACATGGACAGCGCGACTGTCAGCGATACCGCGAACGTTTTCCATGCCTTTTTTATTTCTTGACGGCATTTTGTAAATCTCCCTTCCGGTTGAATGGCTCCTTGGCGGCCTCAAGAAACTGCTCCAGCAGCTCGAGCAGCTGTTGATCCGAAAGTCCCTTGCCTTTGAGGCGGATCGACATCTGAGGGCCCTGTTCAAATTGTACACGTCTTTCGAACAGATTTCCAATTTGCGCAAGCTGGGTAGTGTTAACGATCTTATCCTGGCCTTCGTAAAACTGCAAAATCACGTCTTCCCCGCGCTGGGTAATCGAATCGATGCCGTACATTCGCCCGAATACCTTGAGGCGGGAGACGGTGAGCAGATTTTGTACCGCCTGAGGCAGCTCGCCGAAACGGTCCAGCAGCTCGTCCTCAAGCTCGGCCGCCTCGTCAAAGGACGATACGACCGCCACTTTTTTTGTAAATTTCAATCTTTTGTATGCTGTCGTAAATGTAATCGGACGGCAAGTAGGCGTCGATGCCGAGATCGATGGACGTGTTCCAGTCCCGGGACGGAGCCGGCTGTTCGCCAAGCATGCTGACTTTCCGTTTTTGAATCTCCTCCGCCAGCATTTGCGAGTATAAGTCGAACCCGACCGATGCGATAAAGCCATGCTGTTCCGCGCCGAGCAGATTTCCCGCTCCGCGGATCGACAAGTCGCGCATGGCGATTTTGAACCCGGAGCCGAGCTCCGTGAATTCCTTGATGGATTGGAGCCGCTTCTCGGCTACCTCCGTCAGCACCTTGTCGCGTTGGTATGTGAAATAGGCATACGCAATCCGGTTGGACCGGCCGACGCGCCCCCGCAGCTGATAAAGCTGGGATAAGCCCATCTTGTCCGCATCGTGGACGATCAAGGTATTCACATTCGGGATGTCCACGCCGGTCTCGATAATGCTTGTGCTGACGAGCACGTCGTACTCCCCGTCCAGGAAATCCAGAATGGTCTTTTCCAGCTCGGTCTCCGTCATTTGACCGTGGCCTACGCCTACTTTCGCCTCAGGTACAAGCATGGAGATTTGGGCGGCCATTTCCTGAATGCCCTGGACACGGTTGTACAGATAGTACACCTGGCCGCCTCGAGCCAGTTCGCGCTCGATAGCTTCCCTCACGAGCGTCTGGCTGTGCTCGACCACATACGTCTGAACCGGAAAGCGGTTTTCCGGCGGGGTCTCGATAACCGACAAATCCCGTACGCCCAGCATCGACATGTGTAAGGTCCGAGGAATCGGCGTTGCCGTCAGCGTAAGCACGTCCACATTGGTTTTCAGCTTCTTCAGCTTTTCCTTATGGGTCACGCCGAAACGCTGCTCCTCGTCCACGATCAGCAGGCCCAGATCCTTGAATACAATATCCTGGGACAGAAGTCGGTGCGTGCCGATCAGAATATCGACCGAGCCCTGTTTCACCTTTTTGATCGTCTCGTTTTGTTCCTTGCGGCTGCGGAACCGGCTCAACACCTGGATGTTGATCGGATAGTTGGCAAACCGCTCCCGGAACGTCTCGTAATGCTGCTGCGCCAAAATCGTGGTCGGCACAAGAACGGCCACCTGTTTGCCTTCGATTGCCGCTTTAAAAGCGGCACGCACGGCCACCTCGGTTTTGCCGTAGCCGACGTCGCCGCATAGGAGCCGGTCCATCGGACGGTTTTGCTCCATATCCTTCTTGATTTCGGTAATCGCCCGCAGTTGGTCCGGGGTTTCATCATACGGGAACAAATCCTCGAATTCCTGCTGCTCCGGATTATCTTTCTCGAAGCCGTAGCCCGGAGCCGACTGGCGCTCGGCATAAAGCTTGATCAAGTCGTCCGCAATATCCTGAACGGAGGAACGGACCTTGTTCTTCACCCGCGTCCATTCATTGCCGCCCAGCTTGTATATTTTCGGCTCTTTGTCCTCGGAACCGACATATTTCTGGATCAGGTCGATCTGCTCGATCGGCACGGACAGCTTATCCCCGCCTGCATACATAATGTGCATGTAATCCTTGTGGATGCCGTTGATTTCAAGGGTACCGATCCCCATATATTTACCGATTCCGTGATTTTGATGCACCACGTAATCGCCGACTTTAAGCTCCGTGTAGCTTTTAATCCGTTCGGCATTATCCATGTTCTTGCTGGTTTTTCTCGCCTTGCGCTGCTTCTGGGAGAACATTTCCGATTCGGTAATCACGGCGGCATGAACGGAAGGCAGCTCAAAGCCGTTTTGCAGGCTTCCTTCCAGCATGACGGGCTCATCGATGCCGTAATCCAAAAGCACGCGCTTCATCCGTTCCATGCGGTCCGGTCCCCCGGCAAGCATCATGACCTTGACGCCTGTTTTTTTCCAACGCTCCATCTCGGCTTTCAACACGTTCATCTGACCATGGAAATCCTGCATTCCCCGGGTAATAAAATTGACGATGTTTTGCGGCTGCATTCTGGGAACCTGTCGCAGGAACACCGAAATGAGCAGGGTCTGATACCGGTGCTGGTACACCACTTCATCGTTGTCCACCGACAGCGGAAGATCCGGCAGCGATTTGCCATGCTGCATCAAATGCAAATTCCATTCGGCCTCGTCCCGCTCCAATTGTTTGGCCGTTTCGAGCAGCCTGCCCGGCTCATCCATGATAAGAATGGTGTCCTCCGGCATGTAGTCGTACAGATGCGTTTTCTCCGGGTAGAGCAATGAAATATATTTATAGATTTCCGGAAAATAGACATGCTCGCGCAGCATCTCCACTTCACGATGAATCTCTTCCCGCAAACGGAGTTTCGCCTGCCGGTCGGTCATCCGCTCAAGCTGCGTCTCCAGCATCCGCAAGGCCGTGTCGGCCGCCCGGTTTAAACGCTCCTTGTCCGCAATGATCTCTTTGCAGGGAGTAATCACGACCTCCCTTACTTTATCGATCGACCGCTGGTCGGAAGGATCGAAGGTCCGGATGGAATCAATATCCTCGTCAAACAGCTCTACCCGGTAGGCGAAATCGGAGGTCATCGGATAAAAGTCGACAATGCCTCCGCGCACGCTCATTTCGCCGCGGCTTTCCACGCGTTCCACCCGCTCGTAGCCAAGCTCGATCATGCGGCTTAAGAAAACCTCCAGTTCAAGCGTCCCGCCATCGTTCAGCACGATCCGGGCGTCGGCCATCACCTCGGGAGCCGGCAGCAAACGCCGCACACCGGAAAACGGAGCAACGACAATACCCCGGAATCCCCGAGCGCAGCGGTGAAGCATATCGATCCGCTGAGCAAGGGTTTCCGGGCTGGATACGGCCGATTCTGCAGCAACGAGTTCGTTTGCCGGATACAGAAGCACCTGATCGGGAGATAGAACCTCCTGGAGATCGTCAGCGATCTTCTGAGCCGAAAACATATTATGGGTTACAACCAGCAGGGGGCGCTGCTGGTTCTGGAACAGCGCGGCCATCAAAATTTGCCGGGACGATCCGGAAAGACCCGATATCAACTGTTCCCTCATACCGGCCGTTGTCCCGGCCGCTATGGTCTTAAAGTCTGCATCTTCCGAAAAAACATCAATAAGTGCTTGTAGCAAAAGGGGCACCTCTCTTATTTTAAAACGAATAGATTATGGAAAATGTGTAATCGAAAAGAAGCCTCAGCAAACTGCCAAGGCTGGTGCGCGGCAACAAAAAACCGCTTTATGTCCATCTTACCGTTACGACACAAGTAGAACGATTCCGTCGTCCTTTGTAAGAGACGATGGCGTTTTACGCGATACATTGAAGCCATGCATAAATGAGTTTTATCCTTATTTTGCATTGACCTTGTCTCCGGCCTTCTTAGCCTATTGAAGAGGGCTGGCAAGAAGGCTGAGCTCCGGATGAGCCTCAAGCGCTTCACGACAGTGCTCGCAGGTTACTTTAACCGTAACCTCTCCGTTAAAATCATACGCTATTATATCCTTGCGTTCCTCGGGGGTCAAGGAATCAAAACCAAGCTGGGATTCGGTAACCTCGTTCGATTCAATGCGTCCCTGAAATGAACGGCAGTGTCTGCAGATATAGTTTATCGCCATAATATGCCTCCTGAAGGTCGTTTATAACCTCAGTATGCCCGTTTCATAGGCGTTTAAGACGAAAAGGCGGATTGCTTCTTCGCTGCAGCCTTCTTGTGCCGTTCACCGCCAGGATGCCATTAACCGTTGAATTTTTGCATGGTTTGCTCAAATGTATGATCCAGGCTGTATTCCAGGGAATCGCAGGTCGCTTCGATCATACTTTTCAAAAGGTCATGTTCTTTCTTAGGGAAGTTTCCAAGAACGTAATCGACAATCGCAAACCCCGGTTCGGGACGCGATATCCCCATCCGGACCCGGTTAAAGGTCTGCGTTCCCGTATGCTGGATAATCGATTTGATGCCGTTGTGCCCCCCCGCGCTGCCCTGGTATCTCAAACGGATTTTGCCGACGACGGTATCCAGATCGTCATAAACGACGATCATATCTTCCAAATCGGCCTTATAATAGTCCATATAAGCCCGCACTGCTTCGCCCGACAGATTCATAAACGTCATCGGCTTGATTAACACCGTTTTTTTGCCGCCGATGAAGCCTTCGGCAATGACCGATTTGCATTTATTCTGCGTAAATTTCATGCCGTGACGGGCGGCAAGCGCGTCAAGAGCCATAAATCCGACGTTGTGCCGGGTTTTTTCGTAATTTGGACCGGGGTTGCCCAATCCGACAATCCATTTCATTTTGCGTATAATTCCTTTCCGTATTTTTACTTTCTTCTTTGCGTCTTTCTGAGTACAATATGAACAAAACAAATTCGGATCAACGATACCCTCACATTAAGAAGGTGGACCGGCATTGAAAAATCATGAACAGAAGTTGACGCATCACAGCCATTTTCAATACCACATGAAACATGCCATCCCGGTACAGGTGTACGAGCAGGGATGCCATAAGAACGTTGGCCTTATTACCGCAGTAGACGCTCAGTTTGTTGAAATCGAGGGAACCTTGTATAACCGGAGCTTTTACACTTTTATCTCACGCCCCGGTTATTAATTCTCTCCCTTATAGTATTGAAAGCGGTTTCCCGTTTGGGCTATGGAGATATTTCCTAAAAACCGCCATAGCCGACAAGGGTTACACTTCCCCAAAGAGGAAATGTAACCCCGCGGCTACAGCTTTATTATTCAATCTCGAACAGCTTGCTGATGGACAGCTCCTCATGCACCCGGATGATAGCCTCACCCATGAGCGGGGCTACCGACAATACGGTGATCTTGCTGCTTGGGTTCGGATGCGTAATCGGTATGGTATCCGTAACAATGACTTCCTTAAGCGGTGAGTTTTCCAATCTTTCCATAGCCGGACCGGAGAGTACCGGGTGCGTGCAACATGCATATACTTCTTTGGCTCCGCCCTCCATCAATGCGTTGGCGCCGAGAACAATCGTACCTGCCGTGTCGATAATATCGTCGATCAGGATCGCGGTTTTTCCCTCAATGTTACCGATGATATTCATAACCTCGCTTACATTGGGTTCCGGACGGCGTTTGTCAATGATGGCCAGCGGCGCATTCAGGAAGTCCGCCAGCTTTCTCGCACGTACCACGCCGCCGTGGTCCGGGGATACGACAACCGGATTTTCGATCTGTTTCGAACGGAAGTATTGAGCGATAATCGGGACGCCAAGCAGATGGTCTACCGGAATATCGAAGAAGCCCTGGATCTGCATGGCATGCAGGTCCATCGTAATCACGCGATGAGCGCCGGCAGTCTCAATGAGGTTAGCTACCAGCTTAGCGGTGATCGGATCCCGGGAACGTGCCTTACGATCCTGACGCGCATAACCGTAGTATGGAATAACAACGTTGATGCTCTTGGCCGAAGCCCGCTTCAACGCATCTACCATAACCAGGAGTTCCATCAGGTTATCATTGACCGGTCCGCAGGTAGACTGGACGATATACACATGACAGCCGCGGACGCTTTCGGAGAGCTTCACTTGAATCTCGCCATCGCTAAAGCTGGTTGTAAGGGATTCTCCCATCGGAATGCCGATGTAATCGGCAATTTGATGGGCTAGCTTGGGGTTGGAATTACAGGTGAAAATTTTCAATTTAGAATCAAGATAAGTCATAAAATGGAAACCCTCCGTGCTGGTTCATTGAATTAAGGCTGCCCGATCACCGCATCCCGCTTAAGGGAGGACAGCTGCTAAGATTGTGTTTGATTGTTCTTCTTCGCTTTTGCGCGGGCCCGGATTCTCTCCGCATACCCGGATTTATTCTCCTGCCGCGGTCTGGCTATCGCCATGTCATTTTCGGCCACGGACTTGGTGATGGTGGAACCGGCTACTACAAATGCGCCTTTGCCCACTTTTACCGGCGCAATCAGATTCACATTGCTGCCGATGAAAGCATCATCCTCAACTTCGGTAACGAACTTATTATAACCATCATAGTTTACCGTAATCGCGCCGCATCCGACATTAACATTTTTACCTATTTTTGCATCGCCGATGTAGCTGAGATGAGACACTTTGGAGCCGTCGTCAATGGTCGCGTTTTTCACTTCCACGAAATCCCCTACCTTGACATGCTCGCCCAGCTTCGACCCCGGACGCAGATAAGCGAACGGTCCAACCGTCGTGCTTGAGCCGACCTCGGCTTGGCAAAGCACGGAGTACTTCACGGACGCCCCGTCTGCAATGACGGAATCCTCTATTTCGCTGTTAGGGCCGATTTCGCAATTCTTCGCCGATTACGGTCTTCCCTTTTAATATTGTACCCGGATAAATGACCGTGTCTGCACCAAGCGTCACATCGGCACCGATATAAGTCGAAGCAGGGTCGATTATCGTTACCCCGTTCAGCATATGGCGGCGTGTTATCCGCTCGCGCATGTACCCTTCGGCTTCGGATAGAGCCAAACGGTCATTGACGCCGATCGATTCGGCATGGTCGTCCGTCTGGTAAGCCAGCACCTTATCGCCCGCCTGCTTCAGAATGCCGATGACATCCGTCAAATAGTATTCCTGCTGCGCATTCTTGTTCGTTACTTTTTCCAGCGCTTCAAACAGCTTGGCATTGTCAAAACAATACGTTCCGGTATTGATTTCGCAAACCGCGTCTTCTTCGGGACTGCAATCTTTCTGTTCCACGATCCGCAGAACGTCGCCCTGATCCCCCCCGGATCACCCGTCCATAACCTTTCGGGTTGTCCATATGGGCCGTCAGGACGGTTGCGGCCGCCTGGCTGCTCTCATGCAGCTTCAGAAGGCCTTCAAGGGTCTCGGGCGTAACCAAAGGCGTATCGCCGCATATGACGATCGTCGAGCCTTGCTCGCTGCCCAAAAGCTCCTTCGCTTGTTTCACGGCATGGCCGGTTCCCAATTGCTCTTCCTGCAGCACGTATTCGGCCGCATCTCCGAGATAAGAACGGACCGCTTCGGCTCCGTGGCCAACGACAACGACGCTGCGTTCGCAGCTCACCTGTTCAACCGTTTGCAGCACATGCCCCACCATCGGTTTCCCGCAAACGGGGTGCAGTACTTTATATAATTTCGATTTCATTCGTTTGCCCTGCCCGGCGGCGAGGACTATAGCCATTCTTTTCAAGGGCCCTGCCTCCTCCTCTTGAACTCACTACTGAATATATATCATTCTAGAAAAAAAAGAAAAGAGAGCCATGTTTCTGGCTCTCTTTTCCTTGAACCCCAATTGTAAATCTTAAGCGCCTTCTTCAATGACTTCTTCTTCGGTTGCAGCACGATCGTATTCAGCCAAAACAGCGGACTGGATTTTCTCGCGGGTACCGGAAGAAATCGGATGGGCAATGTCGCGGAACTCTCCATCAGGAGTGCGTTTGCTCGGCATTGCAACAAACATACCATTATTTCCGTCGATGACGCGAATGTCGTGAACGACAAATTCATTATCGATGGTAATGGATGCGATTGCTTTCATTCTCCCCTCAGAATTGACACGGCGGAGTCTGACATCCGTAATTTGCATATGTGTTCACCACCTTTTTCCATCAGAGACTTGGTGTATAATTCCACACAGCAATCGGAAATCCTTCTTTTTCACTCCACAAAATGTCCTAAAATCAGGAATTTTTTTTTAGAATGTGATATTTTCGACAGACTTCGGGCCCATTCGTTTGAAAACGCTATTATATCGACAAATCCCGCTGGACCTATTTTTAAGGAACCTTGCCAAGGTATCTCTTAAAATACAGGCCGCATCTTACTCGAACATTAGTCTGACGACTCAATCATGAAAAATGCGTGAGAGTCTATATTCCTATATCTTAAAATAATTGCCCGGCTTCACGGTAATCATTTTGCTCTTGGAGTCAACGTCGGTAAGGCAGGCCAACGATATATAGTCCTTAAGGAGACGCTCCTCCGATTCAACCGATCCGGACTCCACCAGTACGCCGACACCTGCGACCTCGGCATTAAACTCGGCAAGCAAATCGACCATTCCCTGGATCGTTCCGCCTGCTTTCATGAAATCATCCACGATCAGGACACGGGACCTTTCTCTCAAAGCACGGCGGGACAAGGACATGGTATGGAGGCTCTTGTGGGATCCGGATACGTAGTTAATGCTAACGGCAGAGCCTTCCGTAACCTGATGATCCCGGCGGACCAGGACGACCGGAAGATTCAACTGGGCCGCCGTGGCGTAAGCCAGCGGAATCCCCTTCGTCTCCACCGTCATGACAACATCGATGTTCCGGTCGGCAAAGGCGGTCGCAATGATTTTTCCCGCTTCGTTCATAAGGGAAGGTTGCCCGAGCAGATCGGACATATACAGGTAGCCTCCGGGCAAAATCCGGTCGGACTGCTGCAGCTTCCGGCATAACTCCTCCGCAAAGGCCAAGGCATGGTCCTTCCGAAGCTTCGGTATATATTTTACGCCGCCGGCAGCTCCTGCAAGGGTCTGGAGCTCGCCCAGCCCCTCATCTTCAAACACTTCCTTGATAATCCCAAGGTCTTCGCTGATGGACGATTTGGCGGCTCCATAACGCTCGGCGAACGTCGTCAGGGGGATCAAGGTATGCGGTTCGGACAATAAATACTGGGTCATATCAACCAATCGTTCGCTTCGTTTTAATTTTTTCACGTGGGTTCCTCGCTAAATCCGAATATTATATTGTAAATATATCATTTTTGTACGTATTTACACAAGATCATAAACATACCGAAACGGCTTGTCTCCCTTCTCATAAGCGAATGCGCTTTTGCGGGAAGGAATCAAAAAGGTGCCAGCGACAGCCTCCCCTAACCTCTAGGTAAGCAATCTCACCGCGTACACTTCTTTGCAAAAGCCTCTGAGGCCGTTATAAATCCTCGCCACCTTCGATTCTTTGGATACCAGTCCGAATACCGTCGGCCCGCTTCCCGACATCAACGCGCCATCCGCTCCAAGCTTTAGCATCGCTTCTTTTAACTGCTGCACCTCCGGGTGCAGCTTAAGCGTCACTTCTTCCAGAACGTTGCCCAATTGGCGGCACATTTCCGCAAAACTCCCCGCCTCTAGCGCTGCTACCATATCCTTGGCGGATGGGTGGTCCTTGATGCTCTCGCTCCTGAGCCGGCCGTACACCGCCGCGGTCGATACGTTTATCGGAGGTTTGGCCACAACGGCCCAGCATTGGGGCGGATTGGGTACCCGGGTGAGGATTTCTCCACGGCCCGTCGCCAGCGCCGATCCTCCCGCAACACAGAAAGGAACATCCGACCCCAGCTCCGCCCCGAGGGTCAACAGGTCCTTCATAGGAATATTCAAGTTCCACAAACGGTTTAAACCTCGCAGTGTTGCGGCCGCATCGCTGCTGCCGCCGGCCAATCCGGCCGCTACAGGTATTTTTTTTGTCCAGATGGACGTGAACGCCCTTACGGACGTCATAACGCTCCTTGATGAGCCTGGCGGCCTGAAAAGCCAGGTTCTTCTCGTCCAGCGGTATGTAGCCGGCCTGACTCGTTATCATAATCGTATCCCTGGACTGTTCCGACATCTCCAGCCGATCCGCCAGATCGATCATCGTCATGACCATTTCCACCTCGTGGAATCCATCCGGCCTTTTATGCAGTACGTCCAGCATCAAATTGATTTTTGCCGGTGCTTTTTCATATATTTTCAAAAACGTTCACCTGTCCTTAGCTTTTCCCATAAGCACAACTTAACACATTCGGGGAAAAACTTCTAATGACTATATATTAACAAACAGGCGCGTTCAAGTCATTTCCCGCATCAGGTCCCTTTCACCCTTCTTCGCAAAGGAAAAGGGCCTTCCGGCATCGGAAGACCCCCCACCACTACGGTTAACGTCCGGAACCGCGGGCCGCGCGCTCCGCAAGCTCAATCGCTTTTTTGACCATATTGCCGGCGTCGCTGGCTTTAATTCCACCCCAGCCTTCTTTTTGCACGGTATCGTAGAAGCCCAGTTCTTTAGCCAGCTCGTTCTTCAGTTCCTCCGACATGATGCTGCGTCGTCTCCGGCTCATCGTCAATCCGCCTCCTTAAGAATGTGGTGATGATAAGGGTGACCCGTCTTATTATGCACCCGTACCGGGTGCTCATTCTCCTGCATTCATGGCAAGTAGAAGCAAATCCATTGTCCTTTTTGATAAAGACGATGGTTATTTCGGTAAAAATAAAATATTGGAACTAAAAACAGCCCCCGAAACACGGAGGCTGTTTACGCATTACAAAAGTTATGACTTGATATAGGTGATGCGCAACTGGCAGTCATCGTCAAGAACCATGATTTCCACCGTTTCCGTCAATATATCCGCATAACTGTAAGACACTCGTTTAAAGGTTTGCTGGTCTTGATCCAGCTTCACAATGAAAACAGAAGGGTACGTTTCTTCCAAAACACCAGTACGCTCAACGGTCTTACGGCGACCACCGTTTGCCCGCAGCGTAATTTTTTGCCCAAGATGAGCATCCAAACTGCGTTTGATTTCCAACAGCGCATTTTTAGCCATTGTCGACGACCACCTCTTTCCTTGTCCATTATATCAGTTTACTGTAACCTTGTCAAATCAAAACCATTAATTATATCAGCAACAAAAATAAGTTGTCAACGAATTTTTTTGCGACTTTCACATATCGAGCGAAGAACCGTTATTATGCGCAGAAACGACATGAAATATGCGCCTTTCCTGGGGACGATTTTTGAGGCTTTATCCATCCCCATCAAAATGGAAAAACAGGGTGCAATCCTCTATTTGAGAAAAGGCCCGGGAACCTGAAAATCAAAAAAAGGCCAACCAGATCATTCTGGTTAGCCTAATAATACAAAAGCTGCCCTGCATCATATCGAATGATATGAGCGGACAGCTCTTCTCAATAAATCGGTAAGACACGGGTTCGATATACCCGGCAAGACGACCTCCCGGAGGCTCTTAGCTAACAGACGGCGTTACCTTCAGCGTGGATAAGTCGTTCAGGCGAGGCAGTCCGATTCGGTAGCTGCCTCGTGTCTCTATGCCGCCCACGCCTTGGCTGCCACTGATCGTGTTATGAAGCACGTCATTCATGTTTACGGTTTCCCGGACGGACGTATACGCCGCCTTAGCGGCCACATAGACGGGATCCAAGGCATGGATAAGCACGCGTCCCGGCGAGCTTGCAAAATTGGCTCCGGATTGGAGCAGCGCCTCAAAATGCGACTGGCACGCCCCGGCTACGACGATAAGCGTATCCAGATTACGTTCGTACTTCCTTGCTACCTGTATCGCTTTAACGAAATTTTGCGAATTTTTGTAGCTTTCCAGGCTGTAGAGATCATACGGCTGACGGCGCTTCAACACCCCGTCATGCCCGGTAATGACCACTATATCGGGACGGACCTGCGGCAGCAGGCGGTATAGCGCTTCAGCCATGGCCGATTCATGAACGTAATGCCCTTCGGCAGGAACCCGAAGCTGTTGATACAGCGTCAGGCTTTTTTTCAGATATACGGGGTCTCCATCCAAATGCAGAACCTTGCCGGGCACGTCGAAGTATCCTTTGTCGCCGGTCTTTCCCCATTCCGTGCGCAAATCGGCCAGACGGCGCCGACTTTGCTCCTGACGGTCCTTCTGCAACCGTGTTAACGACTCATTCGCTTTGATCTGCGCCTGCTTTGTTCTCTCGCTCATGGCAGGATGCGGAACGCGCACGAGATCTCCAAGGGGCGAGTCGGCCAGCAGCCGAAAATCGGTTCCCTTGATGATGGCTATATTCTGACGAACATCCTCCACACGGAACGTCACGTCGCCGCCATACGATCTTCGAACGACCAAGTCTCCCATATTCATCACAGCATCACCCCTATCCCCATCCTATGGGCATATGGGGGGATTGGTTCGTGCCGCGGCAAAATTAACGTATGCCCGCTTTCAGGAACACGCTGCTGAGCCTTGCATATTCCTCTATGCTTAACGTCTCTCCCCGCCGTGACGGATCGATGCCGGCCTCCTGAAGCAGCGCCTCCAGCCGTTCACGTCCCTCTCCGGGGAAAAAGCGGCTTTTGAGGTTATTCGCGATCGTCTTACGCCGCTGGGTGAATGAAGCTTGCATCACTTCAAAAAAATGCGCCTCGTCCTCTACGTGAACAGGAGGCTTCTCACGCACCTTTAACCGGATGACAGCCGATTCCACGTTCGGTTGCGGAATAAAGACCGTATGCGGTACCGTACAGACCATCTGAGGCTCACAGTAATATTGCACCGCGATGCTCAGGGAGCCGTAATCCTTGGTGCCGGGAGACGCGGCCATCCGTTCGGCCACTTCTTTTTGAATCATGACCACGATATTTTCCAGCGGCAGCTTTTCCTCCAGGAGCTTCATCAGGATCGGCGTTGTCACATAGTACGGCAAGTTGGCTACTACGCTTATCTTGGATACGCCCCCGAAGCGGCGTTCGAACAGATCGCGCAAGTCCACCTTCAGCACATCGCCATGCTCTACCGTCACATTCGGATACGGCTCCAGAACTTCGCGAAGAATCGGTATAAGGCGCTGGTCGATTTCCACGGCCGTAACGGTTTCTGCGGCCTGGGCAAGCTTCTCCGTCAGAGCCCCGATACCGGGCCCGATCTCCAGCGCTCCTTTATCCTTATCCAAATCCGCGGCATCCACGATTTTGTTCAGGATATTCTGATCAATCAAAAAATTCTGCCCCAGGCTTTTCTTAAAAGAAAAACCATAGCGCTGGATAATCTCCTTAGTTCTTCTTGGGGTCGATATATCATCGATCCGGTTCATTCATTGTCCCTCCCTCTTCCAGCACGGCCAGCGCTTCCGCGAATTCTTCACGCGTGATTTGAAACATGGCAAGCCGTTTGTGGAATTGCTTGCCGTTACAATATCCGATTCCAAGCAAATTGCCCATGATCATCCGTCTCGCCGCAGCCTGGGGATGAACCATCAAGCCCGCTTCGATCAGATCGTCCAGTCCAATCAGGCTCTCTGCGCCATCAAACGAAGTATGGACCCGCGAGAGCGCATGACGGATCGCCTCAGGCGATGCATTTTCCACTCCAATATCGCCCTTGCGGGTCGCGTCCGCTTCAGGGATGAACGCATGCTTGCAGCCCGGAACCTTGTTGTCGATAATTTTTCGGATACGCTCGCCGGCATGGTCCGGATCGGTCAGGATAATGACCCCCCGCCTTTCTTTTGCCATTGCTATCCGTTTCAAAATCCGGCTGTTGATTGCCGATCCCCCGGTCTCAATCGTATCCGCCTCTACGGCACGCTTAATAGCCACCGTATCGTCACGGCCCTCCACGACAATAACTTCCTTGATCATGTTTCCAACGTCTTCCTTCCCAAAACAAAAGAAGAGGATGATCATCCTCTTCTTAGCATCTCAGCATATTAATTAAATAGTATAGCATTAGCATGGCATTGTAAAACGAAAATCATGCGTTAGTTCAGCTCCGGTTTCACCGGACCGATCACATAAACCGTACGGCCGCTCTTGCGTCCGAAATTGAGTGCGGCTCTTAAAGAGTCATAATACACATCGATTTTGTGGCCTTTAATGGCGCCGCCGGTATCTTCGGCACGACGGAATCCCACGCCTTCGATGTATACCCACCAGCCGATCGGAATGATGCCCGGATCTACAGCGATCGTACGTCCTTCCGTTACGCGTGTTCCGGAGGCGGTACGTGTGCCAATGCCTTTTTGTTCAGCGGAATACGCTGTCATGGAAACATTGTTCAGTACTTTTTTGTACTTGAAATCCACGCCTGCTCTGGAAACAACATTGTTTTCCCTCGCTTTGGGAACGGTTCTGACCGCTGCTTTCGGCTGAACCGACGACGTTTTCGCGGAAACCAGTTTAACCGATGAAGCCTCAGCCTCAGGGGCTTTAGGAACCATGACTTTTTTTCGTTCCGACCGCAATGATTTTATCCTTCGTCTTACGCTGTACTGTTTTGGCGATGACATTCTTGGAAACCAGCTTGCCGTCCTGGTACACCTTTTCGATATGGTGGACTACAATGCCCGGCTTGCCGCTTTGCAGAACGCGGTTATCCCCTTTTACCAAGGAAGGATCCGCCGTTTTGATGATACGGAAAGAGCGTGTTTCCGTTTGCTTTACCTTTTGTTTCGTGACGCGAACGACACGAATATCTGCTTTTCCGGAAAGTTTGGCCTCCGGAGAAGGAAGTACTTTATCTTGGCCCTGGATCGAAATGCCCGCTTCTTTGAGTACACTTCCAACTGTATCCTGGGTAGTAAATACGGTGTTTGTTTTGCCGTCGGCCGTTACGTTTACGGGAATGGCACGCTTGATAAAGACCCGGTCGCCATCCTGCAGTACTCCGTTTAACGGCATGGAAACCTCATCCTGCGGTTTCAGGGAAATGGCCTGCTCATCCAGCACTTCATGCAGCATAGCCTCATGGGTTTCCACTGTGGTGACACGCCCGTCGACCACAAGGTGAATCTCTTTGCCCGCCCGATTGTGAACAATCAGAAGTACGAGCAGCGTAATTGCGATGGCGCCAATGGCGGCCAGCATTAGGTGATGCAAATTCACATGCTTCCATCGTAATGCGTAAGACATGCTGGATGATTGTGATTCATGGGTCTCTTCTGGTTGAAAAACGCCCACTATGTCATCCTCCTTCATAGCCCCGCCGTCTAGGTAACACATGGCTGCATTTGACGCGACTATAGCAAATTGTCTCACAAGGTGCCCTGCTATCTATCTACACCCTGCGTTACTCCCCGCCTTCCCGTTCATCTGATCGTCACCTCCTGTTTTACCAAAAGTATGACGATGCCCTTCCCAATATTCTAAAACAAAAGAAGCCGAAGAAAGAGTTATAGAGACTCTTTCGTGGCTTCCGGATGTCTGAAAATCTGGAAAATGGCATGCACGAGTTTGCCTCTCTTACTTACGCTTACGGAGTTAGCTGTCGGGTTCGGACGTAAGAGAGACGCCCTATCTCTGGCCCCCGCTCATGGCGGACACCTTCAAATTCACCCCAAAGACCCGAAAATAGAAATCATAATACAGAAGTCGGGCTATTGTTCCCGTCCAAAATCTGTATCGGTTCCCCCGTTCCCCAAACCTGGGGATTAAGCGAGACGGTTCATAAAATATGGAGCTGCCGCTTTCGAAGCAGCTTCTTATCACTGAAAAGATGATATCCTGTTTCCATGCAGGTTGTAAAGCAACAATCAACCACATTTTTTCAGAAAAAAGGTTAAAATATTGTAATAACGACGCCTTTTTTGATTAAAAAACTTTAATTGGTCGTTAAATCTCACTTTTTCACCACTTTTTCTCCCGATTTCATCAAATGCCAAATCGTTCCAGTGCATTTTGAGTCGTAATTGAACCAAGTTCTTCCAGAGACAACCCCTTAATTTGGGCTGCTTGTTCTGCCACCAATCGAACATGAGCAGACTCGTTTCGCTTCCCGCGAAACGGGTGCGGGGTCAAATAAGGGGAGTCTGTTTCGATCAGCAGGCGGTCCATCGGAACCTGGGCCAAAACCTCTTTTGGCTGCTTTGCATTTTTGAACGTAATCGGTCCGCCAAAGGAAATATGAAAGCCCATATGAAGGCATAACTTCGCTGTTTCCCAGCTGCCTGAGAAGGAATGCATAACGCCCCCCACCTCGGAAGCCTTCTCTTCTTTCAAAATCTTTACGATATCCTCATGCGCGTCGCGATTATGAATGACAATCGGCATATTCAATTCACGGGCCAGGCCGATCTGACGGCGCAGCACCTGATGCTGTACTTCCTTCGGCGATGTATCCCAGTGATAATCCAGGCCAATCTCGCCTATGGCGACGACCTTCTCATGGCCGCAGAGCGACGCAATCCAATCTAAATCCCCGTCCTGCATCGTAATGGCATCCACCGGATGCCAGCCGACGGCTGCATATATAAAATCATGCGTTTCCGCAAGTTTCAGTGTGGTCGGTATCGTTTCGCGGTTAAAGCCGATGTTGATCATGCGGGTCACTCCCGCATCAACGGCCCGTTGTATGACCTCTTCACGGTCGCCGTCGAATTCAGGGGCATCCAAATGAGTATGTGTGTCGAATAACATGGTTTATATAAACTCCTTTCCTGTCGATGGATCCTATATTTTAACTTATCCCTGCCCCAATAAGGAGACTACATCTGCCGGCAGCTTGTCCCTGACTTTCTTTACTTTATCTTCAGGATAGTACAAATGGTATCGCCCACGATGAATGCCGCTGATGGAGCGCACAATATCCGATACCTCCGAGATTTCGCGCAATTGCTCGTGCCTGTCGAGGAGCAGTATTTGTTTATTGCTTGCCGGTGAACCGGAATGGAATTCATCATAAGGAAGATCCGTTGGAAAATCAATCTCCAGATCATATTCCGGGTGTAGTCCTGCTTTCAGGAACGCTTGGCGGATTCCGTCGATGGTCTCCAAATCGATGGTGTCGATTTCTACATATTTATAAAGCCTTCTATGCATGAAACGGCCGCATAAATCGCTTAATAATTCATCCGGCTCCAACGTCCATTGTAAAAAGGCGGTCTGGATCAGCGCTTCGTCCAAACGCAGGTACTGGCTGACTGTCGGTTTTCCTTCAAATAATGCCGGCAGCGGTTCCACCATAAACTCGAATGAATAAGCCGATTCATACAAACTTTTTGCCCTCCGGAATATCTGACGCAGGATAATTTCGGAGCTTCGGGTCACCGGATGAAAATATACCTGCCAGTACATTTGATACCTGGACATCAAATAGTCCTCTACTGCGTGCATGCCCGATTCTTTTACAACCACCCGGTCACGGTAAGGACGAAGCATACGCAAAATCCGGTCGATGTCGATCGTTCCGTAATTGACGCCGGTGTAATAAGCATCCCGCAGCAGATAATCCATTCGGTCCGCATCCAGCGGGCTCGTCACCAGATTGATAACGATTGGCTTTTCGTACGTTTTGTCAATGACGGAGGCCACCCTGTCCGGAAAGTCGGGATCCACCTCGCGCAGGACTTTGTTTACGCAGGTATCGCCAACCAAAATCCGGCAGGTCCAATCCTCATGGTTCATCTGGAAAGCTTCTTCTATAGAATGGGAAAACGGGCCGTGCCCCAGATCATGCAGCAGAGCCGCACATAAAGCAAGAAGTCGCTCTTCCTTCGGCCAATCCGGATAACCTCTTCTTTCAAATTGGGAGATGATTTTCCTGGTAATTTCATACACGCCAAGCGAGTGAGAAAAGCGGCTGTGTTCCGCGCCATGAAAAGTCAGGAAGGAAGTCCCAAGCTGCCTCACCCGGCGCAAGCGTTGAAATTCAGGCGTATTAATCAACCGCCAAATGATATCGTCCTGTACATGAACATAGTTGTGAACGGGATCTTTGAAAACTTTTTTCTTCGGTAATCGGCGTATGCATGGTCTTCATCTCCTTCTCCTGAACCTTTTTGTACAAACATATTTTCACTACTTTTGACACATAATGTCGAACTATGTCGAAGTAAGTAAAGACTACCTTTCCAAATCGACACGAGTAAAAAACAAGTATATATACCTAAGACTTTTTGACATTTTTTGTTATAAAATAAGGCTTTCTTCACTATAATTTCGTAAATAAGTTTCTTATTTTCAAATTTATAGGTTGACTGTTTTGGGAATCGTTGGTACTATAAGTAACATAAAAGATAGAACAATGTCGAATTATGACTTTTTTTAAATTATAGCGAGAGGGGCATTAATCAGTTATGATGAAATCAACAGGTATTGTAAGAAAAGTAGATGAACTGGGACGGGTTGTTATTCCGATCGAGCTTCGCCGTACACTCGGAATCGGTGAAAAAGACGCTCTCGAAATCTATGTAGACGGCGAGCGCATCATGCTCAAGAAATACGAACCTGCCTGCATCTTCTGCGGTAACGCAGAGAACGTAACTTACTTCAAAGGCAAAATTGTTTGCCATGAATGTATCTCTGAAATCCCAACACCTGTGACAAATTAATTAACATAGTATATAATAGGTATAATTCAATTTTGTTAATTCTAACCTTTTTCATATCTCCTTGGCGCCTTCCTCGGCTATGAACCCGGCCGCAGGGAGGTATTTTTTTTATCTCCGGGCTTGATTATTGCCCTTATCGCGTCGTTTAGGTTGATGGCTCTTCAACCCCCCTTGACCGGATCTAGTGCTCCTTATCGCGGGCTGCCGAAAGGGAGACGCCAAGAATGAAATCTTTCGGTGATGCCTGATCGAAACGATTTATTTCTCAAGCAACGCGTTATAGATGTCTCGTTTGGACACTCCCCGGTCCGAGGCTGCCTTTTTCATCGCCTCCTTCCGGCTCATTCCTTCTCCTTCATAGTGGGCTACATGCTCGTCCAGCCTCATGTCCTGCCACCAAGCCTCTCTTTCCCGCCGTTCCTCCTCGGCGCTTATCCCCTCCAATACGATGCAATATTCGCCCAGCGGGGGATGCTCTTCCAACCATTCCAAACATTCGGACAGCCTGCCGCGAACAAATTCTTCATACCGCTTGGTCAGTTCCCGGGCAAGAACGGCTTTGCGCTCGCCTAATACCTCTCTCATGAACTCCAGCGTTTTTTTTTACCCGATGAGGAGATTCATAGAACAGCAGCGTTCCCTGCGAAGAGGACAAAGACGACAACTGTTCGGTGATCTCTTTGCGTTCCCGGGGTAAAAAGCCGATAAATGTAAAACGCTCGGTTGGCAAACCGGAGGCTATAAGCGCGGACAACGCAGCGTTCGCTCCGGGTATCGGAATCACGGAGATTCCTTCGGCCACGGCCAGCTTAACCAGATCGCTGCCAGGGTCGGAAATGGCCGGCAGACCGGCATCGCTGACGATCGCCGCATGTTTTCCTTCTATTATATAGCGTATAATCTCAGGTCCGCTCGCGCTCTTGTTATGCTCATGATAGCTGAACAACTGTTTGGGCTGGATGTCAAAATGCGTGAGCAGCTTTCGCGTCTGGCGGGTATCCTCCGCGGCAATGATATCGCACTCCTGGAGGGTGCGAACGGCGCGATAAGTCATATCCTCCAGATTGCCGATCGGGGTCGCCACTAGAAACAAACATCCAGGGCCTCCCTCTTTTCCGGAAGCAAAACTGCTTTGACAAGTCACATTCATGATTTTCCCTCGCTTCCATAGTAAATCTCCATAATCTCCGAACAATAGTTCCCTTGATTATCATAGACAATAAGCGGCGGCTGCAGACGTACCTCCGGCCTACCGTCCCGAATGCACTCGATCAGGACCATGTTCGCTTCCAAATGCGCCCGGGGGTGTACCAAACGAATGATTTTCGGTTCCAGTCTGTATTTATGCATCAAGCTGATCATCTCCGCCAAGCGTTGAGGCTTGTGCACCATGCCCAACTTGCCGCCGGAACGGAGGAGCCGGGCTCCTGCCTGAATGACTTCCTCCAGCGTGCAGTGAATTTCATGCCTTGCTATAGCCTGATGGGGGTTCAACTTGATATCGCTGCCGTTTAGCGGCATATACGGCGGGTTCACCGTAATGTAATCGTAAACACCATGTCCTGTCACACGATGCAGCTCTCTCAAATCCCCTTCGCGTATGACTATCCGCTCTTGAAGTTGATTAAGCGCAACGCTCCGTCTCGCCATATCCGCCAAACGAGGCTGGATTTCAATGCCTTCGATGACCGCTTCGCAACGCGTGGACAGCAGCAGCGGTATAATGCCGTTGCCGGTACACATATCCAGGATACGTCCACCTCGGCGCGGGATGTTCGCAAACCTGGCCAGCAGGACGGCATCCATGGAAAAACTAAACACCTCGTCACTTTGTATAATACCAAGCTCATGCGTGAGCAGATCATCGATCCGTTCCGAGCCGTGAAGCATGACCTCTTCTTGATTCATGGTCTCCAGTCCTTTAACTGTAATCTTGCCAATAAGGTGAACACTTGATATCTAAGAAAAACGTCTATCGACGTACTTTCTCAGAAGACAGACCGCATTTAGCGGGAGCTTTTCTTGCGAGATAAGGATGGCAAACCTCTGAAGTTTATTCTTTCTTATCTCTTCAGAAAAAAGCCGTAGGCATTTATCCCTACGGCTTCTTATTCTATATAAGAAAGTTGCGCTTGCCTATTTTCTTATAGTCCCTGCAGAAACGAAATTCCTAAGGAATCCGCTTCCTACTTGTTCAAAAACGACAGACAGAAGAGACAATCGCCTTCCGTACGCAAATGCCCATAATAGACGTTGCAAATATGGAAGCCTTCATGGTACAGCCGGGCCAGGTTGTCATAACCTTCACCGACGACATCTTCGCCGTTCTCCTCATCCTGAATGACCGATAACGGCTGCTGAAGGTTGTCGGTTTCCGATTCTGCCGATTGAACTTCCCTTTTAAGAACTTTCCGGAGCTGTTCATTTTCAAGGCTGAGACGATGGTTGTCTTCCAGCAATTCCTTGATGACCAGCTTAAGTTCACCCAGTTCACTGTGCATTTGTCCCATCTGTGTTTCCATCTCTTGTATGCGCACAAAAATGTTTTTCTTTTCCAAGATTACACCCCGAAAGTAACCGTTATATGGGTCTACTTGATGACAACGTCATCTAAAGGAAGTTCTTTGACTTTACCGATTTCAAACAACTGTACGTGCACAGTTCGTTTGTCCGCATTCAGGCCGACGACCTTCCCGTCTCCGAGAGAAGTGACGACGAGTTTACCGACGGACGGCAGTTCTTCCTTAACGCTTTCATAATTATCATGCTCAAATTTCAAGCAGCACATCAGTCTTCCGCAGAGGCCGGATATTTTGGTCGGATTGAGCGATAAGCTCTGGTCCTTCGCCATTTTGATCGATACCGGTTCAAAATCGCCAAGCCACGAAGAGCAGCACAACACTCGTCCGCAAGGTCCAAGGCCGCCGAGCATTTTGGCTTCGTCGCGTACGCCGATTTGACGCAGCTCGATCCGCGTCCGGAATATCCCGGCCAGATCCTTC
This sequence comes from Paenibacillus sp. DMB20, assembly GCF_000987955.1. Taxonomy (GTDB): domain Bacteria; phylum Bacillota; class Bacilli; order Paenibacillales; family Paenibacillaceae; genus Paenibacillus_AQ. Next base: position 24,984 of record NZ_LAZU01000043.1, read on the forward strand.
ACCAGCTCGCGAAAATCGACGCGGCCTTCCGCTGTAAAGTAGAAAATGATTTTATTTCGGTCGAATGTAAATTCCACATCCACCAGCTTCATTTTCAATTCATGATCCCGGATCTTATTCAAGCAGACTGTAAATGCATCCTTCGCCGCCAGTTTGTTCTCTTCCACCACGCGGGCGTCGGAGTCGCCGGCAATGCGGATCACCTTCTTCAGGGGAAGCACCACATCCGATTCCTGTACCTCTTTCTTGCCTATTACAACTTGACCGTATTCGATACCGCGGGCGGTTTCCACGATAACGGATTGTTCCTTCTCCACCGGAAGGTCGGACGGATCAAAGTAATATATTTTGCCCGCTTTTTTAAAGCGGACACCCACTACACTGTACAAAAATTAACCCCCTTGTTTGCCTTTACCTATTGGCCATTCTCGGGTAATCGGGGTCGCCTCACGCCGGAGTTTCGCCCATACCCAGTAATAATTGCTCGAGACAGAGCTGTCCGTTGACATTGTAACGTAACTTCTTCTGACACTCTGCGGCCAAATCCATGCAGGAGACCCATTGTGACGTGCTGCGGGCTGACGCGTGACCGGAGATAAACTCCGCCTGATCTATGAAAACGAGACGTTCTTGCCGACCGTATTGGACATGAATCATATCCTTAAACCATAAATGGAACAAACTGAACAGCATGTCCAGGTGTTCGGAGAGTCCGGATTTGAACACTTTCTGACCGGCAGTGATGATACTTGTACCGGCGCGGTTCAGAGACTCCTTCCCTAATTGTAACACTACGTTTCTAATTTCTGCAAACCAATTCTCATTCAAAATTTCCCGGCATCCTTCAAGTCCGGAAGCCAAATGAACCGCACACCGGACCAGGGCCGGCGGGTATCCTTCACCGACCAGAACCCGCTCCATCATTTCCGGATCAAGCGCTCTAAAGGGTACCGTTTGCGCCCGGGACTGAATGGTTGGAAGCAGGGCCTGTCCATTTTCGGCAATCAAAATGGCAACCGCCGGTACCGGCGGCTCCTCCAAAAACTTCAGCAGGCTGTTTGCCGCCTGAACCGTCATTTTATCAGCATGGTTTATAATGTAAACTTTGGGATTGTTTTTCTCGGACCGATATGAAAAAATCCGCTGAAGCTCGCGGATCTGGTCAATTTTAATGCTTGCGCCATCAGGCTCGATTGTCGTCAGATCCGGATGGTTTCCGTGCTCTACCTTTCGGCATTCCAAACATTTCCCGCATGCATCATCGGGGTTCGATGTGCAAAATAACGCCTTGGCAAATACGGTTGCCGTCTCTATCTGACCCGCGCCTTTAGGACCGCTGAACAAGTAAGCATGGCTAACCGCGTTTCGGCGCAGGACATTTTGAAGCAGCTGCTTAGCGGCCTCCTGGCCCAATATATCATTAAAAGACATAAGTCCTCTCACTTTCGTAGCATCATGTTGAAACATATGGCCGCAAAATAACCGTTTGAATTAACGCCGACCACACTGTTTCCTGGGAAATAATACGAACCTTTGTTATGGACGGAATCAAATATTAAAAAACCATATTAATCAGCATGCCTCGGATTTCCCCGATCTTGCTCAGCAGTTCGATTTTTCCCTGCTCGCTTTCCAGAAGCTCGTCCGCCATGGAAAGAAGCACGGAATCGATTTCGTCTATCACATTGTATCTTTTGCCGCGCCCCCGGCGGTCCCAACCGCGCGTCTCCTTCATGGACACTCCGCGGCGAACCGTTTCCTCAAGGAATCGTTTCACCATCAGGCGGTAGGCCTTCAGTTCGCGAATGGTCATGGCCCGGGCCAAACGCTCCCCCTGAAGGGAAATTTCGCGCATTTGCCGGTTCAGTTCTTCTTTGGAAGCTTTCTCTCCCTGCTGATACATCATATCGGAGAACGTTTTTTTGCTGGATCGGTTTAGCGCTGCTGTCCGGGACCGATATTTCACTTTTCAAGGGCCTGAAGCCCGGATTGATCTTCAACGAAATCAACCGCCTTTTAAATTTAATATCACGACGGAGACAGAAGCCATAGCATCACATAAGCTTTGGCCGCCTGTCTCCCATTAACCCATATATAAAATAGAAGCCCTGCGAGATTTCAATCGTATCTCCTGGGTCGGTAAAAAGACGTTCAATGTGTCTTTAAATGGAGAAAGACCCGTTTGGGGGCTGCACGTAAGTCCTTTCCCAAATCAGTATATAGGTCTTTCTCGGTTGGCTTTCCGATATCCAAGGGAGAAGCGATAACGCCATACTTCCCAAAGAATGAAGGGCCTCTCTCGAACCTATAAGCCACGCATAAATGAATGTAAGCTATACTTTTTTGGAGATGGACAACAAGCCGTTTTTCGTAAACGTCTCAGCTTATTGCACCAAAGGTAGATGTCTTTATTATGATATCAGAACCTGGCCTTCTTATGGGGAACAAGCTTCAATACCGCAAGAAAAACATCCAATTCGTTAAAACCTTGGACAGACCTTTTTAGCTTTACAACGATGATTGCAGTCCAGCGGAAAAACGTGTTAGAGATGTTCAAGTTTATTAAAAATGTTCAAAACGATCAACAGGAAGCACGAATACCGTTGCGCCGCCAACCTGAACTTCAACCGGCAGCGGCAAATAGGAATCTGTCGTTCCGCTCATCGGTGTAACCGGCGTTACCAGCTGCTCACGCACTTTGCAGTTGTTGCGAATAACGCTCATGACGCTTTCCACCTGGCTGTCATCCACCCCAATCATAAACGTGGTGTTCCCTGCTTTCAAAAATCCCCCGGTACTTGCCAGCTTGGTTGCCCGGAAATTCGCCTTCACGAGACCGGCTGATAAACGATTACTATCCTTATCCTGTACAATCGCAACGATTAACTTCATGTGCAATGTCCCTCCTTGTCATCTCATACGGCAGCATGGATAAATGCCGTATCTGTATTATTTGACAATCATCCTCAAAAATCCTTTAAAACCGCACTTTCCAGCACACGGATCATCTCCCGCTCCACCAGTGCAGGCGATTTGGAAGCGTCAATAACCTTTATCCGTTCAGGGTCCCTCTCGGCTATCTTCCTATAGCCTTCCCTAACTTTGCGGTGAAAAGCCATGCTTTCCATGTCGAGACGGTTATATTCACGCTCTCCGTTAGCCATGATTCGAGACATTCCGACTTCAGGGTCGATATCCAGCAAGAGCGTCAAATCGGGCATGCGGGATTCAATCGCAAATTGGTTGATTTTCCATACTTCCTCCATTCCGATCCCGCGACCCAAGCCTTGGTACACCAGGCTGCTGTCGACAAAACGGTCGCAAATCACCGTTAGCCCCTCCGCTAGCGCAGGCTCCACCCGCTCTACCAAGTGCTGCCTTCGTGCCGCTGCATAGAGCAGAGCTTCGGTCCGGGCATCCATGCTCGTATGCTTCGGATCCAAAATGACGGTACGAATTTTCTCCGCAATCTCGATGCCTCCGGGTTCTCTGGTTATGAGGTAAGGTATGGAATGGTTTTGAAAATAAGCCGACAAGCGGCCGATCATGGTCGTTTTCCCCGATCCCTCCCCTCCCTCAATCGTTATGAATAATGGTTTGCGGTTCATTTCGTTACCTGCTTTCTTGGATTCTTGAATACGAGAATATTCCGCAGCGTTCGATCTGCGGTTCCCTGGCACTTGGCCCCCGCGTTTCCCAGCGCCGTCAGCCGTTCAGCCGTCATGTTGGTTATCAACTCTCCCGGATATAAAATCGGGATGCCCGGCGGGTAGGGAATAACCATTTCGGCAGCAATCCTGCCTGAACATTTCTCTACCGCTACTGACTCCATATCCCCGGGTTCTGCCGGAGTTAAGCTGAAGCTGACCGGCTCCGAGAAAGGCGGAACGCTTCCTGAATTGTTCCACGTGGAAACATTGTGCTTCGTTTCGGTCAAAGGCGGATTGAGGACGCCGAGGAGTTCTGTCTCCTCCTCTTCCTCTACAATATGCCGGAGTGCCCATAAGAGGTGATTGGCATCCTCCTCCGTTGAGCCTAGCGTAAAGAGCAGGACGACGTGCCGTTCGTCGCTCATCTCCGGGACACAGCCGCGCGCTTCCAGCGCGTGCTGGAGTCCATAGCCGCTCAAGGACCCGGTGCGGTCATATATGACCGCCTTGAACGGGTCTTGGCGGGTATAAACCGCCGCTGTGTCCTGAGGCGGCGGGACTTGTCCGCCGGCCGTACCGGTGCCGGCGGCAGGACCCCAGGGCTGCGGCGGTTGCAGCAGCCCGAAGCGCGGCAGCTGTGCGAGGCCGCGCTTGAAGGCGCCCACGGCGGCAAGGCCCGCCGTGAAGGCGCTTGGGCCCTGCGCGTGTACCAGGCGCCGGGCCAGGTCCAACGAGGCCATCACGGGGTATGATGGGCTCGAACTCTGCACCATGGCAAGCCGCTGGCGCAGTAGGTTGCGGTCAAGCAGCTCGCCCTGCACATGCAGCATGGCGCCCATGGTCATGGCCGCCAGCATTTTATGCGTGGACTGCACGACAGCATCAGCACCACAGGACAGCGCATTTTCCGGCAAGTCCGGATGAAGTCCATAATGAGCACCATGCGCTTCATCCACGAGGAGCGGAATGTTCCTAGCATGGCAGAGATCGGCAATCCCCTTCAGATTGATCCCCATCCCGTAGTAATTGGGCATGGTCACCAAAACGCCTCTCGCTTCCGGATAAACCGCTAAAGCGGCAGCCAGTGCATGACATGAAGGAGCCACCGGCAGACCGCTCTCCGCATCGATGTCCGGATCCAGGAAAACAGCTCTCGCCCCCGCCAGCATCAGCCCGTTCAGGACGGATTTGTGAACATTTCGCTGAAGCAGGAGCACATCCCCGGGCTTGCGACAAACCGTCAGTATCATGGCCAAATTTCCTGCCGTACTTCCACCAACAAGAAAATAGCTCTCATCCGCCCCAAAACAATTCGCGGCCAAAGCCTGTGCTTCCTTGATTACGCCCTCGGGATGGTGCAAATCATCCGTCCCAGAGATTTCTGTCACATCCACGGTCATGACCTCGGCCAACGGCCCGGCACCGTCTAACCCGACGTAGGCCTTTCCATTTTTATGGCCGGGTACATGAAAGGTACGGTCAGCCCTTTGCCGATAGGCAAGCAGTTCCTCAAACAGCGGCGCCTTTTCTTTTTTCTTGCCTCTATCTCTATCATCATACGTCATTGATAATTATTCCTTCCGGCATGTGTTCCACTACCCTATTTTATCGTAAAATGAAACGCCCGCCTATGCCCGACCGTCCTCTTTTCCGGCTGTAACAAAAAAAAGGCCTCTTCATCCCAGGCCTCCGTCCTTCTTCTTAAACCTTGTTCGGCATCACGATTTGTTTTAACTGATGAATAAAGAAGCGATATTTTGCATCCTCGGCGTTCGTATGAACAATTTCGGACTCGCAGTCCTCGCACACAAATTGTGATACAATGGTGATTCCTTCTTTTTTGACTTGGCTGCATACAATACAGACGCGTTCAGCCATCTCTTCCATGAGCCATCCCACCTTGTTTCTTTTACTATCAGTATGACACAGTTTCTAGCATTTTAAACCCTTTCATAGGGTCATCTTTTTCTTTTCCCTACTGTATATGTAATAAAATCTTCAAGGTGTCTGTACCCCCATGCTTCATAAAATTTAACGGGAAACCGATAAAAACATTAGAGGCTTATCTATTCCCAAAGGAGGCCAGCAAGCTCAATGCCAGAACAACCTCTTGGCCAAGCGACCTTTTATCAATACCGGCTGCTCAAAAAAGTAACCCTTTCCAAACCGGTGCTTGGTATATATCTTACTCTGCCCTGTTTGGCAGTGGCTACTGAAATGATTATCCTGTCATGGGACAGCTTTTTGTTTTTCCTTCTTGCATTCGCGCTTGTTCTTTGGATTCATTTCGTTATCGGACGATCGGTTTTATTCATTCTCGGATCCGTTTATGCAAAGAGATGGCATTTCGTTCTAAAAACACCGTGGCTTGGTTATATGCCAGAACAGCATGTAAGCAGCCGTATGTTCAAAAAAGTCCAATTACATACCACCTGGATCGGTTTCTGCCTATTTGGCGTGATGGCCTTCTGGTCTCCAACCTCCTTCATGCTATCGGCTCTATTTTGGCATATATGGCTGCTCCTGCCCCGCTATTATGCAATTTTGCGTTTTATGGGACAGCATAAGGACGGCATGCTGAAATTTAACGATCAGGATATTTCGTATTACATGCAGTAAACCTAACATAACCTTTGCAAAAAAAGAAGACCTTATCCTTTGTGGATAAAGGTCTTCTTACTTTTTACTCTCCAACCCTTGAATATCTTTCTTAAGAGGTGTCGGTACCGTTATTATTAAGAAATCGTCATGCACCGTGAGATGGACGATATTTTTGCCTTTCTCAAACACGAGAGAAGAGCCTTTTTGTTCTTCCTTCTTCTCTTTCCAGCCCCAAGACTCAATTTCCTCCAGATACGGTTCAGGAAGGCTTTCTTCTTCCTTTAAGCCCGGCAAAGCATAACGAACATAATCCAGATCGCCGCTTCCTTTCGTCTGCTCTGCCCGATTCGCTTCTTTCGGTACCGGAAAAGACTTAACATTGGCTGCACCGTCAAAAGACTTCCACGATGGTTCATCCGACGCTCCGCATCCCGAGCCTAGCAGTATAATTGCTCCTGCACATATCACCCCGGCAGCCCGTACTCCAATGTTACGCAACATAATATGGTCCTCCTTTCTCCACGCTAACCGGTCTACAGATGTGGTATATCGATGTATGGTTAGTGGAGAACTTACCTCTTCAGGCCTTACAACCTACAATTTGCACAAACCGGAAGCATATAGGATATAATTCCCTGGTTTACGACTAATTCTATTATACTGATTTTCAATTTTCATCGGTTACAATATTTTCATCAGTTTTGTCACATTTCTCCCCATACAAGCGTTAGGATTTGAAGGCATCCCTCCGCCAATCTCAAAGCGACTTCCTTTTACCGAAGCTTACCTGGCAGGAACAAAGAAGAATGCTTGTACCTTCTGATCTTTATAAAAACGTCCATCGACCGATTCGATCCCGCTTAGCCGCCTTTTCGAAAGTTCTTGCGATTTCGGATCGCTTCAGCTTTTGGCATAGATTAACTCTCCGTAATAACCTAAAAAATAAAAACCACCGTCGATTACATCGACAGTGGTTTTTCGCTTGGCGACGTCCTACTCTCCCGGGACCCTTCGGTCCAAGTACCATCGGCGCTGGAAGGCTTAACGGTCGTGTTCGGGATGGGTACGCGTGGAACCCTTCCGCTATCGCCACCAAACGATTCAAGGTTGAACCTTGAAAACTAGATACGAAACGTTTTGCGTTATATTTAGGATAAGCCCTCGACCGATTAGTATTGGTCAGCTCCATGCATTGCTGCACTTCCACCTCCAACCTATCTACCTCGTCGTCTTCAAGGGGTCTTACGAATTGGGAAATCTCATCTTGAGGGGGGCTTCACGCTTAGATGCTTTCAGCGCTTATCCCTTCCGTACTTAGCTACCCAGCCGTGCTCCT
>NZ_LAZU01000007.1 GCF_000987955.1 Paenibacillus sp. DMB20
CCGCCGCCAGCCTGGCCGGCGTGGCGGCGGGAAGCGGCGCCTTCCTGGCGGGCGCGCGCTCACGAAGCTCCTCACGGAGGAGGAGCTTCTCCTGCTGCCGAAGGTCGGCAGGCCGTTGGCCGCGCTGCTGCGGGCGCTGCGTCTGCTGCGCTGACCTGCGGCTTGCTGACGGGAGGCCTTTTAGCCCCAATGCTGCAATCGAAGATTCCCGGACGCCGTTATCTCCAGCCCGGGCGGAAAACCTGTCCGCGTGAGATGTCGCGCCGACTGTGATATAGTATGTACGACAACACCGCCTGTACGGGCGGACGAAGAGCGGAGGAAGCATATGAGTGCAGCCATCACAGTTGTCGGCCTCGGCTCGGGAAATCCCGACCGGCTGACCCTGGGCATTATGAAGACACTGCAGCGCGCAACCAAGGTGTATGTGCGCACCTTGTCCCACCCGGTCATAACGGCGCTTCAAGAGCAGGGAATGGTCATGGAATCATTCGATCATGTCTATGAGAGCCATGACACCTTCCCGGAAGTGTATGACCATATCGCTTCCGCTTTGATCGAGTCGGCCCGGTCGGCATCGGACGGAGAAATCGTCTATGCTGTTCCGGGACACCCGATGGTTGCGGAAGCCACCGTCCGGCTGCTTCGGGAGCGCTGTCCGGAGCGGGAGGTATCGCTGACGGTGCTTGGCGGGGAGAGCTTCCTCGACGAAGCCTTCGTCCGCCTGGGATTCGATCCGATCGAAGGCTTTCAGCTACTCGATTCGGCCGGGCTTTCAAGCCATCTGATCCAGCCGCAGCTGCATACGCTGATTGGGCAGGTGTACGACATGTTCACCGCCTCGGAGGTCAAGCTGGCGCTGATGGAGATTTATCCGGCCGAATACGAGGTCGTCGTGGGACATGCCCTCGGCGTGGAAGGCGAGGAGTCCATTGTCCGCGTGCCGCTTTATGAGTTGGACCGGATCCAGGGCTACGGTAATTTGTCGCTGATTTACGTTCCCCGGAGCGATGACGAGCAGCTTCGGCGGCGGAGTTTCGCCCGCCTGCATGAAATCGTCGGCATTCTCCGGAGTCCCGAGGGCTGTCCTTGGGACCGCGAGCAGACCCACGAGTCCATCCGCAAAAATCTGATCGAGGAAACGTACGAGGTCCTCGAAACGATCGACGAGGATGATCCCGAGCATATGCAGGAGGAACTTGGAGACCTGCTGCTTCAAATCATGCTTCATTCGCAGATGGAAGAAGAGGCGGGTACCTTTACGGTCTATGACGTAGTTCAAGGGCTGAATGACAAGCTGATCTTCCGCCATCCGCACGTGTTCGGGGAAAATTCCGCGAAGGATGCGGAAGCCGCGCTGCAGAACTGGGAGCAGATGAAAGCGGAGGAGAAACGCCGAAAAGGGGCCGATCCGGAGAAAGCATCCGCCCTGGACGGCATCCCGCGCGACCTGCCTGCGCTGATGAAGGCGTACAAGCTGCAGAAGAAAGCATCCAAGGTCGGCTTCGATTGGGACGACATCCAAGGGGTGTTCGACAAAATAAAGGAAGAACTCGCCGAGCTGCGCGAGGCCGTGGCTGAAGGCCAAGCGCCGGAGAAACAGGCTTTGGAGCTGGGCGATTTGCTCTTCGCCGCCAGCAATGCCGCCCGGTTTATCCAGGCTGATCCCGAAGAGGCGCTCTCCCGGACCAACCGCAAATTCATCGAGCGGTTCCGATACATTGAGGAGCAGCTTGCCGCCCGGGGAAAGCGGGTCCAAGACAGCTCCTTGGAGGAAATGGAAGAGCTGTGGCAGTCGGCCAAAAGCCACGCTCTATCGGATGAGAGCGAAAGCCGCTAAAAAAAAGGACACTTTTTTGCCGAAATAATAAAAAAAATAGGGTGACGCGGCAGGAATTCCGCAAGGAATCCAGAATATCCATTAAGGTGAACTGCGGCTTATTTTGGATTTTTCCTGTCGCTATACCGCAATCTTTTACTTTTTCGAACATTGGGAGGATTTAATTCATGAACAAAACAGATCTGATCAACAACATTTCCAGCAAAAGCGGATTGACTAAAAAAAGACGTGGAAAACGTTTTGAACGGTTTCCTTGGCGAAATCACGGACGCTCTCGCTAGCGGCGACAAAGTGCAACTGATCGGCTTCGGTACATTCGAAACCCGCAAGCGTGCAGGCCGCACGGGCCGCAACCCGCAAACCGGCAACACCATCGAAATCCCCGAGTCCAACGTTCCTGCATTCAAAGCGGGCAACAAACTTAAAGAAGCCGTAAAATAATGCGCGTCGATAAATTCCTTAAAGTATCAAGGTTAATCAAGCGGCGTACCGTAGCGAAGGATGTATCGGACCAAGGGCGGGTGCTGATCAACGGCCGCGAGGCCAAGCCGAGCAGCACGGTCAAGGTGGGCGACGAGATCACGGTCCAATTCGGCCAGAAGCTGGTCACAGTCCGCGTCGAGCGTCTTGCCGAGACGACCCGCAAGGATGAGGCGGCAAGCCTCTATGCCTTGGTTAAGGAAGAACCGATTGTCAAAGATAACGGATTGGATTGGTAAGTTGATCCGTTAAAGAAGCACTCTCCCTGCAGTGGGAGGGTGCTTTTTTTGTGCATCAAAAAATGAAGCATACGGTTTCGGTTATGCCTGCCTAAATATATTCGTGAGAGAAGCGCCATCGTCCCATACATAGCGCGACGGAATACTTGATGGGAGATCCCCGGTACGGTTCTAAAGAGGTGTTTGGCCCCATAAGCTATTGTTAAAAGGAGGGGTACATGCCATGATCGACCAAGGGAAGGGCAAGTTTCATGACCTGCGGATGCAAAATCGCAAGCTGCTGGATATTACCGGCGTGCAAAACGTGGAAAGCTTCGATAGCGAAGAGTTTCTGCTGCAGACCGAGCTCGGGCATCTGACCATCCGGGGGCAAAATTTACATATTAAAAATCTGAGCCTGGAAGAGGGGATCCTGTCCATCGAAGGACTTGTTCACTCCCTCATCTATCTGAATCCCGGACACCAGGTTAAAAATAAAAGCCTCCTCGGCAAGCTGTTTAAATGAATCCGCAGATGCAATGGATTACGCTGTTCTGGATGCTGTGCTCCGGAGCGGCGATGGGACTGGCCTATGACAGCTACCGGGTGCTGGCGGGCCAGCTCCGCTTCCCGAGATGGTCTCAGCATGCCCTCGACCTGATGTACTGGATCGCCGCAGCGCTGTTCGTCTTTCGCATGCTGTATGTCACCAACTACGGGCAGCTGCGATTTTACGTGTTTGTAGGGCTGTTTTTGGGGGTTTGGATCTATTTTTTATTATGGAGTGTCATAACCAGGCGTTTTGTGGTAATGTTAGTTCAGGCGGCAAAAGGATTGCTGTCCATTTTGACGACTTTGTTTCGCGTATTGGTGTGGAATCCGGTCAAAGGCATCCTGAAGCTGCTCAAAGGGATGGCCAAGCTGTTATGGAAAATGGTCATGTTCCTGCTGCGTTTCGTGCTTCAATGCTTAAGGCCGTTTTGGAGACTTCTCAAGTGGATGCTTTCGCCGATAATTTCCAGGATGAGGATGCCCGCTTGGGCTCGGCGCTGGAGCGATAAGGTTATAAAGGCGTGGAAACGCTGGTTTTAGGAGGAATGGGTCATGGGCAGATTTGCTGAACAACCGAAGCAGGCTCCCATAAAGACAGCGAAGAACAAGGGCACATTGCGGCGCAGAAGAATGTATATGGCCGTGATGTCGCTATTTTTGGTCTGGGCAGGTTCAACCCTGTGGTCCCAGCATGTCCAAATCCAGAACCGCGGCGAAACGCTGGCAGAAAAACGCATCGAGCAGAAAACCTCACAGGATTCCTGGAACAAATTAAACGAAGAAGTAGAGCGCTTGCAGGATCCGGAATATATCGGCCAGATCGCCCGTAAAAAATTCGGGCTCTATCCGCCGAACGAGATTCCCATTATCCAGCCTCAGGATCCGGGCAAATAATGGCGGAAAAGCCATGACATACGTCTGTTGACCTCTTTTGGGTCATTGGGTATAATCAAATCACCACAGCGCGTTTTTATAAAAAATATAAGAAGGTATAAGATTCTTGTACTTGCCTTATATTTCTCGCAGAAGCGCCTATCGTCCTTTTCAAAAAGGCGTTTCTACTTGCGTGACTGTATATTTTTAAGGGAGGATCATTTTATTCTATGGCAATTGAAGTGGGCACCAAGTTAGAGGGCAAGGTGACAGGCATAACGCATTTTGGAGCATTTGTGGATCTGTCAGGAGGTGTCACGGGTCTCGTTCACATCTCGGAGATCGCCGACAACTACGTTAAGGATGTCAACGATCACTTGAAGATCAACGATGTCGTTACCGTGAAGGTGATTAATGTCGACAAGGACGGCAAGATCGGTCTTTCGATCAAGCAGGCCGTCGACAAGCCGGCTTCCGAAAGTCGTCCACCCCGCGGACCAAGACCGGAACGCAGTGGCGGCGGAGACCGATTCGGAGGAGGCGGCGGAGGATTTAACCGTGAACGCGGCGGACGCCCGTTTAAGCCTGCGGCCAGCAAGCCTTCATTTGAGGATAAAATGTCACGCTTCCTAAAAGATAGTGAAGAACGAATTTCTTCGCTGAAGAAGAATACGGAGGGCAAACGCGGAGGACGCGGCGCCAAACGGATGTAATTCGATAAAATATAAAGCAACCGCAGAGGGAAATTGCCTTCTGCGGTTTTTTTGTCAGTTGATACAAAGGTGCGACAGGTTCCTACGAGATTTCCGTCGGCGAAACGGCATTTCAAGAAAATGCCGTCGCGTGGATTCGGGAAAACGATTATCCAAAAAGTGGTTATTTAAACCATGGAAATGGGAATGGATCAAGGGATAAAGGGCCTTTTCCCGAGGTTTCGCAAGGCAAGGCTTTTTTGTCGGAAATTTCTTTTGGGCTTGTCCGGTGTTCTGACAAACTTTCTCAATCCGCGCTTTTATAATGGGACCTACAAATAAATTCGTGAAGAATGGGGTGCCAGGTGATGGAAAAGAGGAATTTGGTTATGTTTCCGGGGACAGGGTCGGCGAAAGGGAGGAGCGGGAGCGATACGTGCCCGCTTGGCGGAACGTTTCGGGCAATTGTCTTTTGTGAAGCGTCCCATCGAACTGCTGGCCGCGAAGAAATGGATGATTCTGCTGACCTTTATGGGCTTTTTGCTTGGACGGGCAACGATCCTGGAAGAACTTTCGCCATTTGCGGCCGCGTTCTTTGCGGTCATTGCATTTATGCGGAGGGATTACATGGTTCAGGTTGGAATTGCGGTGATGGCGGGAAGCCTGTTTGCGCCCTATCCCAACGCGCTCATGATTCCGGCGGAGCTCATCATTTTTTTATTTCATCCTCCGGGGGCTTGAAACGTATGAACGGGCTGAAATCTCCTACGCGCCGATGATGGTGTTTGTTTCCACCTTTGTGGTCAAACTGTTCGGCCTGTTGGTCGGACCGTCCATGTCCTGGTACTCCATGATGATGCTGACGCTGGATGCGGTGCTCAGCTTTGTTTTAACCCTCGTATTCATTCAAGCCATTCCGGTGTTTACGTTTCGCAAGAAAAATTATGCGTTGAAAAACGAGGAGATTCTCTGCCTGATCATTTTGCTGGCCTCCGTCATGACCGGTGCGGTAGGCTGGACGGTGCAATCGCTGTCCGTGGAGCATGTGTTGTCACGATACCTGATTTTGCTGTTTGCGCTTGTAGGAGGCGCTCCCCTCGGAGCTTCCGTCGGCGTTGTGACTGGTCTCATCCTAAGTTTGGCCGACATTTCGGCCTTTGCCCAGATGAGCCTGCTAGCCTTCTCCGGCATGCTGGCGGGAATGCTCCGCGAAGGGAAGAAAGCCGGAGTTTCGCTCGGCATGCTGCTGGGCGCGACGATTCTTTCCGTTTATTTCAACCGTCCGAATGAAGTTATCGTTTCCACCTGGGAAACCTGCGTGGCGATCGGATTGTTCCTGATCACCCCTAAAGGCGTTATGCAAATGATCGGCAAATATGTCCCGGGCACCCAGGACCATGCCAAGTCGCAGCATGAATACGCCAAACGGGTCCGTGATCTGACGGCAGACAGGGTGACGCAGTTCTCGCGGGTGTTCCGCCAGCTGTCGCAAAGCTTTGGCCAGGCAACGGGTACGATGCAGCCGCCGGGCAAACAGGCGGAGGAGATGAATCATTTTATGGATGCGGTTGCAGAAGGGACCTGCGTTGCCTGCTTCAAGCGGAACCATTGCTGGGATGCAAAATTTTATCAAACTTATAAATATATGACGGATATGATGACTTCTATCGAAGCAAATCCGGAGATGGAAGTGAAGGACCTGCCTCCGGAATGGGATAAAATATGCGCCAAAAAAGGGGAAGTGCTTGAGGTGCTCAAGCAGCAATATCACCTTTACCAACATGATATGCAGTGGAAGCGCCAGATATTCGACAGCCGGCATCTCGTGGCCGAGCAGCTGTCCGGCGTTTCCCAGGTCATGGAGGATCTAGCCCGGGAGATCAAGAGGGAAAGCCAGACCATGCACATTCAGGAGGAGCAAATCCGGGAAGCGCTGCAGCAGCTCGGTTTATCGGTGCAAGGGATCGATATTATCAGTCTGGATTCCGGACACGTGGAAATCGAAATCATCCATGCGTATACGCGGGGGTATGACGAATGCCGGAAAATTATCGCTCCGATGCTTTCGGATATTATAGGCGAGCATATCGCCGTCGTGGAGGAAACGATGACCCATCCCCGTGACGGTTTGGCCACCGTGAGGTTTGGGTCCGCGAAGACGTTTGAGATCACGACAGGAGTGGCGGCGGCAGCCAAGGGAGGGGATTTGCTGTCGGGAGACAGCTTCAGCACGGTCGAGCTCGGAAACGGAACGTTTGCGGTCGCTTTAAGCGACGGAATGGGCAACGGGGAACGGGCGAGGCTTGAGAGCAGCTCGGCGCTCAGTATTTTGGAGCAGCTGCTGCAGTCGGGAATGGATGAGAAGCTGGCGATCAAATCGGTCAATTCGATCCTGATGCTGCGTTCGCCGGATGAAGTCTATGCCACGGTGGATATGGCCCTGATCGATCAATATACGGCCCAAACGACATTCATGAAGATCGGTTCTACGCCGAGTTTTATAAAGCGGGGGAATGAAGTGATTCCGGTAACCGCCAGCAATCTGCCGATCGGCATTATTCAGGATATCGAAGTGGATTTCGTCTCCCTTCAGCTTCAAGCCGGCGATGTGCTTATTATGATGACGGACGGAATTTACGATGCCCCCGGGTATGCGGTTAATAAAGAGCTTTGGATGAAACGGATCATTCAAGAGGTGGATAGCACGGATCCGCAGGAAATTGCGGACTGCTTGCTGGAGAAGGTCATCCGGTATCAGCAAAATCAAATTCATGATGACATGACGGTCGTGGTCGGGCGCGTGGATCACTTCCATCCCGAGTGGGCGAATGTGCATGTACCGGGTTTTGCAAGAATGGAACGGCCTCGTACCGTCAGTTAACAAGGGAAGCAAGAAATGTCCAATATAATCTTGGAAGGAGGATTTAGCTTTTACGATAGCCCGGGAATGCCGGTGCACCGAATCTCATTCATTATTTTGAGTGGAGCGATTTCAAAGCCGATTCTACTTGAATACCTCTTAAACTTCCGGCCTATTCTTTCATTTATCGTTTGAACTCTCTAAAAAAAGGGAATACTAGGGACATAGACGATAGTTATGAAGAGTAACGGGAGGTAACGGGATATGAGACAGATACTGCTCATTACGGACGGATGCTCCAACGTTGGGCCCAGTCCGGTTATGGCTGCGGCCCATGCGCGGCAGGAAGGGATTACCGTTAACGTGGTAGGCGTGCTAGACTACGGAACGATTGGCGAGCTGGGCGGATTTGAAATTCAGGAAATCGCGAAAGCCGGCGGGGGGCTGCATCAGATTGTCGGCACGCCGCAGCTGGCCCGGACGATGCAGATGATGACCCGGAAAACGGTGGTACAAACGATACAGCAGGCGGTGAACAAGGAAATCCAGCACATCCTGGGCGGCGGTACGCTGGAGGAGCTTCCCCCCGATAAACGGGCCCAGGTCGTGGAGGTCGTGGACGAGCTTGCGGAGACCTCTTCGCTGCAGGTGGCTCTCTTGATCGATGCCAGCGCGAGCATGAAGCCCAAGCTGGGGGCCGTGGAGGAAGCGATCCGTGATCTGATGTTAAGCTTAAAAGCGCGCACAGGCGAAAGCCGATTGTCGGTATTTCACTTTCCGGGACGCGGCAGCGGGGAAGACATTGTGAAGGATGTGGACTGGACGGAAGATCTTGACGGCGCGAGGGGATTGTTCGGCCGCCTTCAGATGAGAGGAGCGACACCGACGGGGCCGGCACTGCTAAAGGTGATTGATTATTACCGATATGGTACACTAGAAGGTAATCAATCATGGCAGGGATCTTCCGGCCAAGAGGAAGGGATGCTCGGTGACTACGTTGTCTGATCCCGGTTATCCGCCGGGAACCGTGATCACGGGGAAGTGGCGGAAAGGCCGATACATCGTGGAGCGGATGTTAGGCAAAGGGGCGAACGGCAGGGTCTATCTGGTGCAGCGCCCTGGACGTTCGGAGCGTTATGCCTTGAAAATCGGGTTTGATGCGTTGGATCTTCAATCGGAAATCAATGTACTGAGCACGCTTAAGGAGCAGATGCCGGATCATTATCTGGTCGAGGCGGATGATCATCAGGACGGGAGCGGGGATGTTCCGTTTTACGTCATGCGTTACGTGGAGGGAACCCAGCTTCAGCGATTTATCCGGGCCCGCGGCAGGGAGTGGCTTGGGCTCGTGGGATTGAAGCTTTTGGAGCGGCTCGTGGCTCTGCACGGATCCGGTTACGTTTTTGGCGATTTGAAGCCGGAAAATGTAATGGTATCGGCCTATGGCCGCGTGGAGCTGATCGATTACGGCGGAGTCAGCGCCATCGGACGCAGCGTAAAACAGTTTACGGAATGGTACGACCGCGGCTATTGGAATGCCGGCAGCCGAACCGGCGATGAGGCGTATGACTTGTTCTCGTTTGCCGTGATGTGCATACAGCTGCTGGACGAGCAGTCTTTGAGGGCGGCATCGGCACAGCTGCCCCAAATTCGCAGCGTTGCCGATTTGCAGACTGTACTGCGAAAGAACCCGCAGCTAAAACCTTACTCAGGCTGGCTGAGCAAAGCCCTTGCGGGCGGATTCGCAAACTCACGGGAAGCGCTGAACGTTTGGAAGCATACCGTCTATGCTCCGCCCCGGGCCAAGGGACGGGAAAAGACGCCTCGGTGGCTGAAACGTTCCTTCGTCCTGTCGATTGTTGTTTTGGGAGCTGCGGTATACTTATTTTTGACAACATAGTTTTATTGCGGCGAAGCAGAGCTTTTTTTTTCATCGAAGCTATCGACAAGGACGCGGAGTCGTTTATGCTTGTTCGCAGCGGGCAATAACCATCAAGAAGCCCGGCACTATAAAGGGGAAGAGGACTTTGGAACAGGATTATCTGAAATCGTTAGTCACACATGTTGAAGATACAGCCGAAGAACACGGGCTCTGGTCCCCGGGAGACATTATCATTGTCGCCGTATCCGGCGGTCCGGATTCGGTCGCGCTTCTGCATGTTCTCCATGCGATTTCAATGAAGTCCGTACCGCTTAAGCTGGTTTGCGCGCATGTCCATCACGGCTTCCGCCGGGAATCGGACGATGAGGCGGAGATGGTACGGGGGCTTGCGGCAAGTCTGGGAGTTCCTGTGGAGACGGCACTTATCGACGTTCCGGCTTATATGGAGGAAAGCGGAAAAGGCAAGCAGGAAGCAGCAAGGGATAAACGTTACGAATTTCTGTTTGCAACGGCGGAAAAATACGGAGCGTCCTCCATTGCCTTGGCCCATCATGCGGACGACCAAGCCGAGACGGTTTTGATGCGGCTTTTGCGGGGGAGCGGCCCATCGGGGCTTGCAGGCATGAAAATCAAAAGATTCTATAAAAACATGAAACTGATCCGCCCGTTTCTTCGTATTAACAAGACGGACTTGATCCGTTTATGCGATGGACGCGGCTATCCTTATGCGGTCGACTCCAGCAATTTGCAGACCAAGTACCACCGAAATGCCATTCGGCTCGAGGTGCTTCCTTTTTTGGAAAAATACAATGGGCGGATTTCCAGCTCGCTTAATCAATTGGCTGAAGTGGCCGGTGTGGAAGATGATTACATGGAGCTTGCGGCAGAGGACGTTTATCGCTCCCTTGTCCGCGAGATCGATGGAAGGCTCGCTTTTGACGCGCCTTCCTTTTTGGGCTTACATGTCGCTTTACAACGACGTTTGATTAAACTAATATTAAATTATCTGTCGTCAGACCCGGAGATCGCCGATTTTACCAAGATTGAATTGGTGCGTCGTGGTATAACGCGAGAAGACCGGAGGAATTGGAGCCTGGATTTAGGAGGAGGCTTAACCTGTGTATGCGAATACGGCCAGGTAAGCTTTTTATCTCAGTCTCCTGGGGGACAGGAGAACTACATATATCGCCTGCATTCCCCGGATGAACCCGACCTGGTTTTGACGGAAATCGGAAAAGTTTTGAAACTGGAGCGGATGGATGGGAAAGAGGCGAGGGGCGGCGAGAAGCTGCCTCCCGGCGAAGCGTCCTTTGACGCGGACCGTCTCGTTTTTCCTTTAACCGTTCGCTGCAGACAGCCTGGGGACCGGATGAAGATCATGGGATTAAACGGCAGCAAAAAGGTTAAAGATATTTTCATCGATGAGAAAATTCCGCCGTCTGTCCGTTCATTCATCCCGATGATATGCGATGGTTCTGGAAGCATCATTTGGATTCCGGGTGTAAGACGCTCTGTTCACGCCGTTGTTGGGCGGCATACAACCAACATTCTCCGCATGAGGCTCGTGGATGCGGAGAAAGCGTAAAATGGGCATCCCCCGTTTTGCGCTTTCATAGTATAAACACGTAGGAGGTTCGCTCAAGTTGCAGAATGACATTCAGGAAGTACTCATCAGCGAAGAAGAAATACAGGCTAAAATCAAGGAATTGGGGCAAAAACTCAGCGCAGAATATGAAGGACGCGATCCTTTGGTGATTTGTGTGCTCAAGGGTGCGTTTATTTTTATGGCTGATTTGGTTAAGAACATTACGGTGCCTATGGAGCTGGACTTTATGGCGGTGTCAAGCTACGGCGCCTCCACGAAATCATCCGGCGTGGTAAAAATCATCAAGGACCTCGATCAGTCGGTTGAAGGCCGGGACGTCCTGATTGTCGAAGACATCATCGACAGCGGCCTGACGCTGAGCTATCTGATCGATCTGCTTGAAAACCGTAAGGCGAAGTCGGTATCGGTGGTTACGCTGTTTGACAAGCCGGCCCGTCGGACGGTCGACCTGCAGGCGGATTATACGGGCTTCGTCCTTCCCGACGCATTCGTTGTAGGTTACGGCCTGGATTACGCCGAGCATTACCGGAACCTCCCCTACATCGGGATTTTGAAACCGGAAATTTACAGTAATTAATACCGCGCCGGATCGCCGATCCCTGCCCTATCCCGTTTTGTTGAGATAGTCAGACAGGCTGTGGTAAAATATCTTATGTGTCTTTGAGAGGAGGTAGGGGATGAATCGGTTCATCCGGAATTCTGGTTTTTATTTAATTCTATTTTTAGTCGTGGTGGGCATCGTACAATTCGTTACCAATGGCAACGAAGTAGCCGATACCCCTAGGTATGATCAGCTGCGGCAGGAAATCAAGGCCAACAACATTAAAGAAATCACGGCTCAATTTGACGGTTACGCATACCTTGTGACCGGTAAATATAACAAGACCACGAGAGAGGATCAGTCTGAGAACTTCTCGACCTATATCCCGGCAACGGATGCGGCGATAGATGAACTCGTTCAGGCGAGCGAGAAGAACGGCATCGCTTTCAACGTCAAGAAAATGGAAGGCCAGAGCATCTGGCTGACGCTGTTGACGTCCTTTATACCGCTCGTGATTATGTTTATCCTGTTCTTCTTCCTGTTTAATCAGGCACAGGGCGGCGGCGGCAAAGTCATGAACTTCGGCAAGAGCCGTGCCCGGTTATATAATGAAGAGAAGAAGAAGGTTACGTTTGAGGACGTGGCCGGAGCCGACGAAGAGAAGCAGGAGCTTGTCGAGGTCGTCGACTTCCTGAAGGACCCGCGGAAGTTCAATACGGTTGGAGCCCGCATTCCTAAAGGCGTGCTGCTTGTGGGACCTCCGGGTACCGGCAAAACCCTCCTTGCGCGTGCGGTTGCAGGCGAAGCGGGTGTACCGTTCTTCAGCATCTCGGGTTCCGATTTCGTTGAAATGTTTGTCGGTGTCGGTGCTTCCCGCGTACGGGACCTGTTTGAAAATGCGAAGAAGAATGCTCCATGTATTATTTTCATTGACGAGATCGATGCTGTCGGCCGTCAGCGCGGCGCCGGACTCGGCGGCGGGCATGATGAGCGCGAACAAACGCTGAACCAGTTGCTCGTTGAAATGGACGGATTCGGAGCCAACGAAGGCATTATTATCGTGGCTGCCACAAACCGCCCGGATATTCTTGACCCTGCCCTGCTTCGTCCGGGACGTTTTGACCGCCAGATTACGGTTGACCGTCCGGACGTGAAGGGACGCGAAGCGGTGCTGAAAGTACACGCGCGCAACAAGCCGCTGACGACGGACGTTAAGCTTGACGTTATCGCCAAGCGGACTACCGGATTTACGGGCGCGGATCTGGAGAACCTTCTGAACGAAGCGGCTCTCCTTGCGGCACGCCGCAACCGGAAAGACATTTCCATGCAAGAGGTGGACGAAGCCATCGACCGCGTCATCGTCGGCACGGAGAAACGCAGCCGCGTGATCAGCGATCGTGAAAAGCGGATTGTCGCTTACCATGAAGCAGGTCATACCATCGTTGGCTACTTCCTCGAACATGCCGATATGGTACACAAGGTTACGATCATTCCGCGTGGACGCGCGGGCGGATATGTCATCATGCTTCCTAAGGAAGACCGCATGCTTGTGACCAAGCAGGAGCTTCTGGATCGCGTAACCGGCTTGCTTGGCGGACGGGTTGCGGAAGAGCTGTTTATCGGTGAAATCGGAACCGGGGCGTACAGCGACTTCCAGCAGGCTACAGGCATTATCCGCAGCATGATCGTGGAATACGGCATGAGTGAAAGACTCGGACCGATGCAGTTTGGCACATCCCAAGGACAGGTGTTCCTGGGCCGCGACATCGGACACGAGCAAAACTACAGCGATCAGATCGCTTATGAAATCGACCAGGAAATGCAGCGTTTCATCGGCGAATGTTACGAGAAGTGTAAACAGCTGTTGACCGAACATTCCAAAGAAGTTCATCTGATTGCGAATACCCTTCTCGAAAAAGAAACGCTCGAGCTGGAGCAGATCAAGCAACTGATCGAGACCGGTTCTGTTGACGGGGGGGGCTGGAGAAAGCGGTCAAGGACCTTCCGAAAACGGCGAGCCGGTGATTGATAACATCGGGGATGTCCGCGTACGCATTCAGGGCAAAGACGAAGACGAACGCCCAAGCGCACCGGGGGAAATTCCAAACAATCCGATGGATCGTCAGGATGCTGAGACCAAGGATCCGGACGGCAAGCTTCCTCCAGGGGGCTCGGACAACGGCAGCGGATTATCTTGAGTGATGGATTGTCTTCTTAGGGGACAACGATAAACTTAAAAATCAGTGCAAATTACCGCTATAAGCGAATAAAAACAAAGAACCGGAGAACAATAATTCGTTTTCCGGTTCTTTTTGTGCTTCTTGTCACATTGACAGTCATGGTAACCTTGTGTACATTAAGTGGTAAACAACAGGTGCTTCCTTTCACAAGGAGACAGGGTGTGCCTGTGGAACTGTTAACCGCGGTCTTTTCGGGACTGCAATATATAAGGGGAGAGGGTCGCTCGTGGAAGCTTTGGCGCTGGAGCGTAAAGCGGAACAAAATCGTAAATTGCGCGAACGTTTGATGGAGTTGAAGAAGGAACGCAATGCCATTATTTTGGCTCATTATTATCAGCGGGATGAAATTCAAGAGGTTGCCGACTTTCGGGGAGACTCGTTTTTGTTGGCCCAGAAGGCTGCTCAGACGGATGCGGATGTGATTGTCTTTTGCGGAGTGCATTTCATGGGGGAGAGCGCGAAAATCTTGGCTCCGGGCAAAACGGTTCTGATCCCGGATGAGCGGGCGGGCTGTCCGATGGCGGACATGGTTAACGTCGACGGATTGCGCAAGCTGAAAGCACAGCATCCGAACGCCAAGGTGGTCACCTACATCAACTCTTCTGCGGACATCAAAGCGGAAACCGATATTTGCTGCACATCTTCAAATGCTGTCAAGGTCATTCAATCCGTCGACTCCGATGAAATCATTTGGGTACCGGACAAAAACCTGGGTCACTATGTTCAGCAGCATACCGATAAGAAAATGATCATCTGGGAAGGCTACTGCAACACGCATGACATGCTGACCGTCAAAGATGTGATGGAGATGAAAGCGAAACATCCTAACGCCGAGTTCGTCGTTCATCCGGAGTGCCGTCCCGAGGTTGTGGCCATGGGCGATTTTGTCGGCAGCACGACTGCCATCCTGGAATATTGCAAGCAATCATCCGCCAAGGAATTCATTGTCGGCACGGAGGACGGGACCGGTTACCAGCTTCGACTGGACAGTCCGGATAAAACGTTCCACTTTGCAACCAAGTTTCTTGTGTGTCCGAATATGAAAGTGAATAATCTTAAAAAACTGGTCAAATGCCTGGAGACGATGAAACCGCAAATTTATGTGCCGCCGGTCGTCGCCGAAAAAGCCAGAACCTCCTTAGAGCGCATGTTACAAGTTAAGTAGCATGCGCTACTCTTCGCTAAAAGACAGGTGAGTCATCGTGATACCTCAGTATTTGATCGATTTTAAGCTGCAGGATTTGCCGGTGGTGGAAACGGACGTCATTGTGATCGGGTCGGGAATTGCAGGATTGTATACAGCGATCGATATGAGTTGCGACCGTCGGGTTCTTTTGATTACGAAAAAAACGCTGTTGGAGAGCAATACGCGTTACGCGCAGGGCGGCATTGCGGCTGTCACAGCAGAGGATGATTCCCCTCTCTACCATCGGCAGGATACGCTGCTTGCAGGTGCCGGACTGTGTTCCTCGGCAGCGGTGGATGTTCTGGTTCATGAAGGCCCCGAGGGGGTTCAGGAGCTGATCCGGCTCGGCACCGCGTTCGATGAGGAGAATGGGGTTCTCGCTTTAACCAAGGAAGGAGCCCACAGCCACCGGCGAATATTGCATGCGAATGGGGACGCGACCGGTCATGAAATCGTCCGTGCCCTGTCGATGCGACTGGAATTGCATCCGCAGGTGGAAGTATGGGATGATCATTTTGTCATCGACCTGATCACCCGGGATCAGGAATGCTTGGGTGCCCTCGTGCAGATGCCTGACGGCGGCCGCGTATTTGTGCGCGGGCAGGCGACCGTGTTATGTTCCGGAGGGGCGGGACAGCTGTATCGGTATACAACGAATCCCGAGGTCGCCACCGCGGACGGGATTGCCATGGCCTATCGCGCGGGGGCTGAAATCAGGGACATGGAATTTATCCAGTTTCATCCGACGGCGCTCAGCTACCCGGGGGCTCCGCGGTTTTTGATCTCGGAGGCCGTTCGGGGAGAAGGGGCCTATTTGCGGAATATTAAAGGCGAGCGGTTCATGCACCGCTACCACGAGCTGCTGGAGTTGGCACCCCGGGATATCGTGGCTCGGGCCATTGTGAGCGAGATGGAAGAGACCCGCTCCACGTTTGTGTATCTGGATATTACCCACGAGTCGCCGGAAATGGTGAAGCACCGTTTTCCGACCATATATGAAACATGCATGCGATACGGGCTCGATTTAACGTCCGACTGGATTCCGGTATCTCCCGCTGCACACTATATGATGGGAGGCGTGAAAACGGATCTTCATGGCGAGAGCAGCATTTCCCGCCTGTTTGCCTGCGGAGAAGTGTCTTCAACCGGTGTCCATGGCGCGAACCGGCTGGCGAGCAATTCTTTGTCAGAGGCGGTTGTGTATGGACGGCGGATTGCCATGCGCATCCGGGAGCTTGCGAAAAGCGCCACGAAGGCGGCGCCGGATGCTTTCAGCCTGGACCGGAAGGAAGTCTCGTCACAGCCGATTGTCGAGCGGCGGCTTAAGCTGCAAAAGGTGATGGTGCGGTATGCAGGTCTGCGGCGGAGCCGCGAGATGCTGCTGAGGGCGGCCGAAGAGCTGAACCGTCAGCTTCCGCTCTTTCACTCGGTTCTAACCAAACGTGAGGAGTACGAATTCGCCAATATGCTTACAAGCTCGCTGCTTGTCATTAATGGAGCCTGTACAGGGAGGAAAGACCGGGGAGCACACTACCGGGAAGACTTCCCGCTGCGGGATGATGAAAGATGGCGCAAACATATCGTTCACGTCCGCGATCAAGGAATGATGGAGGAAATCAGTGATGATGTTTAACGGATATAATGAAAGCCTGGCGGAGAGCATCCGGCAATGGTTGCGTGAGGATGTCGGCTCCGGGGATATTACGACCGCGACGACGATCCCGCAAGGACATGAATCCAAGGCGGTCATTCATGCGAAAGAGGCAGGGGTCGTTGCCGGCATGCCGGCGGCAGAGCTCGTATTTACGTTGGTGGATCCCGCCCTCTCCTTTAAAGCGCTGGTCCGGGACGGGCAGCGTGTAGAGAAGGGGGAAATATTGGCGGAGGTTGAGGGCAGCACGCATCGGATTCTGACCGGCGAACGCTTGGCTTTAAATCTCCTGCAGCGGCTCTCCGGCATTGCCACCAAGACGCGGGCTTTCGTGGATGCGCTGGAAGGACTGCCGACAAGGCTTGTGGATACCCGGAAAACCACGCCGGGACACCGGATGCTCGAAAAATACGCGGTTCGCGTCGGCGGGGGAGCAAACCACCGTTTCGGGCTTTATGACGCGGTGATGATTAAGGATAATCATATTAAAGGCGCCGGCGGGATTACCGAGGCCGTGAGCCGCTCCCGGAGCAGCATCCCGCATACGATGAAAATCGAAGTGGAAACCGAAAGCCTTGCGCAGGTGGAAGAGGCACTCGCTGCGGGCGCCGACATCATTATGCTCGACAACATGGAACCGGACCTTATGGCGGAGGCGGTGCGCGGGATCAAAGCGAAGTCCCCTCATGTCACGACCGAAGCCTCCGGAAATGTGACCCTTGATACCGTCCGTACGATCGCGGCCACGGGAGTGGACGTAATTTCGGTAGGACGGTTGACGTATTCTTTTAACAGCCTGGATATCAGCCTGGATTTAAACGCCAAGAAAGGAGGCGGAGCTTCATGATTCTCGTCGTAGACGTCGGAAATACCAACATCGTGTTGGGAATGTACAAAGGCAAAGAGCTTCTTCACCATTTCCGGATCAGCACCTCCCGGCAATCCACGGTAGATGAGTATGGGGTACTGATTCATAATTTGTTTCAAATGTCCGATATATTGGTAAGCGAGATTGAAGGGGTCATCGTCTCTTCCGTTGTTCCGCCGCTCGTGGGAGTGGTTGAGGAAATGTGTCACAAGTATATCAAGCGGTCCCCTCTGATCGTGGGCCCTGGCATCAAGACCGGCCTTAACCTGCGATACGAAAATCCGAGGGAAGTCGGTGCGGACCGCATCGTTAACGCGGTTGCTGCCGTCGAGCAGTACGGAGGTCCGCTGATCGTGGTGGATTTCGGTACGGCGACGACATTTGACTGCATCGACCATCTCGGCAACTACCTCGGGGGAGCGATCGTTCCGGGAATCGGCATTGCGACTGAGGCGCTGGTTCAGCGCGCATCCAAGCTGCCGCGGGTCGAGCTTGAGAAGCCGAAAAAGGTGATTGGACGCAATACGGTTCATGCCATGCAGGCGGGAATCATTTTCGGTTATGCCGGACAGGTGGACGGACTCGTCAAACGTATAAAAGCCGAGATGGGAACGGACAATGTTAAAGTTATCGCTACCGGCGGATTAGCCGAGTTGATCGCAAGCGAATCCGATTCCATTGATAAAATCGATCCGCTTCTTACGCTGGAAGGCCTGAGAATTATTTACGAGCGCAATTAATGGAATCCGATGGCAAAAAAAATGTCCGGATGGTGAAACAAACGGACCGCGAGAAGAGTTATATACAATAGGAGGACAACAACTTCCTCAACTCACAACAACGAGATAGACAAGGAGGCTGTAAGATGGATAACCACAAGGACCGCATCCTCCGGGGAACGGCGATGGGGGGCAAAGTTCGTGCTTTTGCCGTACATTCGACGAACCTGATCGAGGAGCTGCGGCGCAGACATGACACTTTTCCCGTCGTAACAGCCGCTTTGGGACGTACGGTCTCTGCTGCTGCCATGATGGGCGCGATGCTGAAAGGGGAAGAGCGCCTGAGCATTCAAGTGCGCGGCGACGGTCCGATCGGACTCATTGCCGCCGAGGCGAATGGGCACGGAGAGGTTCGGGGGTATGTCAATAATCCGCATGTGGAAACGACAAACATCCGCCCGGGCAAAATGAATGTAGCCGCTGCCGTCGGCACGACAGGCTATATCCATGTCATTAAAGACCTTGGACTGAAAGAGCCGTACCGGGGAAGCGTACCGATTATTTCCGGCGAGCTAGCCGAGGACTTTACGTACTATTTTGCCGTGTCCGAACAGACCAATTCAGCCGTCAGCCTTGGCGTTCTGGTATCTCCCGACTACAGCGTGGCGAACGCCGGCGGATTTATCATCCAGCTGCTGCCGGGGGTATCCGATGACGAGATTAGCGAACTCGAAAAGGCAATCAGCGAAATTCCACCGATAACGACCCTTTTGGAAGAAGGATTGGAATTGGAGGATATTTTGCGCCGTCTGCTGCCCGATGTAACGATTTTGGAAGAGACCGAAATCCGTTTCCACTGTGACTGCTCCCATGAGCGTGTGGAGGGCGCGCTGATCAGCATGGGACAGGAAGAGCTGGAACAGATGATCAACGAGGACCATCAGGCGGAGGTTACCTGTCATTTTTGCAACGAAGTGTACCATTATGATGAAGAGCAGTTAAGAGCCGTGTTAGAGCGGGCCAAAAATTAAGTATTGGGAATGAGCAGCCGTAATGACGAGACAAGAGAAGGGACTGTGGGTAACCGTCATTGTCTTGACAGCAGTTGTCCTGTTTATGGGGAGCTGGATGCTGTTCTCCGGGGTTCTTTTTCAGGATGCGAAGAAAGAACCTGAAGTAGATTCCCTGGCAGTCGCATCCGTGCAGGACAGGGCGATTACCGAAGAAGAGTGGACGAACGAGCTGAAGAAGAGGTACGGCAGCGAAGTGCTGATGACGATGATGAACCGTCAGGTCGTGGAGCTGGAGGCCCAAGCGGCCGGGATAAAGGTCAGCCCGGAAGAGGTTGAACGCGAATTGGATCGGATCGGACAAGGTTATGGCTCGAAGGAACGGTTTTTGCAAGAGATGCAGGAACAGCTGGGTCTTACCGAGGATATGCTGAGAGCTGAAACCGAGTACAGGCTCACCCTTGAAAAAATAGCCACAGCCGACATTCGAATTGACGAGGCTGAAATCGACAGCTATCTGAACGAGCATCCGGATCAATTCCGTCCCCAAAAGCAGCTGGACCTTTCGTTCATCAAGGTTGCTTCCGAGAGCGAAGCGGAAGAGGTTATGGACCGTTTGGAGAACGGCGAGGACTTTGCAGCCCTTGCCGAAGAGGTGTCGATCGATGAATATACAAGGGACTACGGAGGCCGGATCGGGTTGGTGGAGGAGGATGATCCTTTTCAGCCGGCTGCCCTGATGGAAACGGCAAGAACCCTGAGCAAGGGGGACATTGCCGGGCCGATTCGGCTGGAGGACGGATATGCCGTCGTATATGTTCATGATATTATCGTTCCGGAGACATTGGATGAGCAGTTGGTCCGCGAGGCGGTTCGAAAGCAGCTTGCTCTGGAGCAGGCGGCATCGTTGTCGGAGCTCGAAAGCCGGCTGAGGGACAAGTATGCCGCCCGCATGGTGGCCGGAATCCCCGGAAAACCTCTGGATCACAAGTAAGGATGACGCCGTGTTCCTTTTTCGAAGGACAAAGGTGCTTTTTGCAAAATAGAATGCTTTTCAAATAAAACAGGTCTTTGCGGCGGAATGATTCCCCGGCTGCAAAGGCCTGTTTTTACGTCGTTAAAAAAAATAATCCTGCTCCCAAATGGAAAGAGTGTACTTGTTATTGACACGGAGATTGAAGCTTGATAAGATGAATGTAATTAAAAACCTAGCGATTTACTCGGATATTAAACTGACATAAATAAAAGAGCCCTGTTGATAAACAGGGCAAGACCCGGCGCAAAACTCTTGCATCCCAGAATACCGGATTGTAAACATCATCTATATATCAGGGAGGGCTTCATTATGGCTAAGGTAGTAAACAACGTAACAGAGTTAATCGGAGAAACACCGCTTGTCCGTCTGAATCGGATCGTTCCCGAAGACAGTGCGGATATTTTCCTGAAGTTGGAATATCAAAATCCCGGTTCCAGCGTTAAGGACCGGATTGCCGTCAGTATCGTGGAAGAGGCGGAGAAGGAAGGCCGGTTAAAGCCCGGCGATACGATTGTCGAAGCGACAAGCGGCAATACGGGGATAGGCTTGGCCATGGTAGCCGCGGCTAAAGGCTATAAAGCCGTCATCGTGATGCCGGAAACCATGAGCTTGGAACGCCGCAACCTGCTGCGTGCCTACGGGGCGGAGCTGGTGCTAACCCCCGGAGCGGAAGGCATGAACGGTGCCGTCAAGAAAGCGGAGGAACTGCTGCGGGATAACCCGGATTATTTTATGGCAGAGCAGTTCAAGAATAAGGCTAACGTGAAAATCCACCGTGAGACGACCGGTCCCGAAATCGTGGAAGCCATTCGGTCCGTTGGAGGAACGCTTGACGCTTTTGTTGCAGGGATCGGTACAGGGGGCACGATTACCGGCGCCGGGGAAGTGCTGAAAGAAGCATTCCCCGAGGTGAAGATTTATGCGGTAGAGCCGGCGGCTTCTCCTATTTTGGCGGGAGGCAAGCCGGGACCGCATAAAATTCAAGGGATCGGAGCAAACTTTATCCCGGAAATTTTGAACCGGGAAATTTACGATGAAATCATCCATGTAGAGAATGACGATGCGTTTGAAACGGCCCGCCTTGTAGCCAAAGAGGAAGGCATTCTCGCAGGCATTTCCTCGGGAGCAGCGGTTCACGCGGCGCTGAAGGTAGCCAAGGAACTGGGCAAAGGCAAACGCGTGGTTGCCATCATCCCGAGCAACGGGGAGCGTTACCTGAGCACGCCGTTGTACAATTTTGAAGCCTGATCTTATATCATCTTCCAGTTCCCTGGTTTATTATGCAGCCCTCAATGTTACCAAGCATTGAGGGCTTTTTAGATCGGATGGAATTTTTGGGTATCCGTAAGTTATCCGCTAAATGCGGTCTGTCTTCAGAGAAAGTACGTCGATAGACGTTTTTCTCTTAGAGATAAGAAAGTATAACCCCCAAAGGTTTGCTTCCCTTATCTCGCAAGAAAAACTTCCGCTAAATGCGGTCTGCCTTCAGAGAAAGTACGTCGATAGACGTTTTTCTTATGCCTTTGGTAATTTTCGCGGGATGGGACATTTTATAGGTATACGGATTATAAGCGGCTTACATTTCGGGGTTTTCAAGCGGGACCGGATGCAGTATACTGACAGGCAACAGACAGGCTTACGGTGACAAAGGAGGACAGGCATGGAGAGAACAACGGAGCTGGCCGAGTGGCTGAAGTGGGTGGATGAAGGCTGGTCCATGCTGCCCTATCTGGTGAAGTTTCGGGGATCGAGGGAGGGGCTTCCGACTACCTGGAAAAAAGCATGGCAGACGGCTTCTCCGTACGCCTTCGTATTGGAGAGCGGCAAGAGCGGAAGATACACTTACCTTGGATTGGAGCCGGTATCGGTATTAACCGGGAAAGGGTATGAGGGGAGCGTAACGGATCTTGGTACCGGGCGAACGCAGAAGTTGAACGGCAGGCCGCTTCGGCTCCTTGAGGATTGGATGAATGGTTTCCGTTCGCCCCGGATACCGGATTGGCCGGATTTTCGCGGTGGTTGCGCCGGTTTTCTTGGTTATGATGTAATCCGTTCGCTCGAAGAGCTGCCGACTCTGGCACGTGATGACGCCGGGTTTCCCGATTACCTGTGGATGCGTATGGAGGAAATCTGGATATATGATCATGCGGAGCAGGCGGTATACTGCTCCATTTATGTACCATGGGAGCCGCATGGCAACGTGGATAAGGCAATTCCTGCACCTGCCAAGACGAGGTCCGGGGCAGGGGCGGAAGCTACCGGTTCGGCCGCTCGGAAGTCCGACACTCCGGAACGATTGGAAGAACTGTTTCGAGAAACCGAAGCAAGGGCGAAAGGCATGATGGCCCGATGGAACGCTCTGTTTGGCGGTCAAGACGCAGATGAGTCCCGGGAATTATCGGCCAGGAAAAAGAAAGCGGAGTTGTTGCTCAGCCCGCATGTAGAGGGCTGGGATCGGCTGCAGAGCGATTTTTCGCAGGAAGATTTCGAGGGCGCCGTCCGGTCTATTCAGGAATATATTCGCCAAGGAGACGTGTTTCAGGTCAATTTGTCGCTCCGGCGGCATATGAAGCTTCATTCCCATCCCGCCGATGTATACGAATGGCTGCGGCTGCTTAACCCTTCGCCTTATATGGGTTACATCGCCTCTCCAGGTTTCTCGCTGGCGAGCGGCTCCCCGGAGCTGCTCATTAAGCTTGACGGAGACCGGGTATCCGCAAGGCCGATTGCCGGTACGCGCCGCCGGGGCTCCGGACCGGAGGAGGACGCCGCCATGGAAGCGGAGCTCCTGCAGACGGAAAAAGAGCGTGCCGAACATATTATGCTGGTTGATCTCGAACGGAATGATATTGGACGGATCGCCGCATACGGCACGGTGCATGTGCCCGAGCTGATGACGTCGAGCGCTACTCCCATGTCATGCACCTTGTCTCGCAGGTTGAGGGAAGGTTGGCCGAGGGGAAACAGGCTTATGACGTGATCGCCGCCGCTTTTCCGGGCGGCACGATTACCGGAGCGCCGAAGATCAGGACGATGGAGATTATTGAAGAGCTCGAACCGGTTACCCGCGGGCCTTACACCGGCTCGATGGGCTGGATCGACTATAACGGCGATATGGAGCTGAACATTATTATACGGACCTTGGCCGTTCAGGATGGCATTGGCTATATCCAGGCGGGAGCCGGCATTGTGATCGATTCCGATCCATACAGGGAATACCGCGAATGCCATAATAAAGCGAAGGCGCTGATCGCAGCCTTGATGTGCAGTGAAGAAGAAGCCGGCCTTACGGCCGCAACATAGGGGGAGACAATAACATGATTCTCGTGATCGACAACTACGATTCGTTTACGTATAACCTGGTCCAGTATTTAGGTGAACTCGGCGAGGAAGTGAAGGTATTCCGGAATGATGAAATCGATGCCGCCGGCATTGAAGCGCTCGCCCCGGATCATATTTTGATTTCTCCGGGCCCTTGCACGCCGAATGAAGCGGGGATCAGCCTGGAGACGATTGAACGGTTCAAGGGCATCATCCCCATCTTTGGGGTATGCCTTGGACATCAGGCCATCGGACAGGCCTTTGGCGGCAAGGTTGTCCGTGCCGAGCGCCTGATGCACGGCAAAACATCGCCGATCCATCATGCCGGTACGTCCGTATTTGAAGGACTGCCTGTTCCTTTTACGGCCACACGGTATCACTCCCTTCTCGTAGAAAAAGAAAGTCTTCCGGAGTGTCTCGAAGTTACGGCCTGGACGGAAGAAGGCGAAATTATGGGTCTGCGGCATAAGGAGCATCCCATCGAAGGGGTACAATTTCACCCGGAATCGATCATTACGGACCACGGGCACCAGATGCTCCGCAACTTTTTGAAACGCAAGGCCGGAGCCAAGGCATGAGTTTTATGGGAGTCGATGGCCGTGTTGTGGATACGGCAGGGGCCGTGGTATCCGTTATGGATCACGGCCTTTTATATGGGATGGGTTTGTTTGAGACGTTCCGCACCTACGGGGGCGTTCCTTTTTTGCTGGAACGTCATTTGGAACGGCTTGAAGAAAGCTGCAGGCTGCTGGATATCCGTTATCAGCCCGATCCCTGTTATATCGAGGATTGGATTTCCCGTATATTGTCGGCGGGCGGCTTGAAAGAAGCGTATATCCGGTTTACGGTCACGGCCGGCGAGGAGGCGCTTGGCCTTCCTTCGGGCGACTATATGGCTCCCAGAGAGCTTGTGTACGTAAAACCGCTGCCTCAATTGCCGGACTCGCTGTATACGGAGGGAAAGGCACTGCAGCTGCTGGCTATTCCCCGGAATACGCCGGAGACGCCTTGGCGTCTGAAATCGCTGCACTATATGAACAATATCATGGCCAAGCGGGAGCTGCAGAGCTATCCCGATGCTGTAAGGCTGCAGGCCGAGGGCTTGATGCTGACCGGAAACGGAGAGCTGGCGGAGGGCATCGTGAGCAACATATTTTTCGTAAAGAACGACACCTTATTTACGCCTGATACCGGGACAGGCATCCTGCCTGGAATTACTCGGTCGGTCGTGCTTGACCTTGCGGATGAGCTGGGGCTTGCCGCGCAGGAAGGACGTTATCATTGGGATGACCTGGTTCATGCGGATGAAATTTTTACGACGGGCTCCGTGCAGGAGCTTGTTCCGGTGACACGTCTGCTTAAAACGGGAGAGGAGTCCCGGATCGTTGGGGAAGGCCTCGCCGGACCGGTAACGAAAGCCTTACTTAAAGCCTATCGACAGAAAGCAGGGTTATAGATGAAAACAACCGTTTACGAACAAAGTTACCGCTGCGGCCAAACCGAATTAAAACTCGGGAACGCCACGCGAATCATGGGCATTTTGAACGTGACCCCCGATTCCTTTTCGGATGGCGGGCGATATAACGACACGGAAAGGGCGGTCAAGCATGCCCTTCAGCTGGCTGCCGAGGGTGCCGACCTGATTGATATCGGGGGCGAATCGACTCGGCCGGGGCATGTGAGCATAAGCGCGGAGGAGGAGCTGGAACGGGTGATCCCCGTGATCGAGGCCATTCATCGCGAGGCGCCGCATATTCCGTTGTCCATTGATACGTATAAAGCGGAAGTGGCGCGACAAGCGATCCAAGCGGGAGCCCACATCATTAACGATATTTGGGGATGCAAGGAGGACCCGGATATGGCGGCAACGGCAGCGGATCTGGATTGCCCGATTATTCTGATGCATAACCGCAAAGACCGAAACTACGGCAATCTGATTGAAGACGTAAAATCGGATCTGATGGAAAGCGTAAATATTGCACTCGGTGCGGGCGTTAAGGCGAACCGAATTATTTTGGACCCTGGCATCGGCTTTGCCAAAGACTATGATGAGAATATGAAGGTGATGATGTCTCTTGATGAACTGGTGGCGCTGGGTTATCCCGTTCTTTTGGCGACTTCCCGCAAAAAGTTTATCCGGACCGCCCTCGATCTGCCCGTGGATGATGTCGTGGAAGGAACGGCGGCCACGGTTGCCTATGGAATTGCGCAGGGCTGCCAGCTGGTTCGCGTTCATGACGTGAAGCAGATAAAACGCACGGTGCGGATGAGCGACGCCATGCTTTATGCTTCACCATGGCTGAACAGGGTATAAACAGGAAGAGAACAATCGAAGGAAGGCGGCGGAACGAATGGACAAAATGAAAATGCGGGGCATGGAGTACTACGGGTATCACGGGGTATTTGAGGAAGAACGAAAACTTGGCCAACGGTTTTACGTCGATCTTGAGCTGGAACTTGATCTGAGCCAAGCCGGACGCTCGGATGATCTGACCCAAACGGTAAATTATGCCGAAGTGCACGAGCTGCTGCAAGGGATCATGCGGAACAAGTCCTTTAAGCTGATTGAAGCTTTAGCGGAGCATATTGCATCCGAGGTATTGGACACTTATACTAGTATCGATGCTTTAACGGTTAAGGTAACCAAACCGCATCCACCGTTTGATATTCATTTTGAAGGTGTTACCGTAGAGCTGCACCGGACCAGAAAGTGAGACGTATCATGAATGCACACACCACCTCTGACCCATCAGAGGCTTATATTGCTTTAGGGGCCAACTTGGGGGACCGGGAAGCGACGCTGATGGAGGCCCTGGAGCTTCTGGATCAGCACCCTGACATCGCCGTTTTGCGCTGCTCCCATTTGTATGAAACGGATCCCGTGGGCAACGTGGACCAACCGATGTTCTTGAACATGGCGGCCGCCGTATCAACCTCGCTTGAACCGCAGGGGTTGTTAGCGGAAATGCAGAAGATTGAGAAACGGCTTGGGCGGGTGCGCCATATCCGCTGGGGTCCCCGGACGGTTGATCTTGATCTGTTGTGGGTGGAAGGCCAAAAGCTGAATGCTCCCGACCTGATTCTTCCGCATCCCCGGATGCTGGAAAGGGCGTTTGTGCTCGTGCCGCTCGCCGATATTGTCTCCGAGCATGAGCCCTCCGGTCTGTATACTACGGTTAAGACAGCGCTTGAGAAACTGGACGGAAAGGAAGGAATACAGCTTTGGAGAACTTGCAGCTGGCGCAGCGTATCCGCGCTTTCCGAAAGTTAAAGGGCCTTACTCAGCAGGAGCTTGCTTCGAGGATCAACATTTCCTTGGCTGTGCTGGGCGCGATCGAGCGGGGCAACCGCCGTGCCGAGGATCAAATTTTAGTTAAAATTGCGGATGAACTGGGCATTACTTTACAAGAGCTTACCAATCGCGACTCGCGTTAAATAGATGCAAGAATAGATTTTTAATAAAAGAGGAAAAAGGAGCGAAATGACGTAATGCTTAAAATTGGGAACATCGAGATGAAAAACCAGGTTGTTCTCGCTCCGATGGCGGGGGTGTGCAACCCGGCGTTTCGTTTGATCGCCAAGGAATTCGGGACCGGTCTGGTTTGCGCGGAAATGGTGAGCGGCAAAGCCATCGTTCACGGCAACAAGCGCACGCAGGAGATGCTGTTTGTTGACGAACGGGAGAAACCGATGAGTCTGCAGATTTTTGGGGGCGACCGCGAATCGTTGGTCGAGGCTGCCAAGGTTGTTGACCAGCAGACCAATGCCGATATCATCGACATTAACATGGGCTGCCCGGCGCCAAAGGTCACTAAGATTGATGCCGGTGCACGCTGGCTGCTGGATTCCAACAAAATATATGAGATGGTGGCGGCTGTCGTGGATGCCGTCGACAAGCCGGTGACGGTGAAAATGCGCACCGGCTGGGACAGCGATCATATCTATGCGGTGGAGAATGCCATGGCGGTAGAACGTGCCGGAGGCCAAGCCGTCAGCGTTCATGGACGTACCCGGGAGCAGCTGTATACCGGCCATGCGGACTGGGACATTATAAGACAGGTTAAGGAGGCCGTCTCCATTCCGGTCATCGGCAACGGAGACGTGGTTACGCCGGAGGATGCCCGCCGCATGCTGGATCAAACCGGCTGTGACGGCGTCATGATCGGACGCGGAGCATTGGGCAACCCTTGGATGCTTTACCGTACGGTCGAATACCTCAAGACGGGCGAGTTGCTTCCGGATCCATCGCCCCAGGAGAAAATCCGGATCGCCATACTTCACATGGACCGCCTGATTGCCCTTCGCGGAGAAGATGTTGCCGTCCGTGAAATGAGGAAGCATCTATCCTGGTATTTGAAAGGACTCAAGGGTTCGGCTCGCATCAAGGACGTCATTATGGAAGAAACCAAGCGTGACGAAATGGTTAATATCTTGAACAATTTCGTGAACAATCTGGAGTACGGGGATACTGGTGCGGGGAGTGCATACCCGCAGGCTGCTACAGCGATGTAACCCTTAGAGCGTCTAGGGGCAAATTGGAGGCGCGATAGCGTTTTCATAAATGCCCCGGGCGCTCATTGACTTTTTGAAATGGTTCCCATATAATTTTTCAGTATAAATTCGCCTAGATATACAGCAAGCATCAGGGGAAGTTCTGTTCCCCGAAGATTCGCATATAGTATGGTGGTATGGTGGTTTAAATTATTTACATGACAGGAGAATCGGTTAAGATGAGCGATAAAGAAGTCATCCTTACTCAAGATGGTCTTAAGAAGCTGGAGGACGAACTTGAGAATCTGAAGTCCGTTAAACGGCGTGAAGTCGCGGAACGAATTAAAGTTGCCATCGGCTATGGCGATATCAGTGAGAACTCGGAATATGAAGACGCCAAAAACGAACAAGCCTTTATCGAAGGCCGTATCATTACGCTTGAGAAAATGCTTCGCAATGCGCGAATCATTAATAATGACGATATTAATACAGATGTTGTAAATGTCGGCAATACGGTTATCGTCGAGGATCTGGAGTATGGCGATACGATGGAATACACGATTGTCGGAACGGCCGAATCCGATCCGCTTAACAATAAGATTTCCAATGAGAGCCCTGTCGGCAAAGCGATTATCGGTAAAGCCAAAGGCTCCGTGGTCGATGTGAACGTTCCGGCCGGCGTCATTCAATATAAAATCGTAGATATTAAGAAGTAAGTTGGACTTGGGCGTGGAAGCTTCCTTCGGGGGGCTTCTTTCGCTATTTGTATATGGACAGGCTTGGCCTGTTCGGGAAAAGTAGTTTGGTTTCCGGGAATCCGGGGAAGCGAGAATGAAGGAGATGAATCGACGATGACGGAAGAAATGAATCATCAGGAACAAGAACAAGAATTAAGCGAGCTGCTGCAGATTAGACGCAATAAACTGGACGAGCTGCGCAAGCTCGGAATTGACCCGTTCGGCGGCAAATATGAAAGAACCGACCACGCCGGCGACCTTTTGAAGAAGTATGACGCTCTGACCAAAGAGGAACTCGAAGAGAAGCAGGTAGAGGTAAACCTTGCGGGCCGGATTATGGCGAAGCGCGGCATGGGGAAGGCATCTTTTGCCCATATTCAGGACCTCAGCGGCCGTATTCAGATCTATGTTCGTCAGGATTCCGTTCCTGCCGAGAAATACGAAGCTTTCAGCATTTTGGATTTGGGGGATATTATCGGCGTGACCGGTACCTTGTTCAAAACCAAAACCGGCGAGACGACCGTTAAAGTAAAAAAGCCTTGAGGTCCTCTCGAAGTCGCTTTATCCGCTGCCGGAAAAATTCCATGGCCTGAAAGATGTCGAGCTTCGTTATCGTCAGCGTTACGTCGATCTCATCATCAACCCGGAAGTCCAAAAAACGTTTCTAACACGCTCCCGGATTATTCAGTCCATGCGTCGTTACCTCGATTCCAACGGATACCTGGAGGTCGAAACGCCAACGCTGCACGCGATTGCCGGCGGTGCGGCTGCACGACCTTTTATCACGCATCATAATGCGCTCGACATGGAGCTGTACATGCGCATCGCGATTGAGCTTCATCTGAAGCGTTTGATCGTGGGCGGACTGGAAAAGGTATATGAAATCGGACGCGTATACCGGAACGAAGGGATCTCCACCCGGCACAATCCGGAATTCACGATGATCGAGCTGTATGAAGCTTACGCCGATTATAAGGATATTATGGCTTTGACCGAAAATCTTATTGCCCATATCGCCCAGGAAGTATTGGGAACTCAGGTCATTACCTACCAGGGGCAGGAAGTGGATCTGACACCGCAATGGCGGCGCGTGTCCATGGTTGATGCGGTTAAGGAAGTGACCGGCGTCGACTTCGGAGTTCAGATGTCCAATGAAGAAGCGCATCGCTTGGCCAAAGAGCACAAGGTTCCGGTGGAGCCTCACATGACCTTCGGGCATATCTTGAATGCTTTCTTTGAGCAGTTTGTGGAAGAGACGCTCATTCAGCCTACGTTCGTTACCGGACATCCGGTGGAAATTTCGCCGCTGGCCAAGAAAAACGAGAAGGATCCTCGCTTTACAGACCGTTTCGAGCTGTTTATCGTGGCACGCGAGCATGCCAATGCATTCTCCGAGCTGAATGATCCGATTGATCAACGCCAGCGTTTCGAAGCTCAGCTGAAGGAACGAGAGCATGGCAATGACGAAGCGCATGAAATGGATGAGGATTTCCTTCGTGCTCTGGAATACGGGATGCCGCCAACAGGCGGACTCGGTATCGGCGTCGATCGTCTGATCATGCTTCTGACCGACTCCCCGTCGATCCGCGACGTGCTGCTCTTCCCGCATATGCGGAACCGCACGCAGGATTAAAGCGATGTTGAAATAGGTAAATCGTCTATCTACGTTTTTCAAAAGAAAACCTGACCGCATTCGGCACGCGTTTAATTGTTGCGATATCAGATGTGGATTAATGTTATAAAAAAAGGAACAGCTTGTGCTATAAGCGCAGAGCTGTTCCTTTTTTTATAAAAAACTTGCCCTATCATAGATCCCTGGACCGACACAATGAAAGCAGGTGGCTGCTTACTACGGCGTTCACTTTTTCAGCAGTCACAAAATCGGGCCGAAGGACCGCATGAATGGCCAGGCCGTCGATCAAGGCATAGAACCGTTCCGCTTCGATCTCAGGATTCAGTCCAGGCACTGCCAGTCCATGTTCGATTAATGCCCGAACGATCGTAACAAACATATGGCGCATATCGTCGTCAACCTGGTTGCGGAGGGCTTCAAGCGAAGAATCGGACATCGACTTAACGACAAAAGCAAACCACACCTCCATTTCCTGTTTCGTATCCTCATTCAGCGGCAGTATCTGCTGTATAAGGACCGGAATGTCTTTAAGCAATTCCCCCGAAAAAACCATGCTTTTTACACGATTGTTTACTCTTTCCGAGACAAGTTTCATGGAATAAGCGTACAGTTCGGATTGAGTCGCAAAATAATGGCGGAGCGATCCGACGGAAAGGCCCGCCTCCTCCGCAATATTGCGTACGGAAGCTTGCTCCATCCCGTGCTGGCGAATAACTCTCCAGGAGGCTTCGGCCACCTTTTCTTTTTGAAGATCATGATCAACGATTTTTGGCATGTATCTATTATAACACGGTATTGTTTTATTTAATACAGATGTGCTATATTGTTTTTGGTACAATTGTTTTAAATAAAAAAAGAGGAGAGGAAGCCGGATGATTGGAGCGCTGATTATTGGCTGTGAAATTGCCTTTTGGATTTTTGTGCTTGCCGGATTAAGCGCAAGATATATTTTAGGGTGGAAAAAGGCGGGAGCCGTGCTGTTGGTCTGCACGCCTATTGTGGATCTGCTTCTCATTCTGGCAACCGTGATCGACCTTAGAAACGGGGCGAAGGCTGAATTCATGCATGCGCTGGCCGCCGTGTATATCGGTGTGACGGTGGCTTACGGGCACCGGATGATCAAATGGGCGGACGAGAGATTCGCCCACAAGTTTGCGGGAGGCCAGAAGCCCGCCCCCAAACCCCGGCATGGAGAGGCTCATGCCCGAATGGAGCGGCAAGGCTGGTACCGGCATCTCCTGGCATGGGTCATTGGATCGGTGCTGCTCGGCGTGATGATTGTGGTCGTCGGCGATCAGGACCGGACTAAAGAGCTTGGCCTCATGGTACTGCGCTGGGCCGCAATTTTGGGGATTGATTTTGTTATTAGTTTCAGTTACACGCTGTGGCCCAAAAAGGCATAAGGTATATTTAGAAACTTATATTGTATCAGTATCGTGATTCAATTGAATCGAACGGATTTAAAGTGGGATATTTTACAAGTTATTTAAATGTATAAAAGGGTTGATTCTTACGGCCGGGATATGTTATATTATATTTCCGGCCGAGAGAAACGGACGGCATTCAATCGATAGAGATAAACAAGCTTTGAAAAATTGATCGAAAAATTAATTTCAAAAAAAGCTTGCTAACTTCGAGAGAATGTGATATATTATAAGAGTTGCTGATGCGAACGAGTTTCGCTAGCGACACTGAGGAAGTTGATCTTTGAAAACTGAACAACGAGTGAGTTAAACCGATCTTGCGTCAAGCGAGATCATAATGAGAATTTTAATTCTCGTCAGTTTTTCTAATGAGCAAGTCAAACTTCGGATGGAACACCTCATCACCTTCGGGTATGAGCCTCCTTCCGATCCTTATTGGAGAGTTTGATCCTGGCTCAGGACGAACGCTGGCGGCGTGCCTAATACATGCAAGTCGAGCGGAGCTGATGAGGTGCTTGCACCTCAGATGCTTAGCGGCGGACGGGTGAGTAACACGTAGGCAACCTGCCCTCAAGACTGGGATAACTACCGGAAACGGTA
>NZ_LAZU01000019.1 GCF_000987955.1 Paenibacillus sp. DMB20
ATCGTAAATAATCAGCTAAAATCAGCATGAACTCAAATCATTCCATGCCTTTAAGGGCTCATAAGAAAAAACGTCTATCGACGTACTTTCTCAGAAGACAGACCGCATTTAGCGGAATGTTTTTCTTGCGATATAAGGAAGCCTCGTCTTCGAAACTTATACTTTCTTATACTCATAAGAAAAACGTCTATCGACGTACTTTCTCAGAAGACAGACCGCATTTAGCGGAAGTTTTTCTTGCGATATAAGGAAGCCGCGTCTTTCGAAGCTTATACTTTCTTATACCTTAAAAAAAGACGGATCCCCTCCGTCTTTTTTTATGTTGTGCATGGTAGCTTTCGATTACCTAATTACTTAATCAGTTCCCCTTGTTCTCCCGCTACTTTAACTTCGCCGGATTTAATTTTGTTGTACACTTCGTCAACCTGCTTCACGATTTCGTCGCTCAGGTTCGGGTTTTTCTCCGGCAGGCCGACAGCGTCATTCTTGGCATCCAGCGTGAGCGTTTGTCCGCCTGGGAATTTGCCTTCGGTTTCGGCTTTGATCATGTCGTATGCCGCTTGGTCGATTTTCTTGACCGCCGAAGTCAGAATGACCGACTTCTCTCCCTCATAAACGCCGTCCTTGTACTGGTCCACGTCAACGCCGACCGTCCAAACGTCGTCGCCCTTCTGTGCGCGCGTTTTCGCCTCGTTGATTGCGCCAACGCCTACGCCGCCGGCAGCCGCGAAAATAACGTTCACGCCGCGGTCATACATTTGAGCAGCCAGCTGGCTTCCCGCCGCCACGTTGTCGAAGGATCCTTGGTATACGACGTTTTCTTTGTTGATCGTCACTTTCGTGCCCAGGTTTTCGTTGGCATAAGCCACGCCCTGCTGGAAGCCCCAGTTAAACTTCTGTACGGGCGGAATTTCCATCCCGCCGATGAAGCCCGCTTGGCCGTCCTTCACATGCAGCGCCGCTGCCACGCCGGCAAGGAAGCCTGCTTCATGCTCGGCGAAAAAGATCGAAACGGTGTTTTCTTTAACCACCGGTTTATTATCGCCTGCGTGCGGAGCACCGTCGATCAGAACGAATTTTGCATCCTTAAATTTGTCCTGCGATTTAAAAATGGCCGTTTCGAACTTAAAGCCCGGCGTTACGATAAATTTATACCCGGCGTCGTACAGGTTCCCGATTTCTTTTGAATAATCGGCTTCCGTCGTTCCGGCCGGCTTGAGGTATTTATATTCCATGTTGAAATCCTTGTTGGCTTTCACGATACCTTCATATGTTCCCTGGTTAAAGGATTTGTCATCAATCGTACCCGCGTCCGTAACCATGCCTACCTTGAAATTCGCCTTCGGCGCGTCGCCGCCGGCGCCGCCGCTTGTTTCCTTGCCCGGCTTGTCGCCGCAGCCCGCCAACATGGTGACCGATAATGCCAAACTGATTAATGATATGACCCCTTTTTTCATTTGGGATAACCCTCCTAAGAATATACTGTTATTTATAAATTTCGTTCTTACTTACAATATATTCGTAAAAGGAACCCTTTTCAACAAA
Organism: Paenibacillus sp. DMB20; assembly: GCF_000987955.1. GTDB lineage: Bacteria > Bacillota > Bacilli > Paenibacillales > Paenibacillaceae > Paenibacillus_AQ. The sequence continues at coordinate 1,546 of NZ_LAZU01000019.1, forward strand.
AAAGTAGGACTTTTGTCTAGCTGCATCGGTGTCGCGGTGAAACGGTCAAGAGGCGTTATGCCATTTTTTTGGTTTTACGCAGGTGCCGTTGGCCGAGCAAAAGTAAAAAATCGTCGTTTTCGGCGCCATTTCTGGTCCAATGATCCCTAAACATATCGACTCCATCTACACTTTCTATTGGGAAGCGAGGGCTGTTCAAAGCCCCATTCCAAATTTTTGCAACCTTCAATCTGTTTGCTCGTTATACATATAGATGTGGCGTTGACACATTATGACAAAATAGCAAACAAGTCAGGAGGTCATGGAATGAATCCGATTGAGATCGTCCGCTATAAGCCGGAGCTTGCAACCGGAGTTGCAGACATGTGGAACCGAAGCCATGAGGGTTGGGGCGGAGGCAATGAGCTTCATACGGCGGAACGCGTGCGGACTGAAGAGGAAGGATCGGACGCGCTCGAGGTTTTCCTTGCACTGGATCAGGATGCCGTAGTCGGCTACTGCAGCCTGTCCGAGTACCGCGAGGATACCGGGGCGCTCTATATCGGCCTGCTGAACGTAAGGCCCGATTACCACGGCAAACAAATCGGCAAGAAGCTCGTCCGTGCGGCCTTGGATACGACGGTCCGGCTCGGATGGCCTCGTCTTGATCTTTATACGTGGGCAAGCAATACAAAAGCCGTTCCGCTGTATAAGAAATGCGGTTTTTTCTGGGAGGATCGGGAAGATACGACCCACCTAATGAATTTCATGCCAACCGTACTGAATACCGAAGCGCTCTCGCCCCACTTCGAAGTCATCGACTGGTACGACGACTCAACCCGCGAGATCGAGGTCAAGCCCGACGGCCGCAAGGAGAACGGCTTTGATTACTTCGCCTACACATGGGCGAAGAGCGACGTGACGCTTCGCGTAGAATTCGAGCGGACCGGAAGAGGCATTCGACTTATCGAAACCGACGACTACCTTATCAGCGTTTCGGCGGAGCAGGCCAAACCCGTCTTTGGCCGCTCGTATGCCATCGAGTACCGGGTCGTGAACAAATCGGGCCGTCCGCTAACACTGGAAATGCACGGAGAGGATGACCGCAATATCGTCTTTGACTGGGAGCATCAGACCGAAGTAGAAAAAGAGGAGTCGATCCGGACAAGCTTCTTCGTCGGTCCGGTTGAAGAGGAGCAGAGCGTGTGGCGGACATGTCCCCGGGTGACGACGCGGATTCGCATCAACGGGCAGGAGGCCTTGTTCCAGATCGGCGTCATGCCGCGATTCCCTGCCCAGCTCGCGCTGAAGGCCCCGATCCGAAGCACTTATCCGGCCAAGGAAGGCACCTTTTATGTCGATATCGAGAACAACTTTACGGAAACCGCATCATTTCGCTTCACGCTGCCGGACAGTCCCGTGCTTGCCTTGGGACGTCACGCCTTTGACGTTTCGCTCGCGGCCCAGGAACGGACTTCCATCGCCGTACCTTACCGGGTCGGGCAGTATGGCTTTTACTCCCAACAGGTTGAAGTCGAGGCCCGGCTGACCGATGGCACCGCCATTCCGTTCGCCAGATCCATCGGCGCGGGCTTCAGCGGTCCCGGGGCCGCTTTCGCCGGCGAGACGGAGCAGCATTGGCAGCTGTTCCACGGACATTTCTCGATTACGTTCGACAAGGAATGGAACAGCTTTTCGCTTCACTGCCCCGGGATGAAAACAAACGCCGATCTGCCTTTTCCAAAGCTGGGCAAACCGTTCTCTATGGAGTTCTCGAAGACGAAGCCGACATCGATTCAACCGTTCCGCAAGGAAGGCGCCATCGGGTTGTCGGTGCGCTATTCTTCGAACGCATTCCCTTCTGTCGCCTTGACCGTGAACATATTGCTGTACGGGGAGGGAACCGTAACCTGCTGGCACGAAGCGGAGAACACCGGAGAGCAGGCCTGTTCCGATCTGTACGTGAATCAACCGGTCCGCTTCGGGCTGGAACATGCCATCCTGCCTTATAACGGAAAATTTATCGAGCTCCGGGATGTCACAGGCAGCGAATACAGCTATTGGGAAAGCTCCAAACTCACGGAACCTTGGATATTTGTCCAGCGCGGCAGCGTTCCGCTCGGCGTCAGCTGGTCGCAGACGCACCGCGTTCAGGTGGAAGGCTGGTACATCAGTCTGGAATCTTCGCTTGGAAACCTGGCGCCAGGCGTAAAAGCGGAAACGGCACCCGTATATCTTGCGATGGGCAGTTACCCGGAATGGATCGGCTTTCGCGCCTTTGCCATGCAAGAGCCGGTTATTCGTACCGATCTCCGGCTTACCGATCCGATCGAACTGATTGTCAACGGGAACAATCCGTTCCTCCGCTCCCATCCGGGAGTCATGCTGCAGGATCACCGGCTGATGCAGAGAGAGGGAACGATGTCCGCTCAACTGCGCTATGAACCAAATGCTGCAACGCGGCAGATCGACATCGATGAGTCCGGTATGACGCGGTGTACCCTGCCCGTGCCCCAGCAAAACAGCGTGGATGTGATCGATGTGGAGATTCAGCTGCCGACGCATGACATGAAGCGAAGCTCTGTCGTGCTCGTCCCGTCAGACGAACCGATCCGGTACCGGGCGCACGAGGGCCAAGCCGGACAGAATCACACCGTAGACAATGGCGTGCTGGAGATGTCGGCCGCGCCGTCTTTCTACCCGGGCCTCCACTCGCTGCGCGTTGGAGGCGAGGAGTGGTTGTCCAGCGGATACCCTGAGCATGCTCCGAAATCATGGTGGAATCCGTTTATCGGCGGGTTGAAATACAGCATCGGCGACCTGAGTCCCCTGTCTGTCCTCAAGGAGAACAGCTCGGCGCAATTCGTTACCCGATTGGACAGCTTCAACAACGAATGGCAGGGCTTAAAGCTTACGCTGGACGTTCAGCGGCATGAAACTTACAAGGGACTGAAACTGCACCAATATTTCCTGACGATGTCCCGCGTGCCTGTGCTGTGCGTTTTCTCCGAGGTCGAACAGGAAACGGGCCTGAATCTCGACCACCTGGCTTGGAACGCGGAAATGTTCGTACAGCCGGGCGCCTCGCTTGAAGATTTGCGGGTATCCGTAAAGCATCATGACGGCGAATACCACAAGTTCCGGCTGGGCAAGGAAGAACTTGAAATTCCGGAAGCAAAACAGATCGTCTTCGAAGCGGTGAATCGGGAACAACAGCTTCATATGATCATGGATTCGAGCGAGCATTATCCATCCGTGTTCGCCAACGATCAAATATGCGAGGTCGATCATGGTCTCGAACGGAGTGTGCCGAACGGCGGCTTTGTACGCTCGGCTCCGCTTTTCCTGCTGTTCTCCTCGGACCGCATTGAAAGCGAAGCCTTGGCTTCCCTGTTGCAGATCCGGTTCCCGGACCAGAGAGGAGATCGCCCAAATGAAGATCATTGACGCCCACATGCATCTGTCTCATATTCAAGAGTTCAAATCAACCGCCGCGGAGAAATCATTCGTGGATTACAGTCTGGACGGGATCCTTAAAGAATACCGCGACCATGATGTCGTGCTCGGCATCGGCATGGGCCTGACCGAGACAAAGCCGGGGGGCTTCCCGGATGATGAAGCCGCTACCCCGATGGGGCTCGATCTTGTAGAGACGCTCCCTCCCCAGCTTGTCTACTGCCTTGGCATCAATCCTTACCGCCTCGGCAAACGGGAACTCGAAGCGCTGGAACGCGATCTGCGCAAACCGGAAGCGGTCGGCCTCAAAATCTACCTCGGCTATTATCCCTTCTATGCTTACGACAGCATTTACGAACCGGTGTACGAGTTGGCCGCTGCCGCCGGCGTCCCTGTCGTATTTCATACAGGGGATACATACTCGGAGCGGGGACTGCTCAAATATTCACATCCGTTAACCATCGACGAGGTGGCCGTCAAGCATCGGAACGTCAATTTCATGATGGCGCACTTCGGTGATCCGTGGGTGCTGGACGGGGCCGAGGTCGTCTATAAAAACCGGAACGTATTCGCCGACTTGTCGGGACTTATGGTTGGCGATGCCGACAATTGCAACCGTTTAAAGGATTCGCCGCTGTTCTTCGCCCATCTGAGACACGCGGTGACCTACTGCGACCATTACGACAAGCTGTTGTTCGGCACCGATTGGCCGCTCGCTCCCGTAGAAGCCTACATTCGGTTCGTCCGGGAACTGATCCCGGAGGAGCATCATGAGGATGTTTTCTACCGTACGGCACTGAAGGTATTCCCGAAAATTAAGCCGTTCCTGGCAAACGCGGACGGATAACCGGAAAGCCGCTGATAGATGCTGTCTGCCCTGCATCACGCGGCTCCGCCAAACGACAAACAAAGACTGCCCTAAACAGGCAGTCTTTGTTGATTTTATATTTGCGTTTTACCCGCACCCTTCTATCCTGCCGGGGATCATCGTTCTCCGCGTGCTTTCATCGCCTTACGGCAAACGGCGGGAAGCTCCATTAAGCTTTCTTGATTCTGGTCATGCGTACGAATAGCTTGATGATCTCATTGATGAAGAGAGGAACCAGCGCCAATCCGATGACCAGTCCCCAATCCGCCAAACTGAGGTTTTGCACGTTAAATGCGTCGGCAAGGAACGGTACGTTGATGGAGATAAATTGCAGAACCAAGCCTGCAACAACGGCGCCAACCAAGAGTTTGTTTGAAAACAACCCGATTTGAAAGATGGACTTCGTCGCACTTCTTTTGGCAAACGCATAAAACAGCTGGGAGGCGGCGAGGACCACAAAAGCCATCGTTCGCGCATACGTCATGGCATCCTCCGGGATATCGTTTGAACCTAAGCCGTAGCCGTACTCTTGCAACCCCCAATAAAAGGCGAATAACGTTAGTGCCCCGATCAGAATCCCGCCGAGAACGGCATTAAGGGCTGCCCCCCCTGCAAAAAAGCTCTCTTTGGGGTCTCTGGGCTTTTTCTTCATCACGTCTTCCTCACCGGGATCAACGCCGAGCGCAATGGCGGGCAACGTGTCCGTCACCAGGTTAATCCAGAGGATCTGGGTTGCCAAAAGCGGCAGTGGCCAGAAAAACACGATGGATGCAAGGATCGCAACGACCTCGCCCAAGTTGCACGCCAACAAGAAAGTAACCGTCTTCCGGATATTGGAATAGATATTTCGTCCTTCCCTGATCGCCTGAACGATCGTCGTGAAGTTATCGTCGGTCAGAATCATGTCGCTCGCGCCTTTGGATACATCCGTTCCCGTAATGCCCATGGCAACCCCGATGTCTGCGTTTTTCAAGGATGGAGCGTCGTTCACGCCGTCGCCTGTCATCGAAACGATATTCCCCTGTGCTTTGTAAGCCTTCACGATCTTCACCTTATGCTCCGGCGAGACACGGGCAAATACCCTGATATTCTTTATCTTCTGTTCAAAGGCTTCATTCGACAACTCATCGATCTCCGAGCCCGTCATGCTCTGGTCAATCGAGCTGGCGATATCCAGTTCTTTGGCGATGGCCACGGCCGTATTTTTATGATCCCCGGTGATCATCACCGGCGTAATCCCGGCCATTTTCGCTTCCCTGATGGAATCCTTGACCTCAAGTCTCGGCGGGTCAATCATGCCTACGAAACCAAGCACCGTAAGATCCCGTTCCATATCATCCGGATCGAGAAGCGTTTCGGTATCTTTAAACGCGGCGGCCAGTACTCTTAAGGCATCATCCGACATCTCTTCGGCTGCCCTCAGATATTGCTGTTTCAGCTCCTCGGTCAAAGGCACGACCTCTCCGTTGACAACGGCGGAAGAGGAAATTTTCAGCAGTTGATCAATCGCGCCCTTCGTATGTACGCGATAGCCTTTTCGCGTCTGATTCAAGGTAGACATCAGTTTCCGGTCCGAGTCAAACGGTTTTTCGGACACTCTCTTGTATTCCGCTTCAAGGGATTTTTTCGCGATGCTGTTCTGTTCCCCGTAAGCGACCAAAGCAACCTCGGTAGGATCTCCGGTGCCTTGACCGTTCTCGTATGTGGCATCCGAACACAGCACAAGCGTTTTGATGAGCTCGACCGGCGGTTCGTCGTCCAATGGTGTTGCCGTATAGGTTTCACGACCGCTCATTTTATTCTGTGTCAGCGTACCTGTTTTATCCGAGCAAATAATATTGACGGAACCCAGGGTTTCGACGGCAGGCAGCTTCTTTACGATCGCATTGATCTTGGACATTCTCGTCACGCCAAGCGCCAACACGATAGCCACAATCGCCGGAAGTCCTTCCGGGATGGCGGCGACGGCCAAACTGATCGCCGTCAGGAAAAGCTCAAACAGGTCTCTCTTTTGAATAAGGCCGATTACGAAAATAAGCACGCAGATGCCTATGGCGATAAACCCCAATGTTTTGCCGAGTTCCTCCAATTTTTTCTGCAGCGGGGTCAATTCCTGGGCATCCTCATCCAGAATTTGGGCGATTTTCCCCATCTCCGTGCCCATGCCGGTGGCTACGGCCACCCCTTCGCCTCTGCCATAGGTAACAAGGGTGGACATAAAAGCCATGTTGGCCATATCGCCAATGGGCGTCTTGGGATCTTCGAGAAGAGCATCCGCATTTTTATCGGAAGGAACGGATTCCCCGGTTAGGGCGGATTCCTCGATTTGCAGATTGGCGCTCTCCAACAGCCTTAGATCGGCGGGAATATATCTGCCGGCATCCAAGATAACGATGTCGCCCGGAACGATGTTGGTTGAGTCGATTTCCCTCACTTCCCCGTCCCTTCTGACAAGCGACCGGGGCGTCGTCATTTGCTGCAGCGCTTCGATCGCTTTCTCTGCCTTATTTTCCTGAAACACGCCGATGGCCGCATTTAGAAACACGACCGCCAGAATGATGACGGCATCCATGTATTCCCCGACGATCAGCGTGACTACAGCCGCACCCAAGAGCACATAGATCAGCATATCCTTGAGCTGCGCAAAGAAAAGGGCGACCATGCTTTTTTTCGGCTTGCCTTTCAGCTTGTTCGGGCCGTATTGATTCATTCGGGCTCCGGCCTCTTCCTTAGCAAGCCCTGCGGCAGGGTCTACCCGAAGCTCCTGCAAGACTTCTTCTTTGGATTTCGAATACCACATCGCGAACACCTCTTATATTGGGTTGTTAAAAGAAAAGCTGCTAACGATATTGTAAACCTAATGAAGCTGAAATAATCTTTCTAAAGAGATACGGACTCATTTATAATATATACGGCTATAAGGAACAGCCCATTTCACTAATGAAGCCGTTGCTGCGTCCGATCCTTTGAAAAAAGATAAGCATAACATAGGGGCTGCTTTTGTGGGCCCTGTTTCATTTCTGTGCTCATCCTTTCTGCTCTTTCGCATGAACCGCACCCATCTGGTTCTTATCTCGCCCGCGAGTCGTAAATTAACAAGCATTGACCTTAGTGTATCAGTTTTCGGCCTGTTGATCGCATGCCTTTTGGTTTATTTCTGTCCCTTTGGCGAAGGTGTCGGTTTTTGTGCGGCGGCGGCACCCATTTTGATTGTAAATCCACGGACCAGCGCAACCATCGTCTCACTCGTGAATGTCGCTGTAAATGAAAGGACCCGTGCATATCATGCATAACTATCATCTGCTTGAGATTGAGTTTGAGCACAGCGGACAACAACAAATCATTACCCCGACCCTGCTTTTGGATGACCGCGAAACGATTCTTATCGACTGCGGCTATCCCAATTTCATGCCTCTCCTTAAAGAATCTGCCGAGCGGCACGGCGTCATGCCGGATTCGATTACCAAATTGATGATCACGCATGACGATATCGATCATACCGGTTCTCTCGCTGCATTCAAACGGGAATATCCGCACATCGAAATTATCGCGTTTGAGCTGGAGACGCCATATATTGAAGGTACCCGAAAATCGTTACGGCTTGAACAGGCCGAGTCCATGCTTGACATGCTGCCTGAGACTGCCAAGG
>NZ_LAZU01000023.1 GCF_000987955.1 Paenibacillus sp. DMB20
GAAATTCGACTCTCTTTCAATTCTATCAGCAAAAAACGAGACGAAGGCAAACCGGCAAAAGTCGCAATTGTCGCTGCTTCTCATAAGCTTTTACGCATTATTTTTGGCATGTGGAACTCAGGATCGGCATTTCAGGCTCATTAAACTCTTAAATTGGATTCTAATTCCAGTTTCGTCTGCTCTCATGGGTAGGTTTATTTAAGTATGTACAATTTTGGAATGACAAAGATTATTTTATCGAAGACTTGACTTTGATTAGCTGGTTTAGTCGAAGTTATTCTGCTTCTTCGCGCACTCTTTCAAATTCTTCTCGAATTAATTTCTGGCATTTATTCCACTTCTCCATTAATTCATCCGTATTCAAATTCATGTTTTTCAAAGAAATATATAATACTATCCTTGAAAGTTCACATGACTTAGACAAAATGTCAGTTGCTGAAAAAAATTAAGGGGCCTACGGCTACTGATAATTCATCATTTTCGTCGAACATAAAACCTTTAGATGCAGTTATATTAGAATGCACATAACTTGAATCAAGTTTATAAACTGCTTCATACCAAAAATCCATATTCACATCTTTAGCCATATCTGCAATAGAAATTTCAGACCATTGAGATTTATTCTTATAATTGCTTTTAGTCGCTTCATAATTTTCTTTAATTTTATTGCGACGTTGTTCATCTATTTTAGAACCACCGTAATGTTTCTCAATAGTTTCAAGCAACCTATGTTCTGCTATATGCCTATATTCAATAAATCTGTCCAATCTTTTTTTCTGGTTCTTTAGATATGTATGCAATAACAATGGCGATTTCGACCATTGTTCTGAGAATAACGCTTGCATCCTCATTAAATCCCGAAACTACTAGTAGCCGAAACGACAGCATTGATTTATGGAACTTAGCTAGAAAATAAAGAGATGTATGCGATAACAAGTTATTTGGAACTTCGCCTCCTAACAAATATTTATCCAGCTCTAAGACCATTAATTTGTGAGCTTCTAATGATTTTGAGTGACGTATTTCCATATCATTTACTACTTCTTTGATATACATCTATCGTCCTCCTCAAGAATAATTTCGACTAACGTTCCTGTATCCACGACGTCCCACCGACTTAAGCGACCATCGGGAGCGGCCGCGATGCGGTTAGTCGGTGCGGATGTGTCCGCCTGATTCCTCTTCCCTGCCAATCTCCTCGAGCGGACCGAGGAGCCATCAGGCTCCGAAGTGTGGATATGATGTTATACGAAGGTCGATGCTTCTCTGATACACTCACAAAATACTCTTATTAGATATCCTTCAATCTTTGAATATCATTACGTGAAACATAGATATAGTCTCCAGTAAACCCTGGACCTAATGATTCTATCTGTATTAGTACATCTTCATATGATTCGTGAATTATTGTATGATTGCCAATTATTCTAAATCGATCATTAAGTAAATTAGGATATAATAGACGGTTTCTCTCTTTGTCTTTGAGTTTATATAACGGTTCCTTTGTTCTTGTTTTCAATAATATCTTGCTTTCTTGTTCAGCTAAACTTAATAGTTCAGTTCGATGACCGACGCCTTCAAGTTTTGTAATAAGCTGCCGTGCAGTTTCGAAATTTAGCACGACCCTGCCTGAAGTTTCATAGCCTTCAGGTACAGGTAAATACTGTTTGACTCGAGCAACTACAAATACAGTATACGTATCAGTAGATTCCCAATACCATGAAGCTATTGGTATTCTATGCTTTTCTAATACAAGACCCGCTTCTTCGATTGTTTCACGATTGAGTGCTGTATTTAGATCTTCGCCCTCTTCAATCCTTCCACCTACAGTAGTCAATGTTTTCTCATTAATATCCCAAACAAATATCACAGATCCATCTTCGGTAATAGGTAGACTATGGATCCCAGCAATCTTCTTATCTTTAGGGTATTCATGGATAGCCTTTAACATCTAATCATCACACCTTACAGATAAATTGGTTTTCGCACTTCCGACTTTCGTATAACTCCATATTCACGAAGTTCGTGAATACCTCAATAATACGCTTGTTGCCGAACTTCGTAAATACACCTCATAAACACTAGATTTACGAATATTTTCCTGTACTTTAGCGGGTTTTCAATAAGCAGCGTAAAATCCTAAACTAGATAGCCGTCCTTCCAACCTGCCTCATAAAATACCCTCTCTCCCCTTTTACATCAAAAAAGCGACAGCCAGCAGCTGTCGCCTTGATATACTATCAATTTACTTAACATAATAATGTAGCGGATACGTCCGGTATTGGGCTGGCGGCATTTTTTCGGAGGTGTAGAAACCGGCCGGGGCCTGGAGAAGATCGGGGATCCGGTTGACCACCGTCGCGCACGTAAGCTCAACCGTGGCAGGACAGGAGATGTTTACCTCGGTTTTCGGTTCGCCCTGAATGACCCAGTCGTTATGGTCCACCTCATCCTCGGCATACACTTTGCCGATGCACTCGGTCACGATGACCGGACCTTGATGGGTCACCGTCGTGACAACAGCGGACATACCGGTGGCATCGCCTGCGGGAATCGTGCGGCCGAGCGTCGTGGATTGCAGATCCTTGTCATGCGTCATCGGCACAAGCTGCTGTTCCATCGATTTGATCGTCCAGCCAAATTGCGAGCAGAGCCATTCGTTCGCATTTCTCATGAAGGACGGGAGATCGTTGTTGCTCGCGATTTTTTCCTCGAATTCCTTCAAGGTCAGGCCGGCCCCATGCACTTCCGCAAGCGCAATGCCGTATTCCTCAACGTTGTAGCTCGACTTGCCTTCGATTCTCGTGATCTGATGAGTCGCTCCAGCCAGTACGGTGATGAGATTGCCCCAGAATACGTCCTGATAACCGGAGCCTGTCAAAGTACAGCCGTTGTCTTTCGCCAACCGGTCGAGACGGCTGGTCAATGCAGGGGAGGTTGTCCACGGATAGAAGGCTTCTTCGCATGTACTGATCGCGTTGACGCCATGACGGGCTGCCAGCTCGAACGCTGCATAGGTATCCGCCATCAAGCTGGTCGTTGATATGATGCAAACCTGCGCATCGCACTCTTTGAACACCTGCTCGGCATCGGAACGTATAGGTACATTCAGCTTCATGCCCAATCCCGCCACATCGCCAACGTCCTTGCCGACAACGCTCGGATTCACGTCGATCGCTCCGACGATTTCCGCGCCTTTTTCATGCAAATATCTTAGGAAAAACAAACCCATTTTCCCGCAGCCATACTGAATCACTCTAATTTTCTCTTTCATGATGGACAACCTCCCACAGATATTGTTATTTTTTTCACATATATCTTGTTGCAACATATTCCAGGAGCTCCTATGTCCTTATCATAAACTCTATAGTAGCTATAGAGTCAATCCTTTTCCGTGATTTCAGCAAGTATAAACTTCAAGGAAAACGCATCCTGATATCGTAAAAGAAACTATCGTTAAAACGGTCTGTCTTCTTGGAGCATTCGTCGATAGACGTTTCCTTCTAGATATAGAATTCATAAGTTATACGCAAAGCCGATGCGAATTCTATATCGCAAGAAAGCCTACTTATAATCGCGGTCGCTCATCGGGAAATTGCTTCGATTGAGGTTTTGTTATAGATATAGAATTGATAAGTTATCAGCGAAGCTGATAGAATTCTATATCGCAAGAAAATCTACCTTATAATCGCGGTCGCTCACCCGGGAATGGCTTCGATTCAAGGTTTTGTTATAGGAACCTGCAGCTTCATGAACATTTTTCGTTCATCGGTATGGAAAACCGGCAGCTCCACGACCACCTCGCAGATATAATCGCCAATCACTTCGTAACCCTTGTCTCTGATATGGTTCAGCAGCCGTTCGGCATATTCCCGTTCCTGAAAAAAGCTGCTGCAATAAATACACGCATACTCATGTTCCGGAATGATCTCCACCCCGGTTTGCATCTCAAAATCTTCGTCAACAAACAAAAACACCTCCGTCGAGACAAACTGTCCCCGTTCCAATGCCTCCCGGCGAATAATCGAGCCGACATTGCAAAAATAGGCCATCGGCAAATGGTTGACGATTGCCTGGTTACGAAGCTCCCTCAAAATATATTCATACGTTTCTAGCGGATGTTCGTAGATGTTGACCTCGCTGTCGTAGCAGTAAATTTTTCGAGCCGGGATATGCTGAAGCATGATGCTTCCGTCTTCCGGCGCATTCATATATGTATTGTAATTCCGAATACTGAGCTGGATCGCTTTGTCCATCTGCTCGAGTTCCTTGCGTTTTTGCTCGATAAGAATGGCCTGCTGGTGCAGCATCACGGGAATGGAGGTTATGTCTTCACTGTCGAACCAAGCCATGATGTTCTCTAAGGACATGCCCAAAACCTTCATATAATGGATCATGTCCAGCCTCGCACATTGTTTGATCGAATAGTAACGGTAACCGGTCTCCTCATCGACGAACTCCGGCTTTAAAAGTCCCAGCTTGTCGTAATAACGAAGCGTCTGCACCGATGTATGGTTCAGTTCCGCCATGCGGCCAATCGATAGTTTATCCATGATGTGTTCCTTCCTTCATTACCTAATCAAGTTACCAATACCAGACAGCAAAAAGCACAGCACAGCGCCGCAACTCACGCCCTGAAAGGCACCCGCTGACCATCGCTTAAGAATCAACCTCGGTCGCTATCCCGACTTGACGCAATTCCCCCATTGCCGATGCCACATCCGGATTCAGCTTTTTGACCATTTCCTCGCTGACCTTGCCACCGCTATAGATTTGCCCGACAATATCGTTCGAAACCTTCATCTCATAATAACTCTCGGCCCACTCGACATAATCCTCCGGCGTTTCATAAATCATGCCCAGCAAAAAATCGGAGCCGTCATCCAGGATCTGGGAATTTTTAACATCCCCTGTTCTCCACGCCGAATCGCCGGATACCCGCCATATACAGAAGGTGGCGTTTTCCTTGTTTAAGGCCTCGTCATCAAGCCGTTTTAGCAATGAATCGGGTGTCTGATCATATATGCCGGGCCAGACCTCATCATCATCCCTGGCATGGGGACTCATGTCCGACTCATGATCAAACCCTTTGATTATGACGCCCTCTGGCGCGAACACGATAAACCCATCGTCGCCCGCACCATTATCGATGCTTGCTAAAGCGGCGTCCTCTCCCCATTTCGGATCAAAACGGTATCTGCGCAGCCATTCCTCGGGACATAGAATGATATCGAGCGCGCTCAAAGCCATCAAACGCCGTTTTAATGCCTCCGGTTCCAGCAAAGGTTTCGGCCAAATGTTCATATATCCCAGACCTCCAAGATCATCTGCATAAAAATCCACCATGAGATTCTACATATGAATCTAATAAAAATCTACATAAGTATCAACAGTAATAAGCCGCAAAACCCTAAATCGTAATTTCAATCAAATTGCCTTCCGGATCCAGAACAACGCTCTCAAAATAACCATCCCCCCGTCGTTCTCGGCTCGCTGAAAATGGTGAACCCGTCTTTTCGCAACGTTTCCGTCAGCCCAATCACCTTGTCTTTACTTCCTACCGAAAAAGCAAGATGTGCGTACCCCATAAAATTGATTCTGTCCGCTTGATCCATTAAGCCGGGTTTCCGCATCAGCTCGATTCTTGCACCACTTTCGAAGGACACAAAATAAGACTCAAATCCCTTGGCCTCGTTCGTATATTTATCATTCGGAACCCCATGAAAGTATTTCATGTAAAATGCCTTCATTGCTTCCAGGTCACGAGTCCATATGGCTAAATGTTCGATTTTCATATGCAACCTTCCTTCTTTCCGGATTAGAGATTCCCCATATCGGGTAATTTGTTGAGCAATTTCTCATTGGCTTTAAGCATCTGCGTGTAATATGCATCATAGGCCGGGCTTAATCTCCTTATAGCCGGAATGAAACGATCATAATAGCCGCTATTTTCGCCAAACTTTCGAAATAATTCCTGGAGTTTTGCCATGTTCGAATTTTGGTACTCCTCTGACCTTTTGAATTCCGCATATTGGGTAATATCATCTTTGTTCTGTTCCCAAAACGTATCAAAATCATGAAAAGCCGTTCTCATAGCCGTGGAAAGGGTTTCGACGTTCTCCTGGTCCATAGCAGGATCCGCTTCGTCCAAAATCGATTGAAGCTCCTCCGGGATCGCGATGGAATCCATATTGTCCAGGAAATCAACCATTTCGTCATACAATCCTTTTTGTTCCTCTGTTTTGATCGGTTCGTTAAGAAACTGGCCGAAGTGAAAACTCACGTATCTCCCAAAATATCCCGGAAACGCCCTGACGAGCTTTTCCTTTATGGTCGTTTGTTGATCCAACAGATTGAGTTCGTCTTCGATTTCATATACGTCCTCGCCATCGATCAGCCGTTCCATCAATCCGAGGCGGGATACATGGGCTTTAACCTGAATCTCCTTAGCCTGTTTAATCGTGGACAGGGTGCGTTTCTTCTCTTTGCTCTCCAGCACCCGTTTAATCTCCTTGGTATTTAAATCCAGTTTTCGAAGCAAGGCGATTTCTTTCAAAATAGACAGATCGGCGTCGGAAAAGATTCGATATCCGTTTTCGCTGATTTCAGGCGACACCAAGCCCTTGGACTGATAATACGCGATCGCCTTTTTGGTCAAACCCGTCCGCCTGCAAATCTCGTTTACATGCATCCCTAACACCTCCTGATTACAGTGTAAGGCGTTCCCTTGGGGATCAGTCAATTACCTAAGGAAATGGAGCGTCTGACCAAATATTCTACGTTCAAATTCAACATACTCAACCCATCTGTTCTTCCTAAAGCTCAACCTTTAATTCCCTTTACGCATCAAGAGCTTGTTCTGAAAATTTTCCGTTCTTCTTTCGCATAAATACATTCAGTCTCTCCGAAAACAGGAACATGGCTGCTGCGGACACAATGATATACAGCGGGAATATCCCGATCGTTGAGCGGGAAGCCAAAAAGCCGAGAAGGGGCGGCATCAGCGTGCTGCCGGTATAGGCCACCGCCATTTGGTAGCCCATGATGGTTTGAGCATGCTTTTTCCCGAATCGGATCGGGGTTTCATGCAGCATGCAGGGATAAATCGGAGCCAAACCCAAACCGATGATCATGAAGCCCGCAAGCGAAAAACCGGACGGCAGCGGCAAAACGAGAAGCACCGATCCGGCCAAAGCCGTGATCTGCCCGCTCCGGATCAGGGCTTTGTTGCTTATCTTGAACGTGATAAATCCGCTAATAAACCTGCCGATCGTGATGCCCGCAAAATATAACGAGACCCATTGCGCCGCCGTAGCTGCAGTAAGGCCTTTCACGTTTACCAAAAAGCTGCTTCCCCATAGACCCACAGTCGCTTCGGCGCCGCAATAGAACAGGAAGGAGACGAGAGCCAGCTTTACTCCCTTAATCTGCAATGGCTTGCGCGGCTCATCTCCATCCTCGACGCTCAAGCCTTCCTGATCCTCCCGCTCTTGATTTGATCCGGTACTGCGGCTTGCTGCTACCCGGTCCCATAAAGGCAAGGTAAGAAACAGAATGACGACCAGCGCGAATTGAATGCCGGAAACCGCCAGATAACCGCCTCTCCAGGAAGATTCTCCGGAGATAAACCGAGCCATGATCATGGGGCTAAGCGTTGCGCCTACTCCCCAAAAGCAGTGCAGCCAACTCATGTGATGCGCCTTATAATGGGCCGCCACGTAATGGTTCAACCCGGCATCGACGGTTCCCGCGCCCAATCCCAAAGGGATCGCGCAAACGATCAGCCAAACCAGGGACGGTGAAAAAGAAAAACCCAACAAAGCCGCTGCCGTCATGATACAGCTGACAAGCGTTACTTTACCCGTACCGAAGCGCTTCAGTATGGCACCGCTCGCCAGGCTCGATACGATCGTGCCGGAGGCGATAATCATGAACAGAAGGCCTGCCGTCTCAAGCGGCGCCTGAAAGTCCGGCTGCATGACCGGCCATGCGGAGCCCAGCATTGAATCGGGGAGCCCCAAGCTGATAAAAGCCAAATAGATAATCAATAAAAAGAAGGTAGCCATAAATAAAATCTCCTACTCTCGTCTATATGCCCGGTTCAGTTATCATGAGGTTAAGCCCAAGATGCTGCAAACCCTGGATATAGTCCAGTTTCCAATCGCTAACGATAAGTTCGGGCAGATGCTGGGCCGGAAAATAAACAGCGCTCCTGTCTGCAATCCGGTCCAGGATAGCCTGATTGACTTCATCACGGTTAAAAACAATCCGGTTCGGATTAAGGATCGCCCCGAAAGAAGCAACCAACCGGCTGACGGCATCCATCCCCTCTTCATGAAGAAAAGCTTGTTCCGGTTTCTTTCCATCGTATAAAGCTTGCTGAAAATTCCGGTCATCGTATTGGGGAATAAATGAAACCTCCCCCGAAAAAAACGTACTCCCACGCACGACGTCTCCGTTGACCAAAATCCCCGCTCCCGGACCGTTCTGACCGAAATACAAGTAGACCAGGGACGGATTATTTTTATGATCCAATCGATGGTAATAGCCCAGGACGGCAGCATTCATGTCATTCTCCACGGCGACGGGAATGGAGAACCTCTGTTCCAAGTATCCCTTCACATCGGCTTGATCGAACCGCTCATAACCCGGGATATAAGTGATCCGACCCTCATGAACCGAAGCGGGAACGCCGACAGCGAGGGAGCGTATCCTCGGATACTTCTCGATGATCTCTGCAATATGCTCAGCGAGGCTTTGAAGATCCTCCATCAGGACGCTGGCCTTATGAAATTGTGCCTTCACTTCACCCAAGCAATTGAATACCGCGTAATTCGTTTCCGTTTTCTCCAAAAAAACAGTCAAGCCCAGCATATACTCCGGGTTGTAAACATAACGTTTAGCTCTTCTTCCTCCGCTGGAATCATCCATTCCAGCTAACGCAAGCTCTCCCTCCTCCTCCATTTGGGACAAAAACTTGCTGACGGTCGGAAAGCTGAGCCCCAGCTTTTTGCTCAGTTCGGCAATCGTTGCGCTTCCTTGTGTCAAAAGCGCCCCGCGGATGCCGCTCCGAATCGCTTTCTTCATCTCTTTTGGATCTGTAACATGCTCATTCACTTTGTTCACCACCTCTTTTTAAAACTTATTAAACACGTTTAATAAGTCCCCGCGATCATAACAGAAACTCCCTCAAATGAGAAGCGGATTTTTTTGAAGCGGTTACACCAGACATCGGATGTCAAGGTTTCTACGCCCGCTGTCACCTAATGGTTTGCTCGTGGCCCTGTATGGCGCGTCATCTTATCCTCGACTTCGTGCCACGTGCAGCAGCCATACACCGCGCGCCGGAAGAGTCACGCGGTAACGTTTTCGAATTCGGGACATCAATCCATTTTATGAGGGAGATGGAACTTCTGCACTTCCAGCGGTCCCGGCATGAACCCCAAGTTGTAATAAACCGATTCTGCGGTATTGCCCTGCATCACATAGAGTCTTAACACAGGATAGTGATCTTTTAAGCCGGTTAATGCTCGCTTCAACATTTTAGTAGCGATGCCTCTTCCATGAAAACCCGGCATTACTGCAATTTCATATACGGCTGAAAAAGTGCCTTCGAGGGAAACCAAACAGGCGCCAACCAGCTTGTTCGTCTGTTTTTCATAGACTAACGACGAAGCATTCAAACAGACCTTATTCGTTAGATAAGGATAAGAACCAATCATCGAAATATACGAATCCACTGTTTCCTGCTTTCTCCTTACGGCATCAATCCTTCCGATGTTGCATTCGTAGAAAAACTTCGTAATTTCATCCTGGTCTATTAACTTTTTATCCTCATTCTCTGTTCGTATTTTCGGTTCTATAACGATAAGCTCACCATCCCAATCCACTGTAAATGCTTCCGTGGGACGCTGCATCCAGCGGCATCGAAATTCATCGGGCCAAAACCCGGCTCGTGCGAACAAATCCGCTTGCTCTGGCAAAATCTCATAGACAATGATCGGTTTTGATGAATCTGACCATTGGATTAAGGCATTTTTCAGTATTTTCAAAACCATTCCTTCCTCGTTAAACGGCGGGATAAAGAACAAAAGATATAGCACATTGGGCTCTATGACCACGCCACCCACTTTATCTTCACCTTTATATATCCAAAAAGGATCTCTTCTCAATTGGAAATCATAAACTTGCTCTTTGAAAAAGCCGTTATACTCTGAACTATAATAAACGGAACAAAATATCCCCCATTCCGCTTTATCTGCTTTCTGCAGCCTGAACTCATCGGATAAAGGGTATGTTTTCTGTTCGATTGACCATGGACTCAATTTCATTTGTACCCTGCCTTTTCTATTAATCGATATAACCATTTAAGCATGGTCCCTCAAAACGACAAACTATATTACTCCGCCTCAAAAAGACTCTTCCGTTTTTTCTCCTTAAAGTTCTATTTCGCTATTTGCGTAATATCTAAAAAAGTAAGCGCTTTTATCGCACCAACAACTCATTTTCTGTAATCCAGCATCTGCAGCATTGTTCACGGTCAACCATATTTTACATCAAATGGACAAGGATGTGAAAAACGATGTTATCACGGTTGCGAAAGTACGGGCTTTTATGTATGGTCGCGGTTTTGGTTGCGGCATGCCTTCCCTCGCCCCCTGCCAAAGCTGCAGCACAGATCACGATTGATTCCCATCAAGAGGGTCAAATCATTGCCCCCGGCATGACGGAGCTGCAGGGAACATACTCCGGCGTATATGATATCGAGCTGATCGTCAACGGCATAACGATGACGGACGTACTCACGGATGACCCGAACGGCGATGACGGCGGCACCTGGTCTTTCAAGCTGGATACGACCAAAATGGACGGAACGGCAGAGGTTGTACTGAAGGCAAAAGACGCGATGACCAGGTACGGGGTCTGGTCCCCTTTTATCCATCTTAATATCGATAATCCCGAGGCGAACATTCCTCTTGTTCAGATTACCATTCCTGCCGAGAACACGCTGCTTAAAAACAAAGTAAACGTCATAATCTCGGTTGAAGGCAAAAATTCGATCGAGCTTGTCCAGCTTCGCATCAACGGGGGCGAATGGCAGCCGGCTCGTCCAGCCAACAGCGGATACATATACAGCTGGGATACGCGTCAAGCCGCAAATCGTGTTCACAGCCTGGAAGCCAGGGCAACGGATATTTACGGAAACACGGGTTACAGTTTAACCGTTTATGCAAGTACCGGTTCAAGGGCATCAATCAGCCAAGATGGAAACGAAGCGGTTTCTGACCACATTGACGTGGAAAATCCGCTAAAGAAGCCCAGCAGCGTAACCGACAGCGTATATGCCGAACCTGCGGCAGATACGGATATGGAAGCAAGCCGATTACATGATAAAAATCCATTGCTGCCGGAACAGGATCGCGCGATCTGGATATGGGAGAACGCCTCCTATCCCCTTGTGCTGAACCCGAACGCCCGGCATGTCCTCTCCTCCATGGCCAAGGATACGTCCACCTTTAACCAGCGCCCGATCACGACTTTATATTTGGGCGTGGACCAATACCACGGAGCGAACATGCTGGAGGATTATCGAACCGAGGTCCGGCATTTCGTGGAATGGGCTCACAACGAAGGCTTTTCCGTTCAGGCATTGATCGCCGGCGGCACCAAGCCTCCCTACTTCGGGGCCTACAGCCGTTATCATGCCCAGGCCGTAAGGGAATTCGAAAAGGTGCTGAATTATAACTTGGCCTCTCCGGAATCAGCCCGTTTCGACGGGGTCAATCTGGATACGGAGCCGTATATTTTGCCTGATTTCAAGACGGCGAAGCCTTCCGTTCAAGTCCAGTATCTCGACATGCTGAAGCTTCTTATGGAACGAAAACAGGCTTCGGGTCTTACCCTACCCGTGGGAGCCGCCATTCCGAGATGGTACGACACCTCTCCCGATGCCGCCGATATTCCTTGGAACGGCGAGACCAAATGGTTGTCCGAGCATATTCAGGACACCGCCGATTACATCTCGATCATGGATTACCGGGATCAGGCAGACGGTTCGGCAGGAATTATAGCCCATGCCATGGGCGAGCTGGCCTATGCATCCCGGATCGGAAAGCCCAAATCGGTCGTGATCGGGGTCGAAACGAAGGATATTGCCGATGGCGGCGATCCCGAAACGATAAGCTTTCACGAAGAGGGCCGTTGTTTTATGGAGCAGGAGTTGAAAAAGGTGTACGCCGCTTTTCCGGAAGACCCTGCTTTCGGAGGCGTTGCCCTTCATCACTACTCCTCGCTCCTTGACTTTCCGAGCGAATGGGGACCGGCCGGCTTCAAATGGGCTCCGCCTGCGGATCGCGAACCTCCGGGCGTGGTCAGCGGGGCCGTCACGGCGACCGCTTTTGATTTTCAAAGGATCGATATAACCTATGGCATGGCACAGGATAACGGCGCAGTGAATGAGTACCGTATATACCGGGGGACAGAGCCTGCATTTGAGGTTGGACCTGAAACCTACGCCGGAAGTTCCGAAGGGCTCGTTTTCAAGGACAAGGGACTGCTGCCGGATACGACTTATTATTATAAGATCACGGCGGTGGATGTCAGCGGGAATGAAGGGCTGCCTAGCGAGGCGGTATCGGCCGTAACCGCGCCTTCCACGCTGAAACCCATGATCATTGGGCAAATGGACATCTCCTATGCGGCAGGCAAAGCCTCCGTCACGCTGCAGGTGGTCGATATGGAAACCAAAGCCCCCGTTCCGGCAAACGTTAGCGGACGTTTCACTCATATGGCTGGAAGGTACGTCCATGCGATGACGAATGCGGAAGGATTCTTTCAGTCCCAGTCCGAGCAAGTATCGGCGGCTCAAGGGGAAATCGGTTTTCTGCCCCGGCGTATTATGGCCGATTCTTACTACTGGGCCAGCGCGTACGATCAGACCCCTTATCCAACGGCCGTTTGGTCGCCCTGAATCCTTTTCCCATTGACTATAATTTAGGCATGCAGCCCGGGCGCAAACCCGGGCTGTCTATTGTTAAAGCTATTGCGTCATACGAACGGAGTACCATTCCAGTGAATTCTGCATTCATCTCGTGAACCATCATCGACAATTTTATAGAATGGCAGAAGACTGCACTCAGGAGACTTTTTCAATTGCGGAAGGCTTCGATTGGCGAATCTATAGAACCTCGTATATTGAATTCGTTTTAGAACGAATCAGAGAACGTTTTTGTCCCCAATCCTGTCCGGAGATTAATCCTGAATAAGGAGCATCCTTCATATAACTCAGAGGTACATCTGGTTGTAGCGACTTTGACATAGCAGAGAGCCGATCCTTTTGCGTGTGGATTGATTCCAATCGCGCCTGTTCCTCTTGTTTCTTCTTCTGCTTTTCTGCTTCAATTTTTTTTGCCTTTCTCTACTTCTTCCGGCGAGGTTACCGAAGCGCTCCATACTGTTCGTGTGCCATCTTCGTGAATGATCAGGCTGGAAGCAACCGTAGTAATGCCATACATCTTATCCGTCCGTTCAAAGCCCGGACGTTCTACATTCGAATAATAATCGATGTATCCTTCCACCTTCGCTCGAAGTGCAGGATCGCCTATCATTTTTTCCGCAATGCTGGGCGCAATCATGACATCCATCATTCCGCCGCTTTTGCCTCGTCTGACGATTTCCTCTTCATTTTTGGGGATGGCCTCCAATCCTACGGACAGACCATATTTTTTGGAAATTCCATCCCTAACCCCTTCCAAATCGACCTTTGACAATAGCTGCTTAAAGTCAACGGAATCGGAGCTTCCGCTTACAACGTTGCTTTGCTTCAAATGCCGCATGTTCATGGCTGATGCCAAATACTCCATATTGTTGGCTGCACTTATATTCACTTTACAACCTCCTTCAAGAATTCATAGTCGACACAACTACCAAAGCTTCCAGCACACTCCTTAATGGTAGTATCGGCATTAATAGAGATTGTCGTTACCTTTTTTTTAGTAACAAATAGCACAATGAGGGTGACTTGTCTTTATTTCCTTTCATAGTCTTTCGCAAGCAATTGCATCTGGATAACCGTCTTCATCCACTTGGAACAAAAAGGAATAAGAATCATCCTTCAGCTTTGAAAAATAGTAATCTTCATCTTGAACAAGCCTTGGGTTTCCGTATATGAATCCATGCTTTTTCATAGTTTTCGAATTCGTCCCCTTTTCCCTTTATGGTTTCTGAAGTTTATACTTTCTTATCTCATAAAAAAAAAAAACGGCCAAAAACGGCCGCTTTTCACTATAAAAAACTATAGACCAACAACTTCATCCAAAAATAAATATCGAACAGAATTCAAAAAAAGTGGAATATTACACCCGAGTACGTTCATATAATCATCACTGGTAGTCCAGTCTGGGCTGATTCATTGGCAGCCAGCGTAACCTCCAGGGTATATGCGGCATCTTCGTATGGAGCAAGAATCAAGCTGCGGTCTCCGGTAGCCACTGCCTGGATGAAAGCATCGTCCTGCTGCTTGTAAAAGTCGCTCTTTCCCTGCCATATGGTCCTTCTGCCCGGTTCAACGATCGCAAGCGTGGTCCCTTTGATCGTGACCCGGAAGTCCCTGCCCATAATTTCAAGGGAAGAACGGTCCTCCGGCTGAGGCAGAAAACCCGTATCGATATGCCCGAGCGCCCCGGACGCAAACACCAGGTTGACCGATGCTGCGTCCGGCGTCGTAATCCCCGGAATGTCGCGATGGAGAAGAAGCGCCATATCGGCGGACACTTTTCGCACGGGGCCGGCCAAATACAGCATCAGATCCACGTTATGCGTGGTTTGTTCCACCAGCTGCCCGCCTGATTTCGCATGGTCGATCCACCAGAATGCCGGAGGCATTCCGCCAAAACGATAGGCACGGACCATCCCGATCTCTTTTCCTTCTAGATACTGCCTTGCCCGTTGTACCGTCTCCATGTATCTCAGGCAGTAGCCCGTGCCGGCCAGAATGCCCGCTTCCGAAATGACGGCCGCTTTACGCCGAACTTCATCCATATGAAGACCAACCGGTTTTTCAACGAGAAGGTGGATGCCCTTGCGGGCAGCCGTCTCCTCGATCTCTCCATGGACGAACGGAGGAACGCATAGGAAAAGCGCATCCAATCGTTCTTTATCCAGCATATCGTCCACCCGGGTGTACGGTACCGCCCCATACCGCCGGGCAGCGGCTTCCGCCAGCTCCGAAACGATGTCGCATACAGCGACGAACTCGGCTTGTTCATTTGCTTCGATATGCTTGAAATGCTCTGCCGCAATAACTCCTGCGCCAACCACGCCGATGCGAACCATGTGCAGTCCTCCTTCACTTACTTCAGATTAGCCGACCATTTTTCGGCGCGCGCCTGCAGATCGTCGAGGAATTTTTGGATGTCCGGCGCATTTCCGGACGCTGCCTGGCTGATAAATCCGTTGATTGCCGGAGCGATGTCGCTCATATAGAACGGATTTGCCTCATCCATCAACTCGGAATGGCCCACATCGGCGATTTCGAGCGCTTTTTTCACGAACTTGTCTTCCGGCGTGACAAAATCGGCGGCCTTCAATGTCGGGCTACTGGAAAAATTTTCATACATATATTTTTGCGTCATGTAGCTGGTCATGAATTTCAACACTTCCCAGGAAGCGTCCACGTCTTTCGCGTTTTTTGCCATGACGAACGGGTCGACCGCAACCCATCCTTCGCCTTTCGGTCCCATGTTCAGCACGGGCTCAAAACGGTCCAACAGTTCCTTGTTCTGCTTCGAACGGTATTCGCTCATCGTGGAGCCTCCGCTGGAATCGAGCGCGATGGCGATGTTATTCTTCTCGAGACCGAAGTTTTCCGCGCCCTGGGCGTTCACGAATCCGGCCGGCGGCAGCTTGGCGGCTTCCTTCAGCCATTCCAGCACCTTGACCATTTCCGGGGAGTTCAGATGCCACTTGATGCTTTTCACGTCCTTCAACGTTCCTTCCGCCCCTTTGGCGCCGAAAGCCAGGGTTAACGCAACGAAGGTCGATCCGTTCAGCGAATTGCCGCTCCAGTACAGGCCATAGTTGTCTTCCCCGGTTTTCGGATTTTTTCCGGTCATTTTCTTGGCCTTTTCCAATATCTCATCCGGTCCCGCCTGGGCGGACAGCGGCTCGACTCCCCAGTCCTCAAACAGCTTCTTGTCATAAATCGTCATCCGGCGGCCCAGGACGGCCGGTATCCCGAACTGTTTGCTCCCGTCCGGCGATTTGGTGCTGTAGGAATTGTTCATGATGCCTTCCAGGTAGGTGCTTGCATCAAACGATTTATCCTTTTCGATCAGATCATCCAGATCCCGCAAAAGTCCGTCCTGGTACCATTGCGATGCGAAGGCCCCGCCGGTATAAAGCACGTCCGCGTCGCCGGACAGCAGCATGGCCGTCTGTTTTGCCTTCACGTTCTCCCACGGGATTTGGTAGACCTCAAGCTTGATGTTGGGGTACATTTTCTTGAACGTTTTGTCAAGATATTCGTTGAGGCCGATCGTCGGGTTGCCCGTCAGGGCATCGATCCCGTTTTCCAGCTGCCAGCCCGCGAGGGCCATGCGCACGGTCCCTTCCATGTCCGACACCTTCTCGATCTTGACGCCGCCGGTTACGTCTTTACCCGAGCTGTCCGAGCAAGCAGCCATGGTAAACGCCAGCATAAAGGATAAAATCAGCAGTACCGCTTTTTTCATAACCCGTTCATCCCTCCATCAAATAGATTTCCTATGGTTTCATTACTGCTTGATGCCGGATAGCGCGATGCTCTCGATGATATAACGCTGCAAAAACAGGTATACGATCACGACCGGGATCAGGCTTGTCGTCGTGGCGGCCATGATAATGGACGGCTGCTGGTTGATCCCGTTGTTGTAGGTGAACATGGCCAGGCCGATCTGGATCGTATACTTGGCCGCCGATTTCAGGATCAGCAGAGGCCATAGCATGTCGTTCCATACGCCGAGAAACAGCAGGATGACCATGGTTGCGATAATCGGCGTGCAAAGCGGCAGGTACACCCGGCTGAACACCGTAAACTCCTTGGCGCCATCGAGTACGGCGGCTTCCCGCAAGCTGCTTGGCAGTTGATCGAAGAACGCTTTGGCCAAAAAGGTGCCGAACGCATAGTTCATCGCCGGCAAATAAAAAGCCAGGTAATTGTCGACCAAACCGAGCTTGCTGAACAAAAGGTATTGCGGAATCATGGTCATTTCAAACGGAATCATCATCGTGCTGAGCGCAAGCAGCAAGACGAAATTAGCTCCTTTAAAGCGCAGCTTTGACAAAGCGTAACCCGACAATAATGCGGACAGCGAGCTGATCACGATGACCCCGGCACTTACCAGCGTCGAATTGCCGATATAGCGGAACATTTTGATATTCGTAAACGCAGCCTCGAACGTCCGCAGGGAAGGCTCCTCCGGCCAGATTTTCGGCGGAAATGAAATGTTGAGCCGCGCTCCCCAATCGAAGCTTGTCACCAGCATCCACAAAAAAGGCACAATCATCACAAACGAGCCCAAAAACAGAACAATGCTCAAGATCAGCTGATTCAGCGTGATCGCTTTACGACGCACGGTTTCCTTGGGCAAGGCTGTACCGGCCATGGTCTCCCCCCTGTCCTTTTAGTAAACGATACTTGGATTGGCGAATGAGGATCATCGTTAATCCAGACTGTCCTTGCGGCGGTTAAGCAGCATAAGGAAGACGGTCAGGATGAGGATAATCAGGAACAACAGATAAGACACTGCGGTCGCCAAACCCATCTGCGAGGCCAGGAACGCATTCCGGTAAATGTAAAGCACCACCGTCATCAGGCTTCCGCCCGGATTTCCCGCGGTTCCCCCGATGAGCCATACATCGGTAAAGCGCTTCATGCCCCCGATGGTTCCCATGATGAGCATGAACACAAAGATCGGCCGCAAATACGGGATGGTGATATACAGCCACTTCCGGTACGTGCCCGCCCCGTCCACCTCGGCCGCTTCATACAGGTCTCGTGGAACGCTTTGCAGGCCGGCCAGGAAAATAATCGTGTTATAACCCAGCGCTCCCCATAAACTCATCAGCACAATGCTGTACCGCGCCACCTCCGGATTGGTAAACCAGCCGACCGGATCCATGCCGAACAAACCGATCACAAAGTTGATCAACCCTTCCTTGGACGGAAAAAACAAAAAAGAAAACAAAAGACTCGTCGCTACGCCGGACACCACGTTGGGCAAAAAAATACACCGCTTTGAAAAAATTCCGCCCGAAATGCCATTTCAAGTTGTTGATCAAACTGGCCAAAATAAAAGAAAGTGCAATTCCCAACAGAACGGACCAGATCCCCATCATGAACGTGTTTGAAAGCGCTTGCCAAAATAAGGAATCTTCAAGCGCATAACTGTAATTGCTTAGTCCCACCCACGTGCCGGTCAAATTCAGACCCGATGTTTGATGAAAGCTCATAAACAAAGCGGCAAACATCGGATAGATGGCAAATACAAGGACACCGATGATGAGCGGAGCGCTGAATAAATAGCCAATCCAGTCATTTCGGGTAAATCTGAATTTCCGCTTGGGCAGCCTCCTAACCGTGAGCATGTTCCCTTCAGGGGTGGATGACAAATCGAACCTCCTCCTTTCTTGAATAACCGAACAACGTATCGCCGGCTGGACAGGTGAAGCTAATCCATTCTGTACATGTTTATTTGGACGAATCGGGATTATGTATGTTTCTTTTGGAGTAGCCCGAAGTCTCTTTTTACTTGGCGACCTCTTTTTTTTCGACAAAAAAACCTGCGGCATCGCCACAGGTTTGCTTACCCCAATCGGTTATTAGGAATCCAATATGAAATACGGGATGATCATTCGTCTTCTGCCAATGAAACGGACAAGCCTGCTTCAAACATGCGGCTCCAAGGCATATAACAGTCTTTGATTTGAATCCGGTACGGTGCCGCATCCAAATAGCGTGCCGCAAACTGCTCCAACTCCCGGCGAACCAGATTCGTGCTGACGTGCCGACTCGAGCATCGGTCCGCCCGCCGCATTGTTGCATAACACAAGATCCGCATCCCGCCAGAAATCGCATAACAGTCCGCCTGCCGCCAATATTTGATGTTTTACGCTTTCATGAAGCATGCGGTCTTCGTATAAGGATGGCGCCGTTCGCGTCTTTCGCCTCCGCTAAAAGCCACTCCCACAGAGCCTCCACATGGCCAGGCCGTTTTTTGAGCCCCATCAGCTTCCGGCCCGGTCTTACCAATTCCACGTCCGTACCCTTGGCCAGTTCGGCCGGAAAATCGAAATTGCACGGCCGTTCATCCAACGGAATATACAACATTTTCGTTTTCATCGACTCCCCCCATGACATTTTTGGGGGCAGCCCTGCACCGCTCCCGTTTTCCACTCCATATTAATACTTCAGGGCGAATATGGAAGCCGCTACATCGGGCTTTTGGATTCATATGCTAAAAAAATAAAGAACCTGCGGTACCGCCGCAGGCTAATGAACGCATCATCCAGATGGCTTTATAACAGCAGGGTAATCGCCAGCAGGTCAAACAAAGCAAGCGGCAGGATGACACTGCTGTAATACGGGTTAAACGGCGGATAAAAACCCGGATAAAATCCCCGGCTTTCCCCTATCTCCACGCTAAGATACAAAAATTTGAAATCCACCTTCATGACCGTACCTTCATAAACCTCGTCATCTACCGTTTGGATCCGTACTTTTCGGTTAACCATGTCTTTAATCGCACGATACGCCTTATCTTTATGTTGTTTCATGGTATGCGCGAGATGATGGTCGCATTGGTACACGACTTGATGCCCGGGGTAGTTTGACATGAATATCACTCCTTTGCTCTTCTACCCGCATTGTATGCATCAGCCCGCTACAGGGTGTATGCCTATTTTCCCCCTTTGCGCCCGCCCAAATAAAAAAACGGCCGTCCCTCAAACCATCATTCCGATGATTGGGAACAGCCGTCTCTTGCATTTTATCAAAATTTATAATACCCGGTTTGCGCCGTTATACTTGGGGCCCCAATAGGAGCTGCCCAAACTCGCAATCGTTACGCCGCTGTTTGTGGCCGAAATAAACTTGTTATCCCCTATGTATATCCCCACATGCGATGTCGAAACCTTGTTCGTTACAAAAAACACGAGGTCTCCGGGTTTCAGATTGCTTTTGGATACCGCTGTGCCGGCATGGTTATGCATGGAAACGGAGCTGCGCGGCAGGCTGACGCCCATCTTGTTGTACACGTATTTAACGTAGCCCGAGCAATCAAATCCTGCGGAAGGCGATGACCCACCCCACACGTATTGGGTGCCCTGATATTGCTTGGCCAGCGATACGACCTTATTGCCGGCGGAGGTGGCGTGAGCCGGTGCCGTCCAGGCCGGTTTATGGCTTTTTCCGTCGGTGCTGATCATGGCTAGTCTGTTTTTGGCGTTCCATTCCAGGGAATACCCGAAGGTTTCGCTTACAAAACGAAGCGGAACATAGGCTCGTCCGTTAACGACCCGCATGCTTGTATCCATGGCGACTTGTTTGGAGCCAACGCGCGCTATTTTCGAACCGGATTTCAATACGACGACCTTGCTTCCCTTTACTATCGTTACTTTATCTTGGGATGCGCTGATTTTTTCATAATGGACGGCGGCACCCATTTTTTCCGAGATCATGCGAAGCGGCACTTGGGTATAGCCTTTGCTGTCTGCAAAAGGCTGGCCATCCGAGAAAGGCACTAAAGAGTCATTGATTTGAACTTTAATCGAAGAAACTGCTGCGTCTGCCGAAGTCGGCGCAAGTACAAGGGTTGAGGCGGCAATTGCCCCGGATACGATTACGGTTTTAAGAAAGTTATTCATGATGTCATCCTCCTAGTTGCTTCCGAGGTTAGTTGTCGGATTCGGAACGAGGCATTCCTAGTTTATGTAAAATAAACATTCACCCCATATAAAGCTCCCCCGTACCAAACGTTCTGCTCGTTTGGATTCAGCATGTTTAAACCAAGTTAGCCATTATAAAGTAACATATCCAGCTCACGATTTTACGTCTAAATTGTGAACATTCCATGAAATTATGAATATATTGTAACTATTTAACTGTAATTGATACCTCTTTGTTACAAATTGGAAATGGAGTTAAGCCGATCTTGACATTTTACAAATGAATACATTATATTTAAGCCATATCCTCAACTTGAAGGAGAGATTTTGATGTCGGTGGTTGTTCTTAACTAACCCAATTTCATATGCCAAGCAGAAACGAATCCATCGTCTAATTCAAGGACGAGCGCGGTTCTGCGTAAAATATAAGCCAAGTGTCACGGAATTCGATGCTTTCTTATATTTTGGAAAAAACTGTAACATGGCCCGAATAGGCTATGTCTATTTTCTTATGGTTTTTTTCGGCTATGCAATCTAGTTAAGAACGACGGATATCAATTGAAGCCCGGGAGATCTTTCCCTATATATGGCGTCCATGATCCGTGCTGTCTTCAGCACGGATTTTTTAAGGTACCGAAGCAGACACCTCGTGGAAACATGCTTTCCGTACCATAAGAAAAACTACCGCTTTATGCGGTCTGTCTGCATTGGGTTAAAACCGGCAGAGGTTTTTCTGATCATGGGTTATGCAAGTCAAGCATGTCTACCCTGTGATCCAAGGACGCCATAAATAATGGAAAACTCGATAACAAGGCGGAGAATGAACCTGTGTTCATTCTCCGCCTTTTTTGTTTACCGGCAAAAATCTTCATCCAAATGAAAAGGAGCTAATTTAACCATGAACACAGCCGCATTTAAAAAATTGCAGTACGACAAAGTTCAAGAGGAACTGGAGCGGTTCGCGCTCTCCTATCTCGGCAAAAAGCACATCCGGGATATGGTTCCCCTCACCCAGCTGAAATCGGTCCGGCAGCGTCTGGATGAAACGGCAGAGGGCGCGGTGCTGCTGCGGACGGGTGCCAGCGTTCCGATCCCTTCCCTGGAAGGAATCGAGCCCGTATTTCAGCTTCTCGGCACCGGCTATGTCCTGACCGAGCGCGATTTTACCCATATCATACAGTTTTTGCGCAGCTGCAGGCAGCTGATCCGTTACATGGCCTCCAAAAAGGAGATCGCGCCGACGGTCAGCTCCTACGCGGCATCCATGTATGAGCTCGCTCCCCTTCTATCCGGGATCGAACAGTGCATTCACGGCGGACGCGTCGTTGACGGCGCCAGCAAAGAGCTGGCCAAAATCCGAAAAAAAAATCATCGTTGCCGAGGATCGGATCAAGCGCAAGCTGGATTCCCTGCTCAGCAAGCACCGGACGATCATGCAGGAAAGCCTGGTCAGCAAACGAAACGGTCGCTATGTGCTCCCGATCAAGAAAGAACACCGCAAACTGGTGAATGGCGTCGTATTGGATGAATCGGCCAGCGGCCAGACGGTATACATCGAGCCCAGCGACGTATCGAATCTTCAGATGGAGCTCAGTTTTTTGCGAACCGAAGAAGCCCGTGAAGAGACGAAGGTACTCAGCGAACTGACCGCTTTGGCCGAAAAATACAGCCATGAGCTGCAGCTTAACGCCGACACGGTCGGCATGTATGATTTTATTGTCGCGAGGGCGAAATATGGATTATCGATCGGAGGACGAAGCGTCAAGTTGAATGATCAAGGCGTGATTAAGCTGAACCAGGCCGTCCATCCCCTGCTCGGCCATGCCATGATCCCGCTTGACTTCTCCATCGGACGGCGATATTCGTCGCTCGTCATCACGGGTCCCAATACCGGCGGGAAGACGCTGACCCTGAAGACCGTCGGTCTTCTGAGCCTGATGGCACAGTCGGGTCTGCTCATTCCGGTTGGAGAAAACAGCGAGTGCTGCGTATACGATCAGGTATCCGTGGACATCGGCGACGGCCAGAGCATCGAGCATGCCCTGAGCACCTTCTCGGCACATATCCGAAACGTAAACGAAAATCCTGCGCTCGGCTAATGACAGGACGCTCATCCTGCTCGATGAAATGGCCTCCGGAACGGATCCCGGGGAAGGCGTCGGCCTCTCGATCGCCGTGCTCGAGGAGCTGCACCGCCGCAAGTCCACCGTGGTCGTCACTACGCATTTTACCGAAATCAAAAACTTTGCCGGGTCCACTCCGGGCTTTGAGAATGCGCGCATGGAATTCGATACGGTGACCTTGGAGCCGAAATATCGGCTCGTCATCGGCGAGGCCGGCCAGAGCTACGCTTTTGTCATCGCCGAAAAACTGGGGATACCCTCGTCGATCATTGCCCGTTCGCGGGAAATCTCCGAGGCAGGACTGGGCACGACGAACGCTTCCAAATCCCCTGGCTTGTTTAACGGATTTCCGGAGGCATCCGAAATGGCAGAGACGCCGGACGGGAGCCGGGCGGATGAGGCAGCCGATTCCGAAAATTTTGACGAACAAAATGCCTTTCAAGCTGCGTCTCCACACCCTGAGCCATGCAAACCGAAGGACATGATCCGCGAGGTGGACCGGAAAGATGAGGAAGTCAGTCTCCCCCGCACTCTTCAGCTGGGCGATGCCGTGTATGTTCCTTACCTGAACCGCACCGGGATCGTCTGCGAAACCCAGGATGCCCGGGGCATGGTAGGCGTCATGATTCAGAAACAGAAGATCAAAATCAACCATAAGCGCATCCGGCTCCATATCGAGGGCAAAGACTTGTATCCTGACGACTACGACCTGGATATTGTTTTTGAAACCAAGGAAAACCGGAAGAAACGCAAACTTATGGAGCGGAAACATGTGGAGGGCTTAACCATTGAAACGAAGACCGAGAATTGATATCCCCGGGAGATCAAATCATCAATTGGAGGCGGTAAACATGATCAGAACCGAACAATGTCCGGACTACCCTCATGTCGATCAGATGCTGAAGCGCGCATTCAAGACCGGGGAAGAAGCCCGGCTTGTGGAAGGGCTGCGTGCTTCGCAGGACTATATTCCCGAACTGTCCCTCGTGTATGAAACGGACGGTTCCATCGCAGGACACATCTTATTTTCGGAAGCTTCGGTGCAAGAGGATAGCTCCATATACCGGGTAGCGGCGCTCGGTCCATTGGCGGTCGACCCTGCGTTTCAGCGTTCGGGGATCGGAAGCGCCCTGATGAAGGAAGGGCTGGAACGGTGCCGCTCTTATGGCTTTCCGCTGGTTTTTCTGCTCGGGCATCCGGAATATTACCCGAGATTCGGCTTCCTTCCGGCGCGCCGATATGGATTCGAATTGAAACAGTTCCAGGTCAGCGATGACGTATTTATGGTCTGCGAGCTGGAACCCGGTGCCCTGGACCGGCTGCAAGGGGAATTCCGATTCTCCTCCGTCTTTGAAAGCCTTCATTAACCGAGGTAAGCAGAGGATACAACTTTAGCGGGGCTTGTGGCATTATTCTCCGTAAATGTTGTACAATAAAGCTTAAATGACAATTTGAAGGATGGTTTTCAACATGTATGTAGCCGATGACTGGAAAGATTACGAAGTTATAGATACCGGAGGCGGAGAAAAGCTTGAACGCTGGGGCGACGTCATTCTCCGCCGGCCGGACCCGCAAATCATATGGCCGATTAAGAATGAAGGCGGCATCTGGAGAAACGTACACGGACACTATCACCGCAGTTCTTCCGGCGGCGGCAGCTGGGAGATGAAAAAAACGCTGCCCGAGCGCTGGAGCATTTCGTACGACCAACTCAAGTTCCACATCAGACCTACCAACTTCAAGCACACCGGACTGTTCCCTGAGCAGGCGGCGAACTGGCGCTGGATGATGAACAAAGTATCGAACGCCGGCCGGCCGATTTCCGTGCTGAATTTGTTTGCTTACACCGGCGGTGCAACGGTCGCTGCCGCTTATGCGGGAGCCCAGGTCGTTCACGTGGACGCGGCCAAAGGCATGGTGCAGTGGGCGAAGGAAAACCTGGCTTTGTCCGGGCTTGCGGATCGTCCGGTTCGATTCATTACCGACGATGTGTTCAAGTTCGTCCAGCGCGAGAAACGCAGAGGCAACAAGTATGATGCCATCATCATGGACCCTCCTTCCTATGGACGGGGGCCGGGCGGCGAGACGTGGAAATTGGAACAGAGCTTGTATCCTTTCCTCGAAAGCTGCCTGGATATTTTGTCCGACAAACCGCTTTTCCTCCTGATCAACTCTTATACGACCGGCATCTCCCCTACCGTACTGAAAAATATGCTGTCCATGACCCTTCAGCCTAAGTACGGCGGCACCATCAGCGCGGGTGAAATCGGCCTGCCGATTACGCAGTCCGGTCTGAACCTGCCTTGCGGAATATTGGGCCGCTGGGAGGATTAAGGCGATGACCCAACCGAATGCCCGTTATCCCGACATACCGGTATTGTTTGAGGATAATCACGTGCTCGGCGTCTGCAAGCCGGTCAACATCCCGTCCCAGGAGGATGCCACAGGGGATCCGGACATGCTGACGATTTTGAAAGAAGACATTAAAATCCGCTATAACAAGCCCGGTAACGTCTACCTCGGCCTCGTGCATCGGCTGGACCGTCCCGTCGGCGGAGCCATGGTATTCGCCAAAACCTCCAAGGCGGCATCCCGCTTATCCGAAGCGGTCCGAAGCAGGAGCTTCCGCAAGTTGTATGCCGCCGTGGTTCACGGCACACCCGCCAAGCCGGCCGGAAGGCTAACCGATACGCTCCTCAAAGATGCCCGCACCAATACGGTGCGGGTCGTTCCGAAAGGAACCGAAGGGGCCAAGGATGCGGTCCTTGATTACGAAGTACTGGGAACCGAAGGCGGTTTGAGCCTCGTGCTGATCGAGCTGCATACGGGGAGACCGCATCAGATCCGGGTCCAGCTAAGCCATGCCGGCTGTCCTCTGTACGGGGATCAGAAATACGGAAGCAGCCTCAACAAGGCAGGCCAGCAGATTGCGCTTTGGTCGGTGCTTGTCGGCTTTCCGCATCCCGTAAGCAAAGAGGAAGTCATGTTTCAGTCAAGTCCGCCTTCCATCCATCCCTGGAGTCTATTTCCGGATCGACTGCTGCATAATGCGATGGATAAACATCGTTGATCCTGCTCCGCCCCGTATTCATAACTTCTCCATCCAGAGCCGAAGTCTATCTTTTTGATAGATTTCGGCTTTTTGCCGTGCCGCTTTCGTTCTCATTATCATGACATCATGTTTTTTCAATTTATGTCATTTTGCATTATATTCCCCCTGAAAAAGACATATTTATCCTTTACTTATTTGAGTCATTATTTAAAAATAGTTAAT
This sequence comes from Paenibacillus sp. DMB20, assembly GCF_000987955.1. Taxonomy (GTDB): domain Bacteria; phylum Bacillota; class Bacilli; order Paenibacillales; family Paenibacillaceae; genus Paenibacillus_AQ. Next base: position 26,320 of record NZ_LAZU01000023.1, read on the forward strand.
ACAAATACCAATTGAACCCATACCTGGTGTAAACATGAATCTTGTTTCGCTTATTCCGCAACTCGCTTGTCCACATGCTTTCATTTGACCGCAAGGCATTTCCATTCGATATAAACTCCCGCCGGAGTTTATATATAGGCAAGTGATATGACGCTGGAAGGAGGTTTTGCAGCAAGTTAGGGCGTAACAGGCGGCAGAGGGTCGCCGAGGCATGTATATCATGATTACATTATCCAAGGAGGCAAAATTATGACTTTGACGTCCGGACAAGCTTACAAGCGCTTACATTTGAAGCCGCTGTACATGGTTATCGGTTTTTCCCTTATGTTTATCGCAGTGATGATGATATTTTCGAGCAGTGCTTCTGCGCACGGTTATATAGAATCGCCTGGCAGCCGCGCCTATCTGTGCAAGACGGGACAGAACGCGAATTGCGGCAATGTGCAGTATGAACCGCAATCCCTTGAAGCCAAAGGCAATTTCCCGGAAGCCGGACCGGCCGACGGTCAAATTGCCGGCGCGGGCGTATTTCCTGAGCTTAACGAGCAGACTCCTACCCGCTGGGCCAAAGTAAACCTGAACGGCGGCCAAAATACGTTCACCTGGCGTTTAACGGCTGCGCATGCAACCAAGGAGTGGAAGTACTATATCACCAAAAAAGGCTGGGATTCCAGCAAACCGTTAACCCGTGCCGACCTTGAGCTGTTCTGCTCGTTTAACGATGGCGGCAAAAGACCGGAATCCGTCGTCACCCACACGTGCAACGTGCCGACGGACCGGACCGGATATAACCTGATTCTCGGCGTATGGGAAATCGCCGATACAGGAAATGCGTTTTACAACGTAATCGACGTTAACTTGAACAATGGCGGCGGTAACGGCGGCAGCGAAGATACCCAGGCACCTTCGGCACCTACCGGCCTGCGGTCCACGGACGTAACCTCTACGTCCGTGTCCCTGGCATGGAATGCGTCGAACGACAATGCAGGCGTCACCGGATATGATATTTACCGTGGAAGCCAATTGGCGGGAACGGCTGCCGGAACCGCTCTCAACTATACCGTAGCGGGTCTCGCGGCAAACACGGAATATACCTTTACGGTTAAGGCTCGCGATGCCGCCGGCAACGTTTCGGCAGCAAGCAATCCCCTCAGCGTCACGACATCCGGTTCATCGACACCCGAAATAACGGCATGGGAGCTTAACAAAACTTACGCGGTTGGCGACCTTGTAACCTATGGAAGCCGTACTTACGAATGCCTCCAGCCTCACACTTCCAGTAACGGCTGGGAGCCGCCGAACGTTCCCGCACTCTGGTTGATGAAATAATCATTTCATCCTTGAACAAGCCTGCAAAACAAAAAGCCTTCCGATCCTGCGGCCCCATAGGCCATGATCGGGAGGCTTTAAAACTTCTTGACAGCTTGTGCTCGGTTCGGTCAACAGGACCCCCAAGCTATCCCTTTGAACTCAGTATACAGATCATATAACGGTACTCAGGTGCAAAGCCTTGCTTACACCTCCACGTCCATAATCGGAAATGCCGCGCCGCTCTTCATTTTTACCCTGCCTCCTGCGGGGCGGCGCTGACCTTTCCAAGCAGGTACACCAATAGCTGCTGATTATGCGAGGATATACGGTTAAGCACGTGCGACAAGTAATCGTTCCGCACTTGAATGCCCCGTGCGGCCTCCTGCCGCCCTTTATCCGATATGGACACCCATACGATGCGCCGGTCATTTTCATCGCGCTCGCGAACGATCAATGCGTTTTTCTCCATGCGATCCAGCAGCATGGTTACCGCCGCAGGGCTTGTGGCCATATACGGAATGAAATCGGAAGGCTTCATTCTCCGGTGTTCCTCAAGCACTTCCAATACCGTTAATTGGGCTTCCGTCAATGAAGGGGCCAGACCGTTCTCCATATGCAGCTTATAATCCTTGGCCAGCCTGGACCACACTTTGGCGAATTCGGCTGTATGCATAATAAAATCCCTTCCTTTCCAATAACAAATATCCAACTCTTCTTCAAAAAAGAGTGAGGCCGCACACTTCAAGTTTCCGGTAATTTATATGATTAACTTTCGCGCCGAAAGGCCGTTATTCCTGCTAAAATCGCCAAAAAATAAAACTTCCAATGAACCGACAAAAGCCGCCGTCCCTTGACTGACAAGGTTTTTCAGACACGCCTTCTTTTCGACAGCGGGCGCCATGTTTAAACGGCTCGGCTAAAAAAAAAGACATCCGCACCTCCCATCGGAAGCCCGGATGTCTTTCGTTTTTCCATGTCATGTGGCGATTTATTCCGCCGTCGATGGCTTTAACTGAGGCGCCAGAATCAAGTCCTTGATTTCTCCCTTTTTGCCCACATCGGCCAGGAGTTTCCCGGTTGACTTCCGGTCGCTGATCGGTGCCTGTTCCGAGCTGAAGGCAAAAACGGTTCCTTCCTGGCCGTAAGCAAGGAGTGCCAACGGTTCACGGCAGTAGAAAGCTCCTTTAAGGTAACTGCCGTTCGGCTTTACCCGCTTCCCTTCCTTGAATTCAAAGGTGACAATGCCTTTGCCGCCTCTGCTCTGCGCCGGATAATCCACCAGCAGGGTGCGTTTTCCGTAGCCTAAATCGGTTATGGTCAATATCTCGCCTTCGTCATCCGATACCCACAAAGTCGAGGCCACTTCGTCTCCGTCCCGAAGCTGCATCCCCCTGACGCCGCCGGATACGCGGCCCATCGCATTCACTTCACTCTCGTTAAAGCGAATGCTCAAACCGTCCTTGGAGATAAGCATAATATCCTTGCTGCCGTCGCTCAGGGTTACGGAAAGGATACTGTCATCAGCCGCCACTTTCATGGCTGCTACCGCTCCGGTCCGCTTCGTCGCATATTCCTTCAGCTCCGTCCGCTTGACCTGGCCGTTGCGGGTCACAAACACCAGGGTCTTCCCTTCCTCATCGAAATGGGATACCGGAACAACGGAAACGATCTCGTCTTCCTTCGCCAGCTGAATCACGTTGACGATCGCCGTCCCGGCATCCTTCCATTTGTACTCCGGAATTTGGTGAACCGGCAGCAGGAAGTATTGGCCCTTTTGCGTAAAGATCAGCAAATTCTCAAGGGTGTTCACTTCCAGCAGGCGGGTGATGTAATCGCCCTCCTTCACGCCGGAGCTGTCAGGCTCGCCTCCGGACCGGGTAAAGGACAGCATGCTTGTCCGCTTGATGTATCCGTCTTTGGACAACGTGACAAGCACATCCTCCGCAGCGACCATCACTTCGAGATTGACCTTGATCTCTTCCACTTCCTCCTGGATGAGCGACCGGCGGTCAATACCGTACTTGTCGCGGATCTCCATCAGCTCCTTGCGGATCACGGCGATCAGCTTTTTGTCGCTCTCCAAGATGCCGCGCAGCGTGCCGATTTTTTTCATCAGCTCGTCCAGCTCTTTCTGAAGGGAATGAATCTCCAGATTGGTGAGCCGGTACAGCTGCAGCGTCAGGATGGAATCCGCTTGGCGTTCGGTAAAGCCGAACATCCACTGCAGGTTGTTTTGCGCGTCCTGGCGGTTCTTCGAAGCCTTAATGGCCGCGATGACCTCATCCAGAATGTTCAGTGCCTTGACGAGACCCTCGAGCACGTGCGCGCGGTCTTCCGCCTTCTCCAGCTCATACTGCGTCCGGAAGGTGACGACTTCGCGCTGATGGGCGATATAAGCCTCCAGCATGGCCTTGAGTCCTAGCTGCTGCGGCGTTTTTATTCACGATCGCAACCATATTGAAATTGTAATTGATCTGCAGATCCGTTTTCTTCAGCAGATAGGCAAGGATGCCGTTTGCGTCCGCATCCTTCTTCAGCTCCACCACGATCCGCAGGCCGTCGCGGCCGCTTTCGTCGCGAACCTCCGCGATGCCGTCGACCTTTTTCTCAAGCCGGATGTTCTCCATGGCCGTCACCAGCCGTGATTTCACGACCTGGAAAGGGATCTCCGTAATCACGATCTGCTGCTTGCCTCCGCGCAGGGACTCGATATCGGTCTTCGACCGAAGGTACACGCGGCCCTTGCCGGTCCGGTATGCATCTTCAATGCCGCTTCCGCCCATGATGATGCCGCCTGTCGGAAAGTCCGGTCCTTTGATGAACGTCATGATCTCGCTGAGCTCGATCTCGGGCTTTTGCATGACCGCGATGCACGCATCGATGACCTCGCGCAGATTATGCGGCGGGATTTCGGTGGCGAAACCTGCGGATATCCCGCTCGTTCCGTTCACGAGCAGGTTCGGATACCGCGAGGGAAGCACCACCGGTTCTTTCGCGGTATTGTCGAAGTTGTCTTTGAACAAAACCGTCCGTTTTTCAATATCCCGAAGGAGCTCCATGGCGATCGGAGACAAGCGGGCTTCCGTGTAACGCATCGCGGCGGCCGGATCGTCGTCCTGCGACCCCCAGTTGCCGTGACCGTCCACGAGCACGTGTCCCATTTTCCAAGGCTGCGCCATCCGGACCATGCCTTCATAAATCGAAGCATCCCCGTGCGGGTGATAATTCCCCATCACGTCGCCGACGGTTTTTGCGGATTTGCGGTAAGGTTTGTCAGGGGTATTGCCGGAATCGTACATCGCGTACAAAATCCGCCGCTGAACGGGCTTTAGTCCATCCCGCACATCCGGGATCGCGCGATCCTGGATTATATATTTCGAATACCGACCGAAGCGGTCACCGACGACCTCTTCCAAATAAGCAGGTAAAAATTGTTCCGATAAACTCATGCCTTCACCTTCTATTCCTCAAACTCTGCAAAGTTGACATTTTCAACGATCCAGCGCTTTCGGGGATCGACCTTGTCCCCCATCAATGTGGATACGCGGCGTTCGGCTTTCGCCGCATCGTCGATCTGCACCTGCAGCAGCGTTCTGGATTCGGGATTCATCGTCGTTTCCCACAGCTGGTCGGGATTCATTTCTCCGAGGCCTTTATAGCGCTGCAGCTCGTAATTTTTGAATTCTTTCAAGTAGTTGGCGAGCTGCTCCTCGGTCCAGGCATATCTTACCGTCTCCAGCTTGCCGGACTTGCTGGCGATTTTATACAGCGGAGGCTGTGCGATATAGACCCGGCCCTCGTCGATCAAGGGTTTCATGTACCGGTAGAAGAACGTCAGAAGCAGCACTTGAATATGCGCCCCGTCGGTATCCGCATCGGTCATGATGATGATTTTTGAATAATTGCTGTCCGCAGCCGTAAACTCGGTGCCGATCCCGGCACCGATCGCGGATACAATCGCTCGGTATTCATCGTTTTTCAGAATGTCCGCCAGCTTCGATTTCTCCGGGTTCATCGGCTTCCCTTTCAGCGGCAGGATCGCCTGAATCTTGGAATCGCGCCCTTGCTTTGCCGAACCGCCCGCGGAATCCCCTTCCACGATAAACAACTCGGTTCTCGTGAAATCCTTGGACTGAGCAGGGCTAAGCTTGCCGCCGAGGTTGGAGCTTTCGCTTCGCTTCTTGCCGGTTCTCATTTCGTCGCGGGCTTTGCGCGCCGCTTCGCGGGCCTTGGAAGCCTGGATCGCTTTTTTTCAGAAGCGTTTGCGCGATCTGCGGATTTTCCTCCAGGAAAATCTGCATCTTCTCCGTGACGATGCCCTCGACCGCGCTTCGGGCCGATGCGCTGCCAAGCTGGTCTTTCGTTTGTCCCACGAACTCGACTTCGGACATCTTGACGCTGATGACGGCCATCATGCCTTCGCGCAGATCCCCGCCCTCCAGGTTTTTGTCCTTTTCCTTCAGCAGGTTGTTTTTACGGGCATAGTCGTTCATTACCCGGGTGTATGCCGTCTTGAAGCCGGTCTCATGCGTACCGCCGCCCCGGGTCGGGATCGAGTTCACGAACGAGGCCAGCGTCTCCGTGTAACCGGCGTTGTACTGCATCGCGATCTCCACTTCGATGTCGTCCTTTTCGGCGTAGAAATGAATGACGTCATGCAGCACATCCTTGCCTTCGTTCAAAAACGCTACGAACTGGCTTGCTCCGCCCTCATAAAAGAACTCGTCGGCGTTGCCGCTCCGTTCGTCCTTCAGCACGATCCGAAGCCCCGAATTCAGGAAAGCAATCTCCTGCAGGCGCTCGGACAGCGTTTCGTAGTTCAAATGTATTCCAGAAGCAAACACGCGGGCATCCGGTCGAAACGAAACCTTGGTGCCCGTCTTGTTTGTATTGCCCAGGATTTCAAGCCCCGTTACCGGCTCGCCGACATGCTCTTTGCCTTTTTTGTCCTGCCAGTATTCAAAACGCTGGCGGTGGATTTTGCCGTCGCGGTAAATCTCGACCTCCAGCCATTCCGACAGCGCGTTCGTTACGGAAGCGCCCACGCCGTGAAGGCCCCCGGATTTCTTGTAGCCGGATCCGCCGAATTTCCCCCCCGCATGCAGCATCGTAAATACGACCTGCGGCGTCGGAATGCCGGCTTTATGCATGCCGGTCGGGATTCCCCGGCCGTTATCATATACCGTGACGGAACTGTCCTTGTGCAACGTAATTTCGATTCTCGAGCAGTACTTTGCCAGATGCTCGTCCACTGCATTGTCCACGATTTCCCATACGAGATGGTGGAGACCTGACGAGCTGGTGCTGCCTATGTACATGCCTGGCCGTTTGCGTACCGCAACTAAGCCCTCGAGCACTTGAATGTCGTCAGCATCGTATCCCGAGCGGTTGTTCTGACCGCTTTGTGATGACTCTGCAAACCAATCGATCTGTTCGACCATTCATGCTCCTCCTTCATCTTTCTCTAATAAAGGGGTACCCAGACCCCGAAATGCAAACAAATGTTTTGTATACCTCGTCCATTTTAATTCAAAATGTCCCTTTTCGTAAAGACGGTGAATGAAACGACCACCGCCGCAAGCGCCCAAACCGCCAATACAGCCAACGAAAAGTTCAGCGACATTCCCTCGATCGGCGGGAGGGTACCCGCCAAATAACCCGTGAGGTTCAGGTTAACCATGAACAAATACTTGGCGCTGGTCCAGGCGGAGGCCATATTCGTCAAAATCGTTCCGGCAATCAGCGCGGCCATCATGATGACGATGCTTGCCGCCGTGCTGCGGACGAGAACCGAAACCATGAACGCCAGCATGGCAACCGCTAAGCTGACAAACCAGATCAGTCCTCCCTGCATCAGCAGGTATTTCCATTGAGGTACGGCATGCACGGCCGACATGTCCACGTCGGAGCCTACGATTTTAAAACCCGTAAATACCGGCAACTGAAATCCTTTATAACCGAAAGCGAGGCCTGAAATCAAGTAGGCGATGACAAACGTCGCCAAAACGATCAGCGATACGAACATCACCAGCGCGAGCAGCTTGCTGAGCAGGACCTTCCACCGTTTGACCGGCCGGGTAAGGAGCATTTTTATGGTTCCGTTCGTCCGCTCTCCGGATACGAGATCCGAGGCGACGGCCATGATCAGCAGCGGTATAAAAAGGGATACCGCATTGTTCATAAACTCCCGGGTAAAATTAACGCCGTTTGGTTGATTAGGATTGACGTCATGCTCCAAATAATACTGCATCTGCTGAATAAAAATCATCCTGTACTTTTTCCATTCCTCCGGCACCCGGTCGCTTCCCAGCGAATTTTCATTATCCGTGATCCGCTGCTGAAGTTCAAGCCGCCAATCGCCGTTGAATTTGCCTTTGCTGCGCTCCGCCGATTTCATCTGCGCATAGGTAAACATGGGAACAAGAACAAGCAGTACCAGGAGTATCACATAAAATCGTTTTCGCTTTACGATTTTAACCGTTTCATTCTTCACAAGCGGAAGTATGCTATTCAATGCTCTCCCCCTCCGTCATTTGAAGGAACAGCTGTTCCAGCGTAGGATTGATGCGGTTTACGCCCAGGATTTCCACGCCAGCCGCCACGAGCCGCTTAACCGCATCCGGCGTATCCTCCTCCCGGATTCGCGTAACGATCGATTCTTCCGGCATTCCTGCCAATACGGAATCATCCAGAACGGCCTCGGGACGCTCCACGACCTCACACTGCTGCACCTGTTGCAGGATGCTCCTACCCTGGTTAGCCGGATGCAAATGCCAAACGACATATCCCGCGCTTTCGGCGATTAGCTCTTCTACTCCCCCCACGGCGAGCACCTTCCCGCGGCTGATGATCGCGACACGGTCGCACAGCAGCTGGATCTCGCTGAGCAGATGGCTTGATACAAAGACCGCCATGCCCTCCGCCGCCAGCCGCTTGATAAATTCCCGCATTTCCTTGATTCCTTTGGGGTCGAGGCCGTTTGTAGGCTCGTCCAGGATCAGCAGCTTGGGTCTCCCCAGCAGGGCCTGGGCGATGCCGAGCCGTTGGCGCATGCCAAGCGAATAGGTGCGTACCTTATCGTGAATCCTTTTGTCCATCCGGACGATCTCCACGACTTCGCGGATGCGGTCGTCATCTATGTTATGCTGCATGCGGGCGAAATGCTCCAGGTTCTCCCATCCCGTCAGATAAGTATACATCTCCGGGTTCTCCACAATGGATCCGACATACTGGAGGGCCTGCTCCTGCTGCCGGTTGACATCATAACCGCATACCTTAATGACGCCTTCCGTCGGCTTGATCAGGTCGACCAGCATTCGGATCGTCGTCGTTTTGCCAGCCCCGTTGGGACCGAGAAAACCGAATATCTCGCCGGCCCGGACATCGAAAGTGACGCCCTGAATGATCCACTTCCGGCCGATTTTTTTCTTTACCTGTTCAACGGACAGCACTATCTTCTGTTGAAGATCGACCATTTCCTTTCCCCTCCTTCCACTTTACCGTACGGAATCCTACTGGATTCCCTGTGCAATCCTTTCGGCAATCAGCCGGTAGCCCTCGCCGTTTGGATGAAAATGATCGGAGGACAAATACTTGTCCAGTTTCCCTTGAAAGATGTCAAAGGTCGGTATCATGACCATGTTCGGATCCCGGTTGATGATTTGCAGCGCCGCGTGGTTCCAGGTTGAAACCGCAACATTGCCTGGCAGAAGAAGCTCCTTCAAATCCGCGAACGGGTGGTACAGTCCGACGTAGACCACTTTGGCATCCGGATTAATGGCCCGTATCCGCTCCAGAGTTAACTTTAGCCGCTCCGACGCTTTCGGTATCGCCGCAACCAGCTGCTTCGGATCCAGCTCCCCGGCACCGGCTTGACCGTTCTTGACAAGTCCGCTGCTATCAAACAAATCATTGCCTCCGATGGACAAAAGGATCAAATCCGCCTGTTCCAGGGCGTAGCGGATCCCTTTCTCCTCCAGCTTCGGCAAAAGTCCTTCCGTCGTCAGGCCGTTAATCGCTAGATTGTTTAATAATTCGCTTTTGCGACCGCCTTCATTCAGCATCTCGATGCTCCGGCGGACAAAACCGCTGCCCGTGTTATCCCCCGTGCCCTTGGCTAGCGAATCCCCGATCGCGGTTATTTTCAGCTGTTCGGGCAGTTCAGGCGGCTTCGCCGTTCCTTCGGCGCTCCCCGCTTCCGTCCCCGGTTCGTACGTATCCGCTTCCTCCTTGGATTTGTCTGCATTCCCTTGGCTAATCGCTGAGTCGGCCTGCGGGGCATTAATGTCTTGTACGGCATATATAAAACCGGCAAGCAAAATGATGGTAACGATGACGGATACCGAAGCGGTTATTCGCCAAATCCATTTCGAAGAATTCAAACAAGATCCCCCCGGCTGCATTTTTTTTCATAAAAAAAGAGATTTTTTTGACCGCAAGTTGACTCAATAACAGCCTCTATAATATTGTCGGCTTCCCTTGCGGCTGTATGTACAATAACATAAATCTTCTATGATAAATTTGCAAACAAGCGTCATTTTAAGTTCGTTATGGGCTAGTAGCAAACGAATGCTTGGCTTTCTTTTTTTCCGGGCAAAAAAAACGCATCCGCCCAATGGACGAATGCGTCGAGACCTGTTTCTTTTCACTGCACCGTCAGCCATTTCGCGGCCGCCGGATTTGACGTCAGTCACCGTACCTTACCCTTTCTTCCCGCATAGGGGAGAGCCGGACGTCGAGCGCGATGTCCGGCCCCAGCTCTTTTAATATGCCGGAAAGATCCGTAAACTGCTCCATATGATAGACGCCTCCAGGCATAGCCGAGTTCATAACCATCGCAGCCGCCGCTGCCGCCACCTGGGCCGTCGCGTCGGATTGATTCCTCCCACGGATCAAGCATTCGGCACTTTCGGTCCTTCCCTCTTGGCTTCTTCCCCAAGCTTCCGCCTTGACGGCAAAGCGGTCTCCTCCGAAGCGCAGCAGCTTAAGGCTCCGGACAATCAGCCTGCGGATCCAACCGACTTGCAGCAGGCGGACCATCCCCGTTTTACCGGCAACGGCGAGCAATCCGGTGACGATGGCAGAGTCGAGACAGAATCTCGTGGAAACGGAGGGAACCTCCAGGGTCCGGGGAAGAGCTTGCTGATCGGAAAACGGAAAACGATAGGCTCTCCGGCGGCCGATACCGCCGCCGAAATCGAATGTTTTGCCGTCCGTAAAACTTCGCACCTTCACCTGTTGGCGGTTTTCCATCACTTTAAACCGAGCTCCCATATTCTCTACCGTCCATTCGATCGCCGCTTGCCCATGGGCGTCTCCCTGTCCGAGCATGATCGCCAGCTCAATCCTCTCCGCTCCTCCAAGCTTCCGGTGTGCTTCAAGAGCAAGCAAATTGGTTAAGCCGGGGGCAAGCCCGACGCTCAGCAGCGCGATGGCGCCATATGCTGCCGCTTCATCCTTGTGCTGCTCTACCTTCTCCAGAAACGCGCCGTTGGCCGTCACGTCGATATAATGGATTCCGCTGCGCAAACACTCATGGACTAAGCCGGTATCGATTTGCTCCAGACACGTGATCATCAGCTTGACTCCATCCAGCCGGCCGGGAGGCAAAGGCTTGCGGATATCGAGCTGCAGCGGTTTTACCTTGCCGCCGGTTGAACGGCTGAACCTCTCGGCCCGATCCAGCCTGCGGCCGGCGGCATACACCTTGCCCGGGTACCTCTCGCCCAGTATCCTGCAGATGGTGCTTCCTACATGGCCGTAGCCGCCGACGACAACAATATCTTCTTTCTTATGCATTTCCATCACCGCATCCTGTATAATATGGTTAATTAAGAATCATTCTCAATTATAGTGACAGCGATGAAATTCACCATCCCATATATGTGGGATATCGAATGATTCCGATCTTATTCACGTTATCAACCTTTGGATTAGGAGAGCTCCATTATGAAGACCACCAGACAAACGCCCCGAGTCAAACAACAGATTATCCGTCTCGGCGCCGCATCCATGACGTCTCCCGATTTTCGTTCCAAACTGCTTTCGCTTTTGCGTGAAACGGTACCCTTCGATGCGGCCTGCTGCACGCATGTCGATCCGAATACGCTGCTCTCCACCGGCGCCGTCACCGAAGAAAACATTGAGGCGATCCATCCGCATCTGTTCAGAATTGAGTATGGAAAGGGGGATTACAATGCCTATGAACAGCTGGTACATGCCGAGACGCCTGTTGCCACTTTATTCGAGGCAACGGAAGGACAGCCCGAACGCAGTGCCCGGTACCGGGAAGTGCTGCGTCCTGCCGGCTTCCATGACGAGCTGCGAGCCGCCCTCGTCCATGACCGGGCCTGCTGGGGATATTTAACCCTTTACCGCAATACGGGGCAGCCCGTCTTTTCACCGGATGAACGCAAATTCATCGCCATCCTGGCGCCGGTAATCGCAGCCTGCCTGCGGACCTACAGCGTTGCCCTGCCTGAATCGGGTTCCGTTGGGTCCGAAGGCGGGAATGAACCCGGCATCGCCATCCTGTCCGGCCAATTAGCGCTACTCTCTACCAATCCTGCGGCAGATGCCTGGATCCGAAAGCTGCAGTCATGGGAACGGATTGACAGCGGTACGCTCCCCCGTCCGATCCGTGCCGTCAGCACGCGGGCGCTCCATGCCGCTTCCCAATCTCCGGCGCTGGCCAAAGCTTGCATCCGCATGCCGGACGGGCCGTATTTGACGGTCAGGGCCAGCCGCCTTCAAGCCGTTAACGGCGATATTCAGCTGGCCGTTACATTCGAACCGGCGCGTCCGTCGGACATGCTGCCCATCATAGCGGAAGCGTATCAATTCACCGAGCGCGAGCTGCAGCTGTTGGAAGGCCTCATACGCGGACTGTCCACCAAAGAGTTGGCGGCTACCCTTCATATCTCTGCTTACACCGTCCAGGATCATTTGAAGTCCATCTTCGCCAAGACGGGGGTTGCCAGCCGCAGAGAGCTGATCTGGCATCTGCATTCCCGTTTCAGCCTTCCGAATGTTTGAACGCTCTCCTGGGCTGCCGTCCTTCCCGAGACTAGAAAAAAGCAGGAGGATCATCCTCCTGCTTCCAAAATGAATATCGATAAGTGCATGTTCAAAAACGAACGGCCGTGATTATTGGCTAATAAATTCCTGAACCCAATAACCGTTGTAATAACCTACGCCGATCATCGTGAAGTTCGGAGACATGATGTTTTTGCGGTGGCCTTCGCTGTTCATCCAGGAATTCATCACTTCTTCAGGCGTGCGCTGTCCCTTGGCGATGTTCTCTCCGGCATAACGATACGAAATCCCGTACTTTTTCATCATATCGAACGGGGAACCGTATGTCGGGGAATTGTGATCGAAATAGTTTTTGCTGTTCATATCCTTGGCTTTATCCAAAGCCATAACCGTTAACGCGTCATTTACGGTAAGAGCTTTCAGCCCTGCTTTGGCACGTTCTTTATTGACGAGCTCAACCACGCGGCTTGCAAAAGCGGACTTTTCCGTTGACGCCGGGGCGGAAGGCTTGGTCGGCACAGCCGGCTTGCTGACCGACGGAGCCGGAGCAGACGGCTTTTCCGGTTGCGGAGCTGCCGGTTGGCTTGCCTGCGGCGTTGCGACAGGCTTTTGGATGACCCAAGTAAAGTTTCCTCCCCAGTTTTGGCTTTCCATAAACTGCTGGATTTTTTTGCTGCCAGCTTTGAACGCTGTCGTCCGGAGCTGCTGCGAATGCGGAAGAAGGGAGCATAATGCCTACGGACAATACGGCTGCAATGCCGCCGCTAACGAATTTTTTTTATCATCGTATTTTTCATGGATTATTTCACATCTCCTTCAAGGATAAATGGTTACAATTTTGTAATCATCGACATGAACAGTGTAACATATTCGACACCATACGCCATCCTTCAAAACTTGGAAAATGCATAAAAACACAAAAAAAACCATCTATACCGCTGTTGAAGTTATATCCCCCGCAGCAGATAGACGGTTTTAAATACGACTTCTTTATGGCTTGATCATGTAGGTTTCTTCATTCTTGCAAACATTGGCGATTTGCCGGTTACACGTCGTAATTCACGACATAACTTTGGAGCTCCGTATTATAAAAGCCTTCGCTGTATTCCACGGCACTTCCCTCTTCGCTGCAGGAGTAGCGCGATCTTTTTAACAGCGGGGCTCCCGGGGGAACGCCTAGGACCTCGGCCACATCCGCAGGCGGCACCGCCACCGCAAATTCATCCCTTAGCCGGCCGAAGGAAATATGCCTCTCCTCCAGCAGCTCATAGAGGGATTGGACCTTCAATTCGTTCAATTCCAGCTCCCCGATGTCCGCCGATAAGTAATGCGTATAATGGATATACGGCTTTTGGTCCAAAACATAGACCCGTTCCAGCTTCAAGCAGCTCTTGCCGAATAAACGCCAAGGCTCGCTTCCCTCGGGGTTCTCCGCTATTTCGGACCGGAGCCATACCTTTTGGATTTGATGGCCTTCCTCGACCAGCACTTCCGTAAAGCGTTTCAGCCTTGAGAGCTTGGTGCCCGACGTATTGCGGATGACCTTGGTGCCCTTTCCGCTCCCTTTTTCGAGATATCCCTCCTGCACAAGCTCCTGGATCGCCCCGCGTACCGTTATTTTGCTGACGCCAAACTCCTTCTCCAGCTGAGGCTCCGGCGGGATGTTCTCATGCAGGGGATAGACCCCGTGCAGGATCCTGTCTTTAATGATGTTCTTCAGCTGAACGTATAACGGTTTGTCATTCCGGCGTAAACTCAATCCTGATTCACTACCTTTCTATATCTCCTGCCGCTTCCGTCATGGCACGAAAAATGTCGCTCTCCGTCGCCATGGGCGTATCTCCCGCCACCGTATGCGCAAGCATCCCCGCTGCCGCCGCAAACCGCACGGTTTGTTCCGGAGGATAACCCTCCAGCTCGCCATGAATGATCCCGCTGGCATATGCGTCCCCCGCTCCGATCCGGTCATAGACGGAGAAGGTAAGCTTGTCGGAGAAGTGAAACTTCGTATTCTTATAAAGATAACCGGTCAGGCTGTGCGTATTGTCATCATTGACGGACCGGTGCGTCCCGGCCACGGCGCTCAGCCCGAACCGCTCGGCCACAACCGGGATCAGCTCGACCAGCTGTTCCCCGCGCTCCGTTTTTGCCGATGAAAGGCCCAGTATATGCAAAGCGTCTTTCTCGTTCATGAGGACGATATCGGAGAGCCCCAGCATATCTTCATAATGCCGTTTGGCCTTCGAATACCCCTCCTCTCCCCAGAGCGAGGGGCGGTAATTGCAGTCGAAAATAACGGTGCCGCCCCGTTCCTTCACCTTTTCGGCGATAGACTTCATATGCTTCCGGACGGATTCGTTCATGGCCAGAGCGATCCCGCAAAAATGAACCGCGTCCACCGCATCCGCAATGCCGCCGTAGTCATAAGTCCTTTCCGGGGCCGTGTTAAAGCTGCTTCCCAGACGGTTGCTGTAGGTGACCCGGCTTGGCCGGACCCCAAAACCGTTCTCCAGGAAATACATGCCCAGATACTGCCCGCCCCGTTCGATAAACGATGTCGCAATCCCCAGTTTTCTTAGTGAAGACATTGCAGCTTCACCCAAGGGATTGGCGGGCAGCCTGGAAATCAGATACCCGGCATGGCCGAACCGTGACAATGCCGAAGCGACGTTTACGCCGGTTCCCGAGAACGAATAGTTGAGCGTAGAGGCTTGGGACAGCATATCATGGCCCGGCACCTGCAGTCGCATCATGACTTCGCCGAAAGCCGCAATCCTCTTAGGCATAACGGTCCGCCAGCCTTTTCATCGTCCGGGTCAGTTCCCGCACATCCTCCAGCCGCGTTAAACCGCTATCCTTATCGATGATCGACGAATACACATGCGGTATAACCCGCGGGACGCCGGCTTCCAGCGCGATTCGCAGAATTTCCTCGAAATTGTCCATATCGATGCCTCCGGTCGGTTCCAGGGCGAAGCCTTCCTCCGCACAAGCTTTCGCTACCGCGCGGTACTCTTCCTCCCTGCTCAGTCCTTCCATCGGAAAATATTTCAACGCGTTCCCGCCCATATCCTTCACAAGCCCAATGGCCGATTTCACGGGAACGATGGCAGGTTCTCCTTGAGCCGCGCTGATCGGTCCTGTGGAAATATTAACGAAGCCGGCTTCACCTGCAGGCGATACCAGACTGTTGATCCAGCTGTTTCGACCTCCCAGATTGGCTCGGGTTGCTCCCACTGCCGGGAACACCTGATTGATGTGGCTTCCGGGATAGAACTTGGCGATTTCCGCTACGACGGCTGCCTGACGGTTATCTCCGGCACCCAGCCCGATGGATACCGCGTCTTCGATCTCCTGACCGTACTGCTTCATGGCCGCAACCGCTTCTTCGACCGTGTTGTAATTCTTGGACAAAACTCCGACCAGCACATATCCCTCCGCGGCTTCGAATATCTCTTTGGCATTGGCGATATCCTTCGCCAACACGTTTAAAGCAACCCGGTCTTTGTAAAATCGCTTTTCAATCGTTGCCATCTTAACGTCCCCCTGTAAGTTCCCGTATTTTCGCTTCAATGACCTGCAGATCGTCCCCCATCAGCGGACGGGGATCGATATCGAAATATCCCTGTCTGACGCCATAATCCCTTGTGTATATGGCAATTTCCCCATTTTGCAGGCGTTTGGCCGCTTCCTGTGCCGTTATGCCCGCTTCAACCGGATCGATGTGAACCCGTGCCCGGAAAATCGCCCGCCCGGCTTCGTCCTGCACGACCGTTACTTTAATGCCGGGAAGGTCATTTAACGGCATAAGCGCCTGAAGCGCTTCCTTTTCCTCCTCGCTTCTGTCTTCCTTGACGGTATATTCATCCAGCGCCTGAAGCAGCCCGAAAGTCGTTTCTTTTCCGACCTTCATGCTCCGGCCGATGCCGTGCAGTTGGACCTTCACCCAATCGATATAATTCCGCTTACCCGCGACAATGCCCGAAGTCGGTCCCTCTATCGCTTTGGAGCCGCTGTAAATGGCGAGATCCGAATAACGGACATACTTCTGCAGATCTTCTTCCGCGGCCGCGTCCACGATCATCGGCACCCCTTTCCGCCGGGCCACCTCCCAGGCCTCCTCGACGGAGATCATGTTTTTCTGGACGGCATGATGCGATTTCACATAGAGCACGGCCGCCGTCTTGTCCGTAATGGCATCCTCGATATGCTCCACACGGCCTTCGTTGGCATAACCGACTTCAACCAGCTTGCCGCCTCCCAGATAAACCATCGTCTCGACAGGGGCGCCATACTGCACATTATGGCCCTTCAATACGATGATCTCATTCACGGGTATGGCCTCCTGATGCAATCGCTCGCTCAAACGGCGGTTTCCGCGCGTAACGATCGCAGCCACGGATAAAGCGATCCCGCTGGACGCGGAATTGACAACCACCGCAGCCTCCGA
This sequence comes from Paenibacillus sp. DMB20, assembly GCF_000987955.1. GTDB lineage: Bacteria > Bacillota > Bacilli > Paenibacillales > Paenibacillaceae > Paenibacillus_AQ. Next base: position 43,115 of record NZ_LAZU01000023.1, read on the forward strand.
GCCGATCACGCTCGCAACGTGATCACCGGCTTTATCGACGAGATCCGCAATCTCCACGTAACGCTGACCGCCCTGCTTCATCGCTTCCATCACCGTGTCGGTCGGAGCGGAAACGCCCAGGATGCTCATCCGTCCGCTGGCATTAATGACTCGTTTCAGACCGTACTTCGCATTCCATGAATTGTCCATTGATCACGACTCCTTTAGGTTCGATGTTACGACCGTATACTCTTCGTTCCCCTTCCGAATCCACCAATTCCACTGCCTCGTCGTTCAAGGCAAAAACCGTCAAATTCGCTGCCTCCCCAACATGAATCCGGCCAAGCTCCGGCCTGCCCAGCCAGCGGGCCGCATGCTCCGTGACCAGCGGGATCACTTCCTGCAGCGGATAGCCCAGGCCGAGAAATTTCGTGAGCACGTTCGCCATGCTGTATACCGGCCCATGCAGCCGGTTCCCCCGGTAAATATCCGTGCTGATCGTATCCGGGCGGATGCCGTGGAGCTTCGCCGCTTCAGCCACCCGGAAGGAAAAGCTGGCCGTGCCATGACCCACGTCCAAATGAACGCCGCGCCGAACAGCCTCCGTCAGCACCTTTAGCGGCCCTCCGCTCTCGTCAAACAAATTATTGCTTTTTCCGTTAAGATAATGGGTGATGATATCGTTCTTCCTCAGCATCGGAATGACCTCCGTAATGTCGGGAGGCGCCGATCCGATATGCACCATAAGCGGGAGCCCCGTTTCATCCGACAGCTCCCTGGCAATGACAAGCGGCCGGATGCCGCTATCCTTCACCACGCTTCGGCTGATTCTCGCTTTCAAGCCGACGATAAACCCAGGGTAGGCATGGGCGGCGCTCAAAACTTTTTGCCGGTCGATCCACTCCAGACGGGATAACTCGTCCACCCTTTGCAGCCCGATCCGCGATATGTTTAAAAAAAGCAAACACATTCGTCAATGCCTGTTCAGCGCTCCTGGCAAGGTCGCCGATCCGGTCGGCGCCGCAGCTTCCCGCGTCCACGATCGTGGTTACACCCTGCTTCACTCCGATTTCATCGATCTCATCGCCGTAAGGATCGAATTCAGGAAACGCATGAACATGCATATCGATCCAACCGCTGGATACATATAAGCCTGAGCAATCCTTTACGATGCTCCCGTGCCCCAGGCCTCCTGCGGTTATCCCTGCAACAGTTCCGTTTTCAATCTCGATGTCAACCTCTGTCCCGTCAACAAACCTCAAATTTCGCAATACATATCGTTCTTGTATGGTTCTCACCTCCAGCAATAGGAACATTATAATGTTTACATTACCACGATATAAGGCAAACGTAAATAAACATTATAATGTTTTGCCGAAATAAACGTTAAAATCGTCTGCGCATCCTGTTTCTCAAATAACAAGCGTATTTGGCGAGAAAAACGAGCCATGATGAACCCCACATTCATATAAAAAAAGACCTCAAACCGTTCCACGGAAACGGATAAAGGTCTTTCGACAAGCCAGGAATATTTCAAGCACTTAATACACTGTCAGGAGATGTTTTACTTTTTCGCAGCGTATTTACGCATATCGAACGCTACGGCAGCTACGATAATAGCTCCTTTAATAATCAGCTGCCAATACGGGCTGACGCCGATAAACGTGAGGCCGTAGTTGATGATGGTGAAAATCAGCACGCCCGCCATCACGCCAGGCACCGTACCGATGCCGCCCGTTGTGGATACGCCGCCGACCACGCAGGCTGCGATGGCATCAAGCTCGTACATGTTTCCGTAGTTGTTCGTCGCTCCGCCGGTTCTGGCGGCTTCGAGAACGCCGGCCATGCCGTAAAGAGCCCCGGCGATGGAATAAATAATGATGAGGCTGCGCGCGACATTAATTCCCGATACGCGGGCTGCCTGGATGTTGCCGCCGATCGCGTACATATTTTTGCCCAGCCGGGTTTTATTAAAAATAACCCATACAATGCAAGCCACTCCCAAAGCGATCAGCACAATGTAAGGAACCGTGAAGTCTCCGCTGCCGATATACCCCGTACCCAAACTTTTCGTAAAATCTTCCCTAAGACCGCCGATCGGCTGGGAATTGTTCGGTTCCATATCAAAATAAATCGAGTTGACGCCAAGCACCGCAACCATCGTGCCGAGCGTGGCAATGAACGGGGGAACATTAAACTTGGCCACGATGACACCGTTAATGAAGCCGAACGCAATTCCTGCTGTAATCGCCAGAATTACGGGCACAATAAACCACAGCTCCGGCATGTCCGGAAAGAACGGTTTGGGATAGTCCGATTTTTGCAGCATGGAAGCCGATATGACCGCCGATAATCCCACGATTCGCCCTGCAGACAAGTCCGTGCCCCCGGTGATCAGAATAAAGGCTACGCCAAGCGCTATGATCGCCCGAGTGGAAGATTGGACCAGCACGTCGCGTAAAGACTGGATCGAAAAAAATGAAGGATCATAGACGGTTATGCCCAAAACAAGAACGATAAGAACCAGGTATATCGCGTTCTCCGACGCAAAATGACGCATTTTCAGTGTATTCATACTTTTCCTCCTTCTGCCCCTTCCTAATGCTGTGCCGCAAGGCGCATGACGTTTTCTTCCGTTGCCTCGCCGCCTTCGAGTATTCCGGTCAGGCGTCCTTCCGACATGACCAGAATCCGGTCCGACATGCCGAGCAGTTCGGGCATTTCGGACGAGATCATAATAATGCTTTTTCCCTGCTTCGCGAGATCCGCTATAATACTGTAAATTTCAAATTTGGCGCCGACGTCGATTCCGCGAGTCGGCTCATCCAGCAGCAGAATATCCGGTTCTGTCAGCAGCCACCGGGCCAGAAGCACCTTCTGCTGATTCCCGCCCGACAGGTTCATGATCCGGGTGCGCTGGGAAGGCGTTTTCGTTCTTAACTTCTCGACCATTCTGGTTACATCCGCCTTTTTTTTTCTTTTCATTCAGCAGAAAATACATGTTCCTGTAATTTTTCAGATTGGCCACCGCTCCGTTTTCGTGCACGGACAGCACAGGAAATATCCCCGTTGCGCGTCTTTCTTCCGTCAAAAGGGCAAACCCTTGTTTTTTGGCATCCTCCGGCGATTTGATGTTCACTTCACGTCCCTTCAGCAAAATGTTTCCCGATGCAATTTCCCGGAGCCCGAACAGCGCCTCGATCAGTTCCGTCCTCTGGGCACCCACCAAACCGCCAATCCCAAGAATCTCTCCGCGGCGAAGCGAGAATGTAACACTCCTAAAAGATTTCGGAATGATCGAAGTCAGATTCCGTACCTCCAGCAGTACTTCGCCCGGCACATGCTCCCGCTCGGGGAAGCGCCGCGTCAGATCGCGGCCCACCATTTTGGATATGATCGAATCGGTCGTCAGCTCCGCTGCCGGCCAAGTCCCGATCTTCCTGCCGTCCCGCATGATCGTGACGTCATCCGAGATTTGCAGAATTTCCTCCATTTTGTGGGAGATATAAATTATTGCGACTCCGCGCTCCTTCAAATCCCTGATAATTCGGAACAAATGATCGACCTCGACGGCGGTCAAAGAAGATGTAGGCTCATCCATGACGATAACGCGGGAACGGTATGATACCGCTTTAGCGATTTCTATGGACTGCACCCTGGAAACGGATAACCTGCCGACCTTGATATCGGGATCGATGTCAATGCCTAGATCGTGGAATAACTCCACCGTGTCTTGTTTCATCTTTTTGTGGTCTACGAACTGAAACGGCCCGTATCCGACCGTCGGGAATCGGCCAAGCCAAATATTCTCCATAACACTCCTAAACGGGATCGGGTGAAGCTCCTGATGAATCATCGAGATGCCCAGAATTAGCGCATCTTTGGAATTCCGGATCACCACCTTCCCGCCGTTCAGATAGATCTCCCCGCCTTCCGGCTCATAAATTCCGAACAGGCATTTCATGAGCGTGGATTTGCCTGCTCCGTTTTCCCCCATCAGGGCATGTACCGTACCCGGTCTCACCTTAAGCGTCACTCCGTCAAGCGCCTTAACCCCGGGAAATTCCTTGGTGATGTCGTTCATCTCAAGCAAAAAAGGATGCTCCGACATGAGTTTCCCCTCCTTTGTTCCGTTTTCGTTGCTTCAATCCCGTACCCGAATGAGAGAGCCGCTATATTGCCCCAACGCCACAGCTCCAAAAATAAAGGAGCAGACTGCCGTCCGCTCCCGCCTGCAATTTTAAGAAAGGCCTTATTTAGCTTCATCCATGTTGTCTTTCGTAATTTTTTTTATAGGAGATCCAAATGTATTGATTATCCGTGATTTCATAGCCCACGTTTTCCATGGTCGGCGATTCGCCTTTGGCCAGCAAAGAAGCCAGCACGACGGAGGCTTTCCCCTGATTGGCGGCATCGTTCAAAACCGTTCCAAGCAGGGTCCCTTCCTTGAGCGCTTCGAGAGCCGGAGCGGTTGCATCCACGCCCACGACCGGCATCGTTTTATCGCCTTTGAAATAGCCCGCCGCTTTCAGTGCCTCGATTGCTCCGAGCGCCATGTCGTCGTTGTTCGCCAGCACGGCTTCGATTTTATCCCCATGGGCTGACAGGAAGGCAGCCATCTTCTCCTGGCCTTTGACGCGGTCCCACATGCCTGTATCCTCGGCGACTTTTTCCACCTTGATGCCTGCGTTAACGATGGCATCCACGGAAAACTTCGTGCGAAGCTCCGCGTCCTGATGACCCGGCTCGCCCATCAGCATCACGTACTGCAGAACGCCGTCCCCGTTCTTATCGGCCTTCGGATTGGCTTTCCAATAATCGGCGATCAGTTCGCCGGACATCGTTCCCGATTCCGCTGCTTTCGCGCCAACGTAGTAAACCTTCTCCCATTTCTTCATATCTTCCGGCAGCGGCTCGCGGTTCAGGAACACGACGGGCGTATCCGCCGCTTTAGCTTTATCGATAATGACTCCCGCAGCCGTCCGGTCGACCGGGTTGATCACCAGAGCATCCGATTTTTTGCTGATGAACAAATCAATTTTGTCGTTTTGGGTCGGCTGGGAGTTTTGGCTGTCCACGATATCGACGGAAGCGACCCCTTCGGCATTCTCTTTGATGGAATTCCGGACGCCGGTCATAAAGGTGTCGTCGAATTTATAAATCGCGACTCCGACCTTCGGGTCTTTGTCCCCGCTTCCTTCCTTGCTTCCCGTGCCGGAACAGCCGGCAAGCGCGCCCCCGAGCAGAGCTCCGGCGAGCAGTACGGATGTTGCTTTTTTCATCATGCAGACCTCCTGTTTATCTTTTCAATTATCAGACCGGAATTTGTTTACGCTTTCATTATTGCGGATTCCACTTCGCTTCTTAATACAAAATTCTCATCAGTTCTATAAAAATTCTCATGTGTTTATGTTCTTCATTTAAAAACGGAATGCTTCAGAAGCACTCCGCTTTCGATTATCGGACAAATGGGAATAGCTGTTTCTGGTTCTCGGGCCACAGCATGTTGACCAGATCGATCATTTTGGTCGGCGTTTCCACCATTTCCGGAACTTTATTGCCTTTTAGCGCTTCAACCGCATGCTGCACAGCCAAATACCCGTTGCTGAAGGGGTTCTGGATCAGCGTGGCCTGAACGATCCCATCCTGGAGCAGGCCGATGATTTCAGGAGTACTGTCAAAGGTGACCAGCTTGACTTTGCCGCCGAGCCCAAGATCCTTGACCTCCCGGGCCGCCCCCACGGAGGAAACGCTGTTCAATGTGATGATTCCGTCCAAATCATGGGTTCGGATCATTCTCCTTGTAATGCTGGATGCCAAGTCCTCATCGGAACCGGAATAACCGATCTCCATCAGTTCGATACCGGGAAAACGGGCGATATAATCCGTCAGCCCCTCAAGGCGTTCCTCCTCGTCATAAGCTCCTTTTACAAAGCTTACGACACCGATTTTTCCGGTACCGCCAAGCAGCTTGACCATCCGTTCCGCCACTTTCTGCCCCGCTTCGTAGTTATTCGCTCCAATTCGGGTTTCCACTCTGGCCGAGGCCACGTTCGCGTCCAAGGATATAACCGGGATTCCGTTATATGCCGCTTTATCCGCCGCTTGCCCAAGCTCCATATAATCGCTGGCAGCCAGCACGATCGCGTCAGTCTGCCGCTCGATGGCGTTCTCCACCATCTCGATCTGTCCTTCAATGTCGTCCTCGTTGGCCGGCGCATCGAAACGCAGCTCCACGTCAAATTCCTTTGCCGCGACTTGCGCGCCCATTTTCACGGTTTTCCAGTATTCCCCGCGATTCATCTTGACGATCATATCGATGCGTCGAGTGCCTTGCTTCTGGCTATCCGGCGCATCTCCGGAACAGCCGGTTATGCCCAGAAACATGACGGCAGCCAATATGTTGGCTATTGATCGTTTCATGAAGAAAGCCTCCTCTCCGCCGGACCGGTGTCCAGTTGCACGGGGAGGGTCACCGTAACGGTGGTTCCCTCTTCCCTCTCGCTCTCAAAAGCAAGCCCGTAAGCCTGGCCGTAAGCCAGACGAATACGCTCTTGGACGTTTTGAACGCCCACCCCCGATCCTCTCTTGCTGTCCGGGCAACCGTTCAATACAGACACCAGCTTTTCGGGCGACATTCCCAAACCGTTATCCGTTATCATGATTTGAACATTCCCCTCAACTCGACGCGCCTCGATACGTATCATGCCGGGCCCATACAATTCCTCCAGACCGTGCACAATCGCATTTTCAACCAAAGGCTGCAGGATCAGCTTTAAGGTCAGGCAGTCCAGCACCTGCTCCTCCGCATCAATGGTGAATCGAAACTTGTTCTTGTAGCGGATGTTCTGGATAATCAGATAATTGCGGACATGCTCCAGCTCTTCGCGCACCGTAATAATATGACTGCCTTTGCTAAGGCTGATCCGGAACAGCTTGGACAATGAGGTAATGGTCTTGACAACCTCTTCATTCCTCCCGCTTTCCGCAAGCCGTATAACGGAATTCAGCGTGTTGTACAAAAAATGCGGATTGATCTGGGCCTGCAGAACATCCAGTTCGCTTTTCCGCTTGGCCTCCTGCTCCCGGATGATCTGCTGCATCAGCTCCCGGATCCGCTGCACCATCAAGTTGAAACGATGGGACACACGCTCCACCTCCACAAAACCCTGCACGTCTACCGACGATGAGAAATCGCCCCGTTCCACCTTTTTCACCGATTTTTCAAGACGGCGGATCGGCTTGGAGATTTTGGCGGATACGAAAACGGAAATGACCACCACAAAAGCGAGCACCACCGCAAGAAACCAAATCAGGAACTCTCCCAGATCCCTCTTGGTCGTCACGATTTCATCCGGGTAGGCCACGCCGACAATCTTCCAGCGGATGGGGCGAACCGACCGGACCGTGATGTATCGCTCTTCCCCAGTCGAATGGTCGGTATAACTGCCGAAACTATAGTTTAGAGCGGTCTCCAAGTTTTCGTACTTCAAGCCGGCGTGGATCAACTGCTGCTGTGGATGATACACGATATTGCCAACCGAATCCGTGATGTAGGCATAGCCTTTTTTTGCCGAGGCTTACGCGGGAGCTGAGCTCGTCAATCGTACGAAAATTAATGTCCACCAGGAGCACTCCCGTTTTCTTTTGACCTTGGGATGTATATGTGACCGTTTTGCTCATGGACACGACCCATTTGTACTGCCCCGCGTACAGATTTTGGATATGAGGGGCCGAAATCAGCCATTTTCCCGGCTCCCTCACGGATGTCTCAAACCAGCTTTGGGAGGTTAGCCCGGTATTGCGCATCATCGGAAGCTCAGGCACGTGAATGACAGGTTCGCCTTTCGGGGTGAAAAGAGCAATCGACACCAGATCCTCCCTCGTTTGCAGCAGGGTGGACAACTGCCCGTAAAGAGGGCCGTCTCCGACTTCAAGTGCGCTGTCGAACTGTTCTTCCACCACGGCGTAAATATCCTGCATGCCTTTTACGTAAGTTTCCAGATTGCTCTTTACCTGATCGATAATTTGCTGAATATTCAAATAAGCATTGTCTTCGGCGGTCCTGGAAAATTTATCGTACAACAGAAAACTGACGGCAAGCACAACCAGCATCGTGACGATGGAAAAAAGAAAGGTGATCATGACCTGAATGCTCCTCAGGCGGATTGCCATCAGGTCGCACAGCCTTTTTTTCCAATAAAACAAACCATTTTCGTCCCGCTTCATCCGGCTCTACCCCTCTCCCGACAAGCGGTACTCTTTCGGGGACAGGCCAAACTTCTTCCGAAAGCAGAAGCTGAAATAATTCGGATCCGAAAATCCGGTTTTTTCCGCAATTTCAAAAGCCTTTAACTCCGTTGTCCGCAGCAGCTTTTTGGCCGCCTCCAATCGCACAAACATCAAATAGGTAACAAACGTCATTCCCGTTTCCTTTTTAAAAATGGTGCTGAAATAGCCCGTGCTGATATGCAGCTGTCTGCAAACTTCCCCGATGGACAGCTCATTGTCCGCGTAATGCCTTTGCACATACGCCTTGGCATCTTCCACCGAGGAGCGGGTACTTGAAGTTCGGCCGCTTTCAAATTTGCAGGCTAGTTGTGCACATATGTCCTTCAGCCGTTCCTTTAAATGTTCCGGTCCCGTAAAAGAGGAAAATTCGGACAGCGGATTGCTGCCTGGACCGAACAGTTCCTGCGGGTCGGTTCCGCTCTCCTTGGCGAGCCGGAGAACCACCGCCATCAGTTCAAGCCAATAAATCTGGTAGTCCTGGATGGAGGCTGTTACCGATTTATGTTGATCAAACAGTTCTTCAACCACGCGCGAGCGTTCCTCCCCGGTTCCTACCTTAATGCCGCGAATCAGCTGTTGTTCCATGAAACCGTCCAAACTCAGCCTCTCCCGCCGCGCACCTGATGTTTCGACGTCGTGGATCCAGATAACCTTGCCGCCTCCCATAACAAGCCGGTAGTCCAGGGCCTGCCTCGCATCCCGATAAGATTGATGCAAACGGCTTACTTCCTCCATCACGGACCCCACGCCGATCGTGATGCTCCGATGGAGAAAACGCACCACCTTGTCGCGAATCAATTCCAGCAGCCGCAGCGTTCTTCGGGGGACTTCATCCGTGTCGCGAAGACGGCAGGCAATCAGGGCAATGTCCTCTCCTGCCATAAACACCAAATGATCCGGCGTATCGGCACACAGCTCCTCCGCAATGTTGCGTACGGCAAACAGCTGCAAGCTCCGGCTTTCCCGGCCAGTCCCAAGAATCGAGGCCTGCTGATGCCCCGGAGGATCAACCTGAACCGGAGCATCAAGAGAGATCACCGAAGCCAGATACGGTCCCTCCGTCAGATCCATTCCGAGCGTGTCCCGCTTTTCCCGGATATCCTTCTTCGAAATGCGGCCGGATACCAGTTCGGCCAGAAACAGCTCTCTTAAAACAGGCAGGCTTCTTTGGTAATGCTCCCGCAGCAGCTGGATATTTTCCTTTTCAACGGTTTCCAGTTCGATTTGTTCTTTCACTTTCCGCAGTATATCAACCAACTCCCCGGCGGAAAACGGTTTCAGGACATATTCGTCGATCTGCAGCCTTATCGCCCGGCGGGCATATTCAAACTCGTCATAGCCCGTTAAAATAATGATTTTTGTCAAGGGATACGTCTCCCTGACCCATTCGGCAAGCTGAAGGCCGTCCATAAAAGGCATATGGATATCCGTCACGACGACGTCCGGCCGACTCTTTTCGATCATCTCCATGGCTTCGCGCCCGTTCTCCGCCCGATCCGTGACCAGAAATCCGTTTCCTTCCCAGTCGATCTGCCGGATCAGCCCCTCTCTGACATCCTCTTCGTCATCGACCAATATCAGCTTTAGCATATTTTTTCTTCCTTTACTTGTTTTTCAGCCCGGAAATCCCGCTGCCAACACCAGGATGTAACCGATTTCCATAAAAAGGCTTGTCTGGATTGTATATCAATCCCCGATTCACTGTAAACAAGCAGAAACGACTTCGTCTTCCCTCTAATGGACGATAGCGTATCTCATATTTTAAAAGAAAAACCCGGCCCCAAATGGGACCGGGTGGAGAAAAAGCGGCGGTTTACAGATGCTTTATAAACTGATAACCCGCTTTTTCAAATCCGATATGTTCGAAAAATGCATGTGCCGGGGCCAAACCTTCCCGGTTGCCGCTTTTGAGAAACAAGAGGTTGCTTCCCTGCTGTTTTCCCCAGTTCTCTCCGCTGCGAACCAATCGTTTACCGATGCCTTGGCTGCAGCAGCTTGAGGTAACAATCAACGAAGTAATTTGAGTGGCCGTTTCGGCCTTTACGAAGGATTTAACTTGACGAAGCATAATCATGCCGATGACCTTCCCGTCCAGCTCCGCAATCAAATTGCAGTACAGCGGGTTGGCCGCCATCGTCTCCATCCGTTCACGCATCACATTCAGCGTCGTGGGATAATTCAATTCGCGCATCAGGGACGTGACAGACTCCAAATCTTTCTCCTCAAACGTTCGAATCAGCAGTGCAGGCGCAGACAAAACGCTTTCCATGCTCATTATACCCTCATGCTTCCCTTCTACTATAATATGATATTAACTCTCCACATCCTCTATTTTCCCGGTTTCTGAATCAGATTGCAAGTATAAAGCGACAAATTTCTGCTTAATTAGCCAAGTTTCCTATCGCTAATTATTTCCTCTAACCTCAGGTTTCGTGGTTCAAGTCTTATCCTGGTCGTCATATCCGTTGGACTGCATCCTTGGTATTATGGCTTCGAGCCTTCGCTCAGTGCCATGTCCCTGGCCGGGGAGGTTATTGCATATGCGCATGAATCGTTTCCTTGCGGATGATTGTCCTGATTTTGGCCGTAAATGCCGCTTTTGCAACGGCATAAATGATTTGCATCACCACAAATATAGCCACCACAATGAAAACGTTCGTTTGAAATGGCATATAATCGCCCGTTTGCATGGACAGGCTTCTCTGGATTTGCCGACATATAACGATACCCGGGTACAGCATGAGCAGGAACGCGGCAGCGATAATCGGCCCGAACACGCCAATGAGCATGTTATTGATTTCTTTCGGCCGGTATCCCAATAAGCTTAAAATTAAAATTTCCCGGGTACTGTCCTGGAAATTCAGAAGCAGTACCAAATAGATTAAAATACCTCCCGCAATGCAGCCGAGCAGTTGGTTGATCACCGCGCTCATCCGGTTCGAAACCGCCGCTTTGTCCAGGGCAAACAGCCGCTCCTCTTCGGTTATGACCCGTCCGCTCGGAACGGAGTGCACATCGTTGCTTAACAATCCGTTATACGATGATTTCTCTACATTCATCCATTCGGCCAATTGCTCTTTATTCATATAAATACGATTCGATTCCGCGTTTGCCGCCACGTCGGAGACGATCGCCGAATAGCGCTTGTTTGAGACATTTAGGGTGACCGTATCCCCTTTCTTGACTCCATAGATCTCCTCAAGGCCGGGGCCGATCCAGATTTCATTGCCTTGGGGCTTAGATAAGCGTTGACCGTTTTGATTGTATAGCGTTAATAAATCTCCACCGTCCGTCAAACCGATCAATTGCTGCCGAACAGGCTCCTTGCGGTTGCTCGTCATAACGGATGCCGAAGTCTCAAGGTACAAAACTGAACCTGCATACGCCCCTACGTCTTGACCAAGCGCGTTCAATTTCACGTCAAAGGAATAATGACGGCCATTCGTCTGCGATTCATAAACTTTATTGCTGCTTAAATAGAGTGAAATGCTCATGATAAAAAGAGTGACGCTGACCCCGACGGCAATCACGCTCAAAACAAGCGTCGCCGGTTTACGGAAAACGATTCGCACGGGGAACCGTTTGCTTTCCGGCATGGCCGCAGAAATCCGGTCGGCAATTCGAACCAGCAGCGCCGATTCTTTTCTTCTCAGCGTTCCTTTGATCAGCAAGGCCGGCTCTTTTTTGAAAAACACTTTGCAAGAATGGGCGGTTGTCAAACCAGCCGCCAATATAACCGGAATTACGCCGATAAAGAAACTGCTTGTTTGAATGCCCTTTTTCACATCCGATATGCCGTAGGAAGCGGTATACGCATCCAACAACACGCCCGACAGCATCCAGCCGAACAGCATGCCCGTCAATGCGGCAGAGGCGGACAAAGCAATCGTGAGATATAGATAAACCCGTGCAATGGTCAAATCCGCAAATCCCAAGGCTTGAAAGCAGCCCATTTTTTGCAAATGCCGTTTAAAATAAAACGTGTAGAATAGATGCACCACAAAAGCGCTCAGCATTAAAAAGCATAATAAAAAACGTCCATGCGAGAGCCCCGTTGGCCTGCAGGCCCGTAAGAAAATCGCTCTGATTCTTCGAAAGCGTCCTGCCGGACCGAACCAGTTCCTGCAAGCCGTCCCTATTGCTATCGATCGAAAACTGGACAAAGAAATACATGAATGAAGTCAACGACATGAAAAGATAGAGCAGAATGATGTAACTTCTATTATTCAACAGGCTCTTATAAACTTCCTTATACAGATACTTCATGGTTCCCTTCGTTCCCGACATCATGGCCCCCAGCTCATTTCATCCGCGCTGATCGGCGCTTCATTCCACTGGTCTTTATGGACGAGCCCATCCTTCATCGTGATAATGCGTTCGGCCGTATCGGCGATTTTCAAATTATGGGTAACGAAAATAACGGTGATTCCGTATTGTTTTTTTACCTCATGCAGCAATTTCACAACCCTTTTGCTGTTCCCCTCGTCCAGCGCCCCCGTGGCTTCGTCGCAAAATAAAACCGCCGGCTTCTTGATAATGGCTCTGGCTATGGAGGTCCGCTGCTGCTGTCCGCCGGATAATTGCGAGGGGAACTTGTCCAGAATATCCTCGATCCCCAATAAAGCGATAACCTCGCGAAAAGGCAATGAACTTCGGTCTTGCGCGATTCCGATCCGAATGTTTTCGGCAACGGTCAAGTTCGGCAGCAGCAGGTAATCTTGAAAGATGGTGCTGATTTCATTCCGTTTTAAGTATGACATCCGCTCATTGTCCAGGGAGGTAATCTCCGTTTCGCGATAGTAGATCCTGCCTGTCGTCGGCTTTAACAAGCCGGACATGATATTCAGCAAGGTCGTCTTCCCGGACCCGCTGGCTCCAAGTATAGCGTTAAACGTATGGGAGGTTACCGAAAGATTCACCCCATTCAAAACCGTCTCGTTATCGCTGAATTTTTTGGTGACTTCCTCCGCCCTTATAATTGGATTCATTAGGCATACCTCCCCTTCAGGCTTTGACCAGCATGTTCATGATCAGGCCCGTTTGTTCTTCTATCAGCTTTGGCGGGACGGATGTGCCCATCGCCAGCGTATTTAACCCTTCAAGCACGAGCACGATATGCCTTGCCGTTTGTTCCGTGTCCAGCGGAACGATTTCCCCTCTGTCGATCCCGTAAGCAAGCGTTTGGGACACAAGGGCAACCGCGCCATTGAAGTAATCTTTTAATAGGTCAGCGGCCAGATCGTTTTTTTGAGACAAGAAATACTCGTAGACGGCGATCCGAATGCTTCCTTGCATGTTGACCATTTCCGTTTTTTGTTTTTCAAAAAAATTCATGAAATATGTCAGTCGCACTTATCCTGTTACTCATCCCTTCCAAAAAGAAGGAAACGTCGTTTCCTTTTTGCCCGGATAGCAGCTCCTCGAAAATTTCCCGGGTTGAACCGAAATATTTGTATAAACCGCCGCGGCTTATTCCGCATTCTTCAACGATGTCTTTCATCGTGACCGAGGTGTAACCTTTTCTCGCAAATACCTGCTCCGCTTTTTTCAAAATATAGTTCTTTTTTTTCTTCCCCTTTTTGCCCCATAATCGAAAATCCTCCTGCCGATTAACAATTCAAAACATGACACAGATGTCACTTTTTTGATTATACGACACACGTGTCACTTTTTCAAGCGCATGGCTCAGGATAACCGATCCGGTTTTCAATAAGAAAAAACGTCTATCGACGTACTTTCTCAGAAGACAGACCGCATTTAGCAGAAGTTTTTCTTGCGAGATCAGGATGGCAAACCTCTGTAGTTTATACGTTCTTATCTCTTAAAAAAAAACGCCTTGGACGTACTTTCT
>NZ_LAZU01000046.1 GCF_000987955.1 Paenibacillus sp. DMB20
GGAAGTTTTTCTTGCGATATAAGGATGGCAAACCTCTGAAGTTTATACTTTGTTATATCTAAAAGAAAAAACGTCTATCGACGTACTTTCTCAGAAGACAGACCGCTTTTAGCGGAAGTTTTTCTTGCGATATAAAGATGGCAAACCTCTGAAGTTTATACTTTGTTATATCTTAAAAAAGCCACCGGCTTCCACCGATGGCTTATAACAAATTTTGCATGCTTTTATTATGGCCTGCATTTCTGATGCATGCCATTCAGGTTTAAACGATCAGCCTTTGCTTGCCCCCGCCGTCATGCCGTCGACCAGCATCCGCTGCAGGAAGACGAACAGAATGGTGATCGGCAGCGCGATGAGCACCGACGCAGCCGCGAACAAGGTGAAGTTGCTGTCCTGCTGGGAGTTGACCAAATCCCATAAACCGACGGCCAAGGTCCAGTTTTCCTTCGACCTGAGAACCAGCCGAGCGAAGATGAAGTCTACCCAAGGGCCGACAAACAGCGTCAGCCCCATATACGTGATCATCGGCTTCGAAAGCGGAAGAATGATTTTGCGGAAAATCGCGAAGTTCGTCGCGCCGTCGATCTTTGCCGCCTCGTCCAGGCTTCGCGGAATCGTATCGAGGAAGCCCTTCATGATCAGGGTTCCTCCCAGCGGCGCCCCCGCCGCATAGACGATGACAAGCGCCATATGGGTATTCAGCAGATCCAGGGAATTCAGGAGGATGTACAGGGCGATCATACTCATGAAACCCGGAAACATTCCCAGAACCAGAATCGTCGACAATGCGTTTTTCCGGCCTTTAAACCGGAACCGCGATACCGCATAACTCGTCAGCAGGACGAGAAGCGTACCGATCAGCATGGACAGTACGGCGATTTTCAGCGTATTCATGTACCAGGTTCCGAACATGAACGTTTTGGAAGTAAACAGCTCGCGGTAATGGTCCAACGTAAACGTTTCCGGGATCAGCGTCTTGCTGTACAGCGATTTGCCCGGCCGGAAGGAAGCAAGAACAACCCAGGCTGCGGGATAGATACAGCAAATCGCAATGATGACCAGCAAAATATAACTTAACGTCAGGCGTATGGTGTTCTTCAGTTTGATTCCCATTATTGGATCATGTCCTCCTCTTTAAATGATCTCGTCCGGCGATAATTGTAGATGGAGAAGGAAGCGATAATCAGGAAGATAATGATACCGATCGCAGACGCCATGTTGTACCGCTGCTGGTCAAGCGTCAGTTTGTACAGCCAGGTGACGAGCAGGTCGGTCGCGCCGGCATACTGGTAATCGCCGACGACCGGATTGCCGTTCGTCAGCAGGAAGATCGCGTTAAAGTTGTTGATGTTGCCCGCAAACTGTGTAATGAGCACCGGCGCCGTAGAGAACAAAATCATCGGCAGCGTGATGATTTTGAATTTTTGGAAACCGCTCGCGCCGTCCACGTCGGCCGCTTCGTAAAGATCCTTCGGAATCGTTGTCAGCACGCTCATCACGAGCAGCATGGACACCGGAATGCCTACCCACATGTTAACGACGATAACCGTCACTTTCGCCCAGAACGGATCCGTCAGCCAAGGCAGTCCCTCCAGTCCAAAATACCTGAAATACTGGTTGATGGGACCGAACTGTCCGTTAAACATGTTCCGCATGACGAGCAGCGAGATCAGCTGGGGAATGGCGTAAGGAATAATGAGAATAACCCGCCATACTCCCTTGAAGCGGATGCCTTTTTGCTGAATCAGCAGCGCTACCAGAACGCCGCCGAAATAAGTCGTCACGGTAGCGAGAACCGCCCAGATAATCGTCCAGGTCAATACCCCGAAAAACGTATGGCTCCACGATTTCAAAGCGACGAGACTGGTAAAGGTCTGAAAGCCGACCCAGTCTACCAGCTTGGCCGGAGGCAGATTGTTGGGAGCCGAGTAATTCGTAAACGCCAGCATCACCATGAATATGATCGGCATAATGGTAAAGAACAGAATGCCAAAAGCGGGAAGCGTCAAGAAAGACTGCGCAAACTTGATTTCGAAAATATAGTTAAGGGTCTGTTTGAATGTATTGGGCTGCTCGCCCATATCCCTTTGTTTTCCGGTATTGTATGCGTTTTTTGATGTTGGCATAATAAGCGATAAGATACAAAGCAAGCAAAATTAAAACAATGAGTCCTTCAATCAGCAGGTTAATGGAATGATCTCCCGCAACCAGCTTCGTTAATCCATTGACTTTCTCGAAATGGTTGCCCTTCTCGCCGAGAGTGATAATCCCCCACAGGGCATCCCCCAGATTAGTGATAAAAAAGTACAAGCTTGCCATGCCCAAAAAACTCAAGATGACGCCTTTGATCCACTGGCGGTTGTAAAGCTGGCCGAATCCCATGCAAATGGCCGATAATACGGCTGCTGTCGTACGATGTTGACGCATGCTCCATCCATTCTCCTCTCCGTATAATCGAGGAATCACCCGCCGGGCTACGGCGGGTGAACATCATTTTTCTTCTGTCTGTTTTCTTTGTATGTCTGATCCGATTACTTGGCGGCTCCGCCGGCATTAAGCTCTTGAAGCTGCTTCACCGCGTTATCCATTGCGGCTTTCGCGTCTTTGTTGTTGTCCCAAATCTCTGCAAAAGCTGCTCCGACAGGCGCCCATACGTTGGCCATTTCAGGGATGGAAGGCATCGGCTTGGAGTTCTTGAACTGCTCGGTAAAGGCCGATACATTCGGATCGTTCTTAACCAGGTCGGATTCCTGGGCTTCTTTGTTCGTTGGAACCGAACCGACAAGCTCGGTAAGCTTCAGCTGATTTTCTTTCGTTGTCGCGAAGTGGGCAAACATGCGGGCTGCGTTAGGGTATTTGCTGTACGAGTTGACGTACCAAGCTTTAATCCCGGAGAAGGAAACCGCAGGCTGTCCGCCGATCGTCGGGATCGGTGCTACCCCCAGCTTGTCGCCGAGCGCTTTTTTATATCCGCCAAGCTCCCACGGACCGTTAATGTCCATAGCCAAGTCGCCGGAAGTAAAGAGGCCGCGCTTGATATCCGGCGTAATGTCGCCCGATTTGACAGGCAGGACTTCTTTCAGGCTCGCATACACTTCCAAGCTTTTCAAAGCGCCTTCGCTGTTCAAACCGATATCGTTGATGTCCGTACCGTCCTTGCCGTAAATGTAACCGCCGTTGGAGGCGATGAACGGATAGTTAAAGTACAGGTTGCCTGTTTCCCACATAATGCCGTATTTGTTTTTGGATTTGTCCGTGAATTTTTTGCTGAACTCGATGACCTCTTCGAAAGTTTTCGGAGCTTCCTTGATCAGATCCTTGTTGTAGTACAACAGGTAAGTTTCAGCGGCACGTGGATAGCCGTACAATACGCCGTCGTAGGATACGCCTTGGATAGCGGCTTCCGTATTGTTATTCTTCGTTTCGGCTTCGAATGTGTCGTTCGGCAGAACCATGTTGGTGCTGGCTACTTTCCCCAGGTTATCGTGAGGGAAGATAACAACGTCGGCAGCCAGACCGGATGGGCCGTCTTGAGCAAGTTTGGCTGCTTGATCCGTAGGGCTTACTTCCTCGAGCGTTACTTCCACGCCATATTTCTCGGTGAATTCCTTAATCACCGCATCGGTATATGCTCTTTCATCCTTACTTTCCCATACGACCAGCTTCGCCCCTTCTTCCGGCGTAAGCTCGGGCGCATTTGCTTCAGGAGCCGGCGTTTCCGCTGCCGGCTGATTTTCCGCCGGTGCAGGCGATTCAGGAGCTGCGTTTTTGGCTCCGCATGCAGAAATAGACAATGCCATTGTGAAAGCGGTAGCGAGTGTTAGTATCTTTTTCATCTTCATTGCAAGATTAACCCCTCTCAGTAATGTACAGAAATGTTGGAATTCTGCGCAAACGGTTTCAGAAAATTTTCAAGCTCATTATTTTTTATGTAGAGCCAGCGGGATTTTCCGGGACATTCATGCTGGGAAAGCGCTTCATCCACTGAAAACATCATACACCAATCATTTGTCTTTGTAAAAACGTTTGCACACAGTATTTAAGCGAATTCTGTCAGCATTAGCTGATCTTTTCTCGGCATTCCGCTGTTTTTCTCAAGATATCATGTTTTTTTTATTCGAATGTACTTGCCTATCGCCTGATTATCGAAAATCCCAAGACGGAAAGCGTTGTCCCGAAGACAAACGTTTGCACAAATTTGTGCAAGAGTAAAGCGGAAGGTCCGCTATTCATGCGGACCTTCTTAAACAGTTTTGAGGTTTACTCCTATTTCGATGCAACATCAAGCGTTTTAGGGCTTGCCTTTTATAACAATGCCTTAGCCGCTATATCCGTACGGAAATGTTTTCCTTCAAAAGATATCCGTTCGGCGCGCTCATACGCTTTGGCACGGGCCGCTGCGATATCGGCTCCCAAGCCGACCACGCCAAGCACCCGTCCACCGTTGGTCAGCCATTCACCGCCGCTGCCTCTGGACGTTCCTGCGTGAAACACGATGGATGAATCGTCGTCTGCCTCCAGTCCGGCAATGGCAAGTCCTTTCGGATAGGAAGCCGGATACCCCCCTGATGCCAGAATGACGCATACGGCTGCTTCTTCGCTCCACTCCAGCTCAAGCTCGTCCAAGTTTCCGTTCACGGCTGCCAGAAACACCTCCAACAAGTCGGTCTTCAGACGAGGCAGCACCACCTGAGTCTCGGGATCGCCAAAGCGGGCATTAAACTCGATCGTCTTCGGCTTCCCGTCCGGCGTAATCATCAGTCCCGCGAACAGAACGCCGCGGAACGGCCGGCCCTCTGCCACCATGGCCTTCGCCGTCGGCTTGATGATCTTTTCCACCGCTTCCTCGATCACGGAGGCCGGAATGTGAGGCAGCGGCGAATAGGTACCCATGCCGCCGGTATTCGGTCCCAGGTCGCCGTCAAATACCGGCTTGTGGTCCTGGGCGGCCGACATCGGCTTCACCGTCTCCCCGTCCACAAATGCCAGGATGGACATCTCCTGGCCTTCGAGGAATTCCTCGATCACGACGCGGCTCCCGGCTTCGCCGAACACCTTGGTCTCCATGATGTCGCGCAGCGCCTGCTCGGCTTCCTCCAATGTGCGGGCTACGGTTACGCCTTTCCCGGCAGCCAGCCCGTCTGCTTTGATAACGATCGGAGCTTGTCGGCTGCGCAAGTAGGCCAGCGCCTGATCAAAGTCATCGAACTTTTCATAAGCCGCCGTCGGGATGTTGTATTTGCGCAGAAGATCCTTCATAAAGGTTTTGCTGCCTTCGATCTCCGCCGCGTTCTTGCGCGGTCCGAATACGGGAATCCCCGCTTCTTCAAAAACATCCACAATCCCGTCCGCCAGAGGGTCATCCGGTCCCACCACAACCAGTCCAACCTCTTTTTCCAGAGCAAACGATTTGAGCTTCTCAAATTCGCCCACGGCAACAGGCACGCACTCGGCCAATTGGGCAATCCCGGCGTTGCCCGGCGCACAGTAGATTTTACCCGCTTTCGGGCTTTTCGAGAGTGCCCATACGATGGCATGCTCCCGTCCGCCGCCTCCGATGACTAATATATCCATGCTTTCCCTCCACTTAAAAAGATTCATATTCGCTGCAATCGAATCGATTTATGCCTATATAGCAAAGGAACCGCCCGGGGTACGATAACTGGCGCTTCCAAGCCGCCGCCCCCGGATATACGATTCCTCGTTAAAGCCTATTAATGTTTGAAGTGTCTTACGCCCGTGAAGACCATAGCAATGCCGTGCTCGTTCGCCACTTTGATGGACTCTTCATCCCTAACGGATCCGCCAGGCTGGATCACGGCCGTAATCCCCGCCTTAGCCGCAAGCTCCAGCGTATCTCCCATCGGGAAAAATGCATCGGAGGCCAAAACGGAGCCTTTTGCCTTTTCGCTCGCCTGTTCGATGGCAATCCGTGCCGAGCCGACGCGGTTCATCTGGCCGGCGCCGACGCCGACCGTCATATCATCCGCCGCCAATACGATCGCATTGGATTTCACGTGTTTCACGACTTTCCAGCCGAATAAGAGCTGCTTCAATTCCGCTTCTGTTGGCTGGCGGTCGGTAACTACCTTCAGGTCTGCCGGATCCAGGGAATGCACGTCGCTCTCCTGAACGATCATGCCGCCTTCGATGGACGTTACCTGCAGCGTCGCTATGCGTTCCTTCGCGGAGCCGAATTCGCCCATTTTGAGCAGGCGGATGTTCTTCTTCTTCGTCAACAGCTCCAGGGCTTCGGGCGTAAAGTCGGGTGCAAGAATGATCTCCAGGAAAATCTCCTTCAGCAGTTCCGCCGTCGGCGCGTCGATGATCCGGTTGGCTGCCACGATACCGCCGAAAATGGAGGTCGGATCTGCGGCATAGGCCTTCTGGTATGCCTCCAACACATTGCTGCCGACGCCGACGCCGCAAGGATTCATATGCTTGACCGCCACGACGGCCGGTTCGTCGAATTCCTTCACGATCTGCAGCGCCGCATTCGCGTCATTGATATTATTGTAGGACAGCTCCTTGCCGTGCAGCTGCTCCGCGGTTGTCAGCGTCCCCGCCGGTGCCAACGGTTTTTTGTAGAATGCCGCTTTTTGATGCGGATTTTCGCCGTAGCGCAGATCCTGGATTTTCTCGTAGGTTACGCTGAAACGCTCCGGAAGCGGATCGCCCGTCACGTTCGACAAATACTCGGAAATCAGCGTGTCGTACGCTCCGGTATGACGGAATACCTTGGCAGCCAGGCGCTTGCGCGTTTCGAGCGTCGTGTCGCCGTTCGCCCGAACCTCCTCCAGCACGGTGCCGTAGTCTGCCGAATCCACGACAACGCTCACAAACGCGTGGTTCTTCGCCGCGGAACGCAGCATGGTCGGACCGCCGATATCGATATTCTCGATGGCATCCTCATATTCGACGTTCGGCTTTGCGATCGTCTCCTGGAAAGGATACAAATTAACGACAACGAGGTCGATGTAATCCAGTCCCAACTCCTGCATCTGACGCTGATGCTCGCTGCTGTCGCGTACAGCCAACAGGCCGCTATGCACTGCAGGGTGAAGCGTCTTTACGCGGCCATCGAGGATTTCCGGAAAACCCGTTACATCCGAAATGCCGATGACGGGCACTCCCTCTTTTGCCAAAAGGCTTTTCGTTCCGCCTGTCGATATAATCTCAACGCCCAAAGAAGCCAATTCACGGCAAAACTCCACGATTCCTGTTTTATCTGAAACGCTGACCAGCGCTCTTTTGATACCCACGTTTATTCCTCCCTGTCAAATTGGAAAGTTCACCAAACGCTATATTCATGCTTTGGCCGAATGTAAGATTCGACGCCGATTACGCTTCCTGATTCACTGCATAGATCAATAGTTGAATTTTAGGCGGCCTCTGAAATATTTCCCGAGAAATATCGAACGTGTCGACGACTGATGTGCACCTTGTCCGCTTTTCGGGTTTACGGTGCAGCAATTGTCACGTTGCGTCCATCCAGTCGGACCCGGTACTGCGCAAACCAGGATACGACCTCGGGATACAGCTGCTGTTCGACGGCATGAATCCTCGCCGTCAGGGAGTTTTCGTCGTCTCCCGGCAGAATATCCACCGCGCGCTGCGCGATGACCGGACCTGTGTCCATGCCTCCGTCGACAAAATGAACCGTAACCCCTGTCAGTTTCACCCCGTAATCAAGCGCTTGTCCTATCGCGTTTTTTTCCGGCAAACGACGGCAGCAGCGACGGGTGGATATTGATCATCCGGCCGTGGTAGGGTTCGACCAGCACGGAGGTCAACAGACGCATATAGCCTGCCAGAACGATCAGGTCTACCCCGCGCCGTTCGAGCTCCTCCGCAATCTCCCGCTCGTAATCCTCCCGTGAGGCATAATCTTTCGGCTGGAATACAAAGCTGTCGATTCCCGCGTTCCGGGCCCGCTCCACAACCGGTGCATGCGGCTTATCACATACGAGAAGCGTGATTTCCCCGCCGAGTTTCCCGCTCCGCTGCGTCTCCACAAGCGCTTGAAAATTGCTTCCCGTACCGGAAGCAAACACGGCAATCCGGTAGCCGCTCATTATACTTCAGCCCCCGTAAAGCTTACCTTGCGTTCGCCTTCGGTCACGCGTCCGATAACATATGGCTCTTCTCCCGCGGCACGCAGAAGCTCCAATGCCGATCCGGCATCCTTCTCCGCCACGATGACAACCATGCCGATCCCCATGTTGAATGTCGTGAACATGTCTTTGTTGGAGATGCCGCCCTTTTCCTGCATCAGCTTAAACACCGGCAAAATCGGCCAGGAGCCGTATTCGATGTCGACATTGACGCCATCCGGCAGCATGCGCGGAATATTTTCGATAAATCCGCCGCCGGTGATGTGCGCCATGCCTTTGACGTCGATTTCTTTTAGAAGGGACAGCAGCGGTTTGACATAAATCTTCGTCGGTGTCAGCAGAACATCCCCCAACCGTCCGCCAAGCTCCGGAATCTCCTGGTCCAACTCATAACCGGATTGCTCAAGCAGGAGTTTCCGAACGAGCGAGAAGCCGTTGCTGTGCACGCCGCTGGAAGCCAGGCCGATGACGGTATCGCCCGCAGAAATGGCGGAACCGTTGATCATCTTGCTTTTGTCGACAATGCCTACGGTAAAGCCGGCAATATCATATTCGCCCTCGGCGTACATCCCCGGCATTTCTGCCGTTTCGCCGCCGATCAGGGAACATCCGGCTTGTCTGCAGCCGTCGGCGATTCCTTTGACGATGGACTCGATTTTGGACGGAATAACCTTGTCGCAGGCCAAATAGTCCAGAAAAAAAGAGCGGCTCCGCACCCTGCACCACCACGTCGTTCACGCACATCGCCACCGCGTCGATTCCGATGGTGTCATGACGGTCCATCGCAAATGCGAGCTTCAGCTTCGTGCCGACGCCGTCGGTACCCGAGACGAGAACCGGCTCTTCATATTGATTCTTATTCAGCTGGAACAGAGCTCCAAAACCGCCAAGGTCCGTCATCACTTCAGGCCTGAACGTTGTTTTGACGTGCTTTTTCATCCGCTCGACGGCTTCATTGCCTGCCGCAATATCCACACCGGCGTTTTTTATAAGTATCAGACACGCGCTTAACACTCCTTTTGAAGGAAAGATTGGATGATTCAAGGCATTAACAAGTAATGCAAATAACTTTTGAGCCAGGGGAAAGCCGAAATCTCCATGTGCTTAATGACTCAACGTATGAAGAAAAATATTCTGGGGCCGATCCTCAGTCCCTGATGATATTTCCGGGAGCCCTGCGCCTGAACCAAGCGTTCGAGCCGGGCTCCGGAAATACAATTAACAGCTGCAGCCCATCTTCTCCTCGCCGTCAAAATCGATCTGCGTCGGATAGTCGTTGTCAAAGCACGCAAGGCACAAACCGCCTTTCGGGCTGTTCTCGTCGCACCCGCCGATGGCGGCAATCAGCCCTTCCGTGCTCAGAAACGACAGCGAGTCCGCATTGATCTCTTGTCGTATTTCCTCGATGCTCTTCGCGGAAGCGATAAGCTCACGGCGATCCGGCGTATCGATGCCGTAAAAGCACGGATTCTTGAACGGCGGCGAGGTGATGCGGACATGCACCTCGGATGCGCCCGCATCCCGCAGCAGATTCACGATCCGTCGCGACGTCGTCCCGCGCACGATCGAATCATCGATCATCACGACGCGTTTGCCTTCAACCACGCGGCGAACGGCGCTCAGTTTCATCTTCACGCCCTGCTCGCGCAGCTCCTGGCTCGGCTGGATAAAGGTTCGGCCGGTATACTTGTTCTTGATTAACCCGAGCTCGTACGGAATCCCCGTCTGCTCGGCATAACCGATGGCCGCCGAAATGCTGGAGTCGGGAACGCCGGTAACCACATCGGCATCCACGAACGATTCGAGCGCCATCCGGCTGCCCATGCGCTTCCGGGCCGAGTGCAAATTCGACCCGTTCAGATCGCTGTCCGGACGGGAAAAGTAAATATACTCCATCGCGCACAGCGCTTTTCGCGCCGGTTCCGTATAGCGGTCTACATGAAGGCCGTTCGCGTCCAAGACAAGCAGCTCGCCAGGCGCAATGTCGCGCACGGCCTCCGCCCCGATCACCTCCAAGGCGCAAGTCTCGGAGGTGAAGATGTAAGCATCTCCAAGACGTCCCATCGTGATCGGCCGCAAGCCGTTCGGATCGGAAGCGACCAGCAGCTTGTCATTGGTCATAAGCAGGAAAGCAAAGCCGCCGACAAGGCGCCGCAAGGCATCCTTGGCCGCCTCGACGAAATCCTTCGGCGAACGGGCGATCAAGTGGGCAATGACTTCCGTATCGCTCGTCGTTTGAAAGATCGAGCCCGCGTTTTCCAGCTCGTGCCGCAGCTTCGGCTCATTGACGATGTTCCCGTTCGTCGCAATCGCAAGATTGCCTTCGCGGTATTTGAAGACAAGCGGCTGCGCGTTGGTGATCCGACTATCGCCGCTGGTGGAATAACGGACATGGCCGATGGACATGCCGCCCTTAAGCGATTCCAGGCGCTCTTTGTCGAACACTTCCTTGACCAGGCCCATGCCGCGGTGGTAACGGAATTCGCGTCCGTCCGCCACGCAGATTCCCGCGCTTTCTTCCCCGCGGTGCTGCAGGGCATGAAGTCCGTAATAGGAAAGGGAAGCGGCATCCGGATGCCCGAACACGCCGAACACCCCGCACTCCTCCTTGAGCTTGTCGAAGATATCGCTTTTTCCCGTTCCTTCGTTATAGTAGTCGCCAGTCCATAGTCCTTCCGGTATTATTTCATGCGGCATGGAATGGCATCCTCCCAGACGGATTTCAAGACCTCCACCGATTCCCGTACCGCGGAGGCACCGTTAATGGCAATGCTTAGATCTTGTCCGCCGACACGCCCGATTGCCGCGAACGGTACGCGAGCTTCCTTCAACAGCTGTTCCAGATCGGATTGTTTGCCCGGGGATACGGAAAGAACGATCCGGGACTGGCTTTCGCTGAAGAGCGCGATATCGTTTCTCAGATCGCTGTTCAGCGTGATCGCGGCGCCCACGCCTCCGCTGATGCAGCTTTCGGCCAATGCCGCGGCAAGCCCGCCTTCGGAGACGTCATGCGCGGAACGCACGAATCCGGACTGGATCGCCGTCAGCACGCCGTTCAGGAGTTTTTTTCTCCTTGCCAAGATCCAATGAAGGCGGTCTGCCTTCCGAAACGCCATGGATCGCGGCCTGGAATTCGCTTCCCCCGAGCTCGGCATAGGTTTCGCCGAGCAAATAAACGATGTCTCCCTCGGACTTGAAGCCCTGGGTCGTAATATGATCGGTATCGTGAATGAGGCCGACCATGCCGACGACCGGCGTCGGGTAAATGGCCCCTTTGGCATTTTCGTTATACAGGCTGACGTTGCCGCCGATGACCGGGGTTCCCAGTTCGCGGCAGGCTTCCGCCATGCCGTCCACCGAACGCTCCATCTGCCAGAAGATTTCCGGCTTCTCGGGGCTTCCGAAGTTCAGGTTATCCGTAATCGCAAGCGGCTCGGCGCCGGAGCAGACAATATTTCGCGCCGCCTCGCTGACCGCGATTTTCCCGCCCGTTTCCGGGTCGAGGTAGACGAAACGCCCGTTGCAGTCCGTCGTCATCGCAAGCGCCTTGCGAGTCCCGTCAACCGTAACGACTGCAGCGTCCGAACCCGGACGGACCGCCGTGCTTGTGCGAACCATATAGTCATACTGATTGTAAACCCAGGCCTTGCTCGCAAGGCTCGGCGAGCCGAGAATCTTCTTGAGCGCGCCGCCCAGGTCTTTCACTTCTTCGTAACGCGCGGTATCGATGGAAGCCTGCTCCTCGTAATAAGCGGGAACGGAGGAAGGCTTATGATACACCGGACACTCGTCCACAAGCGCTTTAACCGGCATGTCGCCGACCACTTCGCCATGATGGATCAGCTTGAGACGGCCGTCGTCGGTTACTTTGCCGACCTTCGCGCAGATGACGCCCCAGCGGTCGAATATTTCGCGCGCCTGTTCTTCATGTTGAGGCTCCACCACGAACAGCATTCGTTCCTGGGACTCGGACAGCATCATTTCGTATGGCGTCATGCCTTCTTCGCGCTGCGGCACCTGATCAAGGTACAGCTCCAGCCCGTTGCCGGCCTTGCTCGCCATCTCGGCGCTGGAGCAGGTAAGACCGGCTGCGCCCATATCCTGAATGCCGAGCACGATGCCGGAGTTAATCAGCTCCAGGCAGGATTCCATCACGAGTTTTTCCATAAACGGATCGCCGACCTGCACGGCCGTCCGCTTCGCTTCCGACTCCTCCGTCAACTCCACCGACGCAAACGTGGCGCCGTGAATGCCGTCCCGGCCCGTCGGCGGACCGACGTAAAATACCGGGTTGCCGACGCCTTTGGCGACGCCGCGCTGGATTTTGTCATGGTCGATGATACCTACGCACATCGCGTTAACAAGCGGGTTGCCGTCATAGCTTTCTTCAAACACGACCTCGCCGCCGACCGTAGGAATGCCGATGCAGTTGCCGTAACCGGCGATGCCGGATACGACATGCTCGAACAAATATTTTACGCGGTCGCTTTCCAGTTTCCCGAAACGCAGGGAGTTCAGAAGCGCTACCGGTCTTGCGCCCATCGAGAAAATGTCGCGGATAATGCCGCCCACGCCCGTAGCCGCGCCTTGATAAGGCTCGACGGCGGAAGGGTGGTTATGGCTTTCGATTTTGAATACGACCGCTTGGTTGTCTCCGATATCCACGATACCGGCGCCTTCGCCGGGCCCCATCAAGACGCGCGGGCCGCTTGTCGGAAAACGGCGGAGCAGCGGCTTCGAGTTCTTGTACGCGCAGTGCTCGGACCACATGACGCTGAATACGCCGATTTCCGTATAGTTGGGCTTGCGGCCCATGAACAAACAGATCAGCTCGTATTCGCTGTCCGATACGCCCATCTGCTCATAAATCCGGTATTCCGCAATTTGTTCTGCCGTTGGTTCTTTAGCGGACACTTGCTGCTGCGCCATGACGATCCCTCCAGGTCTGAATGATGGATGTAAACATTGCCTTTCCGTCTTCCGAACCGAGCAGGCTGCTGACCGCCCGTTCCGGATGAGGCATCATGCCGAGCACGTTGCCGCGCTCGTTGCATATGCCCGCGATATTCGCGACCGATCCGTTCGGATTATCCTTATAGGTAAATACGATTTGCCGATTGTCCCGAAGCTGCTGAAGCGTAGCTTCATCACAGTAGTAATTGCCTTCGCCGTGCGCAATTGGTATGACGATTTCCTGTCCTAACGCATAGTCGCGGGTAAACGGCGTTTCATTGTTGACGACGTTCAGGACGGTATCGTGACACCGGAATTTCATCGATTCGTTCCGGCGGAGCGCACCCGGCAAAAGGCCCGCTTCCGTCAAAATTTGAAATCCGTTGCAAATGCCGAGAATGAATTTCCCCTCTTCCGCCGCTTTCGCGACTTCGTTCATGACCGGGGCGAACCGGGAAATCGCACCGCACCGGAGATAATCCCCATAAGAGAATCCTCCGGGAACAAGGATGGCGTCGTAAGCCGACAGATCTGTTTCCGTATGCCATACGTAGTCGACCGGCTGGCCGACCGTTTGCTCAATCGCTTTATAACAGTCAATATCACAGTTGGAACCAGGGAAGACGAGCACCGCGAATCTCATGTTCAGCCCTCCAATTCATAACGGTAATCTTCCACTACCGTGTTGGCGAGCAGTTTTTCGCACATCGTCTTCAGGTTTTGCTCCGCTGCTTGGCGGTCATCCGTGTCGAGCTCAATTTCCATATACTTGCCGATGCGCAGGCTTTCCACTTCACGGAAGCCCATGGAATGGAGCGCCCCCTGCACCGCTACCCCCTGCGGATCCAATACGCTTTGCTTGATGGTGACATAGACTTTTGCTTTCAACATCGTTCCCTGTTCCTCCTCGGTATCGTATATGAATAATGGCTTGTTTACTTCCCGGCCGTGCTGGTCGGCACCGTAATCCGGCTGTAAATATCGGTATATCTGCGGGTTGTTTCTTCAACGACATGGTCCGGAAGCGGCTCGGGTTTGCTGTTCTTGTCCCAGTCCGTTCCCGCCAGGTACGTGCGGACCGGCTCTTTGTCCATGCTGTCGATTTCAATGTCCAGGGCGTATTTCTTTTGATCCCAGAACCGCGAGGAATCCGGCGTGAAAATCTCGTCGATCAGGATCACCTTGCCGTCAAGCAGACCGAACTCAAACTTGCAGTCCGCCAAAATGATTCCCCGCTCCGCGCAGTAATCGCGCGCAAAACGGTACAGCTTCAAGCTCTTCTCCTGCAGTTCCAGAGCAAGCTTTTCGCCTACCAGCTCCTTCATGCGCTCCATGGAGATGTCCTCATCATGGCCGACGTCGTTCTTGGCAGCCGGCGTAAAGATCGGCTCGGGAAAGGCTTCGTTTTTACGCATGCCTTCCGGCAGCCGAATTCCGTTAACCTCGCCTGTCGCCTGGTACTGTCTCCATCCCCCGCCCGTAATATAACCGCGCACGACGCACTCGATATCGATGCGTTCCGCCTTGCGGGCGACCATGATCCGGCCGTCAAGGGCTTCCTTGTCCTTTGCGGCGGCTCCTAACGCCTCCACATCGGTGTGCACGACATGGTTGTCGATCAGATGTTTCGTCAGCTCAAACCAGTAGGCGCTGAGCTTGTTCAGCACCGTTCCCTTTGCCGGAACCGGCGGGTCCAGCACATAATCGAAAGCCGATATGCGGTCGGTGACGACAATCAGCAGATTTTCCCCGTAATCGTAGAGCTCGCGGACCTTGCCTTTATACAACAGCGGCGCATCGATCAGATCGACTGCCGTGGAAAGCGCGCGTTGTTCCATCATTTTCACTCCCTTTAGGGGGCCGCCCGCGGGCGGCCTTTATCTATACCTTGGAAGGCTCTCAGAAACGCGGCCTTTACTTAAGGCCAAGCTTCTCAAAAATCGTATCCACATGCTTCAGGTGCCAGCTTGGGTTAAACGCATCCTCGATCTCTTCCGGGGTGAGCACCTCCGTGATTTCGGGCGTCGCCTCCACGATTTCGCGGAACTGGCGCTGCTCCTCCCATGCCTGCATCGCTCTCGGCTGTACGGTATCGTAAGCCTGCTCGCGGCTGAATCCTTTGTCGATCAGCTTGGTCATCACGCGGCCGGAGAACGGAACCCCGTAGGTACGGGCCATGTTGCGTTTCATGTTTTCCGGGAACACGGTCAGATTTTTGACGATATTGCCGAAACGGTTCAGCATGTAATTCAGCAGCATGGTCGCATCCGGCAAAATGATCCGTTCCACGGAGGAGTGGGAAATATCCCGCTCATGCCACAGCGGCACGTTTTCGTAAGCGGAAAGCATGTGGCCGCGAATGACGCGGGCCAGACCGGAGATGTTCTCGGACCCGATCGGGTTCCGTTTATGCGGCATCGCCGAGGAGCCCTTCTGGCCTTTGGCAAAAGCCTCTTCCACTTCGCGGACCTCGCTCTTCTGAAGCGCGCGCACCTCGGTCGCAAACTTGTCCAGCGAAGTGGCGATCAGCGCAAGCGTAGCCATATACTCGGCATGACGGTCCCGCTGCAGCGTTTGCGTCGAAATCGGAGCGGGCTTGGTGCCGAGCTTCCGGCATACGAATTCTTCCACGAACGGGTCGATGTTCGCGTAAGTGCCGACGGCGCCGGAGATTTTGCCGAACTGAACGCCGTCCGCCGCATGGCGGAAACGCTCCAGATTGCGGACCATCTCTTCGTGCCACAGCGCCATTTTCAGTCCGAAGGTCGTCGGCTCCGCGTGCACGCCGTGCGTGCGGCCCATCATTGGCGTATGTTTGTAAGCCATCGCCTTTTCGCGCAGAATGCCGATAAAACGGAGCAGATCCTGTTCCAAAATTTCGTTCGCCTGCTTGAGCAGGTATCCGTTCGCCGTATCCACCACATCGGTGGACGTGAGCCCGTAGTGGACCCATTTGCGTTCCGCTCCCAGGCTTTCCGATACCGCCCGGGTGAAAGCGATCACGTCGTGGCGCGTCTCCTGCTCGATCTCGTAAATCCGGTCGATATTGAAGGAAGCATTTTTGCGGAGCATGGCGGTGTCTTCCTTCGGAATCACGCCGAGCTCGGCCCAGGCTTCGCAAGCGCAAAGCTCGACCTCAAGCCATGCCTTGAATTTGTTTTCCTCGGTCCATATGGCCCGCATTTCCGGTCTGCTGTATCGTTCGATCATAGATTACGGCCTCCAAATATTAGTTTGCTCTACCCATTCCAAAGCGTCCTCAACGTCACCGCACAGGAGATTGATATGGCCCATCTTGCGGCCTGGCTTGCTGACGCTTTTGCCATATAAATGAAGCTTCGGCACAATGCCGAGGGATTCCGCAAGCGGATCTCTTTCCGCCGCGCGCCGGACGGCCTCATCCAGATGCTGCCCCAAAATGTTGACCATCACCACCGGCGACAGCAGCGCAGTGTCCGAGAGCGGGAGGTTGCATACCGCCCGGATATGCTGTTCGAATTGGGAGGTCGAGCAGGCTTCCATCGTATAATGTCCCGAATTATGGGGTCTTGGTGCCACCTCGTTGACGTAAAGCTCGCCGGCTTCCGTCAGGAACATTTCGACGGCGAGAAGCCCCACCGCTCCCAGGCCTTCAGCAACCTTTTCGGCAAGCCTGCACGCTCTGCGCTGAACCTCGGCCGGGATGCGGGCCGGGACGATCGACAAGTGCAAAATATTGTTGACGTGCACGTTCTCGGCCGGCGGGAAACTCTTGACCTCGCCGGACGGCGTACGGGCGGCAATCACCGAAATTTCACTGCTGAACGCGATGAACTTCTCCAGCACCAGTTCGACGCCGTTGGAAGATAGTTCGGCATAAGCTGCCTCAAGCTGTTCCTCCCGGCGAAGGACAGCCTGCCCTTTGCCGTCATACCCGCCGGTAACGGTCTTCAGCACGCACGGGAGCTTCAGCTCCGCGGCCGCTTCCCGAAGATCCGCAAGGCTTGCGATCTTACGGTACGGAGCAACCGGGACGCCTGCCGCTTCAATGGCCGCTTTCTCCCGGAGGCGGTGCTGCGTCGTGTAAAGCAGCCGGCTTCCCTGCGGAACGTAGGAGCGTTCCTCCAGCAGGGCGGCGACTCCGGCATCCACATTTTCGAACTCGTAGGTGATCACGTCCGCGCGGGAGGCCAGCTCCTTCGCGGCCTCCGGATCATCGTAAGCCGCGGTAATTTGCGGGGCGATCTGCCCCAACGGCGAATCCGGAGCCGGATCCAGCGTGACGAACCTGTAACCCATCCGCACGCCGTCCAATGCCATCATCCGGCCCAACTGCCCGCCTCCAAGCACGCCGATAACGGATCCTGGAGGAAGCGTTTTGCCTTTTAACTCTTCCGTCTGGAGCCTCTCCGTCATAGGTCGTCACTGCCTTTCAGCACCTCGTCGCGCGTCCGGTCCCGCCGTTCCTGTACCTTGGCGCGGAGCGCCGGATCGCTTGCGCCCAGAATTTGCGCCGCCAGCAACCCCGCGTTCACAGCGCCTGCCCGTCCGATCGCGACCGTCGCTACCGGAACGCCGCCGGGCATCTGAACGATGGAGAGCAGCGAGTCCAGTCCGTTTAAAGCCTTCGACTGCACCGGAACCCCGATAACGGGAAGCACCGTTTTGGCGGCGACCATTCCCGGAAGATGGGCGGCTCCTCCCGCTCCGGCTATGATGACGCGAAGCCCGCGCCCCTCCGCCTCCTCGGCATATCTGAACATCAGATCCGGCGTCCGGTGGGCGGAGACGACCTTTTTCTCATACGAGATTCCCAGCTCATCCAGCATTTGGCACGCGTGGGACATCGTCTCCCAATCCGATTGGCTGCCCATAATGACCGCTACTTGCACCGCCATGAATACACCCGCTTTCTTAACGATTGTTATACTTTGTTTCCTTTCAAAAAAGGTCCGATTCCCTTCTGCTGTTACCGAGGGTACCGGACCTTGGGGGAATACCGCACCGCCTCCTTATGTCATTCAACATAAAGACAGGTGAAACTCCACGCACTCGCCTTTAAAGAGCCTGCCTGAAGCCGCTCCTGCATTCTGCCGGTCCGCCGTATTCCCTCGTAGTCCGAAAATTTACGGTTTTCGGGTAGAGACTTCCGGGCCGTATTCCCGGCTTTATACGAGAAATATTTAATTTCGTTAATTTAGCTTTCATGTGACGATTTAACCTTTACATGACCAGTTTAACAATCCCTGACACCCGATGTCAACCTAAACACGAACATTCTAATATAAGTAAAAAATAACGTTCGTTTTTTTCTTTATCTGC
Source organism: Paenibacillus sp. DMB20 (assembly GCF_000987955.1). Classification (GTDB taxonomy): domain Bacteria; phylum Bacillota; class Bacilli; order Paenibacillales; family Paenibacillaceae; genus Paenibacillus_AQ. The sequence continues at coordinate 18,369 of NZ_LAZU01000046.1, forward strand.
GGTATAAGCGGCGCTTATGCCAAAATTTAAACCAGTATATATTTAAAGTCTTGTATCTTTTTATATTTTAAAAAAAAAGGAATGCTCCAGGCACTCCTCAAGCATTCCTTTCACGTTCATTTTATTTTACGACAAGTACCGGAATCTTGGCATGCTGCACCACATTGTGGCTGACGCTCCCGAGAACGAATTCGCGGATGCCGCCCAGGCCGCGGCTGCCGATCACGATTAGATCCACGCCATTCTGCTTGGCATACTCCAGTATGACTTCCGCCGGAGCCCCCTGGATCATCTCAACGTTGCCGCTCACCCCTGCATTATCCATTCTTTCCCTCAGCTCCGCCGTCGTCTGCTCGGCCAGATCGTAAATTTCCTTGTTCACGGAAGCCGGAATCGGCGCAAGCCCCTCGCCTACGAAAAAAACGCGGGAACTCAAAGGCATGAACAATGTCGAGCGTCGCTCCCGGGGTTACTTTGACCAGCTCAACCGCACGGCCGAGCGCTTTGATCGAAGCTTTGGATCCGTCATAGGCAAGCAAAATTTTGTTGAAAAGCATAAAGGCCACCTCTTTCTCCGTGTATTAAGACGAACATTACATCATTAAACTTCCGCGCGGCGAGGTGAAACGAGCCCCTCACTTTTTGGATTAAGAGATATGTAATGAGAGCTCACTTCCAAAGATAGCCGTACAATACCGCGTTCAAAAACAACAGCAGCGGCACGCCGACCGTAAACGACAGATGCCTTGTTTTATGCCTCTTGCGGTACATCGCCGCCCATACGCCCAGAGCACCGCCGACCGCAGCAAGCAAAAACAGCGTTCTCTCCGGTATCCGGTCCCTGCCTAACTGGGCCCTGCGCTTGTCCTCGGACATGACCAGATAGGCTACGGCGTTGATAAAAACAAACCAAATTCCCAGGGCGGTTCTCACAATCGGGTCCGCACCTCCATTCCCGGCCGACCGATCAAGGATCCATCTTTCGGCTGGCGTCTTTCATTCCTATCTTCATTATAAAACTACCAATGCATGAACACAATGCGATACATGCAGCAGCTAGGCGGTGCCGTGAGCAGGATGAGGTTCTTTCTCTAGAAATATAAGCCAAGTATAGATGAAGATTATACTTGGCTTATATGAAACTTAAGATTCCTGCTTCGGAATTTCGTTCAGACTCGGAACATAATCATCGGCTTTTCGGGGTTTAAGCGTCTTGCTCTCCTCCAAAATGCTCGATTTGTTCTGCTGGTTTTCCGCTTTCCTCGGTTTATGGTACGGCATGGCGTCTCACCTCCTGTCCGTAGAATGAACCATTCCGCGGTAGGTTATGCTTGCGCGTACCCTCGGGTTCTATAGGATGCCTCTTCTCCCGTCCTCTTTACCCGTTAGCGCCTTGGCTCCGGCAGTAAGGATCAGTCTTTGCCCTTTTGCTCCAGCGCAGCCTTCAGCAGCTCTCCCAGGTTCGAGCCAATCGATTCCTGTTTCCCATACTGCTGAACGAGCTTCCGTTCTTCTCGTTTGTTGATATGCTTGCTGTCCTTGTTCAGGGTTTCGGTGATGCCGCAGCCGAGACATTGGACAAACATGCCGGCTTTGCCTTCCTTCAGCTCCATTTTCTTGTGGCACTGCGGGCAGCGGCGGTTGGAGAGACGCTTCTCCCCGGAGCGCTTATAACCGCAGTCCTCGCTCGGGCAGACCAAAAGCTTGCCGCGTTTCGTTTTCTTCTCCAGCAGCCTGGTTCCGCAGTCCGGACAATGGCTGTTCGATACGTTATGCGGCTTGTATTCGGCTGAACTCCCTTTGACTCCCGCGACCAATTCCTTGGTCATGTCGCGGATTCCGCGGATAAACGGGTCAGGCTTGCCTTGCCCCTTCGCGATCCGTTCCAGCTCCGCCTCCCAGCGGGCGGTCAGCTCCGGCGTTCTGAGCGCGGGCGCAACGAGCTCGATCAGCTGTTTCCCTTTGCCTGTCGGATGGAGCGAGGAGCCCTGCCGCTCGATCGTATCCGAGCTGACCAGCTTCTCGATGATGTCCGCACGGGTGGCCGGCGTGCCGAGTCCGAACTTCTCCATCTGCGTCAGCAGCGCAGCTTCCGTATACCGTTTCGGCGGCTGCGTGCGTCCCGGCTTCACGATACAGCGGCGGACGGTGACCTTTTCTCCTTCCGACAGAGCCGGCAGCAGCTTGCCCGAATGTTCTTCGGAGCGGTCATCCGCGGCCTCATCGTCCCCGTCATCCTCGTAATCGCCGCCGTAAACCTCGCGCCAGCCGCTGTCCTTTACCGTCGTTCCTTTGGCGTAGAAGCTTTGGCCCTCGATCTCCACGGTGACGGATACGGCATCGTATTTCGCCGGAGGATAGAACAGACTGATAAAAACGCCGGACGATCAGATCGTACAGTTTCCGCTCCTCGGTGCTCAGCTTGTTCAGCAGAACGGTTTCTTCTGTCGGAATGATGGCGTGATGATCCGTTACCTTGCTGTCGTCCACGACCCGTTTGCCAGGCGAAAGATTCTTTCGCAGCAGCGGGCGGGCCAGGGCCGCATAAGGCCCGACGGCGACGCTCGCAAGCCGTTCCTTCAGCGTGGATACCATGTCCGACGTCAGATAGCGGCTGTCCGTCCGCGGATACGTCACCAGCTTATGCTGCTCGTACAGGCGCTGCAGCACGCTGGACGTCTGCTTGGCGGAAAATCCGAAACGCCGGTTGGCATCCCGCTGCAACTCGGTCAAATCGTAAGCCAGCGGATGCGGTTCGGCTTTCTCGCTTTTCTTCACGCTTGCAATCCGCCCCGTGCGTCCTTCAAGCTTCTTCTTCAGCTCCTCCGACTGCTTGCGGTCAAAGATGCGCCCATCCCCTCCCGCCGCGCGCCACGAGGCTTCGAAGTTTCCGAGATCGACGCTGACCGTGTCATATTCTTGCGAACGGAACTGGGTGATTTCCCTCTCCCGGTCCATAATCAGGCCGAGGGTCGGCGTTTGCACGCGTCCGGCCGACAGCTGCGCATTAAACTTGCAGGTGAGCGCGCGCGTTACGTTCAATCCGACCATCCAGTCGGCCTCCGCCCGGCATCGCGCGGATTCGTACAGCCGGTCGAACTGGCTGCCTGGCTTTAATGCCGCAAACCCTTCACGGATCGCCTTATCCGTCTGGGAGGAAATCCACAGCCGTTTAAACGGCTTGTTCCACTTCGCCATCGCCAAAATCCACCGGGCCAGCAGTTCGCCCTCCCGGGCCGCGTCCGTCGCGATAATCATCTCGCCGATATCCTGCCGCTTGGCAAGATGCTGGACCGTTTTAAACTGGTGGCTTGTTTCGCGAAGCACTTTCAGCTTCATCCGCTCCGGCAGAATCGGCAGATCCTCCAGCGCCCATGTCTGGTATTTATGATCGTAATCCTCGGGCTCGGCGAGTCCTACCAGATGTCCAAGCGCCCATGTGACCACGTACTTCGGTCCTTCAAAATAATTTTTTATGCTTTTCGCGGCTTCCCATCACCCTGGCAATTTCTCTTGCCACGGACGGCTTTTCCGCCAATACCAATGCTTTCATAGCCCTCCCCTTCCTCTGTCCCCTTATTATAACCTCCCTACCAATGATCTACAAAACAAGTAGAAACGACTTCGGTGTCCTCATGGACGCTAGCGTTTCTGCGGGAAATATAAGGGGCCGCCCAAAGGTCATAAACCCTCGAGCAGCCCCGCCTGCATTATGGAAGGATGATCGGCACATCGGCAGCCTAACCTGTAACAGGCCATAAACAATTCATCCTGTGAATCCTGCCTAGGCAGCTATCCGTTCTGCCGTATCTTGGTTTATCCCCGCGTTCTCAGGGCTTATCCTCCGGATCCACATACCGGCCCTGTTCCGGTACAGCCAGACGGTTGAAATCCCGGGCCAGCCTCTGCAGCGAATCGATCAGCTCATCTCCCGACATGGACACCCCGTGTCCGGTAACGGCGATGTGCGGACTAAGGGCAGCCAGGCGCAGAACCGATTCCCGAGCGGCATCCCAATCCGGGGTAAAATACATCGGCGGGCCGTGAAGCTCCTTCTCCTGGCCGATGACGGCCAAGGCAGACTCCTGCTTCACGGTGATAATGGCATCGCCTGCGATCAGCGCTCCGTCCCGGACGCGGAACAACGATACATGGCCCGGGCTGTGGCCCGGCGTAGGGATCCACCGCCATTCCGGCAGGCCCGGAACCGTGCCGTCTTCCGGCAAAGGCTGAACCCTCAGCCCAAGATCGATCCCTTTATGGGGATACATCGGGGCGACGCGGGCCATCAGTCCGCCCCCGACGCTGGGGTCTCCCGCCGGATAATCGGCCTGCCCGGTTAAGTACGGCAGCTCCAGCGGATGCGCATAAACCGGGACGTTCCAACGGTCCGACAGCTCCCTTACATTGCCGACATGGTCAAAGTGGCCGTGGGTGAGCACGATGCACACCGGTGGACGGCCGAATCTCTGTTCCGCAGTCTCCGCAATCGAATCCGTGAAGTTTGCGATGCCCGTATCCACCAGCACCCAATCCCCTGAACCGGGCGTGCCGACGAGTTGAACGTTAACGATCATCGTCCGTAAGGAAAGAATATCCCCCGTTACTTCCTCCGTCTCCACGGCACCGGTTTTTAACATGCTGTGTTCGTTCATAACAGCATCCCTCCATTCATTGAACGTACTTGTAATAACATACCCGTATTGGGCAAGATTCAATTGATGAAGGACGTTTTTTTTTCCTGAAGACTTTATTGAATCGTTTTATACAATCGGTTCAGGTAACGCCAGCGCGTGATGAAGAAATAGATGATCTGCACGCTCAGGAAAAAGATGAAGATTTTCACCGTATGCCCCACAACCGAGAAATCCACGAGCTGCTGCAGCGCCACGAACGAAACCCCGCTGTGGATCACCGCGATCGCCATCGGCAGGAAGAACATGATGGTCAACTGCCTTGTTACGATTTTCCGGAGCTCCGGTTTGCTTAATCCGACCTTCGATATCATCCGGTACTGCTGCTCGTCCCTGGACAGGTCCGCATAAAGCCGGAAGTAGATGAAGCTGGCCGCGAAGGTAAAGAAGACGATCCCGATCAGGCCGCTGACCATAAGCAGGATGCCGTTCTGCTGCGTTGCGCTTTTCCAGTCGAAATATAAAATCTGTAAATAATAGCCTTGCTCCGTGTTGGATTGTTCGAAGGCGGCCGAGATTTGGCGAGAGACGTCGCCTGAATTTTTCCAGTCCGGCACATAGAAGGCATGGTAGGTCGGCGTATAGTTGTCGGTTCGCTCGGCCTTGAGCAGTTCGTCATAAAGGGCGTCGGATACCACCAGCGCCGTTCCGTAAGCCACCGGCATCGCAATGAACGTCTCCGCTTTCACGACGGTAACCGTCTCGTTCACGTTAAAGTGGACAATCTCCTCTTTCTCCTCCAGCGTTCCATTCAATCGGTTGCTGTTCTTCTCCGTTACCGTTCCCGGACTCGCGATCGCCTCCATTTTTCCGAGCTTCGCCGCCGGATGGCCAAGCGCCTGAATCAGGCTGTTATATTCGCGAAGACTCACGACAATTTGGCCGTTTTCCGTATAAACGGGCCTCACAGCCCCTTCCCTGAATTCGAAGCCGGCTTTCTTCAGCTCTTCCCTGATGATTTGCGCATTCCGCGCATTCTGCTCTGGATTTTTATCATATAAGGAATACGTGTACGCATAAGGATTTTCCATCGCGGACAAGCCCGGGTCCCCGATCGCCAGCGTCGTCCCGATCCCCGTAAAGGCGGATGCCGAAATCACGGAAACCAGGAAAAACATGACCGCATTGTCCCGGATCCGGTATACCAGCTCCGAAATCGTCAGCAGATTGGTTTTGCGGAAAAAGAACTTCTGTTTCTTCTGCAGACGGCGCATTAGGAAGACGCTGAACTGGGTGAATAGGAAGTACGTGCCGATGATGACCAGAATGACGCCTCCGAACAGGAGCGGAAAGGAGAATAGCTGCAGGATGGCAAAAGTCATGACCATGCCGTACCCGGCCCCGATCAGCAAAATGGCCAAAAGGGCGAGCCACGGCGAGGCCTTCGGCTGCGGTTTGGGGCTTTCTTCCGCCTTGACCAGCGCCAGCAGGGTGCCCTTTCGAAGCATCATCGAAGAGAACAGGGCAATCAGGACGAACAGCACCGCATAGGCCCCAGCCGTCAAGCCCAGAGCTTTCAACGGAAAGTAGAAGGGCAGGCCGTTTTCCACGGCTAGCAGCTTCGCGCTGATCAGCAGAATCAGTTTCGAGAACAGCAATCCCGTGCCGATGCCCGACATTATGGCAGCCGCGCCGATCAAAATATTCTCGATAAACAGCATCCGGTTCAGCTGGCTGCGGGACATGCCCAGGATCAGCAGAATGCCGAACTCCTTTTTGCGAACTTTGATAAATGCCCCCACCGAATACAGCAGGAAGAAGAACGTAAATACATATACGACATATTGGGATACGGTCATGCCCATCGTTCCGAGCATGCTCATGGTCCCGCTGGACGATACGATGCCGTTCTCCAGATTGGGATGAAACGCAAGCAGCGCGTAAGTAAAGAAAATCATGACCGAGAAGGCACTGCTCAGGAAATGCGCGATATACGTTCGTTTGCTGCGAAGGACGTTGTTAATGGCGAACTGGCGAAAATTCATGACCCGTCCCTCCCAACAGCGACAGCACGTTGATAATTTTTTGGTAGAAGGCAGCACGGTTGTCGCCGAAAGTAATTTCGTTGTACAGCTGTCCGTCCTTGATGAAAATAACGCGGTTGCAATAGCTCGCCGCCACCGGATCGTGAGTGACGAGCAGCATCGTCGCTCCGTCCTCCTTATTCCGCCGGTCCATCATCTCCATCACGTCCCGAGCCGATTTGGAATCGAGATTCCCTGTCGGTTCATCCGCCAATACCAGCTTCGGCACATGAATGAGCGCCCGGGCTACCGCCGTCCGCTGAGCCTGCCCTCCGGATATTTCGTACGTTCTCTTGTTCAAAATGGACGTAATGCCGAGCTTTTCGGCCAGAATCCCCACGCGCCGGTTCATTTCTTCCAGCTTTACGCCGTCGAGCGCCAGCGGAAGAACGATATTCTCCTTGACCGTCAAAGTATTCAGCAGGTTAAAGGATTGAAACACAAAACCGAGCTCACGGCGCCGGAACATGGCCAGGTCATTATGCGAGAGGCGGAACGGATCCTCTCCCCCGATCCGGATTTCTCCGGATGTCGGACGGTCGATCGTGGAGATCATGTTGAGCAGGGTTGTTTTGCCGCTGCCCGAAGGGCCCATAATGCCGACGAATTCCCCTTCGTTGATCGTGAGATTGATATTGGACAGCGCTTCATGGGATACGGCCGCTTTATAAACCTTTCCCAGGTTTCGCACCGATAAAATTTCTTGCATCACGTTTACCTCGCTTTCATGGCTTTCTCTAATATCAGTGTAGAGGATGCCCCCTTTTTCTCCTATCGATCTGTCTTTCATCTACCTTACATCGATGTAAGTTTCAGCATAACTGTTTTCCAAGCCTCCCGTTCAAAGACATGAATGCGAAAAAAAACCTTATCCCAAAGCCGGATGGAGAGTCTTCCATTCCTGCGGGATAAGGTTCCTCATGTATGCCAATGATCGCCTCTACACCGAAAAAATCAAACGGACGATCGTTCCCTTGCCGGGCTCGGACTCCAGTTCGATGTCGTGATTCAGCTTGCGGGCGGCCTCCCTGACGAGATAAAGCCCCATTCCGGTGGACTCCTTCAGCTTTCTCCCGTTTTCGCCGGTATAGAAAGGCTCGAACACCCGCGTCATATCCGATTTTGGAATGCCGATCCCCCTGTCGCGCACTTCCAGCATGACCCTCCGCCCGTCTTCGGTCTTAAACGCCTCTACCGTAACCTTATTCCCGCTTCCGGCGGAATACTTTATGGCGTTGGACAGCAGCTGAAGCAGAATGAATCGGAGCCATTTCGCATCGCTCTGAACGGTAAGGCCCGGTTGGATCAGCACCTCCGGATAAACGCGGCTGTGGATGAAATAGCGCTTGTTCTCATGGATCGCGTCCACGGAAGCCTGATGCAGCTCTACCGGCTCAACGTTGAAGTCCTGCTCAAAGGTGTCGAGCCGGGACATGTACAGAACCATCTCGAGCCCCCGGCGGATCCGGTCCGATTCCTCCGAAATGCTTCGGTTGGCGTCGTTGTCGTCCTCCTGCGTAATCATTTCTATGACGGACAGCGGTGTTTTCATTTGATGCACCCATTGGTTCATAAAGGTCATATGCTCTTTCCGGTGCCGTTCCCACTCCTGCATGACGCTCCGGTATTGGCGATACTGCTCTTCCATCAGCTCGCTCAATGCCGATGGAAGCGGGGCTGATTCGTTATGCCTGATCGAATCCTCCAGCGATCGTATCGGCTGCGACAACCTTTCGTAAAACTCGCGGTGGGTGAAATACCGGAAAGCCAGGTATCCCCCCAGGATGGAAAGCCCCAGGAACACGGCATAGGCAGCCGTCACCGGATGATCATAGCCGTCGTACCAGAATACGAGCAGGACGACCAGCAGTTGAATAGAGGAAAAAACAATCAGCGGCAGATGTTCGCGCCAAAACAGCTTTTTCATTTCGGCTGCTTCCAGACGGCGTTCAACCGGTAACCCGAGCCGCGCACCGTTTCGAGCGCATCCTCAATGCCGAGCTCCGCCAGCCTTTTTCGCACGCGGGTTATATTGACGCTAAGCGTATTGTCGTCCACGAAGCTATCGTCCCACAGTTTTTCCAGGATGGTCTCCCTGCTGACGAGGCGAGGGGAGCGGCTCAGGAGGGTCTCCAGAAGTATCGTTTCCTTCTTCGTTAAAGTTGCGGTTTTGTCTTCCAATCGGAGCTCCATCCGTTCGGGGTACAGGACAAGCCCTTCTTTATCGACGGTCCGTTCCCCGGATACCGCAGCGTAATCCCCGTACACCCGCCGAAGCTGGCTGTGGATTTTGGCAATGACGATATCGTAATGGAACGGCTTCGTTATATAGTCGTCCGCCCCGTTTTCAAGCGCCCTTAACTGATCCATCGTACCGTTGCGGGCAGATATGAAAATAATCGGGCATGTCGATACGGAACGGATCTGCCGGCACCAGTAATAGCCGTCGAAGCTGGGAAGATTGACATCCAACAATACGACGTGGGGCCGTATTTCCTTGAACCGATCGAGCACGTGCTCAAACTCCTGAACCTTTACGCACTCATTCCCATACCTGACGATATGCGATTCAAGCAGACCTGCCAGCTTGGGGTCATCCTCGACGATCATGATTTTGTACATGCATGAACTCCTTCCATAGAACGTCCGGCTGTCTCCCCTCTTCCGAGAAGCAGCCTTGCTCCTAGCGCATGCTCAACCTCTTTATGATGTCATAACGACGGCCGCTTCAAAAAAAGTTTGTCCCTTCCGATGAGACCCCCTGTACGTATACCGTATCGCCCTCTCCGGATGAGCGTCGGAGCCTGATCTCATCCCCCATTCTCGCCTCGCGATGATACGTAATCTTAAAGCCGGCAGCCCGCCCTTTGGTCAGCTCGTTTTCCTCCAGGACATCGAAGCAAAGATCGGCGTAACGCGCATTGTTCAAATGCCCGTTGCTGTCGATTCCGCTGTAGCGGACCGTATGGGCGTATGTTTCCTTTAACGCGGTGCCTTCCGGTATAATCGCCTTGTCCGGCGGACTCCCCGCCGATTCCATATGTACCGGCACTTCATAAGGAAAAGCGGAGGGCCTTAAAATTCTGCGTTTATGGATATCCACCAAAGCCCATACGGAGCGTGCGCTGCCGAACTCTTTGCCGGTCCTGTCCGTAAAACGGTAGTCTCGGTTCCATAGCGCCCCCTTGGCCCCCCTGCTCCAGGTCGATATATGTATCTCATCCGCATATTGGGGGATGTTTGCCATCTCCATGTCCATGGTGATCAGCATCCAGCCTAATCCCTGTTCCAGCATTTGATCGCGGCTTACGCCAAGCTTCTCGATATGCGTGTCCGCGGCTCTCTGCATGAAACCCAGCATGGCGGACCACCTGCATTCGGAGCGAAAATCGACATCGTCCGATTGAATGATGATTTCCTCGGTCCAGCGTACAGTCATTTCTACTCATCTCCTTTGGTCATACCTCTATATTTTAATCAAAATAATCGGCTTCGCGAAAATCAAATCGCCGAAAAAGGCCTTCGCTTCCGAGCCGTTTTCCCTACGCAGCAATAAACGCTATAATTGAAATATAACAAATTTGCTGCCTGGAAGGTGAAGAAACAATGCAGCCCAGCATCATGGACGAGCTCCAGCTCCAGTACCGCAACCTTTCCCAGAAAGAGAAGGAAATTGCGGACTATATCGTTCAATACAAGAACACGATTCATAATATTAATATCCGGGAGCTTGCCGAGCACACCCATTCCTCAACATCGACGATCACCCGCTTCTGCCGAAAAATCAATTGCGAAAGCTTTGTCGACTTCAAAATCAGGCTGAGCCGGGAGTTCGAGAAACCCGTGGATGAAGATAACTGTTTTTCGAAAGTACGGAATTTGTACAACGATATCGTAAACTCCACCGCGGACATGATTCAGCAGGAAAACATCGAAACCGTCGTTAACCTGATCAAAAAGGCCAAGCGCGTGCAAGTATACGGATTGGGGAGTTCCGGTTTATCGGCTCTGGAATTTAAATACCGTTTGATGCGCATGAATATCACCATTGACGCGATGACCGATTCCCATATGATGATCATGAGCGCCTCCCTCCTGCAGGAGAATGATCTGGTGATCGGCCTGTCGAACTCCGGCCGCACGGAAGAAGTCATTCAAGCGATGAACGTCGGGAAACGAAACGGGGCCACGACCGTCAGCATTACCAACTACAATCATACGCCGCTCACCGATATTTCCGACATTTCGCTGTTTACCCCGAGCATGTACAGAACGGGAGACCAGCACTTTATCAACAGCCAGCTGGCGATCATATATGTGCTGGACGTCATCTCCATGCTGCTTCTCGGCGACCCCAAGCTGCAAAAGAACCGGGAAAACACCCTTCATGCTTTATATGATACCGCTAAATTCGACAAGGCGAACAAAAAATCTCCGGAATGATGGCTGCTAGCGGGATTCCCTATGCCTCAATAAGCTGAAAACCAGAAAACGCCCCTTCAATACGAAGGAGCGTTTCTTTGTTTGTATTTTAAGAACTCATATGATTCACGAATCTCTCGGTAATTTGCTGCGGCCGGGTAATGGCTCCCCCGACAACAACGCTGTATGCACCGACCTCAATGCAGCGCTTTGCCATCTCCGGCGTCATGATATTTCCTTCCGCGATCACGGGGGCGCTGACCGATTTCACGATATTTTTGAGTATCTCAAAATCGTTATCGTAAACCTTTTGCCCTTTGCTGGACGGCGTATAGCGACCAGTGTCGATGAAACAAGGTCAAATCCCAACTGATCCGCCGCCACCGCCTCCTCCACCGTCGATACGTCGGCCATCAGCAGCTGGTCGGGATACTTTTCCTTGATTTGCTCCACCAGCTCTTTCAGCGTAAGCCCGCCCGGCCGCCGGTCGAACGTCGCATCCAGCGCAATGATCTCCACGTTCTCACCCGCAAGCTCGTCGATTTCCTTCATTGTGGGCGTGATGTAAACCTCAGCGTCCGGATAATCCCTTTTTACGATGCCGATTACCGGAAGCTTGACCCGGGTCTTGATCTCCCGGATATCCTCCGCCGTATTGGCGCGAATCCCGGCTGCTCCGCCCTGAAAGGCTGCCAAAGCCATTCTTCCCATGATAAAAGAGCTGTGCAGCGGTTCATGATCAAGCGCTTGACACGAAACGATCAATTTGTTTTTAAAACCGAGCTGATCCAATTTGCTATTGCTCATCTTATGACTCTCCCATATATTCTTCGATTTCGTTCTTGATAATCGTGACTTGCGGCCCGTAAATGATCTGGACCCCGTTGCCTTTTACGATGACCGCTTTGGCTCCCGTCTGCTTCAGCTTCTCCTCCTGGACTCCGTCCACTTTAAAGACGGATACGCGAAGACGCGTCGCGCAGCAGTCCAAATCTTTAATGTTTTCCTGCCCGCCCAGTCCCTGCAGAATGGCTGCCGCTCTGGCGTCGCCCGCGGATTCGGCCGGGGAAGCCCCGCCTTCCCGTTCTCCACTTACGGCCGCAGCTTCAACCTCGCGTCCCGGCGTTTTCAAGTCGAATTTAACGATCAGGAAACGGAACGTAAAGTAGTATAGGCAGAACCATGCCGCACCGATGAGCGGAACCATCATCCAGTTCGTTTTGGCTTGGCCTTGGAGTATGCCGAAGAGAATAAAGTCTATCAGTCCTCCGGAGAAGGTCTGGCCGATGGTAATTTCGAATATGTGCGCCAGCATGAAGGCAAAGCCGTCGAATATCGCGTGGATCACATACAGGAACGGCGCAATAAACAGGAACGAAAATTCCAACGGCTCCGTGATGCCCGTCAAAAACGAAGTAAGCGCGGCGGACAGCATCAGACCGAAGACTTTCTTTTTGTTCTCCGGTTTAGCCGTGTGGTAAATCGCCAATGCGGCCCCCAGCAAACCGAACATCATGGTGATAAAGCGGCCGGACATAAAAACGCGAAGTCCCGATGAAAAACTTCTGCGTCGTCGGGTCCGCAAGTTGGGCGAAGAAGATTTTTTGCGTCCCTTCAACCAGTTGTCCGCCTACTTCCATGGAACCGCCAAGCCCTGTCGTCCAGAAAGGCATGTAGAAAATATGATGCAGTCCCAAAGGCCCCAGCAAACGAAGGATGAATCCGTAAAACAGTGTGCCTACATAACCCGTGGCTTCAACCAGCCCGCCGGCCTTGAAGATAACCGATTGAATCAAAGGCCAGATGAAATACATCGCGACACCGACCAGAATGGCCGCAAAAGAAGTTACGATCGGAATAAAGCGCGAGCCTCCGAAAAAGCCCAAAAACTGCGGCAGTTGAATTTTATTATACCTGTTGTGAAGTATCGCCGTAACCAGACCGATGATAACGCCGCCGAATACACCGGTTTCAAGCGTCTGTATGCCAAGGATCATGCCTTGGCCGACGGATGCAAAATTGTCTGCCGCGAGGTTTCCCGTAATGACCAGCATGGCATTGATGGTCGCATTCATGACCAGATACGAGAGCCCGGCAGAAAGGCCCGCCGTTCCTTTATCCGACCGTGCCAACCCGACGGCCACGCCGATGGCAAACAACAATGCCAGATTGGCGAATACGATACTGCCTGCGCTGCTCATGATAGTAAACACATTTTGCAGCCAAGGCACATCCAAAAACGGGTACGTGCGGACCGTGTTCGGATTGGATAGCGCTCCGCCGATACCGAGAAGAAGTCCTGCAGCCGGAAGAACCGCTATGGGAAGCATAAACGATTTGCCAAATCGTTGTGCTTTCTCAAAGAAGTTATTCATGATTGTGCTCCTCTTTTCATCGGAAAATTAATTTCAGTATTAATATATAACACGAAAGTCATTTTCGTGAATTGAAATGTAATCCTTTTCTTCGCACAGTTCTCCTGTTTTAAAACGTATTCTCCGACGGGCTGGATAAATTTATACACAGGCCATAAAAAGCGTCCTCTGTTTAAAACTCGCTTCTTTGGTTAATAGTAAAGCACAAACAAATAAATCATTTTATGAGGTGATAAGCATGGGTTTTCTTTGGTCATTGATTGTTGGCGGCATTATCGGTTGGATCGCGGGCTTGATTATGGGACGAGATATTCCGGGAGGAATTATCGGTAACATCATTGCCGGTTTTGTCGGCGCATGGCTCGGCGGTCTGCTGCTTGGGGAATGGGGTCCGGAAATTGGCGACTTCTTCATCATTCCGGCCCTGATTGGTGCCGTAGTGTTGGTCTTTATCGTCAGCCTGATTATGGGTTCGATGAGAAAAGGCCGCTCTTAATGTAATGAGATGTACATGAGATGTGATGAGGTTTAACCGAAAGGGGCCAACAGGCTTGGCCCGGACTCCTTCACGACCACGGTGCGGACAACATCGTCATCATCGATCGGAGGTCCTTTTCGGCGATTGCTTCTCCATTACACCAAAAAGGCATCCTTTGGGGTCAACCGACCTTGGGGATGCCTTTTCTCTTTGATGCGGTTATTGAATCGTATCGAGCGGCTTCAGCATGCTTTCGATCTGCTCGCGCTTCGGTTCGAGAAACGGCGGAAGAGCAAGAGATTCTCCGAGATGATCCAAATGTTCATCCGTTGCAAATCCGGGGCCATCCGTCGCAAGCTCGAAAAGTATGCCGTTTGGTTCCCTGAAGTAGAGGGATCTGAAGTAAAAGCGGTCAACGAAACCGGAGTTGGGCAATTTCACGGAATTAATCCGGTTAATCCATGCTCTTAACTCCTCCTCATCCTCCACCCGGAACGCCACATGGTGCACGCCGCCGCGTCCCAAGCGTTCATGCGGGAGATCGTTCCGTTCCTCCACGTGAACCTCGGCGCCGGTTCCGCCCTCTCCCGTTTCATAGACGATAATGTCCAGCTGTCCTTCCACCTCAGACGGATATTGACCTTTGCGGCGGAATCCCATAAGTTCCGTCAAGACAACGCTTGTCGGCTCTGCATCCGGTACCGTTAACCGGACCGGTCCGAGTCCCGTAATGGCGTACTCTGCCGGTACCGGACTCTTTTTCCAAGGATTGCCCGAAGGTACGCCCCGGTTGTCTTCGTCCGATACAAGAATCAGCCGCTGCCCCTCAAAATCCCGAAACCCTAACGTCAGGCGTCCGGCCCGTTCACGGATCTCTTCATGTTCCACTTTATATTCGTCGAAGCGCTGTTTCCAGTATTCCAGTGCACGGTCATTCGGCACCCGCAGGGAAGTGGCGGAAATGCTGTTATTTCCGTCCCGGTTCTGTCCCGCCATTGGAATCTCGAAAAAGGTAAGTTCCGTTCCCGGGTTGCCTCTCTCATCGCCGTAAAACAAGTGATACACCGAGATATCATCCTGATTGACGGTTTTTTTTGATCAGGCGCAAGCCCAATACTTTTGTGTAAAACGCAAAATTTTCAGGTGCCGCCGCTGTAAGGGCGGATACGTGGTGAATCCCTTTAAATTCCATGTCATAACCTCCTAAGAATGTTTTTATCGGTTTTTCTGTATTTTCTTCAATAAGAGCAGCAGCTGTCTCTTTTCATCTTCGTCCAATCCGTCGAACTGGGACGACTGAAAGAATTCCTGTTTCGGCACCACGTTATCGTGGAGCTGCTGACCGGTTTCGGTTAAGAAAAGGCACTTGTTTTTGGAGCTTTGTTCCCGGCGAATCCACCCTTGCTCTTCCATTTTGGACAGCAGCTGCGCAATGTTACCCTTTGTGACAAACAGTTTATCGGCAAGCTCCTGTTGGGTCAGTCCCTGCCGGGACCCGATTTGCGCAAGAACGTCGAACTGGGCAGCCGACAGATTCCATCGCTTTAAATGCTGGTTCGCTTCGCGAATGCTGCGGTTAAATATTCGAGATATGCGGAACCATATCAACAGACCTAATCGTTCTTCCTGCCTTGAGTTTGTTTCGTTCAACACATCTTTTGCCACAGCCTCACCTCTTCTCCGTTTGATATCAGTTTAGTACTAAACTAACGTACTGTCAATATAGTATTTACTTACTTTTATAAATTTAATCAAAATTAAAAAGCAGCCCATTCCCTCATTGAGAGATAAGCTGCTTTATTTAGACTTCATTCTATTTTCAAAGAATGTTTTTATGACGTCGGGTCTACCCCGCATGCAGCATCGCAACACGTGCCGGGAGAAGCGATCGTTGGGATTGCCAATGTCTCAAGGGTCATTCGCCCGGTTACTTTTTTTAATGCCCAGACCGAAAACCTTGGATGGAATTTCAGGGTTATTTTATATCGTCCAACGCAGCAGTGATCCCGCATAGGTCATCCCCCCGCCAAAGCCGTAAAGCAGCACATGATGGCCTGCATGGAGACGACCCTCGTCAACGGCCAACTGCAGGGCCAGCGGAATCGAAGCGGCCGAAGTATTGCCCCTGTATTCCACGCTGGTTAACGTTCGATCCATCGGGACCGGGCCCCGTTCGCAAATCGCCTCGATCATGCGCAGATTTGCGCTGTGGGGGACGAACCAATCCACTTCTTCCGCAGACATGTTTCCTCTCTCCAATAAAACCCGCATGCCTTCCGGAATGTTTCGTACCGCCCATTTATAGATTTCGCGTCCGTTTTGAACAAGACAGCCGCTTTTCAGTTCCTGTCCATCCATTCGCTCTGACAGGGCAGTCTTGTACAAGTGAATCCCTCCTTCGCCAAAGGTTCCGGAAATAGAAGCGATAAAAGCCGGGCTTTCATCGTCCCGTTCCACAAGAACGGCTCCCGCCCCGTCCCCAAACAGGACGCAAGTCGTCCGATCGGTGTAATCCGTAATTTTGGATAGAGTTTCGGCTCCGACCACGATCACTTTACGATATATGCCGCTTGTGATCAGGCCATCTGCCAATTGAAGCGCATAGGTGAATCCCGCGCAAGCCGCATTTAGATCCAATGCGCCGGTGCTTTGTATCCCTAGTTTTGCTTGTACCCGCGAAGCGGTGCTTGGAAATGAGTAATCCGGTGTGCTTGTCGCAACCAGGATCATATCCGCATCCTTCACTTCGACTCCGTAACGTCGAACCATATCGTTTACGGCCTCTACTGCCAGATCAGATACAAACTGATCGGGCTCCGCGATCCGCCGTTCGCGCATGCCGGTTCGCTGCACGATCCACTCATCGCTGGTATCGACAAGCTTTTCAAGATCAGCATTGGATAGTATTTTAGCAGGGACATACGTCCCGATCGCCGTAATTCTTGATTTGGATTGTGTCACCTTGCGCACCTCCATTGTTTTTGTTTATTATACCACCAAGTATTAGTACTTGGTACTAATATTTTTGTTTGAATACCTATTATTTTAATTTTTTTTCTATTCGTAGTACCCTCGATAGGATTGCCTCAAAAGTTATGAAAACATACAAAAAAACCGTGATTGAATTTTCAATCACGGTTTTTCAGGTTGTTCGCTTGGCGACGTCCTACTCTCCCGGGACCCTTCGGTCCAAGTACCATCGGCGCTGGAAGGCTTAACGGTCGTGTTCGGGATGGGTACGCGTGGAACCCTTCCGCTATCGCCACCAAACGATTCAAGGTTGAACCTTGAAAACTAGATACGAAACGTTTTGCGTTATGTTTAGGATAAGCCCTCGACCGATTAGTATTGGTCAGCTCCATGCATTGCTGCACTTCCACCTCCAACCTATCTACCTCGTCGTCTTCAAGGGGTCTTACGAATTGGGAAATCTCATCTTGAGGGGGGCTTCACGCTTAGATGCTTTCAGCGCTTATCCCTTCCGTACTTAGCTACCCAGCCGTGCTCCTGGCGGAACAACTGGTGCACCAGCGGTACGTCCATCCCGGTCCTCTCGTACTAAGGACAGCTCCTCTCAAATTTCCTACGCCCACGACAGATAGGGACCGAACTGTCTCACGACGTTCTGAACCCAGCTCGCGTACCGCTTTAATGGGCGAACAGCCCAACCCTTGGGACCTACTTCAGCC
>NZ_LAZU01000010.1 GCF_000987955.1 Paenibacillus sp. DMB20
CGAAGCCGCGGTGCCCGAAGCGACCGGGCCGCGCACGGAACGTGCGGCCCGGAGCCGATGCGCCGCCGGGTACCGGCGCATCCGCGGGGAGCGCCTGCGAAGCGCGCTTTTCCCCGTCCCATCGGTTTTCTTCCATAATATCCTGTGGGAAGAATGAATCTTCCTCCGTTACCGTCGCGTTCTTTGCGTAACCGCTGGAAACTTTCGATTTCTTATCTTCAGTATATGGAGAATCTCCCAACCGGTCTTTATCCGGGCTCTGATTCTCCACGGTGATATATCCATCATTCGGTCCGGAAGAACGGGCCAGGTTGTTCGAATCCCTGACGTCCCCGGCCGGGAAATTCCACTCCAGCACCTTAGCGCTTGTCCCTTCCGCCAGGGATGCCTCCCCCTGTTCCGCGATTCGCCCGTTTTTCTTTTGCCGATCATCCCGGGTAACCGGAATTTGTATCCGAATTTTCGAATCTTTCACACGGTCTCCCTCCTGTGCTCTCTCATCGTCTCTTTTTGTAAGAATTGCGTTCTAGTTGCTTATAATTATGAGAAGAGATCAATTGATAGAACCTTTTTTGAGAGACGAGAGAAAGAAAGAAACTTTTAAATGATCCGGCTCGTTTCATTAACATAGACTTCTTTGGATTTAGGGCGTCAGAAAAAAACCTGCCCTAGTATTAAGGACAGGATTTTATTGATAAGAAAAACGTCTATCGACCTACTTTCTCAGAAGACAGACCGCATTTAGCGGAAGTTTTTCTTGCGATATAAGGAAGCCGCGCCTCCGAAGTTTATACTTTCTTATATCTTAACAAAAAACGTCTATCGACGTACTTTCTCAGAAGACAGACCGCATATAGTGGAAGTTTTTCTTTGCGATATAAGGATGCCGCGCCTCCTAAGCTTATACTTTCTTATATCTTAAAAAAAGAGCCTGCCTTATGGGCAGAGCTCTTATCCATGTTATATCAAAGCTGTATTTTTTAAAATGCATCGTAAGACAAGTCAAAGCTTAAAACACCTTGCCGGTTTTACACCCAAGTGGGCTGAACCTTGAACAGCTTGCCTTCCTCGGCGTGGGCGGCCTTGGACACTTTTTCGGTATCCTTCTCTTCCGTAGAGACCCGCCAAATATCGGCGCCCAAACCGGAGAGCTTCTCGGCCAGATGGACATATCCGCGGTCAATATGATGTGTGCCGCTGACCTCGGTTGTCCCTTCGGCCACTAGCCCTGCCAGAATAAGAGCGGCCCCGGCACGAAGGTCGGTTGCGCACACCTTGGCCCCCGTCAATTGGGCCCCACCCGTAACGATGGCGGAACGGCCTTCCACTTTAATCTCTGCATTCATAAGCTGGAATTCATCAACATGCATAAACCGGTTTTCAAACACGGTTTCCGTTACTACGCTGGTACCTTCGGAAACCAGCAAAAGAGCCATCATTTGCGACTGCATATCTGTCGGGAAGCCGGGATAAGGCAGTGTTTTGACGTCAACCGCTTTAAGCGGCTTATCCGCGATGACGCGTATCCCGTTCTCGTCAGGCTGAACGGTAACGCCCATCTCTTCCATCTTGGAAATGACAGGACCCAGGTGGTCAGCGATCGCGCCTTCCACGTACACATTCCCACCCGTTATAGCGGCGGCAGCCATAAAGGTTCCGGCTTCGATCCGGTCCGGGATGACATGATGTTTCACGCCGTGCAGTTTTTCGACGCCTTCGATGCGAATGATGCCGGTTCCTGCTCCGCGAATTTTGGCGCCCATGCCGTTCAGGTAATTCGCCAAATCGACAATTTCCGGCTCTTTTGCCGCATTTTCGATCAGCGTCACACCTTCCGCAAGCGTGGCTGCCATCATAATATTTTCGGTCGCGCCTACGCTGGCCACGTCGAGATATACTTTCGCGCCGCGCAGTCTTCCGTTGCTTTTCGCCTCAATGTATCCCTGGCCCAGGCTGATTTCGGCTCCCAGCGCCTCAAAACCTTTCAGATGCTGGTCGATCGGTCTCGTACCGATGGCGCATCCGCCCGGAAGCGAAATGCGGGTTCTGCCGCAGCGAGCCAGCAGCGGTCCCATGACCAAAAAAGAAGCGCGCATCTTCCGCACCCATTCATAAGGCGCTTCACATGTAGCTATGTGCTTTGCATTAACACGAATGACTTCGTCTTGATATGTAACGCCTGCACCAAGCGACTCCAATACTTTGCTGATCGTGATTACATCGTCAAGAGGAGGCGCGTCAATAATGACACTTTCTCCTTCTTCCCCTAAAAGAGAGGCAGCGATGATCGGAAGAACTGAATTTTTTGCTCCGCTGACTTTGACACTTCCGGTCAGTCTTTTGCCACCGCGGACGATAAATTTGCTCATCATGGTTTCCCTCCGCGTCCATATTATTCCTAAGATAAATAGATCTTGTTGACTCTTTTCTAATTCCCTAACTTCCATCTTACCATTGTTGTTTTTCGCGATACAAGCGCTTAGAGGACTATTTCCAACCAAAGCAATGACCTCATACCTATATTCAGCGAAAAAACACCCGGTTGCAGGAGCAGTTAGGCTCTGTTAAGGATACCACGCGAGAGATTTTTCGCAGCGACGAAAAAATCATTCAACCAGGTGAACGGTATGCCCGGAAGTCTTCGGTTCGCCCGGTCAAAATACTTATTTCTCAGTGTTGACATAATAAAATGCGTTTATTCGACATCTTGCCTCAGCAGCTTAACAGAGATATAACCAATCAAACAACAATTAAAACACAGGTTATAAAACAGTTTTTTCAAAACATATATCGGATCATTTGGCTCCACATGATATAGTCGATCAGGAATTCGGCTACAAAACGTCCGAGCACCACGGCAAGCAGCACATGAAGCAGCTTACCTTGCGGGCTTTTGGGATTGCGGATAACCAAATCCAGCTTCAATGTTTGCAATGCCCACCATGCCAGCGCAATACATACCAGGGATACGACAATCGATAACAAACCGCTGACGCCCACGGCACCGGTAACAGTGTTCGAAATATCTTGGCTCATGCTCCCTCCTCCATGTTCTATATATCATTCCTCAAAAGGACCGACCATTCTATAATACTTGTCAACGGCGCAAGAATCCAGTCCTTTATTTCGCCATTTCCGAGGAAATAAAAAAAAATTGATCGAAATTTCGACACTCATTAACTGATTTGAAGATTAATGCTTGAAAAATGTGAATATAGCCCATGATTTACCGAATCCAGGCGCTTTTCGAAGCAATAAATGGTTGTTAATAAAAAAAATGACCACTATAAACGTTCACGCTTCCGAATTATCAAGGTACGCCATGATTTCATGAAAGCATACCCCTTAATGAAGTTCATCAGGAAGAAAGAATCCCTGCCTTTCGGGTCATCACAACATTTATTTCTCTATAAAACGCAATCCTGGAAATGGACACTGAACAGCCTGTAAGGGCCAACAATATTAAAGGATACTAACCGAGACAGCCTCCCCGTCGCATACCATCTAAAGTCCAACAGCGGATTTATGCCCTCCGACCTCGAACAGATGGGAGCCTTCGCACAAAAAAAGCGGCTCGGCTGCATCGAGCAGCTTGACCGCTTTTATCGCTTTACTTGTTGTTGTAGTTCCCGCTGGATACTTTGATCCGGTTCATGGCCCGTTGGAGAGCCAATTCAGCGCGGCGGTGGTCAACTTCATCCTGGCGTCCGCTTGCCTTCAAACGGGCTTCGGCACGTTCTTTAGCAGCTTCAGCACGATCAAGATCGATTTCCTCCGCTTTCTCGGCACTTTCCGCCAAAATGACGACCTTTTCCTTGCGGACTTCCACAAAACCGCCCTGTACAGCAAACGGGGTGCGTACATTACCGATCTTAACGTAAACCGGTGCCACCTGAAGTGGAGTCACGAACGGGATATGACCCGGCAAAATGCCCAGTTCCCCTTCGATCCCGCGCACCGTAAGACTGTTAACCTGTTCCGAGTAAACCAGACGGTCCGGTGTTACGATTTCTAACAAAAAGGTGCTCACTTCCATCCCTCCTCACCGTTTTCCGCAGAAAACTCGTGCGGCAGACCATGCCCATCCATGGATGGGCAGCCGGCCAATCACGGAGCGTCAGCTTACATAGTTTTTTGCTTTTTCCACTGCATCTTCGATTGTGCCGACGAACAGGAAAGCGGCTTCCGGAAGGTTGTCGTGCTTGCCTTCCAAAATTTCTTTGAAGCTGCGTACGGTTTCTTTTACCGGCACGTATTTACCCGGCATACCGTTAAACTGCTCGGCAACGTGGAACGGCTGGGAAAGGAAACGCTGCACGCGGCGTGCACGGGCAACGATCGCTTTGTCTTCTTCGCTGAGCTCATCCATGCCGAGGATAGCGATGATATCCTGAAGTTCGTTATAACGGGCAAGGATCTGCTTAACGCCTTGAGCCACGTTGTAGTGCTCTTCGCCCACAACTTCCGGTGCCAGAATACGGGAGCTCGATGCGAGCGGATCCACCGCAGGGTAGATACCCATCTCCGAAATTTTACGCTCGAGGTTGGTCGTTGCGTCCAAGTGGGCAAAAGTCGTAGCCGGAGCCGGGTCAGTATAGTCGTCCGCCGGTACGTAAATCGCCTGAATGGAAGTTACGGAACCTTTTTTCGTGGAAGTGATCCGCTCTTGCAGACGTCCCATCTCGGTGGCCAGCGTAGGCTGGTAACCTACCGCGGAAGGCATGCGGCCCAAGAGGGCGGATACTTCGGAACCCGCTTGGGTAAAGCGGAAGATGTTATCGATAAAGAGCAGAACGTCTTTGCCTTCCTGGTCACGGAAGTATTCCGCCATGGTCAAGCCGGTCAAGGCAACGCGCAAACGCGCGCCCGGCGGCTCGTTCATCTGTCCGAATACCATCGCGGTTTTGCTGATAACGCCGGAATCGCTCATTTCGTGGTAAAGGTCATTACCTTCGCGAGTACGCTCGCCGACGCCGGCGAATACGGAAATACCGCCGTGCTCCTGGGCAATGTTGTTGATAAGCTCCTGGATGGCAACGGTTTTACCAACACCCGCACCACCGAACAGACCGATTTTACCGCCTTTTTGGTATGGAGCAAGCAGGTCGATTACCTTGATGCCCGTTTCCAGCATTTCAGCCTGCGTAGAGAGTTCATCGTAAGCCGGGGCTTCACGGTGAATCGGATTGTTTACCTCGGCAACCACCGCACCTGCATTGTCGATCGGCTCACCCAGTACGTTAAATACACGGCCCAGGGTAGCGGAACCGACAGGAACTGTGATCGGGGAGCCCAGATCAACCGCTTCTATACCGCGAACCAGACCATCCGTGGATGACATCGCGATACAACGAACCAGATTATCGCCCAAATGATTGGATACTTCCAAAGTCAGATCAATGGAACGGCCGCCTTCCACGGAGCCTTCAATTTTGATGGCATTAAAGATTTCGGGAAGCTGACCGCGCTCGAATTCAATGTCAACTACAGCGCCTGTAATGCTGACAACGCGTCCTTTGTTCATCTTTTCGTTTTCCCTCCTACCCGCTCGCCTTCAAAGACGAACGATCATCGTAAAACGGCACGTCGTACCGCATATCCGTAACATTATTCATTTAAAGTAGAAGCGACGATCATCCCTTTATAACGGACAAAAGCGCTTCAGCGAGAATTCAAGCCAAGCATAAATGATATTCATGCTTTCTTATACTTGAAAAATAAACTGGTTATTGAGCGTCGGCGCCGGCCACAATCTCGGAAATCTCCTGCGTGATGGCAGCCTGGCGGGCACGGTTGTAAGTAAGCGTCAGCTCGGAAATGATTTTGCTTGCGTTTTTCGTTGCCGCTCCCATTGCCGTCATTTTAGCGCCCAGCTCGCTCGCCTTTGCGTTTAACATCGCGCTGAAAATGAGCGTTTCCGCGTATTTCGGCAGCAATGCTTCCAAAACCGCCTCCGGCGACGGCTCGTATTCATAGCCCGACACGCTGGCTCCATCGCCAATATTCTCCATGGGAAGCAATTGGTCGATTTCAGGCGTCTGCGTCAAGGCATTCACGAAACGGTTATAGCAGATATAAAGTTCATCGATTTCGCCCAGTTCGTATTGGGTAACCGCTGCGTTTGCGATGGACTTAATGTCTCCGTAGGTAGGGCTGTCGGACAATTCCGTCAGCTCCTCCACAACCGGAAGTTCACGGCGACGGAAGTAGTCGCGGCCCTTGCGGCCGATCACGAAGAGGGAGTACTCGTCCTTCGACTGATGACGTTCTGCAAGCAAAGCGGATACTTTACGCAATATATTGGAGTTGGATGCGCCGGCAAGACCGCGGTCCGAGGTAATGACCAGATAACCGGTCTTTTTGACCTCGCGCTTTTCCAGCATCGGATGGCTAATGCCTTTCGTACCTGCGGCGATGCTGCCTACGACTTCTTTCAGCTTATCCGAGTAAGGCAGGGCGGAAGTTGCCTTCTCCTGAGCTCTTCTCAGCTTCGCTGCGGCCACCATCTCCATTGCTTTGGTGATCTGCTTGGTGTTTTGGATACTTTTGATCTGCCGTTTGATGTCACGTAATCCTCTTGCCATGTTTTCACCACCTCAAAACTTTGGCTTCGCCAAAGTTACTTCGTAAGCGTAAACCATGCTTTGGCGAAGCCAAAGCTAACTTCGAAAGCATAGACTAAACTTTGGCGAAGCCAAAGCTATCTTCGAAAGCATAGACTTAATATGACAGTAGAAACGATTCCATCGTCTTCTCAAAAGACGATGGAGTTTCTGCGAGAAATATAAGCCAAGTACTAACAACCGTTATATTCTTAATATTTTGAAAGAGGATACCGGGCGGTCATAGCCCCCGGTTCCCCTCTTATTGCACAGGCGAGGAGCTTACACCGAAGCTGCAAAGCCTTTTTTGAATTGCTCGATTGCACTCTTCAGCGTATTCTCGTTGTCCGCTACCAGGTCCTTCGTATCGCGGATCGACTGGAGAATTTCAGGTTTGTTGCTCTCAACAAAGGCCAGGAATTCTTTCTCGAAACGGCGTACGTCGGCAACCTCAATATCATCGAGGTAACCTTTAACGGCGGTATAGAGGCTGACAACCTGCTGTTCAACCGACAGCGGCTGATTCACGCCTTGTTTCAGAATTTCCATCAGCTTGGAACCGCGGTTCAGCCGGGCCAAGGTGGATTTATCCAGATCGGAACCGAACTGGGAGAATGCTTGAAGTTCACGGTATTGGGCTAGGTCGAGTTTCATGCCGCCCGCAACCTTTTTCATCGCTTTGATCTGCGCGGATCCGCCGACGCGGGATACGGAAATACCCACGTTGATTGCCGGACGTTGACCCGAATAGAACAGATCGGATTCCAGGAAGATCTGTCCGTCCGTAATCGAGATTACGTTGGTAGGAATGTATGCGGAAACGTCGGAAGCTTGCGTTTCAATGAACGGCAGTGCGGTTAACGAACCGCCGCCAAGCTCGTCGCTAAGCTTCGCAGCGCGCTCCAGCAAACGGGAGTGCAAGTAGAATACGTCACCCGGATAAGCTTCCCGGCCCGGAGGACGGCGAAGCAGCAAGGACAATTCGCGGTAAGCCGCCGCCTGCTTCGACAAGTCATCATAAATGATCAAGGCATGCTCGCCTTTGTACATAAAGTATTCGCCCATCGCGCAGCCCGCATAAGGAGCGATGTACTGCAGCGGAGCAGGCTCGGAGGCCGAAGCCGTAACGACAATCGTATATTCCAGCGCACCGTGACGGCGCAGCGTTTCAACGACCTGCGCAACGGTGGATTGCTTTTGACCAATCGCAACGTAAATACATTTAACGCCGTTGCCCTTTTGGTTCAGGATGGTGTCGATCGCGATGGATGTTTTACCCGTCTGACGGTCGCCGATGATCAACTCGCGCTGTCCGCGGCCGATTGGAACCATGGCATCGATCGCCTTGATCCCGGTTTGCATCGGCTCATGAACCGACTTACGGTCGATAACGCCCGGGGCGTTGCTCTCAACCGGGCGGAATGCCGTGGCCGCAATCGGGCCTTTGCCGTCAAGCGGTTGACCGAGAGGGTTTACGACACGTCCAAGAAGCGCTTCCCCTACAGGAACCTCCATGATCCGTCCCGTACGTTTTACCTGATCGCCTTCCTTGATTTCGGAGAAAGGACCGAGGATAACGACACCCACGTTGCTTTCCTCAAGGTTGAGCGCCAAACCGAACACGCCGTTTTGGAACTCCAGCAGCTCTCCGGACATCGCATTCTCCAGGCCGTATACGCGAGCAATACCGTCACTTACTTGAATAACCGTACCTACTTCAGAGACAGCGATATCGGACTTATATTCTTCAATTTGACTTTTGATTAAAGTACTGATTTCTTCAGGTCTGATACTCAACGTTTTCACCCCTATCTTCTAAACTCGTCTGTTAAAAGACTTTTCAAGACGCTCCAGCTTGCCGGCCAGGCTGCCGTCATACAGCTTGTCGCCGATGACAACCTTCAGGCCTCCGAGCAAACTCTCGTCAACAATATTCGTCACGCGGATCTTCTGCTGCGCGAGCTGCCCGAATTCCGTAGCCACCTGCTCCTTTTCCCCGTCACTGAGAGGATACGTGGAGTATACCGTGGCATCCGCCATTCCCAGGCTTGCTCCTTGGATTTTCACATAGCTGTTCAGCAGTTCGGCAAACAGTTCCGTGCGTCCTTTTTCAAGAAGCAGCTCAATCGTATTCAATATAGGCTCTGACACTTTCCCTTTCAGCGCCTTGCTTAACACTTCCATCTTTACGGATTGGGGAACATTCGGCGTGGAGATGAACTTTTGAATATCGGAGTCGCTTTCAATCGCGGCTACGACCGCTCTCAGTTCCTGCTCCACTTCCAGACCCTTCTGCTGCTGAGCCGCCACTTCGAACAGCGCCCGCGCATACCGCTTGGCTGCTACCGTTTCTTGGCTCATGGTCTGCCTCCTACCTCTTTAAGGTATTGATCCACCAGTTCTTCCTGCGCTTTGTCATTCTTCACTTCCCGCTCGATCAGCTTGGATGCGATCTTCACGGAAACGCTGCCCAACTCGCTGCGGAGTTCTTCGACAGCTTTGTTCTTCTCGTTCTCAATGTCGCGAACAGCTTCAGCTTTAAGGCGAACCGCCTCTTCTTTAGCCTGCTCCAAGATTTGCTCAGCCTGCTTGCCACTGGTTTGTCTGGAGCGTTCGATAATTTCATGCGCATCCTGACGCGCCTGCTCCAGAGCTTTCTTCTGCTCTTCCACATAAGCGGTTGCCTGCTGACGGGTCTGAGCGGCTTCGTTCATCTGGCTCTTGACGAGCTCACGACGCTGCTCCATGATCGCAAACAGCTTTCCGAAAGCGTACTTTTGGAGCAGAATGTAAAGAATAACAAATGCAATAATGGTAATAACGATATTTTCCCATAGGATGTTCATTGATTGAGGTCACTCCTTTCCATCAACACGAAGTGCGGTGCCTAACAAAACGAAGGCGCGGATGGCATCGGCCCTCCCCGCCAAACCGTTGTATTGTTATTAAGAAAACATGATCAAGAATGCGATGACGGTAGCGGCCAAAGGAATAACTTCGACGATACCGACACCGATAAACATGGTCGTTTGCAATTGACCGCGTGCTTCCGGCTGACGAGCGATGGACTCAACTGTTCTGCTTACGATCATACCGTTACCCAAACCTGCGCCAAGGGCGCCCAGACCTACTGCAATAGCTGCTGCCAAAAATTCCATTGTTAAATATCCTCCTTAAAATTGGTTCATTGGATTGGTGAAGCTTATAAAATAATATCTCTTTCGAACTTCACCGCTCGCGCAGTTCATTCGGCCGAGTTAATTAATGCTCTTCGTGAATCGTTGTTTGCGAGATGTACACCATCGTCAGGATGGTAAAGATAAATGCCTGCAGCGCACCAATGAAAATACTGAAGCCCTGCCATGCAGCCATAAACGGAATCCCCCAGAAACCGGTCTTCAGGATAACCGTAATCAGAACCTCACCGGCAAAGATATTGGCATAAAGCCGGATCGCGAGTGCAATGGCTTCGCCAGGTTCTCAATGATATTGAGCGGCAGGAAAATCGGAAACGGCTCAATGTAGTGCTTCAGATAGTGCTTGCGGTTCAGCTTCAGACCCAGATAGTTCATCAGAATGAACACGACGATGGCAAGACCTGCCGTAACGGAGATGTCGGCCGTCGGTGATTTCCACCAAAGAACGTGGGCATAATGACCATGCTCAAGTCCAACCGTAGCTTGAATCGTTTGTCCGAATACTTTGAAGTTCTCCGGAAGGTCGGTGATGATCGAGAACGGCAAGCCCAGAAGGTTCGCTACAAAAATGAACAGAATCAAAGTTAGTCCCAGCGATATGTACTGCTTGCCTTTTTTCAGATCCATAGCGCTTGCCACAATGCCTTGGACAAATTCGACTACCCATTCCATGAAGTTTTGCAGTTTGGAAGGATTTTCGACAGACAGATTACGGACAGACAGCCGTGCCAGTACGAACACCACAAGGCAGGTGACAAAAAGCATCAGTACAGCCGACAAGTCGATATTCAGTCCGCCAAGATTGATAATCGGTGAATCATGCATGAATTTGTTTTCACCCCTTTCCAAGTTAGCGCTGATCAATGATTGTTTCTCAAGCTGAACAAAATGCTGACAGGAATGGTCAACAATTGGGGAATGAACAGTCCGACAATGGTAGAACCTAGAGATACCTGCTCAAACTTCGCTGCGATGACTACGATCAAGAATCCGGTACATAATCGGGTGATAAAACCGAAGCTGTACCGTTTGTTTTCTTGACTAACGGCCAATTGTGCCAGCTGCCGCACTTTCAGGGAAAGGAAGCGTACATTAAACAAACCCGCTGCCATGCCGAGGATCAGCCCAAGAAACTCAGGTCGATAACCCGGATAAAAAGCCCACCCCAGAAACAATGCGGACAATAAGAGAAAGCAAATTCTCGTAACAGCGTTCACAATGGATGTCAGATCATTCACGTTGCGCCCCCAAAAACTTTTTTAATGAGAAGAGCGATATTCAAAATCCCTACAAAGAGCCCTATCAAGGTTCCAATCGCAAGCCAGGATCTGGGCCCGTCCAGGAGCCCGCTGAGCCACCTCCCGACAAAAAAAACCGATCAGGATGTAAGCGGCTAGCAAACCACCGGCTCCGCTAATATAAAGCGCAATCAACCAAGGGTTATCTTGACTTTTCGGATTTTTCATATGAACCTCTAATCCCAACTCATTTTACTGAATATTACAAGAGTTTGTCAATGAATCGATTTTAGCGTTTTTGCCTGTAAAAACAGGCGTTTTACGCCTTTAAAAAACGCTCAAAATGCCGCGTCAACCGTACAGTTCAACTGTATGCTGTGAAGTTTGTCACCATCATGGGTTTTTTCAGGATTTTGTGAACATTCTGTGAAAATCTTCAGGGCGTTCACCAACCTTGCCGAAATGGTGCAAAATCGCATTGACAATACGCTCGGAAGCATGACCGTCGCCGTATGGATTCGCCGCCTTGCTCATCGAATCATACAGTTCCTTGTCAGTAAGCAACGCTTTTGTCCGTGCATAAACATCCGCTTCGTGGGTGCCCACCAGCTCCAGCGTACCCGCATCGATTCCCTCGGGGCGTTCCGTCGTATCGCGCAGCACCAGAACGGGCACGCCGAACGACGGCGCTTCCTCCTGCATGCCGCCCGAATCCGTGACAATCAGGTGGGTGTGGGCGTAGATATTATGGAAATCCACGACATCCAGCGGGTCGATCAACTTGATCCGAGGATGATTGCCCAGAATCCCGTGTGCCGGCTCCTTTACCGCAGGGCTTGGATGCACGGGATACACGATGGCGATATCCTCGAACTCGTCGGCAATCCGTTTGATCGCACGGAAAATGTTACGGTGGGGCTCTCCCTGGGATTCCCGGCGGTGAGCCGTCATCAGAACGAGACGTTTGCCCTTGGCCCAATCCAGAACGGGGTGGGTGTAATCCGGTTGTACCGTATATTGAAACACATCCGTAACGGTGTTGCCTGTGACGTAAATGGTTGACTCCGGCTTATTTTCCTTGCGAAGATTGCCGGCTGACCATTCGGTCGGCGCAAAATGAATGTCCGCGAGCACACCGGTAAGCTGCCGGTTCATCTCCTCCGGATAAGGGGAGAGCTTGTTCCACGTACGAAGCCCTGCTTCCACGTGACCCACCTGGATTTGCTGCAGGAACGCCGCATAGCTGGCCAGGAAGGTAGTCAGCGTATCGCCGTGGACGAGCACGATGTCGGGCTTCGCTTCACGCAGGACCGGCTCCAAGCCTTCCAGGACGCGTATCGTAATCTCATTAAGGGTCTGACGATCCTTCATGACGTCCAAATCATAGTCAGGGACAATCTTGAACACATCCAGCACCTGGTCGAGCATTTGGCGATGCTGAGCCGTCACGCACACCACCGACTCGATCTGCTCAGGGTGCCGCTGCAATTCCAGAATGAGCGGCGCCATTTTGATCGCTTCCGGACGCACGCCGAATATGGTCATCACTTTCACTTTAGACATGTTCGCTTCCCCCTCTTGTCTAGCTTTCTTTTTTTTATGTTTCCTCTATTTCAATTGCTACTTCGTGCCGTAGAGACGGTCTCCAGCATCTCCGAGACCCGGTACGATGTAGCCGTGGTCGTCCAAGCCTTGATCCAGGGCCGCCACGTAAATGTCAACGTCCGGATGCGCCTCATGGACCGCCTTCACGCCTTCCGGCGCAGCCACCAGGTTCATCATTTTGATCTGGGTGCAGCCCCGTTTCTTCAGCACGTCGATGGCCGCAATGGCGGAACCTCCCGTTGCCAGCATCGGGTCGATAACGATCAACTCCCGTTCGGTGACGTCGGTAGGAAGTTTGGTATAATACTCAACCGGCTTCAGCGTTTCAGGATCGCGGAACAAGCCCACATGCCCTACCTTTGCGGCCGGAAGCAGCTTCACGACTCCGTCAAGCATGCCGAGGCCCGCGCGCAAAATCGGAATCAGACCGAGCATGCGGCCCGAAATGACCTTGCCTTCCGTCTCGGCCACAGGGGTCTGCACCGATATCGATTCCAGCGGAATGTTACGGGTTATTTCATAAGCCATGAGCGTGGCCACCTCGTCGACCAGCTCGCGAAAATCTTTGGTGTTGGTCCGCATATCGCGTATAAATGTCAGTTTGTGTTGAATCAAGGGGTGATCACAAATCACCAATTTTCCCATGTTAGGTCCCTCCGGTTGGTTAACGATATGTTCTTCAAAATGGGCAGGAAACTGAGTAAGCCTCCATAAATCTTGTCTATTATATCATTCCCCGAAGTGATTTTACACCTGCACCGATCATGTTTCTTCCGTACTATGTACGGCGGTTCGACCTAACCGGTTCCGTCTACGGATCAGGATTTCCATTTTGGTCACAATTGATCCCGAACGCTGCCGAATGCAAAAAGCCCCGCCTTCCGGGAAGACGGGGCCGTAAGAAAGATTTCGAGTCAACAAAAGCAGCTGGTCGAAAAATCAGATGTTCCGTTCCTGATCGACTTCACGATCAATTGGCAACAATTTTTTTGAACGGCTTCTTAAAATACCGATCAGTATTTCAGTTCAGGATACAGCGGATATTGCTCGGTCAGCTCCGCCACCATGCGCTGCGCTTTCGCCAGCGTCTCCTCATCCTTCGGCTGACGGAGCGTCATGGCGATGATTTGGCCGATCTTGGTCATGGCCGCCTCGTCCATGCCGCGGGAAGTTACCGCAGGGGTACCGATCCGGATGCCGCTCGTTACGAACGGGCTGGTCGGGTCAAAAGGAATCGCATTTTTGTTCACGGTAATGCCGATGGAATCCAGCACCTTCTCGGCGTCTTTGCCCGTAATGTCCAGGTTGCGGGTATCCACGAGCATCAGATGGTTGTCGGTTCCGCCGGACACGATGTTCAAGCCTTCGGAAACCAGCGTTTCCGCCAGTACTTTTGCGTTGTTTACCACTTTTTGCGCGTATTCTTTAAAGGAAGGATCGAGCGCTTCACCCAGCGCCACCGCTTTGGAAGCGATCACGTGCATGAGAGGGCCGCCTTGGGAGCCCGGGAAGACCGCTTTGTCAATCGCGGCTGCCCATGGCTGTTTGCACAGGATCATGCCGCCGCGGGGTCCGCGAAGCGTCTTGTGGGTCGTTGTCGTAACAAAATGAGCATGAGGAACAGGGTTCGGATGCAACCCGGACGCAACGAGACCCGCAATATGGGCCATGTCCACCATGAACAGGGCACCGACATCATTGGCGATCGAAGCCAGCGCTTCAAAATCGATCGTCCGCGGATACGCGCTTGCGCCCGCAACGATCATGCGAGGGCGATGTTTGAACGCCGCTTTGCGGACTTCGTTGTAGTCGATCAGGAACGTATCTTCCTGCACGCCGTAAGCAACGAAGTTGTACAGAAGACCCGAAGCGTTAACCGGGCTTCCGTGCGTCAAGTGGCCGCCGTGCGCCAGATTCATGCCCAGCACCGTATCGCCAGGCTTAAGCGCGGCCAAATAAACCGCCATGTTCGCCTGTGCCCCGGAGTGAGGCTGCACGTTCGCATGCTCTGCGCCGAACAACTGCTTTGCCCGGTCACGCGCCAGATCCTCCACGATATCCACTCGCTCGCAGCCGCCGTAGTAACGCTTGCCGGGATAGCCCTCCGCGTATTTGTTTGTCAGCACCGAACCCATCGCTTCCATGACCGCTTCGCTGACGATATTCTCCGAAGCGATCAGCTCGATGTTGCTGCGCTGGCGCTTCAACTCCAAATCCATCGCTTCCAATACTGCCGGATCACTCTTACGCAAATGTTCCATCATCCTCGTATCCTCCCTAAATCAATAGTATTATGTGGAAAACCATCAAGCACAAATATCAGTTCAATCACACAGGACGGAGTCGTCCTCCCGCTGCGCTCGGTAGACCGCGCGTTCTCCCCCAATCAGCTTCGGCCGCGTGAAGGCGGCCGTCACCCGGGCCTCCCCGATATGGCGGATGCTTGGGCGGAACGGCACCGCAACACGGCGCAGATGCATTCCGATCAGCGTCTCGCCGATGTCGATGCCCGCATGGGCGGAGATTTGCTCCGCAAGGCACGGCTCCCGGAAGCTCCGGTAAGCTGCCGCGGCCATGGAGCCTCCAGCACGGGGAACCGGTACCGCCGCGACCTCAGTCAGCCCGTTACGCTCCAGCAGCTCCCGTTCCACGACGAGGGCACGGTTCAAATGCTCGCAGCATTGAAATGCGGTATGAAAACCGTACTCTGCCTGTACCTCCGTTATGCCGGCCAGCACCTGCTGCGCCGTTTCCAGTGCGCCGCCGGTTCCGATCCGGCGGCCGGCGATTTCGCTCGTACTGGTCCCGATGACCAGCACCTTGCCGGGTCCAAGGCCGGCAGCCTCGGCCAGCTCCCGGACGATGGCCGCCGTTTGTTCTTTCAAGGAATGATTCACAGGGTTATCCGTCATGATGCAGCCTCCCTAGGTATGTTCTCTGAACTCCAATATTCCTGCAGTATACAATCGTTATTCTGCACGGTTTTACCTTTTCAGATAACGTTCCTCGATGGCCTTGATCTTGTTCACGCGTCCGACATGACGCTCGCCCCGGCTGAATTCGGTCGTCAGCCAGGCGGTCACGATTTCCGCCGCCAGCCCCGGTCCCACGACCCGTTCGCCAAGCGCTAGGACATTGCTGTCATTGTGCTCCCGCGTCGCTTTTGCCGAAAACACATCATGCGTCAGCGCGCAGCGGATGCCGGGTATTTTGTTGGCCGCAATGCTCATGCCGATGCCGGTACCGCAAATCAAGATGCCGCGGTCCGCTTCCCCCGATACAACCTTTTCGCATACCGGAAGCGCGTAGTCCGGGTAATCCACGGAATCCGAACATCCGCATCCCAGATCCTCGACCTCATGACCGAGACTTTGGATAACCCCGCTGATTTCCTCTTTCAAACGAATGCCGGCATGATCCGTCGCCGAGTGTCGATTTTCATATGAAAAACCCCCTTGATTGTTTTCGTCTTGTGCGTAACAACTCGTTTCATTATAACTCATATTGCCCTCAAAAGACGAAAAAAAAGAGCAGTCACCGCACGTGTCATCGTGCGTCAATTGCTCTTTGCCCAGGCGACCGGCCGTATGTCCCGGTGCTCCATCGTGGTTTCATCCACTTCGTCGCCAGTTACACCGGAATCCGTGTTTTTCCCCTTCATCTTAAATCAAACCATTGCGAAAAGCAAGCGGGGGATTATGGATTGCCCCGGAACTTGCCCTTCAGCACTCAAACAAGAGCGGCTTAACCGTCGATGGCGCTCTCTGAAAGGCGCTTGCCGGAAGTCGGCGAGAACATCGGATACCGACTTCAGCGCCTATTCCCGCTCGCGCTCCTTCTCGAGCTTGTCCAACAGACGGAACAGGGCATTGCGGATTTCCGCAGCCGTCGCCTCGTAATCTTCCAGCGATCCGCCGAACGGGTCCGAAATATCGTAGCTCGGCATGCGCTGGCGAAGCTCGATCAGCCTCTCCCGGTCTTTGGCATCCACCTCGCTGCCGAGGGAACGGGCCAGTTCAACCGAAACATACAAGCTGTCCAACTCCCGCATATCTTCAAGAACCTGCTCGTCGTTCTCCGCAAACTCTTTCAGCGTATGGGTCTTTTCCGCCGCATGGGGAAACTGCCGGATGGCATATTGTTTATGGGATTGCGTCAGGGTCAGAATCAAATCGGCCCACTCCACCAGTTCCGGACTCAGCGGCTTGGAGGAAAAATCGCCTCCGATTTGCTGATCGCGCAGCACGGCTCCGGCATGGCGCGAAATGGGCATTCCTTCAACGGCCGCGACGCCTGCGGAACGGACTTCAAGCGGAAGCCCCCGCCCCGAGGCAAGCTTTCGGAGCATGCCTTCGGCCATCGGGCTGCGGCAGGTGTTGCCGGTGCAGACGAATAGTATGTTTTTCACGGTCCCCACCTCCCGAATTTCGTATGGTTTACTGCCGTTATTGTATCAGAAGATAAACATCAAACCAAATGCAAGCAGGATCATCCCGCCCGCCATTTCCCCAAATTCGCCAAGCCGGCTCCCGGCCTGCCGCCCGAGCATCAGCCCGAGGATGGACATCAGCCCTCCGACGGCACCGAAGGTCGAGACAATGAGCAGCGCATCGTTCACGAACATGCCGAGCGAAACGCCTACCGAGAAGGAGTCGATACTGACGCTGAGCGAAAACAACAGCATTCCGAGCAGCGAAGCGTGATTCACCTGTCGGCTTTCTTCCTTTAAGAAAGAGTTCCAGATCATATGCCCGCCCAGCAGCACGAGCAAACCTCCTGCGGCCAGTCCCGTAACTTGTCCCAGCAGAGCGCCGACATATCGGCCGGCAACCAGTCCAAACATCGGCATCAGCATGTGAAAAAAAAGCGATCATCACGCTGATACCCAGCACATGCCGCAGCCTTATCCCCCTCATTCCGACGCCGATGCCGAGAGAAAAGGCATCCAAGCCCAGCGCAACGGCCATGATCAGTATCGTCGCAAGCTGTCCTGACTGGAGAGACGTTTCCAACATGCGTTTTCCCCCAAGTCCTATGGTCTTGTACACCATATGCGGACAAGGGATAATTCATTCCTCGGGCTTAGCGCCGCGTGGCATGACGGCTTAGATCACATCGGGCTGCCGTCGGCATCGATCACCTGATGCCCGGCCGCCTTAAGAAGCCGGTTCATCACCGCGGCGCCAAGCCCTTTCTCCGGGCACGATTCCGCCAGGAGAAAGGTAGCGCCCTCCTCGTCGAACCGCCGCAGGCCGGCGTACAGACGGCGGGCCGCTTCCTCCGGCGCGGCCAGGCTGCCGAGCGAGACGGCGACGTCTGCGCGGTAGCGGCCGATGTGCTCGTCGAACGACAGCACGCCGGTCTTCTCCCCGCGCGCTCCGGCGGCGTCAAGCTCGGCCTGGATTTTGGCGGACACGGCTTCGTCCGTCCGCCCCTGCACGATGCACAGCGCACCCTTGGGCGCGTAGTGCGCGTACTTCATGCCCCGGCGAGCGGGGCGCCGGGCTATCCGCGTGTCCTGAAACCCCAATGGTTGGTTGTGAAGCTGAGGAAGCGCTGTGAAACACTAATTGATCAAACTGGAAACCTGAACCCCATTACCAGTGGCGGACCTCATGAGGATGGGAGATGACGAATGAAATCGCAGTATTTGAGCCATCTTGCGATGGCAAGGGAATC